>JAXMDU010000006.1:0-162248 GCA_046348645.1 Alphaproteobacteria bacterium
GATGTCACATCGGCGCGGCTGGCACGCCAGCATAACGACGCCAATGTGATTGTCTTCGGGGCGCGTTTCATCGGCAGCGAGGTTGCCAAGGACAGTCTCACCACCTTTCTCACCACGCCCTTCGAAGGCGGCCGACATGGCCGCCGCGTGGCGAAGCTCACTCCTCCCCACCGAGACCGAGAGAACAGCAACTGATGTCCACTTCCAAGCCTGTTTCCCAACCCGGCGAAAGCGCTGGATTTTTCGGCGCGTCCCTGGCTGACAGCGATCCGATCATCAAGGCAAGCGTTGACCGCGAGCTCGAACGCCAACGGAACCAGATCGAACTCATCGCATCCGAGAACATCGTCTCGCGCGCGGTTCTCGAAGCCATGGGGACGGTGCTGACCAACAAGTATGCCGAAGGCCTGCCCGGCAAGCGGTACTATGGCGGTTGCGAGTTCGTCGACGAGGCCGAGCAGGCTGCGATCGATCGCGCCCAGACGCTTTTCAAGTGCAGCTTCGCCAATGTCCAGCCGCACGCCGGCGCGCAGGCCAACGAGGCGGTCTTTCTCGCCCTGGTCAATCCGGGCGACACGATCCTCGGCATGTCGCTTGCGGCCGGCGGCCACCTGACCCACGGCGCGGCGCCCAACATCTCGGGCAAGTGGTTCACATCGGTTCAGTACGGCGTGCGACGCGACGATGCGCGCATCGACTTTGACGAGGTCGAACGCCTGGCCCGCGAACATCGGCCGAAGCTCATCATTGCCGGCGGCTCGGCCTATCCGCGCATCATCGATTTCGCCCGTTTCCGGGCCATTGCCGATCAGGTTGGCGCCTATTTCATGGTAGACATGGCCCATTTCGCCGGGCTGGTCGCGGCCGGTCTTTATCCAAGCCCGTTTCCGCACGCGCATGTCGCAACGACAACCACCCACAAGACGCTGCGCGGTCCGCGCGGCGGCATGATCCTGGCCGACGATCCCGATATCGGCAAAAAGATCAATTCGGCGGTCTTTCCCGGCCTTCAGGGCGGACCGCTCATGCACATCATCGCCGCCAAGGCGGTGGCCTTTGGCGAGGCATTGCGCCCCGAGTTCAAGGCATACTCACGCCGGGTTGTCGATAATGCCCGCGTTCTTGCCGAAACCCTGGTCGAGCGCGGACTTGCGATCGTGTCCGGCGGAACCGACACCCATCTGATGCTGGTCGATCTGCGGCCCAAGAAACTGACCGGGCGCGACGCCGAGCGGAGCCTGGAGCGGGCCGGTCTCACCTGCAACAAGAACGGGGTGCCCTTCGATCCCGAGAAGCCGACGGTGACATCGGGCGTCCGTCTTGGCACGCCGGCCGGCACCACCCGCGGCTTCGGCACGACCGAGTTTCGCCAGATCGGGCACCTGATCGGCGATGCCCTGGACGGTCTTGCGCGCAGCCCGGCTGACAACAGCCAGGCCGAAAGCATTGCCCGGGCCAAGGTGCTTGATCTCTGCCGGCGTTTTCCAATCTATGGCGGGCTCCGCTAGGCGGGGCGGAGGCGGGCACCGTGCGATGTCCCTTTTGCGGATTTGCCGACACGCAGGTCAAGGATTCGCGTCCGACCGAAGACAATGCGGCCATTCGGCGACGGCGTTTCTGCCCGTCGTGCAATTTCCGCTTCACGACCTTCGAGCGGGTCCAGCTTCGCGAACTGACCGTCGTCAAGGCGAACGGCCGGCGCGAACCCTTCGATCGCGACAAGGTCCTTCGTTCCATGGAAATCGCCTGCCGCAAGCGGCCGGTTGATCACCAGAAGCTCGAACGCGTCGCCAATGGCATCGTGCGTCAGCTCGAAAGTTCGGGTGAAGGGGAAATCCCGGCCCAGATGATCGGCCAGCTGGTCATGGACGCGCTGGCCCATATCGACCAGGTTGCCTATGTGCGATTTGCGTCGGTCTATCGCAATTTCCGCGAAGTCAAAGACTTCGAAAGCTTTATCGGGAGCATCGGTGGCGAGGGCGAGGCCGATTGAAGGCGGCTTCGATGCGGTGGACGAGGGGCACATGCGATCCGCCCTCTCCATCGCGGCGCGAGCCCTAGGCTGTGCCGCCCCGAACCCGGCGGTCGGATGTGTCATCGTCAATGATGGCCGGGTCGTCGGTCGTGGCTGGACCCAGCGCGGCGGCCGCCCGCACGCGGAAACCGAGGCCCTGCGCCGCGCCGGCGCCCTGGCGCGCGGCGCGACGGCCTATGTCAGCCTCGAACCCTGCAGTCATCATGGCCTGACGCCGCCTTGCGCCAACGCGCTGATCGCGGCCGGCGTTCGTCGTGTCGTGGCGGCGGCGGTCGATCCCGATCCGCGCGTATCGGGCCGCGGCCTTGCGCTTCTCAAGGAAGCGGGGATTGCCGCCGAGTGCGGGCTGCTTGGCGCCGAGGCGCGCGAGATCAATCTGGGCTTCGTGCTGAGACCGAGCGCCAACCGGCCCATGATCACGCTCAAGCTTGTGACCACCCTGGACGGCATCGCAACCCATCGCGGCGATGGGGTCGCCGGATCACGGGTGATCTTGCCTGCGATCGCGGCCAGCTCCTGCGCGCCAGGCACGATGCCATCATGGTGGGGATCGGCACAGCGATCGCCGACGCCGCAATTGACCGTCGCCTGCCCGGGCTTGAAGCCCGCTCGCCGGCGCGGGTGATCCTGGATGGCCGGGGCCGATTGCCGCTGACAAGCCCGCTGGTCGTGACGGCCCGGACGATACCGACCATGCTGGTCGTTCTTCCTGGCATCGAATCCCATCGCCGGCGCGCCTATGTCGACCTGGGCGTCACCGTGATCGAGGTCGAGCCCGATGTTGACGGCCGGCCGAACGTGTCAAAGGTCTTGTCGGCCCTGGCCGAGCGCGGCATGACCCGCGTGCTGGTCGAGGGCGGCAGTCATGTCGCGGCGGCGCTTCTTCGCGCGTCGGTCGTCGATCGGCTGGTCTGGTTTCGGGCCGCCAGCGTCATGGGGGGCGATGGGATTCCGGCTGCCGCGGCCATTGGCGTCGATGCCATCGCGGGGCTTTCAAAGTTCACCCGGCGCTCGGTCATCGAGGTCGGCGCCGACGTCATGGAAACCTATGTACCGGCCCGGCCGGCTGGAAACGAAGGATAGGGATGTTCACCGGAATCATCACGGATATCGGCCGCGTGCGCCGCATCGATCGGGGGGCCGAGACGCGCTTCACCATCGAGACACGTTACGACACCACCCAGATTCCGATGGGGGCGTCGATCGCCTGTTCGGGCGTGTGTCTTACGGTCGTCGACAAGGGAGCCGGCTGGTTTGCCGCCGACGTGTCGGGCGAAACGCTTTCGTGCACCACGCTTGCCTCGCTTGGGGTGGGCGCGCTGCTCAACCTCGAGCGTGCCTTGAAGGCGGGGGACGAACTGGGCGGGCACATCGTTTCGGGCCACGTCGATGGCGTGGCCCAGGTGGTGGACCGCCGGCCCGAGGGCGGCAGCCTCCGCCTCGAGTTCGAGGCCCCGCCCGATCTTGCCCGCCTGGTCGCGCCCAAGGGCTCGGTCGCGATCGAGGGGGTCTCGCTTACGGTCAACGCGGTCGATGGCCGTCGATTCGGGGTCAATATCATTCCCCACACCCAGCAGGAAACCACGCTGGGCCGCCTTGCCGCCGGAGATCGCGTGAACATGGAAATCGACATGCTGGCGCGCTATGTTGCGCGCCTTCTGCAAGGCGCCTGACGTGTCATACGAATCCTATATCTCCCCGCCCGAAGAAATCATCGAGGAAGCGCGCAACGGCCGCCTCTTCATCCTGGTGGATGACGAGGACCGCGAGAACGAAGGCGACCTCGTGATCCCGGCCCAGATGGCAACCCCGGATGTCATCAACTTCATGGCCAAGAATGGCCGCGGGCTGATCTGTCTGGCCCTGACCCGTGATCGGGTCGAGAAGATGGGGCTGCCCCTGATGTCGCGCGACAATCAGTCGCGCCATACGACCGCCTTTACCGTCTCGATCGAGGCCCGGGACGGGGTGACGACGGGAATTTCGGCATCGGATCGGGCGCGGACCATTTCCGTTGCCATCGAGTCCCCGGATCCGCGCCGCGACCTGGTGACACCCGGCCATGTCTTTCCGCTTCTGGCCCGCGAAGGCGGCGTGCTGGTGCGGGCCGGCCACACCGAGGCGGCGGTCGACATCTCGCGCCTGGCCGGGCTCAATCCCGCTGGCGTGATCTGCGAGATCATGAACGATGACGGGACCATGGCGCGGCTGCCGGATCTGGTCGGCTTTGCCCAGCGCCACGGCATCAAGCTTGGCACCATCGCCGACCTGATCGCCTATCGGCTGCGTCACGAGCGCGTGGTGAAGCGGACCGTCGAAGAGGTCATCACCAGCCGCTATGGCGGCGAATGGCGCATGGTGGTGTTCGTCAATACGGCCGCCTATGCCGAGCACGTGGCCTTGGTCAAAGGCGATATCTCGGGCCCCGAGCCGCTGCTGGTACGGATGCACCAGTTCCGGTTCATGGAAGACGTGCTGGGCGAGCGGAGCGGCCGTGAAGCCGAGCTGATCATGGGCATGGAAATGATTGCCGAGGCCGGGCGCGGCCTGGTCGTCATTCTGCGGGAGCCCCGCGCAACCAGCCTGTCCGATCTCTTGAAGCGCCGCCGGCAGGAACCGACCTTCAAGGGCTGGACGATGCGCGAATACGGCGTCGGCGCCCAGATCCTGATGGATTTCGGGGTGCATGAAATGATACTTCTTTCAAACAGCAAACAGCGGATCGTCGGCCTGGATGCCTATGGCATCCATATTGCCGAACAGCGCCCTTTGCGACCAGGAGTCGGAAGTTGAGCGAAAAACCGCACTTGATGCTGATTGAAGCGCGTTTCTACCCGGACATCGCGGACGAGCTGGTCCGGGGGGCGACGGCGGCCCTTGATCGGGCCGGAGTGACCCATGAACGCGTTGTGGTTCCTGGCGCGTTCGAGATCCCTGCCGCGATTCGCTATGCAATCCGCTCGCGCGATTTTTTCGCCGCGCGCCGCCGGTTCGACGGCTATGTGGCGCTGGGCTGCGTGATCCGGGGCGAAACCACCCACTATGACTATGTCTGCCAGGAAAGTGCGCGCGCCTTGCAGAACCTGGTGACGGAATTCACCTTGGCCGTGGGCTACGGCATCCTGACCGTCGAGAACGAGGATCAGGCATGGCAGCGGGCGGCCGTCGACAAGGGAAACAAGGGGGGGCAGGCGGCCGAGACCTGCCTTGCCATGATCGACCTGAAGCGGCAGTTCAATCTGTTTCCGCGGTGAGCGCGACCGAATCCGACCGCGGCGCCATGCGCCGGGCGGCGCGCTTGGCTGCCGTCCAAGCGCTTTACCAATGGGACCTGACCGCCGCGCCGATCGGCGAGATCGAACGCGAGTTCATCACGTTCCGCCTGGATGCGGAGGAGAAGAGCGGGGCGGTCGATCGGGTTTTTTTCACCCAGATCCTTCGCGGGGCGGCCGGGGAATGCCAGTCCATCGATCCCATGATTGCCGGGGCGCTGACAACCGGATGGAGTGTCGAGCGGCTCGATCGGGTCTTGCGCGCCATCCTGCGGGCCGGCGTGTTCGAGCTGTGGCGCCGCAGCGACGTGCCGCCTGGCGCCGTCATCAACGAATATGTCGAAATCGCGCATGCCTTCTTCACAGGGCCCGAGCCGGGGTTGATCAACGCGGTGCTGGATCGGCTGGCTTCGCTTCTCCGAGAAGCGGGTGGCGAGCCGGCTCCACCTGGTGACGTGACGGGCTGACCGCCATGTCGGGCAGCGATCTGCCATCGGAATTCGCGCTGATCGCTCGCTACTTCGCGCCATTGTCGGCTGGCGAGCCCGGCGCATTCGGACTTGGCGACGACGCGGCCGTTCTGGCGCCGGCCCCGGGTAACGAATTCGTTCTCACCAAGGATGCGCTGGTCGAGGGCGTTCATTTCCTGGCCGACGATCCGCCCGAAACCGTTGCGCGCAAGCTGCTTCGGGTCAATCTTTCGGATCTGGCCGCCAAGGGGGCGAAACCCCGGGCCTATATGCTGGCGACGGCCTTCTCGCCACGGATCGACGGCGCGTGGCTTGGCGCCTTTGCGGCCGGATTGGCCGCGGATCAGCGCCGTTTCCGGGATCACCCTGATCGGCGGCGACACCGTCGCAACGCCCGGCCCGCTGACCCTGTCTTCCGTACGGCGATCGGCGAAATCGCGGCCGGGTCGATGCTCCGGCGCGGCGGCGGGCGGGCCGGCGATGTCGTCTATGTGTCGGGCACGATCGGTGATGCGGCGCTCGGGCTTGCGGTTTGCGCGGCCTCGATGGCGGGTTTGAGGCCGGATGCGGCCCGGTTCGTCACAGACCGCTACCGGGTGCCAGAGCCCCGCGTCGATCTGGGCCGCGCGCTTGTCGGTCTTGCCACTGCCGCCATCGATGTTTCCGATGGGCTGGTGGCGGATCTTGGCCATATCTGCGAGCAATCCGGCCTTGGCGCCGAAATTGGGGCGGCACGGGTGCCGCTTTCGGCCGCCGGGCAGGCGGCCCTTGCCAAAGACCCCTCGTTTCTTCACCGCGCCCTGGCGGGTGGGGATGACTATGAAATCCTGTTCACCGCCCCGCCGGGGGCCAGGCCGTCCGTCCTCGATGCCGCGTCCCGCGCCGGCGTTGCCGTGACCGAAATCGGGGTCCTGGCCGCAAGCATCGGCACGGCCAAAGGCACCGGCAGCGGCGTTCGGGTCTTGGCCCCGGATGGTTCGCCGATCGCTCTCGGCCGCACCGGTTACAGACATTATTAACGGCGGCTTGATAGGGTTTTCGCCCATCAACATGGATTGGCGGCGGACCGGCGGGGCAGCCCGTTCAGGCCCTCCGAAGCGCGGTTCCCATGCGCCGGTATATATTTGCACTTGCCGGGCTGCTTCTCCTTGGGGTCCTCGTGGTCGCCGGCTTCTATATCCTCGACACGGGCGCCCACAAGGACGTCGACCTGAAGGCGCTGTTTGGCGACAGCTCGAAGCCCATCGCGCTGCCTCTTGAACCCTATGTGGTTCCAGTCATTCAGCAGGGCCGCACGGTCGCCTTTCGGACCTATCGAATCGAGGTCGTGGTCGGCGGCAATGCCGGCAAGAGCGCATTTGAAACGGCCTTTCCCCGTATCCGCGACATCTATGTCAGGCATCTTTACGATATGACCACCGGGCCGGTGGCGGCGGCCACCGACTATCGGGCCGACCCGAAGGCGGTTGAACGGCGCCTTCTGGCCGCAAGCCAGCTCGCCCTGGGCAACGAGGTCATTAGGGCAGTAAACGTGACCGAAGTCGCGGATACCCGCCTGCCGTGATGCCGGCAAGGCCCGTCCCTGTTCTTGCGATGCGGCTTTCCAGCGTCTAAAGCTGCTGCCTTCTGCCCCGACGCCGGAGACCTGATGAACCGCCTGAAGTTGAATGTCGCCCTGCTGGCCGCCTGCCAGGCTTTCAATCGGATGGGGTCATCCATGATGGTCACCACGGGCGCCATCGTCGGGGCCCAGCTTTCCGGTGACGTGAGCTATGCGACCATTCCCATCGCGCTCATGTTCGTGGCCCAGACCCTGGCGGCATTCCCGTCGTCGATGGCCATGAAACGGCTGGGCCGCAAGGTGGGCTTTATCGGCGCCTGCCTGATCGGAACGGCCGGCGCCAGCGTCTGCGCCTGGGCGATCATCGTGAATTCGTTCTGGCTTTTCTGCGCCGGCATTGTCGGTCTCGGCATTTTCAACGGCGCGGCGCTGTTCTACCGGTTTGCCGCCGCCGAATCCGCCACGCCGGATTTCCGTGGCAAGGCGATCTCGCTGGTGCTGGCGGGGGGCGTGGTGGCGGGCGTCCTGGGCCCCGAGCTTGCAAAGTGGTCGAAGGACTGGTTCCTGCCCTATGCCTTTGCTGGCGTCTATGTCGCCATTGCCGTGAACGCGATTCTCAGCGTGCCGCTGCTCTACAGCACCGATCTGCCGCGCCCGACCATCGAGGAATGGCGCGAGCGCGGCCGGCCGCTGCTGGTGATTGCCCGCGATGCCCGTTTCCTGGTGGCGGTGCTGCTGGGCGTCGCGGCCTATGCGATCATGGCCTTGCTGATGACCGTGACGCCGCTTGCCATGGTCGCCTGTGGCCAAAGCTTCGAGAACGCCGCCTTTGTCGTCCAGTGGCATGTGGTCGGGATGTATGGGCCGGCCTTTTTCACCGGCCATGTTGTCCATCGCTTCGGCACCTATAACACCGTGCTGGCCGGCGCCCTGATGTTTGCGGGGGCGATCGCCTTTGCGGTGACCGGGATCGATCTCATCAATTTCTGGGGCTCGATGTTCCTGCTGGGGGTGGGCTGGGCCTTCATGTTCGTTGGCGCCACAACCCTGGTGACCGAAGTCCATACGGCCCCCGAGCGGGCCAAGACCCAGGCCCTGAACGACATGATCGTGTTTGGCAGCGTGGCGCTTTCCAGCTTCACGGCGGCGCCGGTCCTGAAGGATCTGGGCTGGAATACCCTGAACTATATGACCCTGCCGGTGCTGGCCGCGGCGGTGCTCGCGACGCTCTGGCTGAAGACCCGCCCCGCCCGGGTCGCGACCGCCTGAAGGCCGGGTTGAAGGTCGGGGCCGCGGTCGTTTCCGGCTCTGTTTTGCCCCGGCGGCTGACGCGGACGTTGCGCCGGCCGATTCCTTCTGGCATGTTCCGGCCGCCTTTAGGGCTAAAGGCAACCGGTCAGTTGTTCCATTCCGGCGCCACAAGCCACTTTCAGTCAGCTCAGAGGGATCGACCATGTCGAGCGTACTTTTGTTCGTGATCGTGTGCGGGGTCTTGGCCATTCTGTATGGGCTGCTCGCCGGTCGCTCGGTTCTGGCTTCGGCGGCCGGAGCCCCACGCATGCAAGAGATCGCGGCCGCCATTCAGGAGGGGGCAAACGCCTATCTGAACCGGCAATACACGACGATCGGGCTTGTCGGCCTTGCCGTCGGTGCGCTGCTGTGGGTCACCCTCGGCATCTACGTCGCGGTTGGCTATGTGATCGGGGCCGTCCTTTCGGGGTTGGCCGGCTATGTGGGCATGAACGTCTCGGTCCGTGCCAACGTGCGGACCGCCGAGGCGGCGCGCAGCGGCGGTCTCAAGCCTGCCCTTGCCATCGCGTTCAAGTCGGGCGCCGTGACCGGCCTGCTGGTGGTTGGTCTCGGCCTTCTGGGCGTCACCATCTACTACGCCTTCCTGGTCGGGGCCGGCGTTTCCCCCCGGCTTGTGGTCGAGGCGCTGGTGGCGCTCAGCTTCGGCGCCTCGCTGATCTCGATCTTTGCCCGTCTCGGCGGCGGTATTTTCACCAAGGGTGCAGATGTCGGTGCCGACCTGGTCGGCAAGATCGAGGCCGGAATTCCCGAGGACGATCCCCGCAACGCCGCTGTGATCGCCGACAACGTCGGTGACAACGTCGGCGATTGCGCTGGCATGGCCGCCGATCTGTTCGAGACCTATGCAGTCACCATGGTCGCCACCATGCTCTTGGGCTCGATCTTTTTCACCGGCGCCGCCCAGACCGCGATGATGACCTATCCGCTGCTGATTGGCGGCGTCTGCATCGTGGCGTCGGTGATCAGCACCTTTTTCGTGCGCCTTGGCTCCAGCCAGAACATCATGGGCGCGCTTTACAAGGGCCTGATCGCGTCGGGCGTCATTTCCGCGGTCCTGATCGCGGTTGCGACCGAATATCTGATCGGGTTCAAGACCGTCTACGACATGGGCGGCGTGCAGTTCCAGGGCCGGCACCTGTTCTATTCGGCGCTGATCGGCTTGGCCGTGACCGGGCTTCTGGTCTGGATCACGGAATATTATACGTCCACTGCATTTCGCCCGGTGCGCAGCGTGGCCAAGGCATCGGAAACCGGCCATGCCACCAACATCATCCAGGGGCTTGCCGTTTCGATGGAAGCGACGGCCCTGCCGGTGATCGTGATCTGCGGCGGCATCGTGGCCACCTACCTGCTTGCCGGCCTGTTCGGCATTGCCATCGCGGCGACAACCATGCTGGCCCTGGCCGGCATCGTCGTTGCGCTCGATGCCTATGGCCCGGTGACCGACAATGCCGGCGGCATCGCCGAGATGTCGGACCTGCCGCGCGACGTGCGCAAGACCACTGATGCTCTTGACGCGGTCGGCAACACGACCAAGGCCGTGACCAAGGGTTACGCGATCGGTTCGGCCGGCTTGGCCGCGCTTGTCCTGTTCGCGGCCTATGTGCAGGACCTCAAGCACTATTTCCCCAGCCTGAAGATCGAGTTCCGCCTCGAAGATCCGTACGTGATCATCGGCCTGTTCGTCGGTGGCCTGCTGCCGTTCCTGTTCGGGTCGCTGGCCATGATGGCGGTGGGTCGCGCGGCGGGCGCTGTGGTCGTCGAGGTCCGCCGCCAGTTCCGCGAGATCAAGGGCATCATGGAGGGGACGGCGAAGCCGGAATACGGCAAGGCGGTCGATCTTCTGACCAAGGCGGCGATCCGCGAGATGATCGTTCCGTCGCTGCTGCCGGTCCTGGCGCCGGTGGTGCTTTACTTCGTCATCTCGGCGGTTGGTGGCAAGCCCGCGGCCTTTACGGCGCTGGGCGCAATGCTGCTTGGCACCATCGTCACTGGCCTGTTCGTCGCCATCTCGATGACATCGGGCGGCGGCGCCTGGGACAATGCCAAGAAGTACATCGAGGACGGCAATCTGGGCGGCAAGGGCTCGGACGCCCACAAGGCGGCGGTCACCGGTGATACGGTCGGCGATCCCTACAAGGACACCGCCGGTCCGGCCGTCAACCCGATGATCAAGATCATCAACATCGTTGCCATCCTCCTGCTGGCCATTCTCGCTCACTAAGGGGCCACCTCACTAAGGGGCCTGAGGATCTGAAAACGACGGCCCCCGGGGCTTCCACCCCGGGGGCCGTTTTTTATTCCGCGGGCCGCCCGTTACGGCGGGGTCACAGGCTGCCGATCAGATCGGGGGCCGACGAATCGGGGAATCCTGGGGTGTACTGCCGCTGAAGCGGCCCAGGTTCCCGATCAGCTGTTCAAGCAGGGTCAGCTCCTTGCCGGCGGTCGGGGTGGTCCGGCTGACGAAATCGACTTCCTTGCCGTCCTTGAGGCCCAGCCGATCGACTGCGGTCAAGCGGCCGTTCTGGTCGAACCGCAGCGCGATGACGGTCCGTTCAAGGACCTCGGGCTCGAGAAAGGCGATTCGTTCCGTCTTTTCACCGACGTAATACCAAGTCTCGTCGCCGAACGTGGCGACCATGGATGGGCTGCCAAGGATCTCGATCACGTCGTTGCGGCTTTGGAGGCCGGGCGCCAGGCGCTCAAGGGCTTCGGCGCTTGGCATGTGGCCGCGTATATCAACGGTCGGCGAGCATGCTGCCGCCAGACTGATCGCAAGACCACCGGCTACCAGTGCAAGATATCGTTTCATGGCGTATAGATTGCCACAACTGCTCCGTCGCGCAAGAGGGGGCCGCCAGGCCCTTGCCGGGCCGCTGTCGGGCCTGCCACTCTCTGGGTTTCTGTTCTCGACAAGCCATGGATGTCCCATGTTTGGTCTTCAATCCGCGCGGAAGCATGAAAAGCGTGCCGCTCTCGACCTTTACGACAGGGTCGTGAACCACGCCCGCAACCCGGTGTTCTTTTCCGATCTGGGCGTCCCGGATAGCCTTGATGGCCGATTCGAAAGCATAGCCCTGCACGTATTCCTGGTGATGAACCGCCTGAAGGGCGAAGGCGAGGCGGCGGCCGCCCTGAGCCAGGCTCTTTTCGATCGCATGTTCGCCGACATGGACCGTGGCCTGCGCGAGACCGGGGTCGGTGACATGAGCATTGGCCGTCACGTTCGCCGCATGGCCGAAGCCTTCCTCGGTCGCGTTCGCACCTATGAACGGGGGCTGTCCGGCGCCGAATCGCTGGCCGATGGCCTCAGGCGCAATCTCTATGGCACGACCAGCCCCGATCCGCGTTGTGTCGAGGCGATGGCGGCCTATATCAAGGGCGAGGCCGCGCGGCTTGCCGGGCAGCCGCTTGCCGATGTACTGGCGGGGCGGCTGTCATTCGGTCCGCCAGGGCCTTGCAAGGCATTGGCGTAGCACCTGTTCCTGATTGCCGAGACCCTGATGGCGGCGGACAACGAATTTTCGCGCGTATTCGAGATCGACGAACTTCCGGCCGACGGCCGGGAGCTTCACATCGAAGCCAAACCTGCGGAACGGGCGGCGCTGGCCAGGCGCTTCGGCATTCTGGGCCTCGATTCGGTTGTTGCCGACGCGACGCTGACGCCAGCCGGCCGGGCGATCCGGGTTGCCGGGCGGTTCGACGCCGATGTCGTCCAGGCCTGCGTGGTGACCCTGGAGCCGGTGGCTACCCATGTCTCCGAGGGTTTTTCCGTTCTCTTCGAGCGCGACGTGGGCGCCGATATGACGGACCGCGTCCATCTGATCGACCCCGACGAGGAAGACATCGATATCCTGGCCGGTTCGACGATCGACCTGGGCGAGGTCGTTGCCGAGCAGCTGGCGCTGGCCCTGCCGCCCTATCCGCGCAAGCCAGGGGTCGAATTTCGGCCCTATACCACTGATCCCGGGGCAGAAAAGCCGGTTGCGGCAGGGCCGTCGCCCTTTTCCGGGCTCGATAAGCTGTTGAGAAAGCAGTAAAAACATTCCAACCCGCTTGCCCGGTGCGGCGAATTTCGCTAAGTAGGGCGCGCAAATCGAGGTGGACCCTATCCATGGCTGTACCGAAGAAAAAGACATCCCGCTCGCGGCGCAACATGCGCCGTTCCCATCACGCCCTGAAGACGCCGGCGGCGGTCGAGTGCAAGAACTGTGGCGAAATGAAGCGCCCCCATCATGTGTGCCAGTCGTGCGGCCAGTATGACGGACGTGAGGTCTCTCAGGCCTCTAGTCTCTAGGCTGTTCCACGGGCACAAGGCAGGGGGCGGTTGTCGGGCACAGGCCATCTCGTCATTGCGTTGGACGCCATGGGCGGAGATGGCGCGCCGGAGATTGTGATTCGCGGCGCCGAAATTGCGCGCCAGCGATTCCCGAACGTTCATTTCCTTATCTTTGGGGATGAGAAAGCGGTTCGGCCGCGCCTGGACAAGGTGCGGAAACTTGCGGCCATCAGCACCATCGTCCATTCGGACGAGGTGGTGACGAACGACATGAAGCCGTCGCTTGCCCTGCGGGCGGCGCGTCGCTCCAGCATGCGTCTTGCGATCGATGCGGTGGCGGACGGGCGGGCCAAGGGCGTCGTCTCGGCCGGCAACACCGGTGCCTTGATGGCGATGGCCAAGATCGTGCTGCGGAGTCTCGACGGCATCGACCGGCCGGCGATCGCGGCATTCCTGCCGACCAAGCGAGGCGAGACGCTCGCCCTCGACCTGGGCGCCAATATCGAATGTGACGCCAACAATCTTGTCCAATTCGCGACCATGGGCGCGGCCTTTGCCAATATTGCCTTGGGGGTCGAACGGCCGAGCGTCGGGCTTCTCAATGTCGGTGCGGAAGAGCTGAAGGGCAACGACCGCGTGCGCGAGGCGGCGGCCATCCTGAAGGCCAGCGACCTGCCGCTCGTGTTCCACGGCTTCATCGAAGGCGATCAGGTGATGTCCGGCATTGTCGACGTGGTGGTGACCGATGGCTTCACCGGCAACATCGCGCTCAAGACGGTCGAAGGAACATCCCGGCTTTATACCGATTTCCTCCGCCAGGCCTTTCGCGCCTCGTGGCGCGGCCGGCTGTCCTATCTGCTGGCGCGGCCGGTGTTCCGGCAGTTGCGCGCCCGTGTTGATCCGCGCCGCTACAACGGCGCGGTGTTTCTTGGCCTGAATGGCGTTGCAGTGAAAAGCCATGGCGGGACCGATGCGTTCGGATTCGCCAATGCCGTCGGATTGGCGATCGAGCTTGCGGCACAAGGCATCAACGATCGCATCCGCGAAAGCATTCTTCGTCTGACACGGAAGCCGGATACGGACTCCGGGATCGCTGCGACACCATGAACCAAAGATCGGTCGTCCTGGGGTGCGGGGGCTATCTGCCCGAACGCGTCGTCACCAATGACGAGCTGGCGAAGTCGCTGGACACCTCGAACGAATGGATTGTCGAACGGACCGGCATCTGCGAGCGTCATATCGCCGCCGATGGCGAATTCACGTCGCACCTGGCCACCAAGGCTGCCGAGCGTGCGTTGGCGGCGGCGGGCCTGGGGGCTGGCGACGTGGACATGATCGTGCTGGCGACCGCAACGCCCGATGAAACCTTTCCGGCCACTGCGACCCGTGTGCAGGCCGAACTCGGCATGACAAGGGGCGCCGCCTTCGATGTGCAGGCGGTCTGCTCGGGCTTCATCTATGCCCTGGCCGTTGCCGATAATTTCATCAAGGTCGGCCAGGCGGGAACTGCCCTGGTGATCGGTGCGGAAACCTTTTCCCGTATTCTCGACTGGACGGATCGGGGAACCTGCGTCCTGTTCGGCGACGGGGCCGGCGCGATCGTCATGCGCGGCGAACAGCCCCAGAACGCGCCGCGCCAGCGCGGCGTTCTTTCGACCCACCTTCACTCGGATGGCCGCCATCACGATCTGCTCTATGTCGATGGCGGGCCGTCGACCACCAGGACCGTCGGCCATCTCCGCATGACCGGGCGCGAGGTCTTTCGGCACGCGGTCACCAAGCTTTCCGCGGTGGTCCGCGAGGCCCTGGATGCCAACGGCATCGCCCCCGAGGACATCGACTGGCTGGTGCCGCATCAGGCCAACAAGCGGATCCTTGAGGGAACGGCCCGCCATCTCAACATCTCGCCGGACAAGGTCATTTCGACGGTCGAGCGGCACGCCAACACCTCGGCCGCGTCGATCCCGCTGGCCTTGGCGGAATCGGTCGACAAGGGGCTGATCAAGCGCGACCAGCTTCTTTTGCTGGAGGCGATCGGTGGCGGCTTTGCCTGGGGCTCGAGCCTGATCCGCTGGTAGGCCCGGCGCCGACCAGCAATCCTAAGCCGCTGACCGAAAAGGATATTGACGCATATTCGGGCGGCGTTTACGGTTTCCGAAACCGAGCGAGGGCAGCGCTATCATGTCTGGCAAGACCATTACACGGGCTGATCTCAGCGAGGCCGTCTATCAGGAAGTGGGCCTGTCGCGGAACGAATCGGCTGACCTGGTCGAAAGTGTCCTGAAAGAGATTTCCGACGCGCTGGCGCGCGAGGAGACGGTCAAGATCTCCTCGTTCGGCAGCTTTTTCGTGCGGCACAAGGGGCAGCGCATCGGCCGCAACCCGAAGACCGGCGAGGAAGTGCCGATCCTTCCGCGCCGCGTGCTTGTCTTCCGCCCATCCAACGTGCTGAAGAACCAAGTGAGCGACGCTCTCCGCAAGAAGAACGCCGAAGGCGGCGAATCGCCGGCATCGTGACCGCTGTGGCAGCCGCTGACGAAGATGCTGCTGACGAAGGTCTGGGCGCACGAGCCGAGAAGTCCGCTTCGGCTTTCCGCACGATCAGTGAAGTTTCCGATTCGATTGAGGTGCCGCAGCATGTCCTGCGGTTCTGGGAAACCAAATTCCCCCAGATCAGGCCGCTGAAGCGCGGCGGCGGGCGCCGCTATTATCGCCCCGAGGACGTCGAGCTTCTTCGCCGCATCCGGAGCCTCCTTTACAGCGAAGGCTATACGATCAAGGGCGTTCAGCGGCTGCTGCGCAACGGTCGCGGCGGAAAGCTTCGCCCCGAGGGCGAGGCGGCTGGGTCCGAACCGATCCCGGTTGTGACCAAGGACGGCAAAAGCGCGGTCGAAACGGATCGCGACAATACCGTCGCGCCGCCGGCGTTCGAGGCGCGCGACGCGGGCCATGATCCGGGCAATGCCGGGGCCGAAACTGGGGCCGAGACTGGGGCCGAGATCGGGCCACGGTCGAATCCAGGCGGTGATGCCGGTGTGGGTGGTGACGCGGTTCGTCTGGCCGAGGTCGAGGCCGCCGTACGCCAGGAATTCAGCGAGATCAGGGCCGAGGTGGCCGCCCTGCGCGACCTGCTGCGCCGGCGGCTTGGTTAGCGCCGGCGGCTTGCTGCAGATCACGGCCTTGGATGATGGGCCACAGATCATGGGTTGGCATCAGGAAAACACCAGATCTGTCGGGAAGGCGTTGCGCCTTTCAGGTCTGCCGCCTTATTCTCCCGCGCACGGTCGGAGCGTAGCGCAGCCTGGTAGCGCATCAGTCTGGGGGACTGGGGGTCGTGGGTTCAAATCCCGCCGCTCCGACCATTTCCAACCCCGTGCCCCGGCCAGCCGCCACGCCGCGGCAGGTGCCGCCGCCCCGTCTATCAGCATGGCCCCTTCTATCAGCATGGCAAGGACCGGTTCATGAGCAACACTGCATCCCGCTTTCGCTGGATCCCCAGCGAGGATCTGAAGGCGAACGCCAAGATCACCCAGTTCATGCGTGCGCTCGGCGTTCCTGACTACGACACGCTGAAGAAGCGTGCCGATGCCGATGTCGCCTGGTTCTATGACGCGCTGCTGCGGTACATCAATTTCCGCTTCTACCAGCCTTACGACAAGATCGTCGATCTGTCGCGCGGCGCTGCGAACGCGCAGTGGTGCGTGGGGGGCGTGACGAACTTCGTCCTGAACTGCCTTGACAAGCATCGCGGCACGCCGACCTGGAACAAGACCTATCTGTTGTGGGAGGGCGAAGACGGTCGGAAGCGCGAATACACCTATGCCGAATTCGATGCCGAGGTCTGCCGCTTCGCCAACGCGCTGCGCGGGCTTGGCTATGGCAAGGGCGACGTCATCAGTCTGTATCTGCCGATGATCCCTGAAACCTTCATCGCCTTTTTCGGCATCATCAAGATCGGCGCGATCTGCATGCCCCTTTTCTCGGGCTTCGGCGAAGCGCCCCTGCTGACGCGCCTGAATGAAGGCGCCAAGGCGGTGGTGACGGTTGACGGGACCTGGCGGCGCGGCCAGCCCGGCCCGATGAAGTCCGTGCTGGACGTGGCTCTGGCGCAGGCGCCATCGGTCAAGCACGTGTTCGTCGTGCGCCACCTGGGCGATGCCCTGCCGGTGACGATGACCAAGGGGCGTGACCTGTGGTGGCACGATGTCGTTGCGGGCCAGCCGACCGACGCAAGGACCGAACCGATGCCGGCCAACGCACCCGCGGTCCTGCTCTTCACCTCGGGCACGACCGGCAAGCCGAAGGGGGCGATCTACGATCAAGTCGGCTTCATTGCCAAGCAGGCTCTCGACATGGGGCTTTGCACGGATTTTCGCGACACCGACCGCTACATGTTCCTGTCCGATATGGGATGGATGGTGGGCGCCATGACGGCGGTCATTCCATCGTTCCATGGTGGAAGCTTCGTGGTGGCCGAAGGCGCCCCTGATTACCCGGACAGCGACCGCTTCTGGCGTCTGGCCGATTCCTATGGCGTTTCGTATCTTGGTCTTGCGCCGACGGTCGTGCGCACGCTGATGCGCTATCCGATCGAGGAAGTGCGCCGCTATCATTTCGACAAGCTGCGCATCATTTTCTCGGGCGGCGAGGCCTGGACCGAGACCCCGTGGTCGTGGCTGTTCGAGAACGTCTGCAAGCGGCGTGTGCCGATCCTGAACGGATCGGGTGGCACCGAATGCGGTGGCTGCATCGTTGTCGGGACGCTGCTTCATCCGCTGAAACCGGGATCGATCGCCGGCCCGGTCCCCGGCATGGGCACCGACGTGGTGGATGACGGTGGCAAGACCCTTGGCCCCAATCAGGTCGGCGAGCTTGTTCTTCGGGTTCCGTCGATCGGTCTTACCCGCGGGCTCTGGAACGATCCCGAGGGGGCACGCTTCCGCGAAACCTATTGGGAGAACATCCCCGGCCTGTGGGTCCACGGGGACTGGACGATGTATGACGAGGACGGCCTCTGGTACGTTCTCGGCCGCTCGGACGATACCATCAAGATCTCGGGCAAGCGGACAGGACCGTCGGAAATCGAGGGGCTCCTGATGGAAACGGGACAGGTCTCGGACGTGGCGGCGATCGGCATTCCCGATCCGATCAAGGGCTCGACGCTCATCTGCGTTTGTGTCCCGATGCCGGGCGTCACGGTCGATGCGTCGCTGCAGAACCACATGGCCGAGGCGGTCACCAAAAGCATGGGCCGGTCCTATCGTCCGAAGGCGGTCGTGTTCGTGTCCGACCTGCCCCGGACCCGGAACATGAAGATCATGCGCCGGGTGGTGCGGGCCGTATTCACCGGCAAGGAACCGGGCGATCTTTCGGCTCTTGTCAATCCCGAGGCCGTCGCGGCCCTGAAAACGATCGCGACGCGCGAGGGGCTGGGTTGATCTATATCAAAGGCTCTGCGCTCGGCGGCTGGTAGCCGATAAGTGTTGCAGCGCGATCCGAGGGAGGAACTCGACATGGCCCGCGCCGAGGTCGGTACCGTACAGTCCAAGCATGGCCGCCCCTTTACGGTGGAATGGGACAACGACACGAAGGATGTCTTTGTTATCGAATTCGGTTCGTTCTTCGATACGACAATCCCCTGCAACGTGAAGGCGGATTCGTCTGCCAACGCCCTTCAGGTCGCGACCGCATTCGTCGCGGACCGTAAAGGCTGAGGTTCTAGTTTTCCGAGAACAGGGCGCGCCCGGCCGGGGTCAGCCTGCACACCAGCCAATCCGGTTTGAGCGGATTGTGAAACCAGGGCTCGGCCCAGCCAGCCGCGATGCAGGCGCGAATCGTGCGCGCGTTCATGCGCTGGCCATCCGCATCGAACAGACTGAGCTTGCCGCCGGGCTGGTCCATGCCACGCTGAAGCCAGGCCCGCTGGGCTGGGCTTGGGCCAGTCTTGCGGCTGGGGGCGGGCGATTGGGATGCGATAGTATCAAGGTGCTCCATGTCCGCCCCGCGTCTGGTGAGTGGCCGGCACTCTAGTTGATGCGGCCTGACCCGCCAAGACTGCGGCCGGGGCGATCACGGAATGATGACGAGGCCTATCGATCGATGACGGAACCCACCCTGGTCTACATGACCGCATCAAGCGACGAGGAAGCCCTGCGGATCGGCCGGGCCCTGGTCGGCGAACGCCTTGCCGCCTGTGTCAACGTCATTCCCGGCATGCGCTCGATTTATTGGTGGGACGGGCGCATCCAGGACGATCAGGAAACGGTCCTGATCGCGAAGACCAGGACCGACCTGATCGCGGCCCTGACCGAGCGGGTCAAGGCGTTGCACAGCTATGCGGTCCCGTGCGTGGTCGCCCTGCCCATCACCGCGGGCAACAAGGCCTATCTGGATTGGCTGACCGGCGAGACCGCGAAGTGCTGAGGCCCTTGGCTGTCTGCCGTGCGGGCTCGCCGCTTCTCCCCGTGGGGCGGCGGGTGTATAGCTATTCTCACTATCAACTCGTGCCGGCAAGGATCGGTTGGCCATGACAAAAGGCGAGGCAAGGCTCGCGCTCGGCTTTTCCTGTATCGCGCATACGATCACGCATTTGATGATGCTGATCTATCCGGTCGTTGTCCTGTCTCTGGAGCGTGAGTTCAACCAGCCCTATGCGGAACTTTTGCCGCTGGCCTTTGCCGGCTTCGTGCTTTACGGGGTTGCGGCGCTGCCGGCCGGTTGGCTGGCCGATCGCTTCAGCGCCACGGCCATGATGGTCGTTTTCTATCTGGGCATCGGGCTGAGCTCGATTGCCACCGGATTTGCCGATGGGCCACTTGGCATTGCGGTCGGGCTGGGCAGCGTCGGGCTGTTCGCCGCCATCTATCATCCGGTCGGGATTGCGTGGCTGGTTCGCCATGCCGAATCACGCGGCAAGGCGCTTGGCTTCAACGGGCTGTTCGGCAGTCTTGGCACGGCGGTGGCGGCGCTGGTCGCGGCGTCATTGACCGATTTGTTTGGCTGGCGCTGGGCGTTCATCGTGCCGGGGCTTGTCGCTTGCGCGGTGGGGGGTGCCTTCATCGTCGCTCTCGGGACTGGCGCGATCCGTGAAACGAAAGTGGATCGCGCGCCAGTCGAAGCGCCGTCTCGGGACGATGCGGTGCGGGCCTCGCTGATCCTGTTCGGGTCGATGTTCGTGACCGGGCTGCTGTTCCAGACCCTGTCGGTCGCGATGCCGAAGCTGTTCGAACAGCGGATCGGCGAAGTGCTGGCCCAGATCGGCACCATTGGCGTTGCCGGCATGGTGACGATCGTCTACCTGATCTCGATGGGCGCTCATCTTCTGGGGGGCTATCTGGCCGATCGCGCCTCCGCCAAGACCACGTATTTTGTGACCTATCTGTTGCAGGTCCCGACGTTGTTCGTGGCCGCCAGTATCGATTCGCTGCTGCTGGTCGTGGTTGCGGCTCTGGCTGTCTTCTGGAACGTGGCATCCACCGCGCCCGAGAACGTGCTGCTGGCCCATTACACGCCGGCCAAGTGGCGGGCCACCGCTTACGGCGCCAAGTTCGTGCTTGCCCTTGGCGTTGGCGCACTGGGTGTGCCGCTGGTGGCGGCGGTCCATGAACGCACCGGCGATTTCGTCTGGACCTTCTGGATCCTGGGCGGGCTCGCGATCCTGGTGACGCTGATTGCCTTGTGGCTGCCCTCGGCACCGACAACAAAGACGGCAGCAGCGTCTCAACCGGCGAAGTAGGGGCCAGAGCCTTTCACGGTCAAATGCCGGGACTAAACACCTAGGCCCGCATCAAGCGCGGGTGTTCGATCGCCGGGCAGCGATCCATGATCACGGCAAGGCCGGCCTTCTCGGCCCGTGCCGCGGCCTGCTCGTCGATCACGTCAAGCTGCATCCAGACGAACCGGGCCTTGATGCGGATTGCATCGTCGACCACTTTTCCGGCCTCTGCCGAGCGGCGGAAGATGTCGACCATGTCAATCGGTTGCGGAACATCGTCGAGCGACGCATAGACGCGTTCGCCATGGATCGTTTGGCCGGCCAGGGTTGGATTGACCGGATAGACCCGGTAGCCCTGTGCCATCAGGAACCGCATGACGCGATTGCTCGGCCGCGACGGATCGGGCGAGGCGCCGACAAGGGCGATGGTCCGGGTTTCGGACAGGACCTTGTGCACAAGGTCGTCGGAATAGGCGAGATGGCCCATGTTCAGCACCCTCTCCAGACCGGCGTCCGTTTTTCGATAAAGGCATCGATGCCTTCGGCCGCATCCACGGCCTGCAGGTTCTTCACCATCACCTCGGCGGCCAGCGCATAGGCGTCGTCCAGGCCCAGTTCGCTCTGGCGCTGGAAGGTCTCTTTCCCGATCGCCAGCGTGTAATGCGATTTGGCGGCGATGCTGCGGGCCAGCGAAAGCGTTTCCTCGGCCAGCCGTTCATCGGCAACGACGCGGTTCACCAGCCCGATCCGCTCGGCGCGCTCGGCACTGATCATCTCGCCGGTCAGCAGCATTTCAAGGGCGTGCTTGCGGTTGACGGCGCGGCTCAGGGCAACCATGGGGGTCGAGCAGAACAGACCGATATTGACCCCTGGCGTCGCGAAGCGGGCGCTTTCGGTTGCCACCGCAAGATCGCAGCTTGCTACCAGTTGGCAGCCTGCCGCCGTTGCAATCCCGTGGACACTGGCAATGACCGGCTTCGGCAGCCGCATGATGGTGCTCATCATCCGGCTGCAGGCGGCCATCAGTTCGGCATGGGTTTCGGGGCGCGGGTCGGCCCGCATTTCCTTGAGATCGTGTCCCGCACAAAAGACTTTGCCAGCCGCCTCGATCACCACCACCGTGACACCGGGATCGTTGGCGATGCGGTCAAGATCGTCTTGCAGGGCGGCGATCATGGCGCGCGACAGGGCGTTTGCGGCCCGCGGGCGGTTGAGGGTCAGGATGGCGATCCGGCCGGCGTCGCGGCGCAGGACCAGCGGTTCGGCGGTCGTCGTCATCGGGGCGGGGTTTGCGGCAGCGGTCATGGGGGCTCCAGGTGCAACGGGGAGGGGTCTTAAATCCGGCAATCAAATCATAGGGCTCGGCCGGGCGCCGGCCAAGTCGCCGCTGGTGTAGAGGTAAAATAATACCACATTTCTAACTATTGATTTCTGCTAGGGTTTTCGTTGACTTTGGAGTCGGATCAGGCATACTCCGCGGCCTTTGGCGGGGGCCGCCAGCGGCCCTTGCCCTGCTGATGACGGAATCGCGATGAAAACCCATAGCGCCAAGACCTACAGCGCCAAGGCCGAGGAGATCACGCGCAAGTGGTACGTGGTCGATGCCGATGGCCTCGTCCTCGGGCGTCTTGCGACAATCCTCGCCATGCGGCTGCGCGGCAAGCACAAGCCGGGCTATACGCCCCATGTCGATTGCGGCGACAACATCATCGTCGTCAATGCCGAGAAGGTGCGCCTGACGGGGCGCAAGTTCGACGACAAGGTGTACTACTGGCACACCGGCCATCCGGGCGGCATCAAGGAGCGGACGGCGGGCAAGATCCTGACCGGCCGTTTTCCCGAGCGCGTGATCGAGAAAGCGGTCGAGCGCATGGTGCCGCGGGGGCCGCTTGGTCGCCAGGTTCTGAGAAAACTTCATGTCTATGGCGGCGCCAAGCACCCGCATGAGGCGCAGAATCCCGAGACGCTCGACATCGCGTCGCGGAATCCCAAGAATGCGCGGGTGAGCGAGAAGGGTTGAGTATGGCGGATACGCATCAGACCTTGTCGGATTTCAAGTCGCTCGGCGCGGCCGTTTCGGTTGAAACGCCGGTGCGCGAGCGGGTGGTAGACGCGCAGGGCCGCGCCTATGCGACCGGCAAGCGCAAGAACGCCATCGCACGCGTGTGGGTGCGCCGTGGCAAGGGCACCTTGACGGTGAACGGCCGGGCCGGCGAGCAATACTTCGCCCGCCCCGTTCTGCGCATGATGATCAACCAGCCGTTCCAGACGGTGAACAGCGTCGGCCAGTTCGACGTGGTGGCGACCGTGACGGGCGGTGGCCTGTCCGGCCAGGCCGGCGCGGTTCGGCATGGGATCGCGGTGGCGCTGTGCAATTTCGATCCGTCGCTGCGGGTGGCCTTGAAGGCCGGCGGGTTCCTGACGCGCGACAGCCGTGTCGTCGAACGCAAGAAGTACGGCCGCGCGAAAGCGCGTCGAAGCTTCCAGTTCTCGAAACGCTGATCCCCGAGGGAACCTGTCCGGATGGCAGACAAGGGCGTCCCTTCGGGGGCGCCCTTTTCACATTCAGGGCCGGTCATTACATATTTGCGGAAGGAAAGAGGGTGCCACATGGCCGATAGACCGAACCGGATCCGGGCTGCCATTCTGGGCGCAAGCGGTTACACGGGGGCCGAGCTTATCCGCCTGATCGCCCAGCATTCAGGCATCGAGCTTGTTGCGCTGACTGCGGACCGCAAGGCCGGATCGCGCATGGCCGATGTGTTTCCGCACCTGGCGGGACTGGCGCTGCCCGATCTGGTCGCGATCGATGACGTGGCGTGGGACGGCGTCGACGTCGTCTTCTGCTGTCTGCCGCATGGCACCACCCAGGAGATCATCGCCGCCCTGCCGGCGCGGCTGCGGGTGGTCGATCTTTCGGCCGATTTCCGTCTCAAGGACCTTGGCGCCTATGCCACCTGGTACGGCCACGCCCACCGCGCGCCACAGTTGCAGGAAACGGCCGTCTACGGGCTGACCGAATTCGCGCGCGACGAAATTCGCCCGGCCCGGCTGGTGGCCTGCCCGGGCTGTTATCCGACCTCGGCCCAGCTGCCGCTGGTGCCGCTGCTGGAGCAGGGCCTGATCCTGGCCGATGACATCATCATCGATGCCAAGTCGGGCGTATCGGGCGCCGGCCGCGCCGCCAAGGAGCAGAACCTGTTCACCGAGGTGAGCGAAGGCACTCATGCCTATGGCGTATCCAACCACCGCCACATGCCCGAGATCGAACAGGGCCTGAGCATTGCCGCCGGGCGGCCGGTGACGGTCAGCTTCACGCCCCACCTGATGCCGATGAACCGGGGCATGCTGTCCACCATCTATGTGCGCCTTGCGAACGGCGCGACCACCGACACGCTGCGCAAGGCGCTGGCGGCGCGCTTTAAGGGCGAACCCTTCGTGCGGGTGGTGCCCGGACGGTATCGTGCCGCAGACCCGGCATGTGCGCGGCGCCAACCATTGCCTGATCGGCGTCTTCGCCGACCGTCTGCCGGGCCGGGCGATCCTGCTTTCGGTGCTGGACAACCTGGTCAAGGGGGCATCGGGTCAGGCGCTTCAGAACATGAACCTCATGTATGGCCTGCCCGAGACGACCGGTCTCAGGCAGGAAGCCCTTTTCCCGTGAGCCGATCGATGCAGGCTGGTGTCCCGGCGCGGCGGGACCGGCCCGGGGCTTGCCCTTGCCCGGCAGACAGCCTAGGCGGAGATTTCACGTGACAACCTTCGATTTCGACCTGTTCACCATCGGGGCCGGCTCGGGCGGCGTGCGGGCCTCGCGCATGTCGGCCAGCTATGGGGCGCGGGTCGGCATTGCCGAAGAAAGCCGTGCCGGCGGGACCTGTGTCATACGCGGTTGCGTGCCGAAAAAGCTGCTCGTCTATGGGGCCCATTTCGCCCACGATTTCGAGGACGCGGCCGGCTATGGCTGGACGGTGGCGCCACCGGTGCTGGACTGGCCGGCCCTGATTGCCGCCAAGGATCGCGAAATCGCCCGCCTCGAACAGGTCTATGGCCGGCTGTTGCGCGATGCCGGCTGCACCGTCTTTCCGCATCGGGCGCGGCTGATCGATGCCCATACGGTTGAGGTCGGCGGCAGGCGGGTGACGGCCGCCAACATCCTGATCGCCGTCGGCGCGCGGCCCAGCCTGCCGAAGATTCCCGGTATCGAGCATGCCATCACCTCGAACGAGGCGCTCGACCTGCAACAGTTTCCGAAGCGGATCGTGATCGTTGGCGGCGGCTATATCGCGGTCGAGTTTGCCGGCATCTTCAATGCCCTGGGCGCGGCCGTCACCCTGGTGATCCGGGGCGATTCGGTGCTGCGGGGCTTCGATCGCGACGTGCGGGCGGCGCTGACCGCCGAACTTGGGAAATGCGGCATCGTCACCCTGGCGGAAACCGCGATCACCAGCATCGAGCGGCGCGGCGATTCGTTCAGCATCATGGCCACCGGCGACAACATTCTCGAATCGGATTGCATCATGTACGCGACCGGCCGGGTGCCGAACACGGCCGATCTTGGGCTTGACGCGGCGGGTGTCGCCCTGGATGCGGCGGGTGCGGTGACGGTCGATCGCTATTCGCAGACGTCGGTACAAGGCATCTATGCGGTCGGCGATTGCACCAACCGGATGAACCTGACGCCGGTCGCGATCAACGAGGGCCGCCTGCTGGCCGAAACCCTGTTCAACGGCAATCCCCAGGTCATGGACTATTCCAATGTGCCGACGGCGGTGTTCAGCCAGCCGCCGGTCGCGGCGGTCGGCCTGACCGAGGACGAGGCGCTGCGCCGGTACCGGCGGATCGACATCTACGACACCGGCTTTACGCCCATGAAGCACACCTTGTCCGGCCGCAAGGAGCGCACCATGATGAAGATGATCGTCGATGCGGAAAGCGGCCGGGTGCTGGGCTGCCACATGGTTGGCGCCGATGCGCCCGAGATCATCCAGGGTCTGGCGGTGGCGCTGAAATGTGGCGCGACCAAGTCCCAGTTCGACGGGACGGTCGGGATCCACCCCACCGCGGCCGAGGAGTTCGTCACCATGCGCAAGCCGGTACGAACCCTGACCGGCACCCCGGAGGGTGGCCGTTAACCCTGAATCTGCTGGAACGCCCGCGGTTTGCGCGGTATTTTAACCTCTTTGGTTTTGTGGACTGAAAACGATGGTTGTGAAGTGGAGCCCTGATTCCTGGCGCGGACGCCCGATCCGGCAGGTTCCGGAATACTCGGACCAGGCCGCGCTCGAGGCCGCCGAGGCCAAGTTGCGCCGTTTTCCCCCGCTGGTCTTCGCCGGCGAAGCGCGCCGCCTGCGCGCGTCGCTCGCCAAGGTCGCGGAAGGAAAGGCTTTTCTCCTCCAGGGCGGCGATTGCGCCGAGAGCTTCGCCGAATTCACGGCCAACAACATTCGCGACACGTTCCGCGTTCTTTTGCAGATGGCGGCCGTGCTGACCTTCGGGGCGGGCTGTCCAGTGATCAAGGTGGGCCGGATGGCGGGCCAGTTCGCCAAGCCACGCTCGGCGCCGACCGAGGTCATCGACGGCGTCGAACTGCCGGCCTATCGCGGCGACATCATCAACGGTTTCGAGTTCACCCCCGCGGCGCGCAATCCCGATCCCGAGCGGATGGTTCAGGCCTACAACCAGTCGGCTGCCACCCTCAACCTGCTGCGCGCCTTCGCCCAGGGTGGCTATGCCGACCTGCACGAAATCCATCGCTGGACGCTTGGCTTCGTCGGCCGCAGCGCCCAGGGCGAGCGGTTCCAGAACTTGGCCGACCGCCTGACCGAATCGCTTGCCTTCATGGATGCCTGCGGCCTGACCTCGGAATCGACACCGCAGATCCGCGAGACCGATTTCTTCACCGCCCATGAAGCGCTGCTTCTCAACTACGAAGAGGCGTTGACCCGGGTCGATAGCACGTCTGGCGACTGGTACGACTGCTCGGCCCACATGCTTTGGATCGGCGATCGGACCCGGGTGCCTGACGAGGCGCATGTCGAGTTCCTGCGCGGCGTCAAGAACCCGATCGGTCTCAAGGTCGGCCCCAGCACCGAGCGCGACGGGCTGTTGCGCCTGATCGACACGCTGAACCCCGACAACATCCCGGGCCGCCTGACCCTGATCGCCCGGATGGGGGCCGATCAGGTGGACGCCAAGCTGCCGCCGCTGGTCCGGACCGTGACCCGTGAAGGGCGGACAGTCGTCTGGGCGTGCGACCCGATGCATGGCAACACCATGAAGTCGGCCCACGGCTACAAGACCCGGTCCTTCGATCGCATCATGAACGAGGTGCGGAGCTTTTTCGCCATCCATCGCGCCGAAGGGTCCTATGCCGGCGGCGTACATTGCGAAATGACCGGTCAGGACGTGACCGAATGCATCGGTGGCGCCCAGGCCATCACCGAAGATCGCCTGAGCGATCGTTATCACACCCATTGCGATCCGCGTCTGAATGCGAACCAGTCGATCGAGCTTGCATTCCTGATTGCGGAAGCGTTGAAGGAGCAGCGTAGCGCCAGGCCGAAGCAGGCCGCGGTCTCGTTCTGATCTCGCGCCATCGCGCTTGCGACCGCGTGGATGGACCAACCAGAAAGAAGCAACCAACCCGGCGGTCAGGCGATGTTTCCCGACGTTGATGCGATCCCGCGCTTCACCGACAGCTATTTCATAAAGACCAGACGCATCATCGAGCGCTTTGGCGAGTCTGTCGTCACCTATGCGCTGTTCATGCGTCGCCCCGTCATTTTCGCGCCACGCCTGATGACAGAGTGGCTGCAGTCGATCGCGAAGGCGCGCGGGATCGAGATCCGTATCGATTACAATTACGCCGAGGGCGACTGGGTCGGCGCCGGCGAGCCGCTCCTCTATATCACCGGTCCGTTCAGCAAGATCGTCGATCTCGAAACCCTTTACCTGCAGAAGCTGGGTGCAACCTGCGTTGCGGCCTATAACGCCCACAGCATGTGCAGCGATTTGCCGAATGCGGCGTTCATCGCCATGGATGCCAGGCATTGTGCCGGGACCGAAATGGCCGAGATGATGGCCTATGCGGCGGCGGTCGGCTCGACGGCCGCGCGCCGGCTTTCGGGCGCGGTCGGCTATGTCGGCAACGCGGTGGATGCGCATGCGCACTTCTTCGGTAATCAGCGCGGGCTTGGGACAATGCCGCACGCGCTGATCGGCTATGCAGGCTCGACGGTCCGGGCGGCAGAGATGTACGTCGAGATGTTCGCGGACGAGGACCTGGTCGTGCTGGTTGATTATTACGGCCAGGAAGTGACTGATGCGATTGCCGTGGCACGCCGGTATCCCGACCACGCCGCCAGCGGGCGTCTGGCGATCCGGATCGACACCCATGGCGGCCGCTACGTCGAGGGGCTCGACATGCCGCGGTCCTACGAGGTGCTCGAGCGCCACGCCCCCTCGGCCATTCGCGGCTATCGCAACGAGATGGAGCTTCGCTTCCTGATTGGCACGGGTGTCTCGGCCGCCGCCCTCTTCCACGTCCGGGACGAGCTTGATCGGGTTGGCCTTGGCAAGGTGCGGATCATCGCCAGTTCCGGATTCGGGCCGGCGAAGTGCCGGGTGATGGGCGAGGTCAAGGCCCCCATCGATGTGGTGGGGTCGGGCTCGCACGTGCCGGACAGCTGGCATGAAACCTATGCGACCGCGGACATCGTCGAATATGACGGCAAGCCCATGGTCAAGGTCGGGCGCGAGTTCCTTCTGAAGCGGCGGCATGGCGCGCTGACATGAGGCCGCCGCACCGGCTGCTTGCCCCATCCCCATGACCGACCGACTGTCCATCGCGCTCGCCCAGTTCAATCCCGTGGTGGGTGACATTGCCGGCAATCTTGACCGGCTGCGTTCGGCCAGGCAGGCGGCGGCCCGCCAGGGCGCCGATCTGGTCGTGGCGAGCGAGCTTTCAATTTCGGGCTACCCGCCAGAAGATCTGGTTCTCAAGCCGTCATTCCTGGGCGCGGTCGAGCGGGCGGTTCGGGCCCTGGCGGCCGATACCGCCGATGGCGGTCCGGCGGTGGTGATCGGCGCGCCCTGGCGCGACGGCGGAACGTGCTACAACGCCGCGCTCCTGCTGGATGGCGGCCAGATTGTCGCCAGCCGGTTCAAGGTCGATCTGCCCAATTACGGCGTGTTCGACGAGAAGCGGGTTTTTGCATCGGGCCCGCTGCCAGGCCCCATGGTGGCGCGGGGCGTGCGTCTGGGCGTCATGGTCTGCGAGGACATGTGGACCCCGGACGTTGCCGAATGCCTGGGTGAAAGCGGCGCCGAGATCCTGGTTGTCATCAACGGCTCGCCCTTCGAAACGACGAAGGGCGAAAAGCGGTTGTCCCTGGCCGTGGCGCGGGTTGTCGAAACCGGCCTGCCGCTTGTCTATGTGAACCAGGTCGGCGGTCAGGACGAGCTTGTCTTCGACGGCGCCTCGTTCGTTCTGGGGCATGATCGCGGCCTTAAGATTCAGGCGCCTGCCTTCCGGGATGCGCTGGTCATGACCGAATGGCGACGGGACGCAAGCGGCGGCTGGCGCTGCGACCCGGGCCCTGTCGAACCGTTGCCCGATGGCGATGCGGCGGTCTACGAAGCGCTGGTGACGGGACTGCGCGATTATCTCGGCAAGAACGGATTTCGCGGTGCCCTGATCGGCCTTTCGGGCGGCATTGATTCCGCCTTGACGGCCGCCATTGCGGTCGATGCGGTCGGCGCCGACCGGGTGCGAGGCGTCATGATGCCGTCGCCCTATACGTCGCAGGAAAGCCTTGACGATGCCGCCGAGACGGCGCGGCTGCTTGGCATCCGTCTTGACAGCATTCCCATCCTGCCGGGGATGCAGGCCTATGACGCGATGCTGAAGCCCCTGTTCGCCGGGCTTCCGGCCGACACCACCGAAGAGAACCTCCAGGCGCGTATTCGCGGCAACCTGCTGATGGCGCTCAGCAACAAGCTGGGCTTCATGGTCGTGAGCACCGGCAACAAGTCCGAGATGTCGGTTGGCTATGCAACGCTCTATGGCGACATGGCCGGCGGCTTTGCGATCCTCAAGGACATCTACAAGATGAGCGTCTATGCGCTTTGCCGTTATCGCAATGCCCATCGGCCGATCGGCGCGCTTGGCCCGCCCGGCACGGTGGTGCCGGACAACGTGCTGACAAGGCGGCCGACCGCCGAGCTGAAGCCGAACCAGTTCGACGAGGATTCCCTGCCGCCCTATCCCATCCTGGATGCGATCCTGGCTGGCCTGATCGAGGAAGATCTGGGCATCGCCGAGATTGTTGCCCGTGGCTATGACCACGCCACGGTGCAGCGGGTCTGGCGGATGCTGGAAAACGCCGAATATAAGCGCCGCCAGGCCCCGCCCGGGCTCAAGATCACGTCGCGCTCGTTCGGCCGCGACCGGCGCTATCCGATCACCAATGCGTTCAAGCAGGGGGAATGACGCTGGCCGCCATCACGGCTGGCCCCCTCACGGCTGACCAAGGCCTCTGGCGTGGACCTTGTCGGGGGAATCTGTTAGGCCATCGACAAGGGAACAGGCACAGCATTTGGTTAATGCCTGCCGTCAACACCGTGAGATCCGTCAGGTAAGACAAGTCCGTGGCACTGGTCGTCTATAATACGCTGACGCGAAGGAAAGAGCCCTTCGTCCCGCTCGATCCGCAACGGATCGGGATGTATGTGTGCGGGCCGACGGTCTATGACTTCGCCCATATCGGCAACGCGCGCCCGGTGGTGGTGTTCGACGTTCTTTATCGCCTGCTCTGCCTGCGCTATGGCCGCGTCACCTATGTGCGCAACATCACCGATGTCGACGACAAGATCATTGCCGCCGCCCGGGCCAATGGCGAATCGATCGCCGATCTGACCGCGCGGACCGAAGCCGCGTTCCACGACGACATGCGTGCGCTGGGCAGCCATGATCCCACCATCGAGCCGCATGCGACCGCCCATATCGCGCCGATGATCGCGATGATCGAGACGCTGATTGCCAAGCATCACGCCTATGCGGCCGACGGGCACGTGCTGTTCAGCGTGCCGTCGATGGAACATTACGGCGCGCTGTCGGGCCGCAACCGCGACGAGATGATCGCGGGCGCCCGGGTCGAGGTGGCGCCCTACAAGAAGGACCCGGCCGATTTCGTCCTCTGGAAGCCGAGCGAGCCCGACCAGCCGGGATGGCCAAGCCCCTGGGGCCGTGGCCGGCCAGGCTGGCATATCGAATGTTCGGCCATGAGCGCCACCCATCTTGGCATCACCTTCGACATCCATGGCGGCGGCCTCGATCTTGTCTTTCCGCACCATGAAAACGAGATCGCCCAAAGCCGCTGCGCCCATGACGGGGCCCCGCTGGCCCGTTACTGGATGCACAACGGCTATGTGGTGGTCGAGGGGCAGAAGATGTCGAAGTCGCTCGGCAACTTCGTCACCGTGCGCGACCTGCTGCGCGATGCCCCCGGCGAGGCGATCCGCCTTGTCCTGCTTGGTGCCCATTACCGCCAGCCGCTCGATTTCACCCGGGCCGGCCTGCAGCAGGGGAAACAGAACCTGGATCGTCTTTACGGCGCCTTGCGGGCGGCCGCCACCGTCAGGGCCGAGGCCGGCCCCCCCCCGGCGGCGCTGCTCGCCGCCCTTGAGGACGACCTCAACACGCCCGAGGCGGTGGCCGAACTGCACCGCCTTGCCACCGCCTTGAACAAGGCCACGGATCGGGCTGAACAGGCCCGTCTCAAGGGCGCCCTGGTGGCGGGTGGCGCGATGCTGGGGCTCTTGGGCAGCGACCCCGAGGCCTGGTTCCAGGGGGGCGGGGCCAAAGCGGCTGGAAGCGAAGTGGCGGGAATGTCTGCCACAGGCTATGACAGGGATACGATCGAGCGGCTCATCGGCGAACGGACGGCGGCCCGCAAGGCGCGGGACTTTGCCGGCGCCGATGCCATTCGCAACAAGCTCGCCGATCACGGTGTGATCCTGGAGGATTCGCCGTCGGGAACGACCTGGCGGCGAGGCTGATATGAGCGACAAGCGAGTCTATCTGTACGACACCACCCTGCGCGACGGGGCACAGACCGCCGGCGTCGATTTCGGCGTGCCCGACAAGATCGCGATCGCGCGCGAGCTGGATCGCCTCGGGCTCGACTACATCGAAGGCGGGTGGCCGGGGGCCAATCCGACCGACGATGCCTTTTTCGCGCGGCTGCCGTCGCTCGCGCGCTCGAAGCTGGCGGCGTTCGGGATGACGCGGCGTTCGGGCCGCAGCGCCGCCAACGACCCCGGCCTCAACGCCCTCCTGGTGCCGGGTGTGAAGGCGGTGTGTCTGGTGGGCAAGACCTGGGATTTCCAGGTTGACGTGGCGCTGGGCATTCCGCGCGGCGAAAACATCGACATGATCTCCGAATCGATCGTCCATGCCGCGACCCGGGTGGGCGAAGTGCTGTTCGATGCAGAGCACTTCTTCGATGGCTACAAGGCCAACCGGGCCTATGCGCTGGACTGCATCGAGGCGGCCTACAAGGCCGGCGCGCGCTGGATCGTTCTTTGCGATACCAATGGCGGGACCCTGCCCGATGATGTCGAGCACATCGTCGCCGATGCCGCAAGGCGTGTCCCCGGGGAACGCCTTGGCATCCATTGCCACAACGATACCGAGAATGCGGTCGCCAATTCGCTTGCAGCGGTGCGGGCGGGCGTGCGCATGGTTCAGGGCACCATCAACGGTCTTGGCGAACGGTGCGGCAATGCGAATCTTGTCTCGGTCATTCCCAATCTTGTTCTCAAGATGGGCTACGAGACCGGCGTCGATGCGGCCGGCCTTCGCCATCTGACCCATGTTTCGCGCCTGCTGGACGAGCGCTTGAATCGCGCGCCGAACCGGCATCAGCCCTATGTCGGCGAAAGCGCCTTCGCCCACAAGGGGGGGCTCCATGTCTCGGCGGTCGAGCGCGACCCGCGCACCTACGAGCACATCGACCCCGAACTTGTGGGCAATGGCCGCCATATCGTCGTCTCGGACCAGGCCGGACGGTCGAATGTCATCGCGCGCCTGCGCGAATGCGGTCTTGCGGTCAATCCCGCCGATCCGCGCATCAATCGCCTGGTCGAGGAAGTCAAGGAACGCGAGCACAAGGGCTATACCTATGACGGTGCCGAGGCGAGCTTCGAGCTTTATGCACGTCGCCTGCTTGACACCGTGCCGGAATATTTCCGCCTTGCGTCGTTCCGGGTCATTGACGAGCGGCGCTGGAACGCGCGGAACGAGCTGATCACCCTGTCGGAAGCGACCATCAAGATCCAGGTCAAGGACAAGCCGCACATCATGACGGTGGCCGAAGGCAACGGCCCGGTGAATGCCCTCGACACGGCGCTGCGGCGGGCGCTGATCACCTATTATCCATCGCTCGCGACCCTCAAGCTGGTCGATTACAAGGTGCGGATCCTGACGCCGGATGCCGGCACCGAGGCCGTGACCCGGGTCATGATCGAAAGCACCGACGACACCGGCCAGCGCTGGGCGACGGTGGGCGTATCCACCAACGTCATCGACGCGTCGTACAACGCCCTGAACGACGCCATCACCTACAAGATCTTCCGCGACGGCACGGCCGCGCCCTGACGGATGTCCGGAACCGATTCGAGCCGCACGCCTGTTCTTGGCGGACCAACGGTCATTCTGGTGCGGCCGCAGCTGGGCGAGAATATCGGCGCCGCGGCCAGGGCGATGCTGAATGGCGGCCTCGAGGACCTGCGGATCGTCGAGCCGCGGGATGGCTGGCCCAATCCGGTGGCGTCTGCCAATGCCTCGGGCGCCAGCGCCATTCTGGACGGGGCGCGGATCGAGGCGACGGTCGGCACGGCGATCGGCGATCTGGTCATGGTCTACGCGGTGACGGCCCGGCCGCGCAGCATGATCAAGGCGGTGGACACCCCGCGCCAGGCGATGGCCGATCTTCGCCGCCGCTGGACAGCCGGCGAGCGGGTCGGCCTGCTGTTCGGGCCCGAGCGGGTGGGGCTGTTGAATGACGAGGTGTCGCTTGCCGACCGGATCGTCACCATCCCCCTCAACCCGGCCTTTTCATCAATGAATCTGGCCCATTCCGTGGCTGTCATGGCCTACGAGTGGTTCCAGTCGGGGTTGCCGGCCGCCGCCCAGGCGGAACCCAGGCCCTTGGGGCGGCCGGCGGCGGTGCCGGCCAGCAAGGCCGATCTGATGGCCCTGTTTGCCCATCTGGAGGCCGAGCTTGATGCCTGCGGGTTCCTTTTTCCGCCGGAAAAGCGGGCGACGATGGTCCGCAACCTGCGCGCCATCCTCCAGCGGGCGGAATTGGCGGATTCCGAGGTGAAGACCCTGCGCGGGGTGATCGCCTCGCTGGTCAAGCCCCCCCGGCCAAGGCGGGCGCCGGAAACGCCGACCCTGTTTGACAGCGGGCCCGAGATTGGCTAGGAATCGCGCCCGGCGGGGCCTTCGGGCCCCGATACCTTTCCTGCAACCCCGGCGGTTGCCAGCATGGATCACGAATGACGAAACGAGTTGACGCGAAATACAAGATCGACCGGCGCCTTGGTGTAAACCTCTGGGGCCGCCCCAAAAGCCCGGTCAACAAGCGCAGCTATGGGCCCGGCCAGCATGGCCAGCGCCGCGGCCGTCGGCCGTCGGACTATGGCGTCCAGCTGGTCGCAAAGCAGAAGCTCAAGGGTTATTACGGCTCGATGGGCGAGCGCCAGTTCCGCAACCTCTATTTCGAAGCCGTGCGCCGCAAGGGTGATACCGGCGAAAACCTGATCGAGCTGCTCGAACGCCGCTTGGCAAGCGTCGTCTATCGCTTGAAATTCGCGCCGACGGTGTTTGCGGCGCGACAGCTTGTGAACCATGGCCATGTGCGGGTGAACGGCAAGCGGGTGACGGTCGGCTCGTACCGGGTCGAGGATGGCGACACCATCGAAGTCAAGGAAAAGTCGCGTCAGCTTGCCAGTATCCTCGAATCGGTCGCATCGCCCGAGCGCGACGTGCCGGGCTATCTGTCGGTCGATGGCGACAGCATGAAGGGGACCTTCGTGCGTGGACCGAAGGCGGACGAGGTTCCCTACGCCGTCCCTATGGAGCCCACTCTGGTCGTCGCGTTCTACTCGCGCTAAAGGCCCGCGCCGCCCGATGGGCGGCCTGTCCGGGCGTCGATCTAAAAACCCCGCTGCCTTGGGCAGCGGGGTTTTCTGTTCTGACAATCATCCCGTCATTGATCCCGTCATTGATCCAGGACAAGGACATTTTCGCGGCCGCCCCTATGGTTATTTCAGTTTGCGAGGAAGGAGACCCGCTTTGATCCACTACGTCGAAGGCGACATTCTGCTGAGCCAAGCCGGTGCCATCGCCCATGGGGTGGCGCCGTTCGATCATTTTTCGAATGGTCTTGCGCTTTCGCTGCGAGAGCGGTTTCCGACCATGGTCAAGGATTTCCGGCACCACTGTCAGCAGAACGCCTTGAAGCCCGGCGAAGCCTGGATATGGGGCGGGGTCGGCAAGGATGCCAACAGCCGCTGTATCGTCAATCTGCTGACCCAGGAGCCGTCCGAAAGCGCAAGCGGCGTGCCGGGCAAGGCCAAGGTGTCGCATGTCAATCACGCGCTCAAGGCGCTGGCCAAGCTGGTCCAGTCGGAAAAGCTGTCAAGCGTCGCGCTGCCGCGTCTGGCCACCGGCGTGGGCGGGCTGGATTGGGCCGACGTCAAGCCGCTGATCGAAAGCCATCTCGGCGGGGTTGGCGTGCCGGTCTATGTCTACGTGACCTTCCGCAAGGGCGTCGTGGCCCAGGAAGGCGCCTGATCTGATCTGGTCTCTGGGTCCGGGCTCTGGGGCCTGGCTCGGGGGATCCTGGCGCCGCGCCAAGGCGGCGCCAGGCCATCCGCGTGATCAGGCCACCCGGGTGATGGGGGGCCGGCCGGCGAAAAAAGCCTTCAGATTGGCGATCACGACCTCGGCCGAATCGAGGGCGGAATCGATCGTGATGCCGGCGCAATGCGGCGTCAGGACGGCGTTTTCAAGGGTAAAGAAGGCCGGGTCGATATCGGGCTCGTTTTCATAGACGTCCAGACCGGCCGCCCGGATCGTGCGGTTTTGCAGCGCCTCGATCAGGGCTTTCTCGTCGGCGACGCCGCCTCGGGCGATGTTTACAAAGACGCCCTCTGGCCCAAGGGCCTTCAGCACGTCGCGGTTGACAAGGCCGCGTGTCTCGCTGTTCAGCGGGCAGGCGGCAACCAGGTCGTCGGCCCATTCGGCAAGTTTCAGGACGCTGGATTCGAAGTGGTAAGGTACGTCGTCGCGTCGGCGGCGGTTGTGGTAGCCGATCTCGATGTCGAACGCTTCGGCGCGCCGCGCGATTTCGCGGCCGATGGCGCCAAGGCCGATGATCCCCATGCGGCGGCCATACACCCGTGACGTCGTGTCGTAGAGGCGCTGCCGGAGCCATCCGCCGGACCGCACGAAACGGTCCGCCGCCACGATCTGTCGTTGCGCCGCAATCAAAAGCCCGATTGCCGAATCGGCCACGCAGCCGCAGTTGGTCGCCTGGACATTGGTGACCATGATGCCGCGCGCCTTGGCTGCCTCGATGTCAATGCGTTCGTAGCCCGCACCAAAGGCCGAAATGATTTTCAGATTGGGCAGCTTGTCCATGAACGCGGCTGTGGCGCCATGCATGTTGGTCATGAACACGGCCTGGATGCGCGGCGCCAGTTCGCGCAGCATGGCGTCGGGGTCCTTGGCGGTCCACAGCCTGTGCACCGTGAAGTGCCGGGCCAGCTGCTCGGTCACATGATCGCCCAGATTGAACACGGCCAGCACGTCGGGTTTCATCGATGCGTGTCCTTGCCCGTCCGGGCCTGGCCAGGGGATCAGGCGGCCGGCGTCAGCCCCTTGTTGGCCAGCAGCTTCTGCAGTTCGCCGGCTTCGAACATTTCGCGCACGATATCGCAACCGCCGATGAATTCGCCCTTGATGTAAAGCTGCGGGATCGTCGGCCAGTTCGAGAATTCCTTGATGCCCTGGCGGATTTCGGGGTCGGCCATCACGTCGATCCCCTTGAACGGAACGCCCAGATGCTGCAGGACCTGGCACACGGCGGCCGAGAAGCCGCATTGCGGGCGCTCGGGGGTTCCCTTCATGTAAAGAAGGACGGGGTTGCTGTTCACGTCGCCCTGGATGCGGGCCAAAACGGGATTGTCGCTCATTGATCGTTCCTTTTCGGGTTCATGTCTTGTTCATGCCTTGGCGCTTGCCCTCAGGCGTCGGCCGGCGCGGCGGTCCTGACCGCAAGGGCATGAAGGGCCGTGCCCATCCGGCCTTGCAGGGCGGAATAAACCATTTGGTGCTGCTGCACGCGCGATTTGCCCTTGAATGCCGCCGACACGACATGGGCGGCAAAATGATCGCCGTCGCCGGCCATATCCTCGATCGTCACCTGGGCGTCGGGCAGGTGCTCCTTGATCAGGCGCACGATTTCGTTCGGGTTCATGGCCATGGGCGGCCGGTCTCCAAAGAACTGTCTCCAAAGAACTGTCCCGGGGCGCGTCACGCCCCGAAAAAGCGTCGATCCCTTACGGGGTGGACATATAGGCCGGAAACCACGTTTCGTGGGCGGCCCTGAGTTCGGCCACGGATATGGGACGTTCGCCCGGCAGTGTCAACGAATCGCCACCTGTCCGGCCGATCCGATGGGCCGGCACCTTGGCGGCGCGGGCCTCGGCCAGCAGCGCCTCGCCATCCGGCGCAGCGACGATGTAACGGGCCTGATCCTCGCCGAACAACCATGCCGATCGCGGCACCTGGGCCTCGGCCGCCGGGGGCTCGATGCTTGCGCCAAGGCCGCCCGCGATTGCCATCTCGGCCACCGCCACGGCCAGGCCCCCGTCCGATATGTCGTGGCAGGCGCTTAGCCGGCCTGCCCGGATCAAGCCCCGCACGAAATCGCCATTGCGGCGCTCGGCAACCAGGTCGACGGGCGGCGGCGCGAAGGCCTGCGGATCATGGCCGCCAATGTCCCGCGCATAGAGCGAGGCCCCAAGGTGCCCCTGGGTCGCGCCGATCACGATCAGGTCCTCGCCGGCCCGCCGGATGGCAAGCCCCACGCGCAGCGCGACATCATCAAGAAGCCCGATGCCGCCGATCACCGGCGCCGGCAGGATCGCGCGCCCGTTCGTTTCGTTGTAGAGCGACACGTTGCCGGACACGACCGGGAAGTCCAGGGCGCGGCAGGCGTCGGCCATGCCTTCGATGCAGCCGGCGAACTGGCCCATGATGTCCGGCCGTTCAGGGTTGCCAAAGTTCATGTTGTCGGTGACGGCAAGCGGGCGGGCGCCGACGGCGGTCAGGTTGCGCCAGGCCTCGGCCACTGCCTGGGCACCACCCAGGCGGGGACTGGCGGCGCAATAGCGGGGCGTGCAATCCGACGTCATGGCAAGGGCGCGGTTGCTGCCGTGCAGGCGCACGATCGCGGCATCGCCGCCCGGGCCCTGCACCGTGTCGGCCATGACCATGTGATCGTACTGTTCCCAGATCCACCGCCGGCTTGACGCATGGGGGCCGCCGATCAGCCGAAGCAGGGCATCGGCCGCCGCGACCCGCGGGATGGCGGCGGCATCAAGCCCAGGCTTCGGCGGGGTCGAGACCCAGGGGCGCTGATACTCGGGCGCCGCCTTGGCCAGTGGCGCGATCGGCAGGTCGGCCACCACGCTGTCACCCGCCTTCAGCACCATGCGGCCGGTGTCGGTCACCCGGCCAATGACGGCGAAATCGAGTTCCCATTTCTCGAAGACAGCCCGGGCCAGATCCTCGCGGCCCGGCTTCAGGACCATCAACATGCGCTCCTGGCTTTCCGAGAGCATGATGTCATAGGGCGTCATGCCGTCTTCGCGGATGGGCACCCGGTCCAGCCACATTTCAATCCCGGTGCCACCCTTGGACGCCATCTCGAAGGATGACGATGTCAGGCCCGCCGCGCCCATGTCCTGGATGGCAACGATGGCATCGGTTGCCATCAGTTCGAGACAGGCTTCAAGCAGCAGTTTCTCGGTGAACGGGTCGCCCACCTGCACCGTCGGGCGCTTGGCGTCGGCGTCTTCGTTGAATTCGGCCGATGCCATGGTCGCGCCGTGGATCCCGTCACGGCCGGTCTTGGCGCCGACATAGGTGACGGGGTTGCCGACACCGGCGGCCGCCGAATAAAAGATGCGGTCGGCGCGTGCAACCCCCACGGTCATCGCATTGACCAGGATGTTGCCGTCATAGGATGGGTCAAACTCGCATTCGCCGCCCACGGTCGGAACGCCGATGCAGTTGCCATAGCCGCCGATGCCGCCCACCACGCCCGCCACCAGGTGGCGCATGCGCGGATTCGACGGCGCCCCGAATCGCAAGGCGTTCAGGTTGGCGATGGGGCGCGCGCCCATGGTGAACACATCGCGCAGGATACCACCCACGCCGGTTGCCGCGCCCTGATAGGGCTCGATGAACGACGGATGGTTGTGGCTCTCCATCTTGAAGATGCAGGCCAGGCCTTCGCCGATGTCGATGACGCCCGCGTTCTCGCCGGGGCCGCAGATCACCCACGGCGCCTCGGTCGGCAGCTTGCGCAGCCACACCTTGCTCGACTTGTACGAACAATGCTCGGACCACATGACCGAGAAGATGCCAAGCTCGACCAAGTTGGGCTCGCGCCCAAGGATGGACAGGACGCGATCGTATTCCACCGGCGAAAGACCGTGCTCGGCGACGATTGCGGCCGTGATCCTGGGGGTGGGCTGGCGGGCGAGCGTGGTCATGCGAAAGATGTGGTCATGCGAAAGACTGGGCAAGAGCCGCGAACATCGCCTGCCCGTCGGTCGTTCCGTGCAGGGGGTCCGCCGCGCGTTCCGGATGCGGCATCAGGCCAAGCACGCGCCGCTTGGTGTCGAACACGCCGGCAATGTTGCCAAGCGCACCATTGGGGTTGGCATCGGGCGTCACCTTGCCATCGGCATCGCAATAGCGGAACGCCACCTGGCCTTCGCCTTCGATCCGGGCCAGGATGTCCGGCGCCGCGAAATAGTTGCCGTCCGCATGGGCGATGGGAAAGACGACCCGCTGGCCCGACTGGTAGCGGCGCGTGAAGGGTGTGTCGGCGCGTTCGACCCGCAGCGCCACCGGCCGGCAGATGAAGTGCAGGGCCGCGTTGCGCATCAGCACACCCGGCAGCAGACCCGATTCGGTCAGGACCTGGAATCCGTTGCAGATGCCAAGCACGGCAACCCCGGCGGACGCCCGCGCCTTGACCTCGCGCATGATGGGCGAATGGGCGGCCATGGCGCCGCAGCGCAGATAGTCGCCATAGGAAAATCCGCCGGGCAGGACGATCAGATCAACCCTGGGCAGGGTGGTTTCGCGGTGCCAGACCATGACCGGCTTGCAGCCCGCCTTGTCGAGCGCGACGAACACGTCGCGATCGCAGTTCGAGCCGGGAAAGACGACGACGGCGCTTTTCATCACCGCACCATGGGCATGGCGCCATTCATTCCGTGGATCACGATGCGCTGGGTTCGAGTTCGACCCGGTAGTTCTCGATCACGGTGTTGGCCAGCAGCGTGTCGCACATGGCCTGGACGCGGGATTGGGCGCTGGCGATGTCGGTCTCGTCGAGCAGAAGCTCGATGTATTTGCCCTGCCGCACGTCCTGGATGCCGCCGAAGCCAAGCCCCGCCAGGGCGTGCGCGATGGCCTTGCCCTGCGGGTCGAGCACGCCATTCTTCAGCGTGATGTGGATTTTCGCCTTCAATGCCATGCGACCGCGATCACTGAATGGTGGACGGGCCTTCCAGGTCCTGCGGGCCGCTTTCCGGCAGGATCCCCAGGCGGCGCGCCACTTCCCGGTAGGCTTCCTCGACCTTGCCCAGATCGCGGCGGAAGCGATCCTTGTCCATCTTCTCGTTGGTGCGGATGTCCCACAGCCGGCAGGAATCGGGGCTGATCTCGTCGGCCAGCACGATCCGCATCTGGTCGTCTTCGTAGTAGCGGCCGAATTCCAGCTTGAAATCGACGAGGCGGATGCCGACCCCCAGGAACAGGCCCGACAGATAGTCATTGATGCGAAGCGCCAGGGTCAGCATGTCGTCGATGTCCTGGGTCGTCGCCCAGCCGAACGCGGTAATGTGCTCTTCCGACACCATCGGGTCGCCAAGCTCGTCGTTCTTGTAATAGTACTCGACGATCGAGCGCGGCAGCGGCGTTCCCTCGGGAATGCCAAGCCGCTGCGAAAGCGAGCCAGCCGCCACGTTGCGAATCACCACCTCGATGGGAATGATCTCGACCTGGCGGACAAGCTGCTCGCGCATGTTCGGGCGGCGCACGAAATGGGTCAGGATGCGCATTTCCTCAGGCGCAGCATCAGGAACTCGCTGATCCGGTTATTCAGGACGCCCTTGCCGCTGATGACGCCGCGCTTCTTGTTGTTGAAGGCGGTTGCATCGTCCTTGAAGTACTGGATCAGCGTGCCGGGCTCGGGCCCCTCGAATAGAACCTTGGCCTTGCCTTCATAGATGCGTCTGCGCCTGGCCATTTCGCCATCCATCGGAAAAACTGTGCCGCCACGCACGGAATCGAGCGTTCCGAACCGTCGGCTTGGCGCCCTTACTGGAAACAGAGCCGAACGTATACCAGGAACGATCGGCGCCGACAACGCCGAGTGCCATCCGGCCAACCATGAGGCCCACAATATTTTGTGGAAGAAATGAACCCAGGCCCACTAGGATTAGGCTGGATCGTCTGATAGAGCACCTCGCCCGGGCGCCCGGGGGCCGTCGGAAGATCGCCTTGCCATCGCCCAGGATTGCGGCTGGGAAGGGCGATCAGCGCGCTTGAAACGGTCCCGTAGCCGCTGGTGACGAAATGGTCATCGCCGCAAGCGGCCGTCCTCGACACCTTCGGTCCGGTCGGCGAAGTCGGCTTCCAGGCGGTCCAGTCGTTCCGGCCGGGATCAGGCGGCGGCGCGGCCAGGAAGCGCGGGCGGAAGGTCCAGATCGCTCCGACGCCGGATCATTCATCTCGCGCGACGTCAGGATGCCGACCCCTCGGGGACCGGCAGGATCTCGGCCCGTGGCGCGCCGGAATGGCGCAGCCAGAAGGCGTTGTCGCCGTCGGCAACAACCATGTTGAAGGGCCGATAGGGGCTTGCGTCCATGCGGCCCAGGACGGTGGCGGCGGCGTCGGCGCTGCCATGGTCCAGGGCTTCGATCACCAGTTGGCCCCGGGACAGCATGCCGGGGGCGGGGCCCAGGCTGTTGCGGCGGTTGAGCATGGCGGCCACCACGCCTCGACCGTTCAGGCCAAGCCAGCTTCCGCCGGCCAGCCGGTCGAGACCGGCCACCACGTCGGGCCGGTCGGGCCAGTGACGGCCGGGCGGCGCCCAGGGACGGGTCACGATTTCGTCGCGGTTGGCGCCCAGGATCAGCGGCCACTTATGGCCGGGCCGGCGCAATGTCACCAGAATGCACACGAATCTTTCGATACCACTGGATGGGACGCGCGGCTATAAGGGCCTGCAAGCCAGCACGACCACGTGAAGCCCCTTGGAGGAACGATGACCACCTTCGAAGATCGCGAAAAGAGCTTCGAAAAGAAGTATCAGCACGACGAACAGCTGAAGTTCAAGGTAAATGCGCGGCGTAACAAGCTCCTGGGGCTGTGGGCGGCCGACAAGCTTGGCCTCAAGGGTGCCGATGCCGAAGCCTATGCCAAGGGTGTCGTCGCGGCCGATTTCAACCGTCCCGGCCATGAAGACGTGATCGAAAAAGTGGTTGCCGATTTCAAGGCGCGTTCGATCGAGATCGCCGCCCATACCGTTCGCCATGAAGCGGACCGGCTTCTGATGACGGCCAAGCAGCAGGTCATGAACGAGTAGGCATGGTGAACAGCAAGGCGGGGGCCTTCAGCTTCTGCCGAACACGCGCGCGAAGATCGTATCGACGTGGCGCATGTGATAGGCCAGATCGAACATCGGGTCGAGTTCGCGTGGCGTAAGCCGGGCAAGCACCGCCTTGTCGGCCTTCAGTCGATCGAGAAAGCTTCCGCCCTGCTGCCAGGTGGCCATGGCGTTTCGCTGCACGGCTTGGTAGGCGTCCTCGCGGCTCATGCCCGCCTGGGTCAGGGCCAGCAGAACGCGCTGGGAATGGACCAGTCCGCCCAGCGCATCCAGGTTGCGCTGCATGGCCTCGGGATAGACGACCAGATTGCGGATAACGCCTGCCATGCGGGCGAGGGCAAAATCGAGCCCGATCGTCGCATCAGGCCCAGGACCCGCTCGACCGAAGAATGCGAAATGTCGCGTTCGTGCCACAGCGCCACGTTCTCGAGCGCCGGCACCACGGCGGCGCGGACCAGCCTGGCAAGGCCGGTCAGGTTTTCGGTCAGGACCGGATTGCGCTTGTGCGGCATCGCCGACGAGCCCTTCTGGCCCGGCGAGAAGTATTCCTCGGCCTCGCGAACCTCGGTCCGCTGCAAATGCCGGATCTCGGTTGCCAGCCGCTCGATCGAGCTTGCCACCACCGCAAGGGCGGCGAAGAACGCCGCGTGGCGGTCGCGCGGGATGACCTGGGTCGAAACCGGCTCGACGGAAAGCCCCAGCTTTTCGGCGACATGGGCCTCGACGCGCGGGTCGATGTTGGCAAAGGTGCCGACCGCGCCGGAAATGGCACAGGTCGCAATCTCGCGCCGGGCTTCGACAAGCCGATCGCGATTGCGGCGGAATTCGGCGTAGTGGCCGGCCAGCTTCAGGCCAAAGGTTGTCGGCTCGGCATGGATGCCATGGCTGCGGCCGATGCAGGGCGTCATCTTGTGTTCGAAGGCCCGCGTCTCGAGAGCGGCAAGCAGGTCGTCGACATCGGCGATCAACAGGTCGGCCGCCTGCTTGAATTGGACCGCAAGGCAGGTATCCAGCACATCCGATGACGTCATGCCCTGGTGGACGAACCGCGCCTCGGGCCCGACGTATTCCGCCAGATTGGTCAGGAAGGCGATGACGTCGTGCTTGGTTTCCTTCTCGATCGCATCGATCCTTGCGATCTCGAAGCGCCCGCGTTCCCAGACGGCCTTGGCGGCCTCGGCGGGGATCACGCCAAGCGCCGCCTGTGCGTCGCAGGCATGCGCCTCAATCTCGAACCAGATGCGGAACTTGTTTTCGGGCTCCCAGATTGCCGCCATCTGCGGGCGGCTATAGCGGGGGATCATCGGCGCTCCACGGCGATTCTGTCAGGAAGCCGCTCACTTAGCACGGGCCCGGGGCGGCCGGAAGGGCGGTGCGCCGACGATCAGGAATCAGCCCTTCTTGTCGTGATGGGGCCGCTCACCAACCGGGCCGCCACTGGCCTTCCACTTGCTGAAGCCGCCCTCGAGATGGGCGACCGGGGCAAGGCCCATTTCCTGGACCGCGCGGGTGGCTAGGGCCGAACGCCAGGCGCTGGCACAATAGAACACGAAGCGTTTGCCGCTGCCGAATATCTCTTTGTAATACGGACTGGCCGGATCGACCCAGAATTCCAGCATGCCGCGCGGCGCATGGAACGCGCCGGGGATCATGCCGTCGCGCTCAAGCTCGCGCACGTCGCGCAGATCGACAAAGATCGTATCGTCGCGACCATGAAGCTTCCGCGCCTCTTCGAACGGCACAGTCTCGATCACCGCGTTTGCCTCGCGGACCAGGTCCTTGACGCCCTTTTTGATCATCGCACGCTCCCAATTCTCTTGCATGAACCCAATTTTCTTACATGAACCAGGTCCGGTAATACCGCTGATCGAGGTGATATTCCACAATCCGGTGATTGTTGGTGTCCGAGACCAGCAAGCGGCCGGGCCCGGCCACCGTGACACCGGCCGGTTCGGCCAGCGGCAGGCACAGGGAATCGCGGCATTCCAGGCCGTCATCCAGATCGCCCACCGCCTGGGCACGAAGATCGACGATCCGCAGGGCGTTGTTATAGCTGTCCGCCACCACCAGCCGGTCGGGGGCAAGCCAGTCGAGGCCAAGCGCATGCTGCAGCCGCGCCAGCCGGAAACCCCCGTTGATATGGCCAAACTCGAACAGGCCGGTGCCGACGATGGTTTCGACCCGGGGCTGAAGTCCAAGGTGAAGAACGCGCACCGATGATGTCTCGCTGTCGGCAAAGGCGATTCGCAACCGGTCCGGGTGGATGGCAAGACCGCTCGGCTGCGCCAGCAGAACCCGCGAGGGCGGGCCATCGGACCTTCGCCACCGGTTCCGGCGGCTGCGGCGACGGTCCCGCGCCCCAGATCGATGACACCGATCTGATGGGTGCCGGCATTGGCGAAGTAGAGCCGATTCCCGAGCAGCGCAAGATCCCAGACCGACGCCAGCGCGGTGGCCGACGCCACCGTTTCGTCGCGGCCGAGCGCGCCGCCGCGGCGGCCATTGCCGGCCAGTGTCGTCACCCGGCGTTTGCCAAGATCGATATGGCGGATGCCATGGTTGAAGGTATCCGCCACATAGATCTGGCCCGGCGCCACGGCGATCCCCTGCGGGCTTGCGAAACTTGCCTGGTCCACCGTCCCGTCTGCGCGCCCCGCCTGGCCGTTGCCGAAGCGCTCGATTTCATGGCCCGAATCGTCCAGCACCGCGATCTGATGGTGCCCTGAATCGGCCACCACCCAGCGCGCATCGCCACCTTCGCCAAGCCGTCTGATCTTGCCAGGAAAGGCAAGCCGGCCGGCGGCCTTTGGCGGCGGCAGCAAGGCGATGGGGGATGGCTTGATGAATCCCTGTTTTTCCGACTCGGCCAGGATCTGGCGCACGGCGACCACAAGCTTGTCGGGATCTGGTTCACCGGCCGTCTGGCCGAGCAGGTTGCCATCCGGTCCGATGAAGACCAGGGTCGGCCAGGCGCGAACGGCATAATCGCGCCAGATCAGCATTCCGGCATCATGCACGACCGGGTGCCGGATGTCGTAGCGGGCAATCGCCTTGGCGACATTTCCGGCATCCCGCTCGGCGGCGAATTTCGGCGAATGCACCCCGATCACGGCCACGGTATCGGGGAATTCCTCTTCGACCCGGCGCAGGGTCTGAAGGACGTGCATGCAGTTGATGCAGCAGAAGGTCCAGAAATCGAGAATGACCAGCTTGCCGCGCAGTCCGGCCAGGGCAAGCGGGCGCTCGGTGTTGAACCAGACCAGGGCGGGGCGATCGATCTCGGGGGCGCGGGTTCTGGCCATCTGCGTCGATCCTGTGCCTCGGTCCAGGCCGGCTGGTCTTGCGCCTTATGTCACCTTGAACGGCCCCATGGCCGAATCGGGGTAGTGCGAGGTGTCGCCCGGCAGGCGATCGCCGATCTCGAGAATGGTGGCGGGCAGGTCGGACCGGTTGATCAGGGTGTGGCCGTTGGCCTCGCCGCCCCGGAATCCGGCCGCCATGCCGGCGGTGAGAACCGTCTCTCCCTGGCCCGTCACCAGCACTAGCTCGCCATCAAGCACGTAGACCAATTCGTCCTGGACGCTGTGCCAGTGGCGGGCCGAGCTTTGGGTGCCGGGCTCCAGTACCGTCAGGTTGACGCCGAAATTCCTGAGGCCGGCTGCATCGCCCAGGGCGCGGCGGTGGCGCCCGGCCACCAGCCGGTCATAGGGGGGCGGGTAGCGCTTCGAGCCGGTGACGACAGGCAGGGTCTTCGGATCTATGACGGTTGCCATGGTGATGCCCTATCCTCCCCAATATGGGTCGCCCCAGTAGCGCCCGGTCGAGCCGATCAGGACCGTGAGCAGTCCCAGATGAAGGATAATCAGCAGAATGTGGCGGATCAATTCGAGCTCCCGGGTCGCGGCCGGCAAGTCGTTGCCGGCCAGGGCGGCCTTCATCAACCGGGGTGCGAAATAGAGATAGACGAACAGGATGGTCATCGGAATCGACGTCGCCTGCATGATGTGGACGTGGATGCCCACATTGGCGAACCCCTCGAAGAACCAGAACACCATCCCGTAGCCGCTGACATTGAGCGCGACGATCGAGACCCGGACCAGGGCGCGAAGCTTGCCATGGCACGGCGCCACAGGGGCACCCGCAGGGCAGCTTCCAGCGGCGATGCCGCTGGCCGCATGCAGACATAGGCGAAAAAGGTCCCCCCCACCCAGATGACCGAGGCAACCAGATGGATGGCGATGGCGATGTCGATGATCATGCCCGACTCGTTACGGCGTTATCAGTTTGGCGGCAGAATGGCCGCAGCTTGCCATGGCGTCGAGAGGCGATCAATTACCGTCGGCATTTCAACGTCCTGCCGTCAGGCGCAGGATGCGGTCGTCGCCGACCGCAGGGCTGCCGCGGCCATCGCGGTTGCTGGTCAGCACGTAAAGGGCGCCGTCGGGGCCCGATACCGCATCGCGCAGGCGGCCGTATCGGCTGTTTCCGGCGCCATCCGCGAACCAGCGCTCGATGGCACGCGCCGGCCCGCTGTCCGGCCCGTCCCCGACGACAATGCGAAGCAGCGCATGGCTGCGCAGCGTGGCGACGAACAGATCCCCGCGCCAGAACGCGGCCCCGCCCGGCGGGGTGGCCTGCTGGGGCCAGGCGGCGATCGGGTCGACGAAGGCCGGGTCGCCCACCGCGCCCACCGCCAGCGGCCAGCCATAGTTTCGTCCCCGCCGGATGATATTGATCTCGTCATAGGCGCGCAGGCCGAATTCGCCGGATGGGCCATGTTCCGATGCAAACAGGACCCGTGTGACGGGATGCCACGCCAGCCCCTGCACATTCCGATGGCCAAGGCTGTAGACCGCCGAGCCCGGGAACGGGTTGTCGGCCGGGATTGCGCCATCGGCGGTCACCCGCAGAATCTTGCCACCGAGATCGTTGCGGTCCTGGGCGCGGGCGGATTCGAAAATTTCGCCGGTCCCGACATACAGCATGCCGTCGGGGCCGAAGGCGATGCGGCCGCCATTGTGGTTACGCCCGCCGACGATCCCATCCACGATCACGCGGTCGAACCGGGCGATGCTGCCATCAAGGACCAGCCGCACCACCCGATTGGCGCGTTTCGACCCATCCTCGTAGGTGTGCATGGCATAGATGTAGGGCGCCTGCGGGAATGCCGGATGGATGGCGAGGCCCATCAGGCCGCCCTCGCCACCGGTTGCCACCGCCAGGCTTGCAACGGGTTGCGATGCCAGGCGGCCCCCCTCGATCAGGCGGATGCGTCCTGGCCGCTCGCTCACCAGCGCTTGCCCATCGGGAAGAAAGGCGAGGGACCATGGGATCTCAAGCCCCTCGATCCAGGACTGGACATCGATGCCCGGCGGGGCGGGCACATAGGTGTCATCGACGGCCTGGGGGCACGGACCGACCTTCGGCTGGGCGATGGCGGTGGCGCTGGACAGCAATGCGGCCAGGACTGCCGCGCATCCAAGCAGGCCAAGGCGATTCATGGCGGTCTCCTTTTGATCGCGCCGGGTCTTGATCGCGCCGGGCGCAGGATCTTCCGGCCGAACCTATCGTTGGGCGATCTCTTTTTGAAAGCAAGGGGCGGGAATGGAGCGTCGGGCAGCGATGCAGCGGCGGCGGGCGCGGATGGAAGGGCCGAAGCGTTCGTTCGGGACTGGATGACGTTGCGAAATCCCAGTCGGGTAGTACCGGTCGGGTAGTAGTTGCGCCCGGGTGCGCCGGGCCCCTATCCTCTGGCCAACGTTGCCGTCCGATCGGGACGTGCAGAACGCGGATGCAGGAAAGGGGAGCCCCGTGAATGAGCAAGGTTGAATTCTTCTTCGACGTATCGAGCCCGTGGACGTATCTCGCCTTCCGGGGCTTGACGTCGCTCTGTGCCGAACTCGGCGTCGATATCGTGTGGAAGCCCATTCTGGTTGGCGGCGTGTTCAACGCCGTGAACCCCGCGATCTACGAGCATCGTGAAAAGCCGGTGGCGGTCAAGAAGTCCTACGAACAAAAGGATCGTGCGGACTGGGTCCGCTATTACGGCATGGAAAGCGTGCTGAAGCCTGGCGTGCCGCCGGTCTTTCCGGTCAACAGCGTGAAGGCCATGCGCGGCGCTTTTGTCGCCATCGAGGCCGGCCAGATCGTTCCTTATGCCGAGCGCCTGTTCGCGGCCTATTGGGGCGAGCACAAGGATATTTCGCAAGATGATGTTCTTGGCGCGGCGGTCAGCGCGGTTGGCATGGATCGAAAGGCCTTCTTCGAAAAGATCGCGACCCAGCCTTACAAGGACAAGCTGCGCAATACGACCGACGAGCTGATCAAGCGCGGCGGTTATGGCTCGCCGACCATGTATCTGGATGGGTCCGACATGTTCTTCGGCAACGACCGGCTGTTCCTGCTGCGCGCGGCCATTCTCCGCAAGCAGCGCTAGAAGACACCCGCGCCAGCGGCGCCGGCTGCCCGGCGCCGCGTCAATCAGCGTGGATAGGAAACGCGCTGCGCCGGCCGGGGCGCGGCGCGTTTGCTGTTTGCGCCCATGCTGTTTGCACCCAGCGATTGGCAGGCTTCAAGCGTCTGGCGGTCCGGCCACAGGTCCAAAACGATGCGGTCCCCGATCTGTTCCAGGATCTGCCCGGCCTTTGCGAAGTCGCTTGCCGTGCAGGCGAACAGGGCGAAGGCGTTGAGGTTCCAGCTCTCGGGATAGGCCTTGACGATATCGTGGAAGCCGCGGCTGACCGTATTCCACTCGACGCCGGTTTCGCGGAACAGGTCCGTGCCGAACTCGATCTGCGCCAGGTGCCAATAGATGCGGGCGTAAAGCGATTCCCCATCCCTATCGCGGCTTCGGGTCACCGCTTCGTTGGCAAAGGCCTCGACCATGCGATAGCTGCCGCCCCACTTGGGCAGCAGGCTCTCGGCTGCCGCGAAGTAAAGGCGATGGTAATGGGGCTCCTGGTCCAGCCCTTCCTGGATCAGAAGGTAGCGTTCCGCAAGGTCGATCTCGAGCAGGCGGCCAATGTTCTCCATGACCACGTACCATTCCGGATCGCGGGCGGCGATGGGCTTTGCGCGCAACAGGAAATCATACGTTTCAGCGAGATCCTGCCGATAGGGTTCCCAATTGGGCAGGGCGCTGGACGTGGCCAGGCGGTGGCGCCAGCCTGCCACGGTTTGCCAATAGCTGAAGTGGCCAAGCGCGATATAGGGCGTCGGCGATGTGGGATGCGATTGCAGCCAGGCTTGCAGGGTTGCGTTCATCGCGATGGCGGCGTCCGGCGTCGGCGTGTTCAGGCCGATCGTCTCGAACGCCTTGTGCAGCCATCCCATCTTCCAGGTGCCGCTGGGCGTGCGCGCTTTTGTCCGGCGGAAATCCTCGGCCATGCGTTCGAGCGCGTCGAACTTTCCGCTGGACAGGTTCGCGCCCGTCTCCTCGACGATGGCCAGCCGGATCGCCGCCTCGCTCTGGCGGTTTGTCTGGGCACGCGTCGCGGCGTGGGTTTCGGCCGCCGCGGCAACCAGACCCGCGAGCGTAAAGGCCAATCGGAACAGGCTCCTGATTGCAGGGCGGGCAGAGGACAGGCAGTGCATGGTGGGATCCGTTGTCGAGTGAAAACACCGGATATTCGCCGAAGTCGCCTAACCGATCCTGAACGCCTTAACCATCACGGGGCCGTGAATTGGGGGCCGTGCCATTGAAAGAAATGGCGCCCCCGCGGGAGGAGGCACGGGAGCGCCGAGCTTGGTTCTGAAGCTTGGAGAAGGCGGGGGAAGGAGGCGCGGCAATGCCACGCCCATGCCTTCCCCTGCCGGACGGGTTCGTTACTTCTTGGCGGGGGCCGTTGCCGGCGCCGCCTTGGCGGCATTCTTCATGCAGGCCTCGTAAGCCTTGCCGTCGTTCTTCAGCTTGGTGCAATCCTTGGCCGTCGCATGCGCGGGCTTGTCGGCTGCGAGAGCGCCAAGGCTTGTGACGCCGGCAACCGGAAGGGCAAACGCGGCGGCAACGCTGGCGGCGACAACGGCGCGCTTCAGATTGGACAACATGGCTGCTTACCTCTGTGCAAGATCGTCCCCGATCGGGACGATCTCAATCTTGCTCTTGATTGTGGCGACGGCGTGGTCGGCTCTGGGTAAAGTGATGGCGGAACCGGCGGGATCGGCGCGCCGCCGGCCGTGTTGAAACACATTGTTTATCAAGCGCTTACGGCATAATGCCGGTGACAGGAGGACCTATGGGCGAAGGCAAGGATGTCGTGTTGTTTGATATCAAGGGCGGGATCGCGACCATCACCTTGAACAGGCCAGAGCGTCGCAACGCCCTGAGCATCGCGACCCACAAGCGGCTGGACGAGATCTGGACCGAAGTCAACAAGAACCCGGAAATCCGGGTCGCGATCATCACCGGCAGCGATTGCGGCACCTTCTGCGCCGGCATGGATCTGAAAGAGGCGGCCGAGCTGCGCAAGACCAAGGGTATCGACATTCTGGAAGTCATCGGCGACCCGTCCTTTCCGCGCCTGCGTTCGCTTGCCAAGCCAATGATCGCCGCCATCAACGGCCACGCACCGGCGGGTGGCATGATGCTTGCCGTCAATTCTGACCTGCGGGTCGGGCTTGCCGGAACGACGCTTGCCATCACCGAGGTCCATCGCGGGCGCGGATCGCCCTGGGCGATGCCGGCCCTTTGGCAAATGCCGGCGCCGCTGCTGCTGGAATTGACCCTGGTCGGTGATCCGATGCCGATCGAGCGCTTCCACCAGGTCGGTTTCGTCAACTACCTTGAACCGACCGTGGCCAAGGTGATGGAACGGGCCCGCGCGCTGGCGGAGCGGATTGCGGCTGCGGCGCCGCTTTCGGTGCAGGCGGCGAAGCTTTCGGCCATGGCGGCGATGGACATCGTGTCGGGCCACGCCTTGAAGGAGGCAAGCTACATCCACGAGAAGGCCTATACGAGTGAAGACGCGATCGAGGGCCCGCGCGCGTTTGCCGAAAAGCGCAAGCCGGTCTGGAAAGGCCGCTGAGGGGGGATCGGCAGATGAGTGATTCACATACGGTCCTCTTTTCCATCGACGGCGGCATCGCCACCATCACCCTCAATCGGCCGGAGCGGCGCAACGCGATCAATGTGGCCACCGATGCCCGTCTCAAGGAGATCTGGGACGAGATCGACAAGAACGATGCCATCCGCGTCGCCATCCTGACGGGCAGCGATTGCGGCACCTTCTGTGCCGGCATGGATCTGAAAGAGGCGGCCGAGCTGCGCAAGACCAAGGGCATCGACATCCTCGAGATGCTGGGCGATCCGTCACAGCCCCGCATGCGGGCGATCAAGAAGCCGATGATCGCGGCCATCAACGGCCATGCCCCGGCCTGGGGAACCCTGTTCGCGTTGAACTGCGATCTGCGCGTGGGGCTGGCCGGCATCACGATGGCCATCACCGAGGTCCATCGCGGCCGCGGCTCGCCCTGGGCGATGCCGGCCCTCTGGCAGATGCCGGCGCCGATGCTGCTGGAACTGACCCTGGTCGGCGATCCTATGCCGATCGAGCGCTTCCATCAGATCGGCTTCATCAATTACCTGGAACCGACCGTGCCGAAGGTAGTGGCGCGGGCCCGTGCGCTGGCCGAACGCATCGCCTCGGCGGCGCCGCTTTCGGTGCAGGCGGCGAAACAGTCGGCGATGGCGGCCATGGATATCGTGACGGGCCACGCCTTGAAGGAGGCGCGCTACATCCACGAAAAGGCCTATACCAGCGAAGATGCGATCGAAGGGCCGCGCGCCTTCGCCGAAAAACGAAAGCCGGTCTGGAAGGGGCGCTGATGCGAGTAGGCGCCGTGTCGCGAAACGCTACGCGGCCGGCGCCGGATTCGAGAACACGGCCCGGGTCGGCGAGATCTCGACGCTGGCGAAGACGCCGGCCTTGTTATAGGGATCGGCCGCGGCAAACGCACCGGCTGCGGCGCGGTCCTTTGCCTCGGCGATGATCAGACTGCCGCGGATCGTCTGGCCGTCGTCGCCCAGGATCGGGCCGGCGAACACCACCGCCTTGCCGGCCGTGGTGAGATAGTCAAGATGCTGGGGGCGCGCCTTCAGCCGCGTTTCAAGCGCGCCCGGCCTGTCGATGCAGCGAATGATGAAGATCATCGGCGATTGCTCCTGCCTCGTTGTCGATTACCAGGGGTGGCGATTGCCAGGGTTGGCAATTGGCACGACCGTGGTTGTGATTTTACCGCGATGGCGATGCTGGAAGTGTGATGGTCGGCCGGCTATCGGCCGATAATCCCGCGCAGACCCTGGCCGCCCTGTTCAAGCAGTTTCTGTCCTTCGCTGGCCGCGCCGCCGGCGGCCCCACCCAGGCTGCGCTGGATCGCCTGCGGGTCGACTTTGAGCGTACCCTCGAGCTGCTTCAGAAGCGCACCGCCGTCGATCGCGCCGACAGCCTTGCTGGCGCTCTGTTCGATCTGGGCGATCAGGGCCTGGGCAACCTCGGCCGGCGTGGCCCCGCCCTTGCCTTTGCCCACGTCCTTCATGTGGATATCGGGCAGCCCGGCGCTGACCTTGCGTCCCTCGAGCAGGCTTGCCGACACCGTGACCTCGCCATTCCGGACGTAGAGATTTTCGATGATGACTTTTTGCTCGTCCTTTTTGGCCTGCGCGCTGCCAGGCGCTGTTTGCCCGCCCGCCGCCGGGCGCTGCTGTCCGCCCGGGCCTGCGGTCGTCGCCGCAACATTCTTCTTGATCGCGTTCAGATTATCGCCACCCTGGCCGTATTCGTAGGTGACCTGCGGGCGAGCGATGATCACTTCTTTCAAGACGATAACCTTTTCGCCGATCGAGGCGGGATCGAGAGTGACCGACACTTCGCCGAGCGAAAGGGCATGATCGGTCTTGAATCCGGGCGGGTTGCCGACGGTCAGGCCGCGCAAGGCACCCTTGGCCTGGCGCAGCGAGATATCGGCCTCGCGCAGGGTGACCTTGGTCTTGGTCGCGTCGGATCCAAGCTCCTCGACGGCCGTCTTGACCAGGTTGTTCAGATTCGACAAGACGAACAGGAAAATGCCGGCAACGACAAGGGCAATCACCGCCACCGCGCCGCCGCCAATCCAGATCACTTTTTTCATGATCAATCCCCCATCCTTTGGCCTGCATCGGCATCCGGCATGTCATGCCTTGCCACGCCCGGCGTGATCGACCACCATACGAACATTGAATTCGTTCGGCAATCGGCAGCCCCTTTATAACCCTATCGCGAAGTCCCGATCTTTCAAGGTTTTGTGAGATGTTCCAGGCGAAGGCGGAATTCCAGTCGGCGACAGACCTTGCGATCGCGATCAGGGCCAAGCGTTTGAGCGCCCGCGAGGCATTGGACCTTTGCCTGGCCAGGATCGAGCGCATCAACCCCGAGATCAATGCCGTGATCGCGCTTGACCGGGAAGCGGCCTTGGCGCGCGCCGTGGCCGCCGACAACGCGCTGGCCAGGGGCGACGTGTGGGGTCCACTGCACGGCGTGCCCATGACGGCGAAAGACTCGATCGAAGTTGCAGGCATGCCCGCGACCGCCGGCGCACCGGAGTTCAAGGCGTATCGGCCATCGGCCCATGCGGTCGCCATCCAAAGGCTGGTCGATGCCGGCGCCATCGTGTTCGGCAAGACCAACCTGCCGATCTATGCAAGCGATCTGCAGACCTTCAACGCGCTGTTTGGCACCACCAACAACCCATGGGACCCGACCCGTTCGCCGGGCGGGTCATCGGGCGGGTCGGCGGCGGCGCTGGCGGCGGGTCTGAGCTTCCTCGAGATCGGAACCGATCTTGCCGGCTCGATCCGCAACCCGGCCCATTTCTGCGGCGTCTATGGCCACAAGCCAAGCTTCGGTCTGGTTCCCGACGCGGGCCAGGTGCCGCCGCCGCCACAAGGCATGAGCGGCGCCGACATCACCGTGATCGGCCCGCTTGCCCGTTCGGCCGAGGACCTGGAACTGGCGCTTGGCGTCCTGGCCGGGCCGGATGCCGATCAGGCCGAAGCCTGGCGGCTAGAACTGCCCATGCCCAGGCGGGCGGAACTGTCGCAGTATCGTCTGGCGGCATGGCTCGACGATGCCGACTTTCCCGTCGAGACGGAAATCCGCACCGTGCTGGAAGGCGCCATATCCGCGCTGCGGGCCGAAGGGGCGGCTGTCGATGATCGCGCCCGCCCGGCCCTGCCATTCGCCGACTACAACACCCAGTTCTACCGGCAGGTCGCGGCGGTGTTTTCGGCGTCGTTCCCGGCCAAGGCGTTTGCCGGCCTCATGCAGCGGGCGGGCCAGCTTGCCGAAACCGATCGCGGCTATGACGCCGAGTTTGTGCGCGGCGCGACCGAAAGCCACCGCGACTGGATCATGGCCGATGCGAAGCGGCGCGAGTATCGGCGGATCTGGGCCGAGTTTTTCACCCGCTATGACGCGCTGCTCTGCCCGGTGATGCCGACGGCAGCCGCCCGGCATGATCCGAATCCCACCATGGCGGCGCGCACGCATGTGGTGAACGGCGTGGCCAAACCCTATTGGAGCCAGGTTGCCTGGTGCGGCCTTGCATCGTTCGTCTATCTGCCGGCGACGGTCGCCCCGATCGGCCGCACCAAGGCCGGCCTGCCGGTCGGGATCCAGATCATCGGGCCTTATCTTGGCGACACGACGACGCTCGATCTTGCGCGCCGGCTGGGCGAGATCCTGGGCGGGTTCACGCCGCCGCCGCGCTATGCAACCTAGATGCTAGCGCCGCTCAAGAGCCTCGATCATCCGCTGCAGGCGTTCGGCCGCCTCGCGGTCGCGCGGTGACGGTTCGGCCGGCGCCAATGCGGCGCGGCGCAGGATGCGAAGCTTGGCAAGCGCAGCATTGGGATGGCCGGGATCGAGCGCGGAATCCATGGCCGTCACGCCGCCGACCGCGAACTGCCGGCCCGTCGGGCCGGTGACGAAGAAATATTCTGGCGCCCGCGAATAGGGCTGTCCGGCATGGAAATGGGCCAGCTCGTGGGTGCGCACGTCGCGGTCGCGCGACTCGAGACGCTGCGTGATGCGCCGCTCGCAATCCGCAAGCGCGCTGCCCGATGCAGCCTGCACCCGGCATTGGCTGATGGCGCGGTCGATTTCGGCCTGGATGCGGCGCGCCTGCTCGGCCTGATTGGCGCGTTCGCGCTCGGATCCGGCGTAGGTGGCAAAGGGGTTGGGACCGGGCAGGCGGTTCGTGCTGGCCGGGCGGCCCGCCGCGTCGATCGGCTGGCCGCTTTCCCGGCCCAAGGTTTTCGCGTCGTTCTCGTCGCCCTTGGCTTCCGATGGCGGGATCGGCACGCTGCGGCCCTGCGGATCGCGCCGCTGCGGGCCGAGCCGCGCCAGGTAGTCCGGGGCCGGTGCGCGCGCGTCGGCGCTTCCAGCCGGCGGGCCGCCGGGTTCAAGGCTCAGGTGCTGGAATCGGCATGCGCGAAGCCGCTTGCGCCGACAGCGCGAACAGTCCGGCCAGCACGGCAGGGCCGGCAAGCGGCGCATCTGACGATAAATTCAACCCGGATCACCAGACCCCTCTGTGTGATCCTTGCCGTTGACCATGGGGCGCGAATGCTGATGGCCGATCATCGTGGCATGGGGCGGAATGCCAAGCGCCCGAGCGCCCCCACGGTTGCAAGGAATTCGGCAGCAGCTTCGATTTCGGCGCCGGTATCGCGCAGCTTGGAGTTCTTCTGCAGCTTGCCCATGGCGTTGCAGGGCAGGTCATCCAGGAAGAACTACTCGCTTCGGCACCTTGTAGCCGGCGATTTCGCCCTTCAGGCGCGCGATCACGATTTCAGCCGTCAATGATCCGCTACATCCTTGCCCAGATCCTGATCGGGCAGGCCGATCTGCGCCGATTCGGCAACCCCGGCAGGGCGTCGATCCGGAGCTCGACTTCCTTCGGATAGACGACATGCCCGCCAGTGACGACCGAGGTCACCTTGGCGCGCCCGACCAGGGTGATGTAGCCGTCCGGATCGGTGCGGCCAGATCGCCGGTGCGAAAAAGCCATCCCTGGTGGAAATCGGCACCGTCTTGTCCGGCATGCGCCAATAAAACGCCGAACGTGTCGCCCTTCACTTGCAGCTCGCCGGTCTCGCCGGTCGCAACCGGCCGGCCGTCGGCGCCGACGATCCTGACGCTGACCCCCGGCAGGGCAAAGCCGACCGTGCCACCGCGCCGCTCGCCATCGAGCGGGTTCGACGTGTTCATGCCGGTCTCGGTCATGCCATAGCGTTCAAGGATCGTGTGGCCGGTCTGCTCGCGGAAGCGGGTGAAGGTCGATTCCAGCAGCGGCGCCGAGCCCGAAATGAAAAGACGCATATGGGCGCAACGGGCGCGATCCAGGCCCGGCTGCAACAGCAGCCGTTCGTACAGGGTGGGAACGCCCATGAACACGGTGGCCTTCGGCAGCAGGCGCAGGATCTCGGCCGGGTCGAATTTCGGGCAGAAGATCATGCCCGTGCCGTTCAGAAGGGTGGTGTGCAAGGCGACGAACAGCCCATGGGCATGGAAGATCGGAAGCGCGTGCAGCAGCACATCATTGGGCCGGAAGCCCCAGGCGCGATGGAGCGCAAGGCCGTTCGACGCCAGATTGTGGTGCGACAGCATGGCGCCCTTGGGACGGCCGGTGGTCCCCGACGAATACAGAATGGCGGCGGTCTCGCCCGGCGTGCTATGGGCCAGGATCGGATCGACGCCCGTTGCGGCGGCAAGCGCCGGCAGCGAGCCTTCGCCAGCGGCCCCCAGCGTTAGCACATGCCGCACGCCATGCTGGCGGGCGATGGCCGCCAGCGCGGCTTCGTGTTCCGGCCGGGCGACGATGGCGCCCGGTTCCGCGTTGCCGATGAAATAGTCAAGCTCGGGCGGCGGATAGGCCGTGTTGAGGGGCAGATAGGCCAGCCCGGCCCGCAGGCAGGCGGCATACAGAAACACGGCTTCCGGCGATTTTTCGACCTGGACCGCCACCCGGTCGCCAGGCTTGAGGCCAAGCCCGAGAAGCAGGGCCGCATAGCGCGCCGATTGATCGTCAAGATCGGCATAGCGGTAGATGCGTCCATCCGGCATCTCGATGAAGGGGGCCGCGCGGTCCGCCGGAAAGCGGCTCTGGAACAGGGCATAGAGATTGGCGTTCATCGGCGTGTCCCGGCGGGTCAGGGCGAGTCGGTGACAGCCTTCAAGAGCCCGTCGACGATGCGCTCGAGATCCTTGAGGGTGGCGCAGGTCCGTGCCAGATGCACATAGGGCAGGTAGCGTGGCATGACGGCATCGCCGACGTTCCAGAAGGTGCGCGGCTCGGGATTGAGCCAGATGACCCTGCGGCTGCGATCGAAGATCGCCTTCATGAGGTCGGGGCGCGGATCCATGAAGTTCGAGCGCGCGTCGCCCAGGATGATGACGGTGGAATGGTTGTCGAGGTCGTCCATCCCGGTCTCGGAGAAATCAAGCAGCGAGCGGCCATAATCGGTGCGGCCAAAGCCCACCCGTTCCACCGCCTTCTTGATCGCCTGTTCGATTTCATGCTGCTCGAACAGGTCGGTCACCTCCTTCATGTTGCCGCTGAACGCGAAGGCGCGCACATTGGGCAGCACTTCGTGCAGTCCGTAGAGAAACATCAGCAGGAACTGCGCCACCGCCGCCACCGAGCCCGACACGTCGCAGATGGCAAAGACCTTGGGCTTCTTGATCTTCTTGTATTTCCAGCGCAGGTCGAACAACAGGCCGTCGTGGGCATAGTTTCGACGCAGGGTCTGGCGCACATCAAGCTGTCCGCGCTGGGCGACGCGGCGGCGTCGGGCATGCAAGGCGGCCAGGCGCTTTGCCATCCGCCGTACGATTTCCTTCATGCGGTCGAAATCGCGCGGGCTGATGTTCGAAAGCCGCATCCTTTCCAGGAATTCCTCGTGCAGCTGATCGGCGTTGCGGCTGGCATGCAGCGCGAACTGGCGCTCGACGATGTTCTCGGCATACTGGAACAGGCGGGCGCGCCCGCTGCTCAAGACCCGCTGCATATTGAGCCCCAAGGGCATCGGCCCCTGGGCGGCGATCTCGTCATCAAGGCCGTCCAAGCCCACTTCGTCCAGGATCTTGCGCACGAACAGGGGCTTCTGGGTGAAGACCCACATCTCGGTCAGGTCAAGCTTGCGGGCCGCCGCTTCGACGGCCACCTGAAGGGCCGACTCGTCGCCGTCAAGAATGGCGCGGGCCAGCGGATCGGCCACCGAATCCGGATCGAGCGGGCCGGTCGGGGCGTTGTCGTCGGTTGTGCCATCCCGGCCGGCATCCGGCATCCGGTCGCTGGTGAAGAAAAGATCGAACGCCTCGTCGAAGCGCTCTTTCTCGTCCGGGGTCTTCGCCAGGGTGACGGCCAGGGAATCCTTGAGCAGGGTCCGATTGCCGTAGCCGACACGATCGACCACCTTCACCGCGTCGATGCTCTCGGCCGGCGAGACGCGGATCTCGGCGTGGCGCAGCGCCTTCAGGAAGGATTCAAGGGCGCGATTCATTCGGCAGGGCCATGGCCTCGCCACGGGCGATGGGCACAAGCTTGCCCAGCTGGTCATTGACCCGGGCGATATCGTCCTCGAACTTCAGGAACACGTTCATGGTGTCTCGCACCACGTCGGGCGTCAGCTCCTCGACGTGCAGCAGCAGCAGGACGCGGGCCCAATCGATGGTCTCGCTGATCGAGGGCAGTTTCTTCAGGTCCATCGTCCGCACCTGCTGGACGAAACCGACGATCTGGCGGCGCAGCCGATCCGTGATGCCGTCCACTCGCGCTTCCACGATCTTCCGCTCCAGCGCCTGTTCCGGGAACGGGATGTAGAGATGGAGACAGCGGCGCTTCAGCGCGTCGCTCATGTCGCGGGTGGCATTGCTGGTCAGGAACACCAGCGGATGGGTCTTGGCCTTGACCGTGCCGATCTCGGGGATCGAGACCTGGAAGTCGGACAGGATCTCGAGCAGGAAGGCCTCGAATTCGTGATCGGACTTGTCGATCTCGTCGATCAGGAGAACGGCGCCGTTTTCCTCTTTCAGGGCGCGCAGCAGCGGCCGCGGCTCGAGAAAGCGCTCGGAAAAGAAGATGTCGCCGTACTGGTGGAGCTTGTCGATCGATTCTTCCAGGTTGTGGCTGCCGGACAGCACCTCGCCCAGCTTGTCTTTGAGGATCTGGGTATAGAGAAGCTGCTTGCCGTATTTCCACTCGTAAAGGGCCTTCGATTCGTCCAGGCCCTCGTAGCATTGCATGCGCACCAGCGGCACGCCCAGGACCGTGGCCGCGGTCTTGGCCAGATCGGTCTTGCCGACGCCCGCCGGTCCTTCGACCAGGATCGGCTTGTCGAGCTGATCGGCGATGAAAACCGAGGTGGCGATGCGAGGGGTGCAGATATAGCCCTGGGCCGCGAACGAACTGATGATGCGATCGACCGAGGAAAGATTGTCTGTGGGATCGTGAATCATGTCGCTGAGATGTCCGCGCCGAGCGTTGCCGCCAGCCGTTCCTGCTTGAGGGCCAAGGCGCCCCGCGCGATTTTTCCTGCCGCCGCAGCGCACTGCATCAGCCGGTCGATCTCGGGAGCGGGGCCAATGTTCCACACCTGCCGGGCCGCTGCAACGCGCTCTTCGACCCGCGTGGTTAATGCCCGGAAGGCGATGGCATGGGCCGGGAAGGCCGGCTCGCCGGCCAGGCCCCGATCGAGGCCATCGAGCGCCACCCTGGCGATGTCGTCGAGCGCCGTCAGAAGCGCTGCAATCTCGCCCAGGGCGCCCCGCGCCTCGGGGCTGGCCGGCGCCCGGCTGGCAAGATCGGCGGCGGCCCGGCGCAGGATGCCCAGGATCGGCCCCATGATGGTCACGTCTTCGATGTCGCGGTAGGGCAGGCTGATGGTTTCGAACGCCTGCCCCTTGGGGCCGATCCGCGCCGAAAGCGGCACCCGGCAGCCGTCCAGCCGCAGGCGCCCATGGGCAAGCGGCCGGAATGCCTCGAGCCCCGGCTCGGCCTCGATGCCAAGGCGGGCCGTGCCGCGCGGCACGAGATAGGCAGAAAAGCGCTTGCGGCCGTTCTCGATGGCATCGACCGCCAGCACCACGAACAGGCTTGCGACGTCGGCATTGGTGATGAAGGCCTTCTCGCCGGTGATGACGACATCGGCCCCGTCGATCGCGGCCCGGGTGGAAAGATGTTTCGGGTGGGCGCCCCGTCCGGGTTCCGAAATGGCCAGCGCGGCAATCGCCTCGCCCTCAACCACCTGGGGCAGCCATTCCCGGCGCTGGGCATCGTCGGCCAGGTCATGGAAAAGGGTCCGGGCAAGGCGCTGCTGGCCAAGCCACAGCATGGCAAACCCCAGGCTGCCGGTGGCGCGGGCCAGGGCTTCGGCCCCGCGGGCGGTTTCGGCATAGGTCGCGCCCTGCCCGCCCCAGGCAGGGGGAATGGCGACGCCGGTCAAGCCGCGCTGGCCCAGCGCCCGCCATTCGGCGCGCGGGAATGTGGTCGTGGTGCCAAGGGCGGGATGTTCGGCGGCGAATTGCGCCAGGGCTTTCGCGATGTCGCGCAAGGGCCGGGCCGCCGCTATTCGGCGGCCATCGAGCGGTCCGCGTCGCGAGCGGCGCGGTATTCCGCCTTGAGGCGGGCAATCAACGCGGCCGTGCCCGGCACATCCTTGATGCCGCCGACGCCTTGGCCCGCGCTCCAGACGTCTTTCCACGCCTTGCGCGCGGTATCGGCGCCTTTGGGCGGCGGCGCGATGCCCTCTTTTGGCAGGGTCGCGGGATCGAGCCCCGACGCGATCAGGCTTTGCCGCAGGAAGCTTGCGGCCACCCCCGATATGGCCTGGGTATAGATGATGTCGGCGGCTTCCGCATCGACCAGCATCTGCTTCAATGATGCGGGGCCCAAGCTCTCGGTTGTCGCCATGAAGCGGGTGCCGATATAGGCAAGGTCGGCGCCCATCACTTCCGCGGCGCGGACGGCCCGGCCATCATTGATGCAGCCCGCCAGGATGATTGTGCCGGGAAAAAAGTCGCGGACCTGCGGCAGGATGGCGAACGGGTTCATCAGGCCGGCATGGCCGCCTGCTCCTGCGCAGACAAGGATCAGGCCATCGACCCCAGCCGCCGCCGCCTTCCGCGCATGCTCGATGTTGATGACGTCGTGAAAAACCAACCCGCCATAGCCATGCACCTTTGCCAGGACTGGCGCCGGGCTTCCCTTGCTGGTGATGACGATCGGCACCCGGTGACGCACGACCGTGTCCAGATCGTCTTCGAGCCTGGGATTGGTTCGATGCGAGATCAGGTTGACGGCGAAGGGGGCAATGCGCGCCGCCGGCGATGCCCGACGGGCCTCGGCGAGATGCGTCTCGATTTCGCTCAGCCAGGCGTCGAATTCAGTGTTGGTGCGGCCATTCAGCGATGGAAACGACCCGACGATCCCGGCCCGGCAGCATTCGACCACCAGATCGGGGCCGGAAATCAGGAACATTGGCGCGGCGACGGCGGGAAGGGAAAGACTGGATGAAAGGATCTGCGGCAAGGACATCGGGCACCGGGCGTAGCTGCTTAGCGAAGCCCGAACTGTGCCGGACCGGCCGGGCAGGGGTCAAGGGCGCAGTCTTGCCGCGGGCCGGCTCCTGCTATTGCAAATCGCGACAGTTGCGCGGGGATCACCCGCCCAGCTTCGCTTTCCGCGATTCGCTCCAGGTGATGTAGAAGCTCGAGAGAAAGATCACCGCGCCGCCGATCCAGGTCCATGCCCCCGGCAGTTCCACGAACATCAGATAGCCGACGACGGAAGCCCAGATCAGGCGGGTGAATTCGACCGGCATCATGGCGGTCGCGTCGGCGTATTTCAGGGCCTGGGCGAAGCACAGGTGCCCGGCCGTCCCGAACATGGCCAGGAAGAAGACGGTGACAAGCTGGTCAAGGGCCGGCCACTGCCAGACAAAAACGGCCGGCACGAAGGCGAAGGGCAGCACGATCACCGAAAGATAAAGGGTAGCGGTCAGGCTCGATTCGGTGCGCGACAGCACCTTGATGGTGATTACCGCGCCGGCCCAGAACAGGGTCGAGGCAAGCACCAAGATCGGCCCCCAGCCGACCGCGGTGAAGCCGGGCCGGATCACGATCATGGCGCCAATGAAGCCGCCCGCCACGGCGGTCCAGCGGTTCAGCCCCACCTTCTCGCCCAGGGTGAAGCCGGCCAGGATGGTGACGATGATCGGCGTGATGAAGTTCAGGGCCGAAACCTCGGCCAGCGGCGTCATGCTGATGCCAAGGAAGAACAGCGTCATCGAGCCGACCTGGAAAATGCCGCGGATCACGTGAAAGCGAAGATGGCCGGTCCGCAGGATGCCGAACCCGTGCTTCAGGAACACCGGCGACAGGATCAGCAGGGCAAACAGGTTGCGGAAGAACACCAGCTCGAGCGGATGGATCTCTTGCGACATCTTCCGGATCAGCGCCTGCATCATCGTCATCATGATGCCGGATGCCAGCATGCACAGCACGCCCTTGAAGAAGGGCGAAAGCCGGCTCCATCGCGCCGCCATGGGTTTCAGGAAGGGCAGCCGTTCGATCATCCCGTCGTGTCTCCGGCCGCCTGACCAGTCCGTCTCTTGGCTTCCGACAGGGCAACGAAGGTGGCGCTGGCAAAGATGACGGCGCCGCCGACCCAGGTGACAAGATCCGGCTGCTCGGCAAACAGCGTATAGCCGATGATCGTCGCCCATAGCAGGCGCAGGAATTCGAACGGCATGACCGCGGTCGCATCCGCCTGGCGCATGCTTTCCGAGAACGCGAGATGCCCAAAGCTGCCCAGGATGCCAAGAATGGTGAGCAGGCCAGCCTGCTCCCAGGTCGGCCACTGCCAGAAGAACAGGGCCGGAATGAGCGACATCGGCGTCACGAAGATCGACATATAGGCGCCCTGCGTCAGGCTGGAATCGGTCCGCGACAGGTCCTTGATGCCGACCATGCACATCGCCCAGGCAAGCGAGCTGGCGATGGCGAAGATGGGGCCAAGCCCGATCTCGGTCTGGCTGGGGTCAAGCACGATCAGGCAGCCGCCAAAGCCCCCCACGATGGCCAGCCAGCGCTTGATATCGACCTTTTCATGCAGGAAAAAGGCGGCGCCGATCGCGGCGAACAGCGGCGCGGTAAAGGTCAGCGCCGTATAGCTTGCAAGCGGTGTCATGGTGACGGCCGCAAAGCCCAGGACCAGCGACGCGGCCTGCAGGATGCTGCGGGTGAAATGGGCCCCCAGGCGCCGGGTCTTCAATACGCCCAGTCCGGCCCGGCCGGTGACGGCGGCAAAGAACAGGAAGCCGATCACGCTGCGGTAGAAGGCCGTCTCCAGGGGGTGCATGCCGGTCGTCGCGCAGATGCGGATCATGGTCTGCATGCCTGCAAAAAACATGCCGGACAGGATGATCAGCAGGATGCCGCGCAGGACCGGGGGCAGGCGGCGATAGGGGGCAAGCCAAAGCGCGGTGGCGGGCATCACGCGGCTTTCGTCCTGTGGCCCGATGGCACAGGGCTTAGACCTTGTCCCAGCTGCACGTGAGTTCCAGCGGGCCCGCCGTGTTGGCGATGGTGGCAAGGCAGGCCTCGGCCTTTTCGGCCGGCAGCCAGACGGCGATGCGGGTCTCGTAATCGGCGCTTGCGCCGCCCGGAATGCGCCGCGCTTCCAGGCGAACGATGTTGGCGTTGAAGCCGACCAGCGCCTCGGTCACCCGCGCGATCAGGCCAGGCTGATCGCCGCCCCGAAGGGTGATGCGATGGGTCACCAGGGTATTGGGCGGCGGCTCGGGCGAAAGCGCGAAGGGACTGACCGCGATGGTGGCGCCGGCAAGATCGGGCAGGGCCGAAGCTCGTTGCAGCTTCTGGTTGGCGCCATTGAATCGGGCAGCGTGCAGGCAGTTGCGCTGGTCGAACGCATCGCCCAGCACGGCGAAGATGGTGTCGCCCAGATTGGCGCCCAGGTCGAACAGCCGCCCGGTGACAGCGGCAACCAGGCCGGTGCGGTCGGGCGAAAATGCTGATCAGGAACGGGCAGGCCATGCGGGATGCGACCGGCAATGCTCGTGGGTTGGCGGGGCGCTCTACATGATGAAGCAATCCAGTTGGCAGGAAGCCGTTCACCGCGCAAGCGCCGTCAGGCCGTCAGCGCACGGCGGGATCGGTCTCCGCGCGCGGTTCGTGCTGCGCCCGGAACGCGGCAAGGCGATCGGACCAGCCCGCACGCACCGGGCGGCCGAGCGCCCAGACGGCCATGGCGCGGACCGAGGGCGAGTAAATTCCGCAAGCAGCGTTTCGACGGCACCGATGCCCGCCGTATCGCCGCTGTTGCCGATCGCGATCAGGACGGCGTGCGAACCATGCAGCCCGCGACGGGGCTGCCCGAGAACAGGAGCACGGAACCGCGCATCGTCAAGCTTGTGGCAAGATCGGCAAGGAGCCGGCACGCCACAAGATCTGGCCGCGGCGCCGGCGCAGCATCCCGCCTTGGCGAACTTGTTCCAGGTAGAGACGGCAGGGCAATCGTCGCGTAGATGCGTTTTGCCGATGGCAGGCCGGAACAGGGCTGGAATGTGCCCTTGTGCTCGATCGTCAGGTACGAGATGCAGCGCCTGGCATCCGGGCAGGTAGGGCACCATGGAAAGGCCTGGGTAGGGCAGATGCGCTGGCAGCGGTCGCACCGCGCTGGCCGCAGCGGTCCTTGCCCGGCGGATCGGGTTCGAGGTCGAGATCGGTGAAGATCTCGCCCAGGAACAGCCATGATCCGAAATCGCGCGACACCAGGTTGGTGTGCTGGCCAGCCAAGGCCGGCGGCGGCGGCGGCCGGCGACAGGCGCCGTATCGACGGCCAGCTTGACCGCGCAGCCAAGGTCCTCGTTCATCCAGCGGGCCAGAACGCAGCGCCTTTTTGACGACGTGATAGTCGTGTCCCAGCGCGTAGGTCGTCGGCGCAATCGGCCAGGGCGCTTTGCCGGCCAGCGGATCGGTCGCGGGGCCATAGTTCTTGCCCAGCACCACGATGCTGCGGGCCCCCGGCCAAAGGGTGTTGGGATCGGCCCGGCGCTCAAGCGTGTCGGCAAGCCATCCCATGTCGCCATGCTGGCCGGCGGCAACGAAACGGCGCAGCGCCTGGCCGGCGGTGGCGGCGGCGGCTGGCCGTGCAAAGCCGACCGCATCGAAACCGAGGGCCAGGGCGCGCTCGCGGATCCGTGCCTTCGGCTCGGGCCGGGGTGCCGCTTCTTTCATCCGCGGCCGCGATAGGGCGCGACGCCCGGGTCGGGCAGCCATATTCCGGCCGGAGGTTCGCCCGATTGGTAGAAGACGTCGATCGGCATGCCGCCGCGTGGATACCAATACCCGCCGATCCGAAGCCAGGCCGGCGCCAGCAGGGTTTCAAGGCGCTTCGCGATGTCAAGCGTGCAGGCCTCGTGGAAGCCGCGATGGTTGCGGAACGACGACAGATAAAGTTTCAGCGACTTGCTCTCGACCAGGACCGCTTTCGGGACATAGTCGATGACCAGATGGGCGAAATCGGGCTGGCCGGTGACCGGGCAAAGGGTCGTGAATTCCGGGCAGGTAAATCGCACCAGATAGGGTGTGGCCGGATGCGGGTTGGGCACCGCCTCGAGCCGCGCCTCGGCCGGCGTCGCGGGCGCCGATGCGGCTTGCCCAAGCTGGGTCAGATGGTCATACGGGGATTGGGTCATGGCTCGTTGTCCAAAGCGGTATCGCCGTTCTTTTCGTCCTCGGCCGGTTCATCTGGCGCGGCGGCCTGCAGGACCCGGTCGGCATAGGCATCAAGCCGCCCTTCGCCGATGGCCGCGCGCAGGTCCGACATCAGGTCCTGATAATAGCGCAGATTGTGCTCGGTCAGGAGCATGGCGCCCAGGATCTCTTTCGACCGCACCAGGTGTGCGACATAGGCGCGGCTGTAGCCACGGCAGGCCGTGCAGCCGCAGGCCGAATCAAGCGGCCCTGGGTCATCGGCATGGCGGGCGTTGCGAAGGTTGAGCGTCCCTTGGCGGGTGAAGGCCTGGCCGGTGCGGCCCGAGCGGGTCGGCAGCACGCAGTCGAACATGTCGATGCCGCGCTGCACCGCCCCCACGAGATCGGACGGCTTGCCGACCCCCATCAGGTAGCGTGGCCGGTCGGCGGGCAGGTGGTGGGTGGTCGCATCCAGGACGCGGAACATCGTGGCCTGGCCTTCGCCCACCGCAAGCCCGCCGATTGCATAGCCATCGAAGCCGATCCGTTGCAGGGCCTCGGCCGATTCGGCCCGCAGGTCGGGATAGACGCCGCCTTGCACGATGCCGAACAGGCCATAGCCTGGCCGCCCGGCAAACGCCGTCTTGCAGCGTTCCGCCCAGCGCATGGATCGCTGCATGGATTCCGCCGCCTGCGACCGGCTGGCCGGGAACGGCGTGCATTCGTCCAGCACCATGGTGATGGTGGAATCGAGCAGGTGCTGGATCTCGACGGCCCGTTCCGGGGTCAGCAGATGGGTGGTGCCGTCAAGATGCGATTTGAAACGGACGCCGTTCTCGTCGATCGTGCGCAGATCGGATAGCGACATGACCTGATAGCCGCCCGAATCGGTGAGGATCGTCTGCGGCCAGTTCATGAATTGATGCAGGCCGCCCAGCGCGGCAATGCGTTCCGGCCCCGGCCGCAGCATCAGGTGATAGGTGTTGCAGAGCACGACCTGGGCCCCGGTGGCGGCCACCGATTCGGCCGTCATGGCCTTGACGGTGGCGGCGGTCCCGACCGGCATGAAGGCGGGCGTATCGACAATGCCATGGGCCGTGGTCAGGCGGCCGCGGCGGGCCATGCCCGACCGTGCCGTGACGGTGAAATGGAAAGGGGAAGCCGGTCCGTTCGTCATGCAGCCTCGCGTTGAAACAGGCAGGCATCGCCATAAGAATAGAACCGATAGCGGTCGGCGATGGCATGGGCATAGGCTGCCTTGGCGCGGGCCATGCCGGCAAAGGCAGAGACCAGCATGAACAGGGTCGAACGCGGCAGATGGAAATTGGTGAGCAAAAGATCGCAGATCCGAAAGCGGTAGCCCGGCAGAATGAAGATCGACGTCTCGCCGGCAAAGGGCAAAAGCGCGCCGTCTTCGCCGGCGGCGCTTTCCAGCAGGCGCAGCACCGTCGTGCCGACCGCAAGCACGCGCCCGCCTTGGGCCCGGCGCGCGTCGATTGTCTCGGCCGCCTGGGGCGTGATGATGCCATGTTCCGGGTGCATGCGGTGCTGACGCACGTCATCGGTCTTGACCGGCAGGAACGTGCCGGCGCCGACATGAAGCGTGACGCCCACCATGGCACAGCCGCGCGCCTCGACCGCCCTGCGCAGGGCGGGCGTGAAGTGGAGCCCGGCCGTCGGCGCCGCCACCGCGCCCGGCACCCGCGCGAACAGGGTCTGATAATCGGCGCGGTCGCGCGCATCGGCGCCATCGGGGCGGTGGATATAGGGGCAGCGGCAGGGTGCCGGTTCGTTCGATCGCCTGGGCAAGCGCGGCGCCAGCCTGGTTGAAGTGCAGCTCGAATTCGCCCTCGCCAAGGCTTTCCGCCACGACGGCGGTCAGATCGTCGCCAAAGACCACGGTCTGGCCCGGTTTCAGACGCTTTGCCGGCCGCGCCAGGGCGCGCCAGCGATCGGCCGCCACCTGTCGGTGCAGGGTCGCCTCGATCCGGGCGGCGCCGCGCCGGCCCGTCAGCCTGGCCGCGATCACCCGCGTATCGTTGAAGACCACCACGTCGCGTGGATCAAGCAGGGACGGCAGGTCGGCAACGAATCGATCCTTGAGGCCAGACTCCTTGAGGCCGGACTCCTTGAGGATGGGCCGGGCATCCAGCAGGCGCGCGGCATCGCGCGGCACGGCAGGGCGGTCCGCGATCAGATCGCGCGGCAGATCGAAATCGAAATCATCAAGGCGCATATGCTAACACGTCAGTTGTCCCCGGCGGGTGGCCCGAGCCGGGTTCGTATAGACCGCGCCCGCCGCGAAGAGAAGCGCCGCGCGGCAAAAGGAACAGGGATGAGCGAACCATCGAAACCGACCGTTGACACCGCCAGTCAGGCCCAAAATCACGTCCAGCCGCAGGCCAAGGATGTGGCCGACCTGTTCCGGTCGCGCTTCGACCGCCGCTTCATCAAGGCGATGGGCATCCGGCTCGACCGCTGGCTGCCGGGCCTGTGCGAAATTTCTCTCGAACCCGACGAGCGGCACCTGAACAATGTCGGGCTTATACATGGCGGCGTGCTGGTCTCGCTGATCGATACCGCCTGCTCGCTGGCCGCAACCTATGCTCCGTCGCTCGAAGAGCGCCATGGCTGCGTGTCGATCGGGCTGACCACGCAGTTTCTCGCCGCGCCGAAAGGCGGCATCTTGCGGGCGGTCGGACGGCGCCAGGGCGGTGGCCGCAAGCTGTGCGTCTGTCACGCCGAAATCCTGGACGGGGATGGCACCCTGGTCGCCTATGGCGACGTGACCTGCAAGATCCTGGCCCCGCGCGCCGCGAAATAGGGGTACTGCCCCGCGTCAGCGGGACAGTTCGGTCATCGCCTCTTCCAGGCCCTGGATGGTGAGCGGGAACATGCGGCCTTCCATGATGTCCCGGGCAACGCGGATCGATGGCGTCCGTTCCCAGCGCACGACGGGCTCGGGGTTCAGCCAGACGGCTTTTTCGAAGCGATTCAGGATGCGGCGCGCCCAGATGGCGCCGGCTTCCTCGTTCCAGTGCTCGACGCTGCCGCCCGGATGGGTGATCTCGTAGGGGCTCATGGTTGCGTCGCCGACGAAGATCACCCGATAGTCGGGACCATAGGTGTTGAGCACATCGGTCAGCGGCGTCTTCAGGGTGTGGCGGCGGGAGTTGTCCTTCCAGACGCTCTCGTAGACGAAGTTGTGGAAGTAGAAATATTCAAGGTGCTTGAACTCGGTGCGCACCGCCGAGAACAGCTCCTCGCACACCCGGACATGATCGTCCATCGAGCCGCCGACATCGAAGAAGATCAAGACTTTGACGGCATTGCGGCGTTCCGGCACCAGCTTGAGGTCAAGATAGCCGGCATTCTTGGCGGTCGAGCGGATGGTGTCCGGCAGGTCCAGCTGGTCCGGGGCGCCCTGGCGCGCGAACTTGCGCAGACGCCTAAGCGCGATCTTGATGTTGCGAACGCCAAGCTCGATGGTGTCGTCGTAGTTCTTGAACTCGCGCTTTTCCCAGACCTTGACGGCGCGCCGGTTGCCGCCCTTGCCGCCGATCCGGATGCCTTCCGGATTATAGCCCGCGTTGCCGAACGGCGATGTGCCGCCGGTCCCAATCCACTTCTTGCCGCCGTGATGGGCGCCCTGCTGCTCCTTCAGCCGCTCGCGGAGCGTTTCCATCAGCTTGTCCCAGCCGCCCAGTGCCTCGATCTGGGCCTTTTCCTCGTCGCTGAGCAGCTTTTCCGCCATCTGACGAAGCCACTCCTCGGGCAGGTCGATGTCGATTTCGTCATCCTCGCGGATGATGCCCTTGAAGTACTCGCCGAACGTGCGGTCGAAGCGGTCGTAGTTCTTCTCATCTTTGACCAGGCAGGTGCGGGCCAGATAGTAGAAGGCTTCCACATCCGCATAGACGATCCGCTTGTCCAGCCCTTCGAGCAGCACAAGATACTCGCGCAGGGTGACAGGCACCTTGTTCTCGCGCAGCTTGAAGAAGAAATCGACGAACATGGCGTGGGTCTTGCCTCGTGTGGGGTCCGTTGCCCGTGGCGTTACTTGCCCGTGGGGTCAGTTACCTTGGCGGCGCGACATGAACACCAGACGCTCGAACAGATGCACGTCCTGCTCGTTCTTGAGCAGCGCGCCATAAAGCGGCGGAATCGACTTGGTCGAATCCTTCGAGCGCAGGGCGTCGGCCGGGATATCCTCGGCCATCAGCAGCTTGAGCCAGTCGAGAAGCTCGGCTGTCGAGGGCTTCTTCTTGACGCCGGGCGTATCGCGGATCTCGAAGAACACCTTGAGCGCTTCACGAATCAGCTCGGGTTTCAGCTTGGGATAATGGACATCGATGATCCGCTTCATGGTCTCGGCATCGGGGAAGCGGATGAAATGGAAGAAGCAGCGGCGCAGGAATGCGTCCGGCAGTTCTTTCTCGTTGTTCGAGGTGATGATGACGACGGGGCGGTTCTTCGCCTTGATCAGCGTTCGGGTTTCGTAGATGTAGAACTCCATCCGGTCGAGTTCCTGAAGCAGGTCGTTCGGAAACTCGATGTCGGCCTTGTCGATCTCGTCGATCAGCAGCACGACGGGCTCCGGCGCCTCAAACGCCTCCCACAGCTTGCCCCGCAGGATATAGTTCCTGATGTCCTTGACGCGTTCATCGCCGAACTGCGAATCGCGCAGGCGGGAAACGGCGTCATATTCATAAAGGCCATGAACCGCCTTGGTGGTCGACTTGATGTGCCATTCAAGCAGCGGGCGCTTGAGCGAGCGCGCCACCTCGGCCGCCAGCATCGTCTTGCCGGTTCCGGGCTCGCCCTTGATCAGCAGGGGCCGTTCCAGGGTGACGGCGGCATTGACCGCCATCATCAGGTCTTCGGTGGCGACGTAAGTGTCGGTGCCGGTGAATTTCATGCAGAATGGCTTTCCTCGGATGGGCCAGCCGAAGCCGGCCGCGGTCATTGTCGGATCGAACGAGCCTAGACGGCCCCTGCCATGGGATCAAGGCCGCCCGGACAAGACAACAGGGCGGCCGCCCCCGGCGCGCAATGGCCGGGGGCAGCCGCCGGTCGGCTAGATCCGGAGCGACGGCTGGTCCCTATTTGCCAAGGATCTGGCGGACCCGCGCGACGATCGCCGGGCCGTCGACGCCTATCGTCTTGGCCCGATCGTACCAGCCGGCATAGATCGCCTGCACGTTCTGGTCGGTGAAGGCCTTCGCCTGCTCCTCGGGCGGCACGTCGACCAGAACCATGCCCTTGGAGAGCAGAATCTGCTTCTTTTTCTCGCTGTTGGCGTCGTAGGTGGCGAAGCGGTCTTCCTGAAAGGCCTTCATCCCGGTACGGATCTGCGTCTTGACGTCGTTCGGCAGCTTTTCCCAAACGGCGGTATTCATCACCACCGTCCAGCCGAGATTGACGCTGAACTCCCAGTTTTCCATGTATTTCGCGGCATCCTGCATGCCAAGGCTGACGGCGCTGCCATACTCGGTCGAAAGCGCGTCGATCACGCCGCGTTGCAGGGCGCCGGCCATTTCGCCGGGTGCGATCTGGGTCGGCTGGGCGCCGATGGCGGTCAGCATCTGGGCGGCTTCGGCGTTGTGGCTGCGGACCTTGAGACCCTTGAAATCCGACAGCTTGGTGATCGGCTTGTTCGAGAAATGGGGCGCCTCGTACCAGATCCCGTGCGCCAGCGCGGTGCCATTGTAGCGCTTGGCCCAGGCTTCGGTGATGACATCGGCCATATAGGCGTCGAGCACTTTCTTATATTCGGCCGCATTGCGAATAAGGCCGGGCAGATGGCCGATGGTGAAGCGCGGCTCTTCGCCGCTGAGAAACGGATGGACGCCGCCGATCATGTCGATCCGCCCGTCGCGAATGGCATTGCCAAGCTGGGTCGCCGGGATCAGGGAATCGAAGATCTCGACCTTGACGCGGCCGTTGGTTGCCTTGGCCATGACATCGGGAACGCCGGTCATGGCCTCGCCATATCCGGATTGTCCGACGCCGCCCAGGATGGCCATCCGCAACGAAATCTGCTGGGCGGATGCGGGGACCGCCAGATGCAAAACGCCAACAACCATGGCGACGATGATCGCAATGCGGGTCATGATTCCTGCTCCTTGTTCATGGATGCGTTTCCCTGCGTGATACCGGGTGATAAGCCGGGCCGGCCAGCAGGTGCGAAATGCGGGGGCTTGGATACGGCATTAACCATGCCCTAGGATGATAGCTTGAAAGCCGCGGGCAATGTCAAACCGATGCGGCGTCGGGGATTCGGAGGGGGGACGACCGCATGGCCAGTACCGAAAAGGCTCTCCGGGCCGATGCCCTGATGGATGATGCCAGCGCGCTCGACCGGCTGTTTGCCTGGGTGCCCACGCTTTCGGGCTTTCTGGCCGGCGTCGGCGTGCTTGCCATCTTCACGATGATCTCGTTCGAGGTGATCGCGCGCTATTTCTTCAATTCGCCCACCAGCTGGGTGGTCGAGGTCTCGACCTACACGATGATTGGCGTCGCCTATCTTGGCGCGGCCTATGCCCACGCGGCCGGCGCCAACATCCGGGTCGAACTGGTGCTTGCGCGCCTTGGTCCGGTGGCCAGGCAACGGGCGGAGGAAGTCGCGGCGTGGTGTGGTCTGGCCTTCGTGCTGGTTGGCGCGTGGCAGGTGGCCCTGTTCACCCACTCGAATTACATCAACAAGACCCGCTCCTACATCATGGGTGTTCCGCAATGGATTCCCAACCTGCCGATTGTCGTCGGCCTGGTGATTCTGGCCTGGGCGGTGCTGGCCGAGCTGCGGGCCTTGCGCGGGACCGTCGGCGCGGTGCGTGACTGGATCGCACCGCTTGCCATCCTGGCCGCCGTCGTCGGGCTTTTTTCGCTGGGCTCGCGGTTTGCGCCGGTGGGCGGGATCTTCATGGATTGGGGCACGGCCATCGTTCTCGCGGCCGTATTCGTGGCGGCACTGGCCTGGAGCGGCCTGCACGTCTTTTTGATGACGGCTCTGGTTTTTTGCAGCCTGGGTCTTGCCCTATACGGCGCCCGCGACCTGGCGCTGCCCATGGTCATCGGGCTGATCTTCATCCTTGTCATCGCCATCTTCTTGATCGGTGTGCGGATCGCGTTTGGACTTGGCCTGATCGGGCTTGTGCCTCTTTATGCGCTCCTGCCGTTTCCGCTTCCTGCCACCGTGGCCGAGCGCGCGTTCAGCAGCATCGATTCGTTCTCTCTGACCGCCTTGCCGATGTTCGTCCTGATGGGCGCATTGCTGGTGCGGAGCGGCATTGCCGCCGACATGTTCGAAGCACTCAACAAATGGCTTGGCCGTTTTCCCGGTGGCATCGCCCATGCCAGCATCGGCGCATGCACGATGTTTGCCGCGGTTTCGGGATCAAGCATCGCGACCGCGGCGACCATCGGCACGGTTGCCTGCCCCGAGATGATCCGGCATGGCTACGCCCCGCGCCTGGCCTATGGCTCGGTCGCGGCCGGCGGCACGCTTGGTATCCTCATTCCGCCCAGCGTCCCCTTCATCATCTATGGAACACTGGTCGGCGCATCGGTCTCGAAACTGTTCATTGCCGGCATCCTGCCGGGACTGATGCTGGCCGCTTTCATGATGGCGGCAATCTTTCTCTGGGCCATGGTCCGGCCAGCGGCGGCCCCGCGCGCCGGGCGTTACTCGCTCGGTGAAAAGGTGAAATCGCTTCGCGGCGTGCTGCCATTCCTGGTCGTCATGGTGCTGGTCCTGGGGTCGCTCTATTTCGGCATCGTGACGCCGACCGAGGCGGGAACGGTTGGGGCGTTTTTTGCATTGGTCTTGTGTCTGGGCCGCTATCGGTTGCCGGCCATCGTGATCTGGCAGTGTGTTCTTGAGACGGTGACGGTCACCGCGTTCATTCTCATGATCGTGTTCGGCGCAAGCCTCATGACCTATGTTTTCGACTATCTGAAGCTGGCCAAGGAGCTGGTCTCCAGCGTCCAGACCATCGAGATCTCGCGAACGACCACCTTCCTGCTGGTTGCGCTGGTCTATATCGTCCTTGGGATGTTTCTCGATTCCATCTCTCTCATCACGATGACCGTGCCGGTGGCCTTTCCGCTGATGATGGCGCTGGGGTTCGATCCGATCTGGTTCGGCGTGTGCCTGGTGATCCTGGTGGAGCTCGGTCTTATCACGCCGCCGGTCGGCTTGAATCTGTTCGTGTTGCAGGGGATCGGCAATGTGCCGCTGAAAGAGGTGGTATACGGAACCTTGCCATTCTTCGTCGTCATGACGATCAGCCTGGCGCTGCTTTACCTGTTTCCGGGCATCGCCATCTGGCTGCCACAGCACATGAACTGACGGGTTCATCCGGCGTGAAATCGGGGTAGGCAGGGCGAAAGATCCCGCCCTGCCGGACGTGCATTGACGATCGGTCAGGCTTTTGATCGTATGATCGCCTTTGGGCGGCGGGATGCAGCGGGGGGCGGACATGGCAAAGGGTGCAGGCGGGCAGAAGCCGAAAAAGCAGTTGTTGCACCTCGTCTTCGGGGGCGAGTTGAGGACGGTCGGCAGCACCGAATTCACGGACCCCAAGGCCCTGCATGTCGTCGGCATCTATCCAAGCTTCGCCGAGGCCGAAAAGGCCTGGCGCGGCGCGGCGCAGGCCACCGTCGACAATGCCCGGGTGCGCTATTTCGTCGTTCATCTCCATCGCCTGATGGATCCGGAAACGGGCCAGGACGTGCACAGCCACGATGGCGACGGCGAAGGCGATCCCGATTAGGGGCCTTGCCAACAGCGCAATGGCCGGCATTTGCCGGGATTTTGAGGCAAATCGGCGACGATAGATTTTGACTCGCGGGCGGCCGCGGACCATCCTTCCCAACACCGTGATGGGAGATGGCCACCGATGCTTGTGACGCCCCGATTGACGGTCGCAGAAGTCCTTCGAACTGATCCGACCATGGCGCTTGCCCTCGGCATTACCGAGAGCCAGACGAAAAATCAGTCACCCAAGGTTGCACCCGCCGCGGCGCCCGACCGGGACCTTGGGCGCGGCACCCGGCGGCAGTCCGACGAAGTGGTGACCCGGGCCCCCGATGTGGAGCCAGAGCCGAGACCGGCGCCAGCGTCGGCGCCAGCGCCGGATGGGCCGCCTCGGATCGAACCGATGCGTGCGCGGCCGCGCGATGAATCGCGCGATCTTTCCGATGCCGATCGCTATCGCCAGAGCCAGGCGGCGCGGGCCGTATCCGTCTACGAAGCGGTCCAGACCGCCGACCGGCGCCTGCCGGCGGGATCAGGCAGCATCGACGGCCACGTCTAGGGCCCAGGTACATTGGGCCCAGGCGCATTCGACCATGAAAGGCTTCAGCGGTCACGCATCGCGGGCGCGGAACGCCGCCAGGTCGGCCGGCGTGTCGAGGTCGGCGAAGATTGCGTCATCGTCAAAGGCGACGTCGTGGACATGATCGGCATGGGTGCCGATCAGGTGCTTGGCGCCGCTGTCGCCCGATGCGGCCCGCATTTCGTCGAAATAGCGCCGTGCGAACAGGACCGGGTTGCCGCGCTTGCCGTCATGGACGGGCACGCAGATCGTGTGTCCGGACGCCGGCACGAACGCGGCAATCAGCGTGTCGATGTGGCGGGCCGTGATGCGTGGCATGTCGCCGAGGCAGATGATGGCGCCATCGCTTGACGCGGGGACCGCCGCAATCCCACGGCGGAGCGATGTGCTGAGGCCCAGCGCATAGTCGGGATTCTCGACCACCGTCAGCTTCGGGTCGGCGGGCAGGGCGGCCCGCACCCGATCGGCGTCATGGCCGGCCACCACCACCACATCATCGACCTGTGACAACAGGGCCGCCCGTACGACCCGGGCGATGATCGGCTCGCCATCGACCATGGCAAGAAGCTTGTTCGGTCCCTGCATGCGGCTCGATCGCCCCGCCGCCAGCACCACCGCCGTGACGCGCGGGGCGCTGTCCGGGCGAACGGTCGGCTCGGGCGGCACGGCTTCGGCGCGGGGCAGGGGCCGCTCGGGCACGTCGACCAGCAGGCCACCCACGCCCATGCGCATGATGTCGGCGGCTGTGACGTCAAGCCCGGCCACGATGCGCTGCAGGACGAAATCGACGCCGTTCAGCTTTGCCGAGCGGGCGCAGCCCGGCAGGCCAAGGACCGGCGTATCGCCAAGGCGGGCCAGCAGCAGCAGGTTGCCGGGATCGACCGGCATGCCGAAATGGATGATCCGGCCGCCATTCTGCACCACCGCTGCCGGGATCACGTCGCGCACGTCGGTAATGGCCGAGGCGCCGAACACGAACAGGATATCGCAGCCGCGCCGGGCCAGATCCGCGATCGCGGCCGCAACGCTTTCAATGTCGTGATCGCAGCGGATTTCATGGCCAAGCCGGCTGCCAAGCCCGGCCAGCCGGGCGCGCATCGCATCCGAACGTCCGTCGAGCACCGATTCTTTCGTGCCCGGCAGCCGCGTCAGCACCAGGCCGGCAAGCCAGGCGCGGAACGGTGTGACGCGCAGGCGCGCATCCGCGGTCTCGGCGGCGGCGCGCACGGCATCAACCGCGCGGCGCGATGCCGCGAACGGGATGATCTTGACGGTCGCCACCATCTGCTCGGGGTCGACCGGTGTGAAGGGCATTGCCGTTGCGATGGTGATGGCGGGATCGATCAGGTTGAGCCGGTCGATCCGGGTCGCGTCGAACGCCAAGAGCCCGTGCCCGGTGGCATGCAGGTTGCAGCGGCCCGTGGCGGCACGGCTTATGCGCACGCCCGGTCCTGCAAGAACGCTGGCCACTGCATGGGCCGCCTCGTCTTCCGCCAGGTCGTCGGCGCCGATGCGGGCTGCAAGCACGGCGGCAAAGCCGGCCTCGCGCAAGGCTGCGATGTCGCCAGCCGACAGCACGCGGCCCTTTTTCAGCACGCCGCGCCGGGTGCGCAGGCTGTGGGCCAGAACTGCGCCTTCGGCTTCGTCCAGCAACAGGTTTCCGAAGAACATGGCCCTCGCTTTCGTCAGCCCCGATATCCGTCAGCCCCGATATCCGTCAGCCCCGGTGGCGAACCTGGATCATCTCGGCCAGGATCGACACCGCGATCTCGGCCGGGCTTACCGCGCCGATGTCAAGGCCGACCGGCCCGCGGATCCGCGCCAGCGCGGCCGCATCAAGCCCGCGCGCGGCCAGCCGCTCGAGCCGGGCCGCATGGGTCCGACGGCTTCCCAGGGCGCCGACGTAGAACGCCTTTGACCGCAGGGCCACATCGAGGGCCGGATCGTCCAGCTTGGGATCGTGGGTCAGGGTCACCACCGCCGTCCGAAGGTCCGGCGCCAGCGCCGCCATGGCGGCATCGGGCCAGTCGCTGACGATGGTGATGCCCGGCATGCGCTCGAGCGTGGCGAAGGCCTGGCGCGGATCGATGACCGTCACCGCATGGCCCAGCATGGCGGCCATCGGCGCCAGCGGCTGGGCGATATGCACCGCGCCAACGATGACAAGCCGGGGCGGCGGATTGAAGACCTGGATGAAGATTGTGCCCTGGTCCGTTTCGACGCTGCGGTTGACATCGGCGGCAAGTGCGTCCTGCGCCTCGCGGATCAGGGCGCTGCCCAGCATCGCGCCGACCTCGGCGCTTTCCAGCACCAGGGTCTGGCTGCCATCATTCAGGCGGGTGATCAGCGCCGCTGGCTCGTTCGCCGCGCGCGCCTCGAGAAGCAGATCGAGAAGGGCGCGCTTCATCCGTCGATCCGTTCGACGAAAACTCGACGCGGCCGCCGCAGGCAAGCCCGACTTCCCAGGCCCGCTCGTTGGTGATCCCGTAATCGAGCAGGCGCGGCTTGCCGTCCGTCATCACCGCCTTGGCTTCGGTGATGACGGCACCCTCGATGCAGCCGCCGGAAACCGAACCGACAAAGGCACCGTCGCCGGCAATGGCCATCTGGCTGCCGGCCGGGCGCGGCGAGGACCCCCAGGTCGCGACCACCGTGGCCAGCGCGACCGGCAGCCCATTCCGGTGCCAGGCGGCCGCCTGTTCAAGGATCATCTCGGCCTTGTTTGCGTGCTCGGGGGCTGTCATGCGCGCTTCTCCCTTCGGGGCGCCGGCCGCTGGCGGGGCGGCGGATCGGCCAGGGCGTTCGCCAAGGCATCCAGGCTTGCCAGGTTATGGGCCGGTCGGAACTCGTCGACATGGGGCAGCATGGCCCGGATGCCCAAGGATTTTGGTTCAAAACCCGCGAAGCGCAATAGGGGATTGAGCCAGATCAGGCGATCGGACGACAGATGCACCCGCTCGATCTCGGTGGCCAGTCCGTCACCGGCATCGCGATCAAGACCATCGGTGATCAGCAGCACGATCGCCCGCTGGCCCAGGACCCGCCGCGACCACCGCCGATTGAAATCATGCAGCGCCCGGCCGATCCGCGTTCCACCGGCCCAGTCGGTGACAGACTGCGTCACCCGGTCGAGAGCGACATCGACATCGCGATGGCGGAGCTGGCGGGTGACGTTGCTGAGCCGCGTGCCGAACAGAAACACCTGAATGCGGTCCTGGTCGTTGGTCAGCGCGTGCAGGAAATGCAGGAAGATGCGGGTATAGCGCTCCATCGATCCCGAGATGTCGCAAAGCACGACGATGGGCGGCCGGCGCAGTCTGGGCCGCTGGCGGGGGGGCGGCGCAAGCTCGCCGCCGGGGCGGGCAAGGCCGCGCAGCGCGCGGCGCATGTCGATCCGCGGGCCGCGCCGCGCCGGCTGGAAACGGCGGGTCTGCGTGCTGCGCATCAGAAGGGCGGCGCGGGCAAGGGCACGGCGGGCGGCGGCTTCCTCGTCCGATGTCATCTTGGCGAAATCCATCTGGCGCAGGATTTCGCGGTCAGAATAGGTCATGACGGCATCGGCGTCCGGCCGTTCGTCGCGTGGCTCGCGTTCGACCATTGGCTTGCGGCCCGCCGCCGCAAGCAGCGCATCCGCCAGGCGTGGACTGATCTCGCGGCCCGCCGGTGACGGGCCTTCGTCGGGCAGCTCGCCGACCAGGCCGTCTTGCCCCGTATCGCGCCAGAATACGCGAAAGGCCTCGTCGAACAGCGGGTCTTGTTCGCGCCGCGAAACACAGGTTGCGTGCAAGGCGGCATAGACGTCGTCGCGGCGCTTCAATCCCACCGTCTGGACCGCGTCCAGGGCATCGATGACGGCGCCGGGACCCAGCCTGAACCCCGCGCCGCGCAGCAGGCGAACGAAACGGGTGATCGAAAGGGCAAGTCCTTCGACCGGGGCGCCGCTCATGGTGAGGCAGGGGCCCCGGACCGCGCCAGAAGCTGATCGATCCCGACCTCGCGGACGCGGGCAATGTCGTCTTGATATTTAAGCAGCACGCCCAGGCTGTCGCTTGCGGTCGCGGCGTCGATCACTGTCTTGTCCAGCGCCGCCAGGGCATGGGCCCAATCGATGGTCTCGGCCACGCCCGGCGCCTTGAACAGTTCCATGTGGCGCAATTCCTGAACGAACGCCACAAGCTGCCGGCGCAGATCGGCGCCCGCGCCCGGCGCGCGCAGACGCACAATCTCGGCCTCGCGTTCGGCGCTCGGATAGTCGATCCACAGGTAAAGGCAGCGCCGCTTCAGGGCGTCGTGGATTTCGCGGGTGCGATTCGACGTGATGATGACAATGGGTGGCTTTGCAGCCCTGACCGTCCCGAACTCGGGAATGGTGATCTGGTAGTCGGCCAGCAGCTCAAGCAGAAATGCTTCAAACGGCTCGTCGGCGCGATCCAGCTCATCGATCAGCAGCACCGGCGGCTCGCTGAAGGGCTCGGGCTCCAGCGCCGCGAGCAGCGGCCGCTCGATCAGGAAGCGCCTTGAAAACAGGTCCGAGCCCAACTGCTCGCGGTTGATCTCGCCGGTGGATTCGGCCAGGCGGATCTCCAGCATCTGGCGGGTGTAGTTCCATTCATAGGCCGCCTGGGCGATATCCAGTCCTTCGTAACATTGCAGGCGGATCAGCCGGCGGCCAAGGCTTGACGACAGGACCTTGGCAAGCTCGGTCTTGCCGACACCGGCCTCGCCTTCAAGGAACAGGGGCCGCTTCAGCGCAAGGGCAAGAAAAACCGCGGTTGCGATGCCGCGATCCGCGACATAGCCGGCACGGCCCAGCAGGTCCAGGGTCGCGTCAACCGAATCTGGCGGCAGGACCGCCACCGGACCCCCTGGCATGGTGCGGCCCGGTTCGGTCACGCCGCCGCTTTGGCCACCGCGCGGCGGGCAATCACGCCGACAAGATGGGCGCGATAGGCCGCGCTGGCATGGATATCGTTGTTGAGATGGTCTGCGGGAACCGCCACGCTGGCGATCGCGTCGGCCGCGAATCGCGCACCAAGCGCCTTTTCCATCGCGGCGACCCGGAAGACCGATGGCGCCGCCCCGGTCACGGCCAGCCGTACGCCGGCTTTTCCCTTGCTGACGAAGACGCCGACAATGGCGTAGCGCGACGCGGGGTTGGGAAATTTCTCATAGGCGGCCCGCTCGGGGACCGGGAACACGACCCGGGTCACGATCTCGGCCGGATCGAGAGCGGTCTCGAACATGCCGGTGAAGAACGTGTCGGCCGGAATGGCGCGCCGGTTGGTGTGCACGGTCGCGCCAAGGCTGACAAGCGCGGCCGGGTAATCGGCGGCCGGGTCGGCATTGGCAATCGCGCCGCCCAGGGTGCCGCGGTTGCGCACCTGCTGATCGCCGATCATGCCTGCCAGGGCCGCCAGGGCGGGAATTGCATCACCCACGACCTTGCTTTTCGCCACGGCCTCGTGGGTGGCAAGGGCGCCGATGGCAATGCCGTCGGCCGTTTTCTCGATGCTGCTGAGGTCGCGGATCGCCGTCAGGTCGACCAAGGTCGCGTAACGTGCAAGCCGCTGCTTCAAGACCGGGATCAGGCTCTGGCCCCCGGCGATAAGCTTGCCATCGTCCACCTTCGCGATCAGCTCGGCTGCTTCGGCAAGGCTTTGCGGCTGGCGATAGTCAAACTCGTACATGGTTGCTCCGCGTCTTTGGATCGGGCCGCATCAGCGGCGCATCTGGGCTGCGGCCGCCGCGATGGCCTTGACGATGTTGTGATAGCCGGTACAGCGGCACAGATTGCCTTCCAGGCCGTGGCGGATCTCGGCCTCGCTTGGCTCCGGGTTGCGGTTCAGCAGGTCGACGGCCGACATGATCATGCCTGGCGTGCAGAATCCGCATTGCAACGCATGATGCTCGCGAAAGGCTTCCTGCATGGGGTGAAGCTTGCCGTCCGTCGCCAGCCCCTCGATGGTGGTCACGGCACGGCCATTCGCTTGAACGGCTAGCATGGTGCAGGACTTCATCGCCGCGCCATCGACGTGAACGACGCAGGCCCCGCACTGGCTGGTGTCACAACCCACATGCGTGCCGGTCAGGCCAAGATGGTCGCGCAGGAACTGGACGAGAAGAGTGCGCGGCTCGACCTCGGCGGTGACCCTGCGGTCATTGACGGTCAAGGTGATGCTGGTCTTCATCGCCATGGATGTTCGCTCGCTGATGGTGGCACGGGGTGAAGGCTTAAAGGTCCGGCGGATCGGGCCGCAACGGCACGGCCCGCCACTATCGCCGTCACGGCTCGTTCGGTCAAGAAAGGGCCCCCTAGGCCAGGAACAATGCCAGGATGGCCCCGATCAGGACGATGAGGCCGACGACCCAGACCGCGGTTGGCAGGCCCTTGCGGGCTGCCACGGCTTCTGGTTCCTGTCCGGCCGGTCCCTGTCCGCTTGGGCCGTCCGGGGCCGCGGGCGCCGCCGGCTGCAAGACGGTCTCGGCCGCTGGCTGGGCGGCGACCAGGCCTGAGAATTTCGAAAAGAAATCCTCGGCCAGCTTGTGTGCGGTCGCATCGATCAGCCGGGCCCCCAGCTGGGCCATCTTGCCCCCCACCGACCCCTTGGCGGCATAGGACAGCAGGGTCCCATCGCCATCCGGGACCAGCGAGACGCGGGCCGATCCCTTGGCGAACCCGGCGACCCCGCCTTGCCCCTCGCCGGTAATAAGATAGCCGTTCGGCGGATCCAATTCCGAAAGCGAGACCTTGCCCGCGAAGCGAACCCGCATCGGGCCGAGCTTCGTCGCGACGGTGGCCACGTATTCGGTCTCGGACTGCCTGGCCATGGCCTCGCAGCCATCGATGCATTGGCGCAAGATCTCGGGGTCATTGAGTGCGGCCCATACGCGTTCCCGCGACGCGGGTATCTGATAGGCGCCGGTGAATTCCATTGCTTGGCCTCGACGTCTTCGCCTATGGCTCAGATTGCGATCAAGTCGGGTGCGGCGCAATCCCGACGCCCAAAGACCGGATTTTTGCGCCAAGGACAAGTCCTATTGGCGCCGCCACCTGCTTTGGGCATACTCGGCCGCCATGCTGCGGCCTGCGGCGTCGCGACAATTCCGCGAACAACGGCGGAGCGGGGAGGAAAATGGCACGTCCGGCATCTGTTCTTGGTCTTGGGGCAGCGACCCTGTTCGCCATGGCATTGGGTGCGCCGGCATTTGCCGCCGGCGATGCGCCGCACATCGAAGGCCGGGCGCTTGGTTTCATCTGGGTCGTGCCGTTCATCGGCATCCTCCTGTCGATCGCAATCATGCCGCTCGCGCTGCCCCGCTTCTGGCATCACCATTTCGGCAAAGTCGCGGTCGGCTGGGCTCTCGCATTCCTGGTGCCGGCGACCGTGACGTATGGATTGTCGGTGACGGCCTACGAGTTCCTGCACACCGTTCTGCTCGAATACATCCCGTTCATCATCCTGCTTCTGGCGCTGTTCACGGTCGCCGGCGGAATCCGGGTTACCGGCAGCCTGGTCGGCACGCCGGCCGTCAATACCCTGATGCTTGCGATCGGGACCGTGCTGGCCAGCTTTATGGGCACGACCGGCGCCGCCATGCTGATGATCCGCCCGGTGATGCGGGCCAATGCCTGGCGGCAGAAGAAGGTCCACGTCATCGTCTTCTTCATCTTCCTGGTCGCCAACATCGGTGGCTCGTTGACGCCGCTGGGCGATCCCCCGCTGTTCCTCGGCTTTCTCAAGGGGGTTCCCTTTTTTTGGACCTTCACGCACCTGATGCCGCTGTTCCTGTTCTGCGGGGTTGTCCTGCTGGCGCTGTTCTATGCGATCGACAGCTATCTCTATCGCCGCGAGTCAGCCACCCCACCGGCACGGACCGAGAAGCTTGGAATTGAAGGGGCGTCAACTTTGCGCTGCTCGGCTGCATTGTCGGCGCGGTACTGTTGAGCGGCGTCTGGAACCCTGATGTTCACATGACGGTTTACCACGTCGAGATCGATTTGCAGAATGTCGTGCGCGATCTGCTGCTGCTGGCGATCGCCTTTGTCTCGCTCAAGGTGACGAACGGCGAAAGCCGGCAGGCGAACGATTTCAGCTGGGGCCCGATCATCGAGGTGGCCAAGCTCTTCATCGGCATCTTCATCACCATCATTCCTGCGATCGCTATCCTGCGGGCAGGCAAGGATGGCGCGCTGTCCGGGATCATCAACATGGTGACGGACGGGTCCGGCCGGCCGATCGATGCGATGTATTTCTGGTTGTCTGGCGGCCTGTCGTCGTTCCTCGACAACGCGCCTACCTATTTGGTGTTCTTCAACACCGCCGGCGGCGACCCGGTCCAGCTGACCACCGCCATGGCAAACACGCTGCTCGCCATTTCGGCCGGATCGGTTTTCATGGGCGCCAATACGTATATCGGCAATGCGCCAAATTTCATGGTGAAGGCCATCGCCGAACAGGGCGGCATCGCCATGCCGTCCTTCTTCGGCTACATGGCGTGGTCGGTCGCGATCCTGATCCCGCTGTTCATCCTGGTGACGGTGATCTTCTTCGGCTGACAGGACCGCGTGATCGCCACATCTGCGGGCCAGATCTGCGGGGATGTGGGGGGATCTGCGGCGAATCGCGGATCCAGGCGCGGCCCGGCTGTCAGTGCATCATCAGCAGGGGCAGGGTCGCATGGTAAAGTATGTGACGGGTGGTGCCGCCGAAAACCAGTTCGCGCAGGCGGTGGTGGCCATAGGCGCCCATCACCAGCAGGTCGGCGCCGGACTCTTTCGCATCGGCCAGGATCACGTCGCCAACCCGTTCATCATGACCGGCAAGCGCCGCGACCTCGACCGTGATGCCATGCCGGGCCAGATACGTGGCGATCTCGGCGCCCGGCAGATGATCGTCCCCTTCCGCGCCGACCGTGACGACGCGGACGGCGTTGGCCTTTGACAGCAGGGGCACGGCGCCATGCACCGTGCGGGCTGATTCCCGCGTGCTTTTCCAGCTGATCAAGGCGCGGGTCCCGACCGTCTTTCCGGTCCAGGCATCCGGCACGATCAGCACCGGGCAGGTTGATGTAAGAGGCAGTTGCTCGGGCATCACAAGCGCAATCTGGTCTTCGAGTGATTTGCTCTTGCCCGGTGACACGATGGCAAGGTCGGCATAGCGCGAATGGACATCAAGGCATTCCAGATGGTCGCCGGTTTCGCAGCGCCATTCGCAGGCCAGTCCCTGGCGGCGGCAGCGTTCGTTGAACTCGACCTCCAGGCGGGCCGCCGTCGCGCGATTGTGTTCCAGCGCCTGCGCCGTATAGGCATGCGACGCGCCGCGCCCGGTGATTGCGGCCGGCATGGATACGGGTGTCGTCACATAAAGCGCCGACAGATGCGCGCCGAAACGGTGAGCCAGTTCAAAACCCACGTCCAGTCGCTTGACGTGCGCACGGTCGTCGGCAAGGTGAACAAGGATTGACTTGATCGACATGACACCCGCTCAGGTTAGGGAAGCTCGATGGCGTAATCTTGTACCGGAAGGACGCGGGGGATCAAACCCTGTTCGACAAGGAAGGCGGGAAACCGCCGGTATCTTGCCGAATCCAGCGCCGCTGGCCGCAGGGCGAAGCGCGGCAAGGTATCGCGCCAGGCGCGGCGGTTCAGCTCGTCGTCGAGATTGCGATGCCGGGCGATGAATAACCGCCAGCTTTCATCGGGATGATTGACCAGGTAGCGCGTGCCGTCCTCGACGGCATCGATGAAGCGCCGGAACCGCGCGGGGTCGGTCGTGACGGATGTGCGGTTCGCGACCAGCACGAGCTCGTCATAGGCGGGGACGCCTTCCTCCTCGACATAGAAGGCCCGGCCCTGGCGGCCGAGCAGCGCAAGCTGGTTGAGCTCGAAGTTGCGGAAGGCGCCGATCACGGCATCGACCTGGCCGCTGACCAGGGCGGGCGACAGGGCAAAATTCACATTGACGAGGGTGATGTCCGCAAGGCCGAGCCCGTGGCGGGCCAGCATGGCCTTGAGCAGGGCGTCCTCGAATCCGCCCACCGAAAATCCGGATCTTGCGGCCTTGAGATCGGCGATGCTGCGGACCGGCCCGCCATCCAGTGTGACCAGCGTATTGAGCGGCGTCGCGACCAGCGTTCCGATGCGAACAAGCGGCAGGCCTTGGGCCACCTGGATATGGAGATTGGGCCGATAGGTGATGGCAAGATCTGCCGCCCGGCGGCGACCAGCTTGGGGGCCGTCGGGTCGGCGGGCGATCAGCTCGACCTCCAGGTCCCGGGCCCGGAAATAGCCCCGCTCGGCCGCGACAATAAGGGCGCATGATCCGGATTGACGAACCAGTCGAGCAGGACGGTCATTCTGTCCGCCGCCTGGGCAGGCGATGCGAAAGGCAGGGCCGCGAAAAGCAGGGGCGCGAAAAGCAGGGGCGCGAACAGAATGGCGAACAGTTTCATGCCACGCCGGATCAGTGGATCTCTTCCTTTGCTGCTGAGGCCGGCTTCCGTGGACTCGGGCACCCAGGCCAGAAGCCAGCGAACCATTCGGTCGACCGCGAAATAGAGAATGACCGCCATTGTCGCGAGCGCGAGCAGGGCGGCAAACAGAACGTCGATCTGCATCCTTGCGTTGGCGTGCAGCATCAGATAGCCCAGGCCGGCACTGGACCCGACCCATTCCCCGACCACGGCGCCGATCGGGGCCACCGCGGCGGCGACCCGCAGGCCCGAGCCGAAGGCCGGAAGCGCTGCCGGCACGCGAAGATGCCACAGGACCCGGCCGGCGATGCCCCCATGACCGTCGCAAGATCGATCCAGCCGGGCTCGGTCCGCCGCAGCCCGTCATAAAAGGTGGCGGTGACAGGGAAGAAGATGATCAGGGTCGCCATGGCCACCTTCGATGCCATGCCGTAACCCAGCCACAACACGAGAAGCGGGGCGATCGCAAACACCGGAATGGCCTGGCTTGCCACCAGGACCGGAAGCAGCCATTGGCGCGCCACGCGGAAATGGGCAAGAACCAGCGCGCCAAGGCTGCCCAGGTGACGCCGCACCCGAAGCCAAGCAGGATTTCAGCCAGCGTCCGGGCGGCGTGATGGGCAAGGGTATCGGCATGGGCAGACAGGGCCGCGGCCACCGCCTTCGGGCTTGGCAGCATGTAAGGCGGCAGGTCGCTGGCTGTGACCGCGATCTGCCAGAGCGCAACCAGCCCCGCCATCACGATTGCAGCCCTGGTAATTGCAGCCTTGGCAATTGCAGCCCTGGCAAGGGCGGGCCGACGGCTCATGGGATTGTCCCCGTCGCGGCGGCAAGCTCGTCCAACAGGCGCGCCTGCAGGCCAATCAGGACCGGGTCCGACATATCGCGGGGCGGCGGGCCGGCCGGGGCCAGCCGGGCGCTGATGCGGGCCGGCCGCCCAGCCAGAACCAGCACGGTATGCCCAAGCCGCAGGGCCTCGAGCGGGTCATGGGTGATGAGAAGGACGGTGCGGCCGGCCAGGGCAGTGGCCGCTTCTGCCTGCAGGCGGAAGCGAGTGATCGCATCCAGGGTCGAGAACGGCTCGTCCAGCAGGCAGATCGGCCGGTCTTCCAGCAGGGTGCGGGCTAGCGCCACCCTTTGGCGCATGCCGCCGGACAGGGTGGCGGGCAGGGCGTCCTCGTGGCCGCCAAGTCCCAGCCGGGCCAGAAGCTGTCGGGCCGCGCCATCGTCGGGTCGCACGCCCCGAAGCCTGGCCCCCAGCGTGGCGTTCCCGGTCGCCGAAAGCCAGGGCAGCAGCAGATCCTGCTGGGCCATATAAGCGGCTTGGCCGGCGATGGCGCTTCCGTCCGTAAGGGCCACGCTGCCCGTGGCGCCGGGCGGGGCAAGGCCGGCGATGAAGCGCAGGAGCGAGGTCTTGCCGACTCCGCTTGGGCCCAAAAGGCAAGTCCAGGTCCCGCCCGGCAGGTCGAGGTCGAGGCCATCGAACAGCGGCTGGCCCAGATAGGCAAGCCGGGCGCCGCGGATGACAAGCCCAGGACTGTCGGTTGATTTGCGCATGCTGCGCCCACTTCTCCCTACGCCGGTTCGAACCGGATCAGGTTCAAGGGGTTGCTCGCCCTTTGCGCGCGTCTCAGCCGGACTGCCGGCTCCCCCGAGTGAACGGCGCCACTATCCGGGATCGGATATGGGTTGGCAAGGACCAGGGCAAGGTCCGGGCCCCGGCAGGTGCCGGGCCTTGGCAAGCGAGGCCGAAGAGGCCATCCTTTTCGTCTGACGACCCGCGGGGCACCGTCATCGCGGTTGGTTATAGAGATGGATGTGGCGTCAATACCAGATCGTTATCAGCCGTCTTTGATGCCGGCGGGCCAAGGCTGGAAGGCTGCGGGCAGGACCGGATTCCGCGCAGGCGATCGATGAGTCTCGATTGCTTCCGCAATTTCAGCCTCGTTGTGAGAGCTTCTCAGATTTAAGGTTAATAAATATGGTTAAATTAATACTTATCAATTTGTTAGAACGTAATTCTCGCATTTTGTGGCGCCCCGCAGGCGCTGCCCTGGCCGGCTGCCTGATGCTGGCCGCCATCCTGGCGGTGGGCGCGCGGGCGGCGGGCCCCTCGACCCTCGACATCGTGACGGCCGATGGCAAGTCGCACCGCTTCACCATCGAGCTTGCCCAGACACCGGACGAGCAAACCCAGGGGCTGATGTACCGCCGCGCCATGGCTGCCGATGCCGGCATGCTGTTCATCAATGATCCACCCCGGGTGATGACCATGTGGATGAGGAATACGTTCCTGCCCCTCGACATGATCTTTTTCGACGCGCGCGGCCGGGTGACGCGGATCGCGGAACGGACCGTGCCCCTTTCGGAAGCGATCATTCCGTCCGGGGGGCCGGTTCAAGGCGTCCTCGAGGTGAACGCGGGAACGGCGACGCGGCTTGGCATCAAGCCGGGCGATCGCTTGGTCCATCCGGCCATCCGGCGCGGCGAATAGGGGCGGGTCCTGGTTTCCGCCACTCTTCGTCACACCAGATTCCCCTTGGGGTCTATTCGGCTTTGGGTGGCCCGTCGTTTTGGTCGGGTGGCAAGACCTCGGCCGTCGGCTTGTGGCTGCGGCGCAGCCCGCGGAGGCTGGTAACCGGCCGCCCGAAAATGCGCTGAACCAGGGTCGGGCTTGGCTGCGGGTCGCGCGATGCGCGCAGCACCGCCGCGATACCACCCGATTTCAGCGAACGCCAGGTGTCATTGAAGGTCGTGATGCTGAGGAGCGCGATCCGCAGCATGCGGCGGGCGGCAAGCAGCCAGAACGGACTGACAAGCAGGGTAAGCGCCGTGACCGCGATGACAAGCTGGTGTTCGTCGGCGTTGATCAGGCCGCCATCGCGCCCGGCCTTGCCCAGCAGGAAGGTGAACTCGCCGATCTGGGCCAGAATCAGGCCGGCGATAAAGGCATGCGGCCAGGGCTCGCGCAGCAGGCCGATGATGCCGATGTTGAGCGCCGTCTTGAGCAGGGTGACGATGAACACGATCAGCAGCACGTCAACGACATGGGCGCGAATGAACCCGATGTCGACCAGCAGGCCGATGGACAGGAAGAAGGCCATCAGCAGCAGGCTTTGGATCGGGTGCACGCTGGCCAGCATCACCCGTCGGATCGTGCTGTTGCCCACCACCAGGCCCGCGACAAAGGCGCCATAGGCGGCGGTCAGGCCAAGCAGCCCCGAAAGCGCAGCCGCCCCGAAACAGAGGGCCACGCCATAGGCTGGCCGCAGATCGGCTTTATCGGCAAGCATCCGCGAAAGCGGCAGCTCGACGCTCCGCGTGCGGCTCAGAGACCAGATCAGCAGGCCCAGCAGGGCGACAGCCGCCACGATCGCAACGATGCCGGTCAGGCTGGCGCCGTTGCCGGAAACCAGCCGCAGGGACAGCATCATCGGCACCAGGCCCAGGTCCTGGGCGATCAGCACCGCCACCACCACCTGGCCGATCCGGGTGCGGAGCAGGTTCAGCTCGTCAAGCAGCTTGATGGCAAGCGCCGTGCTGCTGATCGCGGCCGCGAAGCCGAACAGCAGGGCGGCGCCCAGCGACCACTGGAAAAAATCGGCCAGCAGCAGCATGAGGCCGACCGAACCGGCGATCTGCAGGCCGGCAACGCCGACACCCACCAGCCAGACACCGCGAAAGCCGCGCAGGCTGAGCTCCATGCCGATCAGGAAGAGAAGCAGAAGAACGCCAAGATCGGCCAGGAAATCGATCCCGGCCCGGTCGGATACGAGGGCGAAACCCGACGGTCCCAAGACGACGCCGGCCAGGATGTAGCCGATTTCGGCCGGCAGCCTGATTCGCGTCATCACAAGCCCGCAGACCAAGGCGGCAAGGATGACGATGACAAGGGCGGTCAATTCCGGCTGGACGTGCATGGGTCACAACTTAACCGAGTTGGAGCGCCGGCACGATACGGGATCGGGCTTAAGACGTGATTGTCTGCTGGTTGCGTCTCAATCGAATGATGCGGGCTTTGCATCGCGTGGCCAGCGGCGGTGCAGCCACAGCCATTGCTCGGGGCGGGCGCGGATCCAGGCCTCGATGCGGTTGTTCACGGCGGTCATCATTGCCGCCTCGTCGATCGCGGCGTTGCCGCTGCGCGGCACGTCCAGCGGCTCTTCGACGGTCACCTTGAAGGTGGCGGGGGCCAGCCGTTCCGTCTGCACCGGCACGACCGGCACATCGAAACGGAAGGCAAGGCGGGCCAGCGCCGACGCCGTCATGGCGGGTATGCCGAAGAAAGGCACCGTAATGCCATTGTTCATGCGCTGGTCGGCCAGCATCACGACGGTTGCCCCTTGGGCCAGGGCCTCCATCATGCGCCGTGCACCGGGGGCCCCTTGTGCACGGCTTCGACGCCGCTTACCGCCTGCAGGCGATAGACATAGGAATCCACCACCGGATTGTTGAACCGTCGGTAGACCGAGACGACCCGCAGGCCATGGCGGCGCGCGGCAAGCGTCACCATTTCCCAATTGCCGACATGTCCCGAAACCAGAATCGCGCCGCGGCCCGATCGCTTCAGGCGTTCGAGGATGTCGGCGCCGACGATCTGGACCCGCGCCGGATCGGCAAAGATGCGGCCGAGATGGATGTAATCCACCGGGATGCGGGCCAAGTTCTCCCACATGGCGCGCAGGATGCGGTGGATTTCATTGTCTGGCATGGCGGGAAAGACCAGGCGCAGGTTGCGAACCGCCCGCCGGCTTGCCCCAACCCGCGGCCCCAGGCTGCGCCCGATCCAGCCGGCAAGACGTTCCGCAACCTCGAGCGGCAGATGCCGAAGGGTGAAATAGGCCGGCCATGCCACCAGCACCTGGGCAAGATGGGAAAAACGCAACGCCCCGCGGCTTGGCGGCCGGGCGGTCCGGGGCATGGTCCGGGTCATGGGCGGCAAGGCGCCGGAACGCCAGCATGGATCACGATGGAACCTGTCATACCGCGCGTGTTTAGAGCAGCTTCGGGCGTTTGGGAATCGCCAATGGCCGGCACGGTCGCCATCTGGCTGCAAATCTGATAACCAGCCACTGGAACCGAAATGTCGATGCCGGGCCCGTCAGTTTTTCTGCGTGATTTCTGGTACCTGGCCCTGACTGGCGCCGAGTTGCCGGCCGGCCGGTTTGTCCGTCGCAAAATCCTGGGCGAACCGCTGCTGATCGGCCGTGCCAGGGACGGTGCGGTCTTCGCCTGGCGCGATATCTGCCCGCATCGCGGCATGCCGCTTTCCTATGGCACGTTCGATGGGTGCGAAGTTTCCTGCTCCTATCATGGCTGGCGTTTCGGCCCGGACGGGCAGTGCACGGCCATTCCGTCGTTGGCGGCGGGTCAGACAGGGATCAACCTGGATCGGATCCGGGTCCAATCCTTTCCCTGCCGGGAATCCCAGGGGCTGGTCTGGGTCTTCGTGCCAGAGCGGACCGACCCTGCCCATGCCGCAGAGCTTCCGCCGGTGCCGCTGATGCCTGGCCCGGGCGATGCCAGCCCTCGGGTGGCGATTTCGATGCCGTTCCCCTGCGGCGCCGATCATGCCGCCTATGGCTTGATGGACCCCACCCACGCGGCCTTCGTCCATACCTCGTGGTGGTGGAAAAAGAATGCAGGCCGGCTTCGGGAAAAGACCAAGCATTTCGAGCCGGCGCCGCTGGGCTGGCGCATGGCCCGTCACCGGCTGCCGGGCGAGCACCGGCTTTACAGGCTGCTGGGGCGCGAGGTGACGACCGAAATCACCTACAGCCTTCCCGGCCTTCGCATCGAGCATATCGAGGGCGATCGCCATTCGGCCGTGGGGCTGACCGCCATCACGCCGGTCACGGAAACGGAAACCATCGTCCATCAGTGCATGTTCTGGACGCCGGGCTGGCTTGGCCCGCTGAAGCCGGTGGCCCGCCACCTGATGCGCATGTTCCTGGGCCAGGACAGGGACGTGGTGGCGAAGCAGCAGGAAGGGCTGGCCTATGGGCCCAACCTGATGCTGATCGACGATGCCGATACCCAGGCCAGATGGTACACCCAGGTCAAGCGCGAATTCTTGCGTGCCCGGGACGAGGGACGGCCCTTTGCCAACCCGGTCAAGGCCCGGACCCTGCGCTGGCGGAGCTGACCGCGCCCCAGCCCGGGTCTTCCTGGCCGGCTTGCCCTGGCCCGGGTGCGCTCGTATGTTCCGCCGCAGGTTTGGGCGGTCGTGCCCGGGGTGTAGCTCAGCCTGGTAGAGCACCTGCTTTGGGAGCAGGGGGCCGGAGGTTCGAATCCTCTCACCCCGACCATGCGGACGGACCCCTGGGCCGGCCGGCACGGGAACCGGCGCCGACGAACGAGGAATGGATTGACCATGACAGCGACGCGCAAGGCGCGGATTTTCCGCCCCGTGAAGACCGCAACCCAGTCAGGCCGGGCGAAAACCCAGCTCTGGGTGCTTGAATTCGAGCGCAGCGATCGGGTGGCGGCGGATCCGCTAATGGGCTGGATCGGCGGCGGCGACACGCGCCGGCAGCTTTTGCTCAAGTTCCCAAGCCGCGCGGCGGCCGAAGCCTATGCCGCGAAGCACGGCATCGTCTGCACGGTCGAGATGCCGCACGAACCGTACCTGAAGCCGAAAAGCTATGCCGACAACTTCAACCGGCCGCCGCGGCCTGTTTGACCCGGCGCGTCGGCCCCTGTCAGTTTGTTATCCTGTCAGTTTGTCAGCCTGTCAGCCTGTCAGCGTATCGGGCGCCCGTAGCTCAGATGGATAGAGCAACAGCCTTCTAAGCTGTGGGTCGCAGGTTCGAATCCTGCCGGGCGCGCCAATAGGCCATCGCGACGCGTGCCATCGCGCCGCGTCGATCCGCCAGCGCCACCTGGCCCGGTCCTGTTGGTATGGCGCTGTTAACCATCCCCGCCTAATATCCCGGGCTGCTTCGGCGCGGGGGCCGAAGCCGCAATGGGGACCACGCAGTGCCATTCAGTCTTATTCTGTCCGGTCGTTTTGCGGCGCTGTCGCTAAGCGGTGTGGCGGCGGTTCTGCTGGGCGTGGCGCTTGCCTACAGGCCGGAATCCTGGATCCTGCGCGGCACCTTTGCCGCGGCGGTTGCGCTTGTCCTGCTCGGTGTGCGCGACCTTGTGCAGCGCGAGCACGCGGTTCTTCGCAACTATCCGATCCTTGCCCATCTGCGCTTCATGCTCGAGAAGATCCGCCCCGAAATGCGGCAGTACTTCTTCGAGGACGAAAAGAACGGCACGCCGTTCAGCCGCGACACGCGGGCCATCGTCTACCAGCGCGCCAAGATCGCCCTCGACAAGCGCCCCTTCGGCACCACCTTGGATGTCTATGCCGATGGCTTCCAGTGGATGAATCATTCGGTCGCGCCGGTCCCGGTTGCCACGGAACCCTTCCGTGTCACGGTTGGCGGGCCCGCTTGCAGCAAACCCTATTCGGCATCGCTGCTCAACATCTCGGCCATGAGCTTCGGCGCGCTCAGTGCGAACGCCATCCTGGCGTTGAACGGCGGCGCGCGCCTCGGCGGTTTTGCCCATGACACCGGCGAAGGGGGGCTTAGCATCCATCATCGGCAGTGTGGCGGCGACATCATCTGGGAGATCGGCTCGGGGTATTTCGGCGCCCGCAATCTGGACGGCAGCTTCTCGCCGGAACGGTTTGCCGAAACGGCGGCGCTCGATCAGGTCCGGATGATCGAAGTGAAACTGAGCCAGGGCGCCAAGCCTGGCCATGGCGGCGTGCTGCCGGCCGCCAAGGTGAGCGCCGAAATTGCCGCGGCGCGTGGCGTGCCGCAGGGCCAGGACTGTGTGTCGCCGTCCCGCCATCCCGCCTTTTCGACGCCGATCGAAATGATGGAATTCATCGGCCGCTTGCGTCATCTGTCGGGCGGCAAGCCGGTCGGGTTCAAGCTGTGTGTCGGCCACGAGTGGGAATTCCTGGCCATCTGCAAGGCGATGCTGGAAACCGGCATCTATCCGGATTTCATTGTCGTCGACGGCAAGGAAGGGGGAACCGGCGCGGCGCCGCTTGAATTCGCCGATCATCTGGGCAAGCCGCTGCGCGAGGGTCTGACCTTTGTGCACAGCGCCATCCTGGGTATCGGCGCCCGCCGCCATGTCAAGATCGGCGCCAGCGGCAAGATCGCCACCGCCTTCGACATGGCGCGGGCCTTTGCGCTGGGGGCGGACTGGTGCAATTCCGCCCGCGCCTTCATGTTCGCGCTGGGCTGCATCCAGTCGCTTTCCTGTCACACCGACCGCTGCCCGACCGGGGTGGCGACCCAGGACCGGCATCGCCAGCGGGCCTTGGTGGTGCCGTCCAAGACCAAGCGGGTTGCCAACTTTCACCGTGCAACCATGGTGTCGCTGGCCGAGCTTACGGCGGCGGCCGGGCTTGAACATCCGCGCCGTTTCCGCCGCGAGCATTTCTATCAGCGCGGCTCGGCGGGCGATGTGGCAAGCCTTGCCGACATGTATCCCATTCTGAAGCCGGGCGAGCTTCTGGATGGCACCAAGGATTGGCGGATGGCACGGGCGTGGGAACTGGCCGATCCCAACAGCTTCCTGCCCAAGATGGCCTGAGGCCTTGGCGTTCGGGCGTCTTTCCAGGTGTGGCGGCGACCGTGTAGGTTGAAGCGGGTCATCCGTCGCCTTGGCGCCTGTAGCTCAGCTGGATAGAGCACCTGCCTTCGAAGCAGGGGGTCGCGGGTTCGAATCCTGCCGGGCGCGCCATATCTCCACCATTCCAGAGCAAAACTGGGCACTCTGGTCGGAGCAGCCCCGCCCACCACACAATGTTCCCGTGATCCGAGCATCGGGCCGCATTTCGGCGACTGCTTGGTCAATTGCAGCCCTCTCAAGGTCGCATTCGGCTTTCACCGACGCCTGACAGCCTTACTCTACTGCCGCTTTCGCACAGCTACAGCGGCTGTAACCGCATATGCTGTTGGATGCCTCCCGCTTGAAAACGGCGTGAAACGGCCAAATCTATGCAAAATCTATAAAACGCGTAGAGTGCAAGGCCATGCTAGAAGCGGACAAGATTTTCACCGGCTCGGTTCCGGAAAACTACGACCGCTACATGGTACCGTTGATTTTCGAGGCATATGCCGCAGATCTCGCGCAACGCGCAGCGTCCCTGTCGCCAGGCGCCGTTTTGGAGACTGCGGCCGGCACTGGAGTTGTCCCCCGCGCACTGGCGCCAAGACTCCCGGCCGGTTCCAGCTATACCGCAACCGACCTTAACCAGCCGATGCTAGACTACGCCGCTTCGCGACAACCTCCCGACGGTCGCATCAAATGGCTTCAGGCTGATGCTCTGGCGCTGCCGTTTGAAAATGGGGTTTTCGATCTTGTTTGCTGTCAGTTCGGCGCGATGTTTTTTCCCGACCGATCATCTGCCTACCGCGAAGCCAGGCGAGTGCTGAAGCCCGGAGGAATTTTCTTATTCAGCGTTTGGGATCGCATCGAGGAGAATGTATTCGCAGATGATGTGACAAATGCTCTCGCAAGGATGTTTCCGGACGATCCGCCGCGCTTTCTGGTACGAACACCGCATGGCTACCATGATGCAGCACTGATCCGCAGTGACTTGGAGAGCGCGGGCTTCTCTGATGTGGTGATCGAGACAAGAGCCGAACAAAGCCGAGCATCCTCGCCACGCCTTCCGGCTGTTGCCTATTGTCAGGGAACCCTTCTTCGCAACGAGATCGAGACGAGAGGGCCAGGAAAACTGGAAGCTGCAACCGGCTATGCCGCATCCGCGATTGCGGACAGGCATGGCAACGGCGAGGTTGCTGCCAAAATTCAGGCACACGTTATCATGGCGGCGGTCTAGGTGCTGGAATGTCCCGGGCCGGCACTTCGCGATATTCCGGTGCGGTTCATTCTGACCAGCGCGGCACTCGCCGTTTCTCCGGTCTGAAAACAGGGGCCGTAATGCCTGGGCCGTGAAGCCTAGGCCAGGGCCGCGCGCGGCGATGCGCTGGCCTGATGGCGCGGCCCTTTGACCTCCTCGGCGGCGCTGACCAAAGCCTTGGCGATGAAGTCGAGTTCAGGGCGCGTCAGCCGGGCCGGCAGGCGGACATCGCAGGCCCGCATCAGCATGGCGCGCGTCTGTGCCAGGTCGGACTGCGGCCCGATGAATGCCCAGTTCCAGAAGGCCCGCGCATTGTCCTCGGAAAGGCCGAAGATATCGACGGCGATACCCTTGGCCTTCGCCAGCCTTTGGAAGGCCCGTGCGTCTTCATCGAGGTCGAATCCGTACAGGTTGAACTGGATCGAATCGGGCGCCCGCTGTTCCTTCGGAAGCGGCGGCGGCACGTGGAACCAGCCCGAACCGTTCAGGATCGCGGCGACATAGTCATGATTGGCCCGGCCGTCCCTGGCCCGGCGCGCCACCTCCGGGATCTGGGGTCGCACGACCGCCGCCGAAAGGTTGTTCATGCGCATGTTGTAGAGCGGCAGCCGGTTCTGCCAGACCTTGAAGCGGTCATGCGCCACGGGGTGCTTCTTCCAGTTGTGCTCGTAGGCGCCCGACATGATGACGGCACGCGCGATGATGTCGGGATCGCTGGTCACCAGCATCCCGCCTTCGCCGGCGTTCATCAGCTTGTAGGACTGGAACGAGAAGCAGCCGATCCGGCCGATGGTGCCGATCTTCCGGCCTGCCCACAGGGTGCCAAGGGAATGGGCCGCATCCTCGATCACCGGAATATGGCGGGCGTCGCACAATTCCATGATCGCGTCCATGTCCGAGGTATGGCCGCGCATGTGGCTGATGACCACAGCCCTGGTGGCGGGCGTCAGCTTTGCCTTGAAATCGTCGATGTCGATCCGGTAGTTTGGGCCGACCTCGACGAGGATCGGCACACCACCTCCGTGAACCACCGACGATGGAACGGCGGCGAAGGTGAAGGCGGGAATAAGGACCCGATCGCCCGGCTCGATGCCGAGCGCCTTGAGTGACAGGAACAGGGCCGACGAGCAGGAATTGACCGCCAGCGCGAAGGGCACGCCCATGAAAGCCGCAAACTCGCGCTCGAGCCTTGCGACGGGCGATTCGGAATCGGCCCGGTAGCGAAACAGATCCCCGCTCGCAAGCAGCGCCAGGATCTCGGCTTGCGCCGCCTCGGGGATCGGTTCCGCGTCATAGACATTGGGCGCCGGCGCGGTCTTGGGTTCCTTGCCGCCACCCGCGACGGCAGGCTTCGGTTCTTGCGCCAGGGTGATCCGACGTCTGCCAAGACCGCTGCGGCCTTGGATGATCTCGGTGGATGGATGGTACATGGTCGGGCCCTTTGTCTATCGATCGCTGTTCCGATGCCGATACCGTTCGCGATTGCCGGGTGCGATGTGCGGTGCGCGCCACCGGCCTCAGATCTTCCGGTATCCGCAATCCCGGAAGAAGCCGCGCACCTCGTCAGTGAGAAAGCCCTTCCCGGTCGCAAGCTGCGGCAGATCGAACCCGCCGCCGGTGTTGATCTCGATCAGCACCGGCCCGTCCTTTGTGACGGCAATATCCATCGACTGGTAGCGCACCGGCTGAAAGATGGGGGCGCAGCGATGCACCAGCTCCAGCAGCCGGTCCCAGGTGGGAACGATTTCGCCAAGGATGGGCGCGCCGGATTGCGGATGCGCCTGGTGATCGGTCGTGCCGAGATGATCCCTGGAGCGGATGGTCTTGATTCGGCCGGTCTTGACGTCGAGCCCGCAGGCGAAATTGCCGGGGCGCCAGAAGCTGTCGGCGACATTTTCGCGCGACGGCAGCTTGAGGACGGCGAAGGGAATCTTGACGCCATCCTTGGCCACCAGAATGCAAACGCGGACTGTGGCCAGGTTGTCGGCATAGCGATCAAAGAACGCGTGATTGGTCACCAGCCTTTGCAACAGGTAGGGTGTCGTGCCAACGAATTCGTCCATGCAGGCGTCATAGCCCAGCCAGCCGCGCCCCTTCAGGAACATGCCCTCGTCATTCGCATCAAGGGCAAGAAAGGCACCCAGGCTGCAGATGCCGCGATTGTCCTTGCCGAACAGCGGCAGGTTGCCAGGCGCAGTCATGAAGGCGCGAAGCTCGGCGGCCGTCGTGATCCTTGGCGTGCCGGGATAGGCGCGCCCGCTCTTGTCGATGACCGCCAGGGTTGCCGGCACCTGGACCGACGACCGGGCAAGAATATGCGAACACAGCCACTTGTCCTCGGTGGTTGCCTGCCAGGTCATGTCGCAACAGGCATGGGTGATGGGCCAGTGCAATGTGTTGGTGAGGAATTCTGCTTGCTTGGACGGGGTGTAGCGGGTCGTGTCGTAGACGCCGTACTGGACGTATTCGGACAGGGTGATCCTGCCGGGCCCGCGATGCAGGCGAAGATATTCGCGCACCATGTCCATCGGGCGGCGGCCGCTTCTTGCCTGGGCATGGCGCAGATAATCGATGACGGTGGGCTTTGCTTTGTTCCGGTCCGCCTGATCGTGCGAGACGGCATGGCCGCCCACCACACGCGGTGCCGGTTTTTCTCCGGCGATCGTCGTGCCATGGCTGGGCTGGCCCGGGACGAGAGCGGCCCGCTGCAAGGGGGCGTGAAGCCCGCGTCCGTCGAGAATGTTTTGCGTCATGCGACAACCCTGGATGCGACAACCATGGCCGGTGTTGCGGGAGTGGCTCCGACCATCGGCACCGTCGCCAGGCAGCGGCGACCGCAACCAGGATCATTCTTCGCGGGTGGGCCTTAACAAGCCGTGAAACGGTGTGTTTTTGCTAAATTGATCAGAGCATTGCCGGGCGGCTGTGGCGCCTCCGGCCCTGTCGGCTTCGTCCCAACCCTTAACGGAACCTTAGGCGGGGCAGGCCTTTAGTGGCTTGCCCACCAGCCCGTTATCGCCAGCCGGTTATCGGCCCAGACCCATGCGCGCCAGCAGGCGGTCGCCACGGATGAACTGGTGATAAAGGGCGGCACCGACATGGGTGGCCAGCAGGACCAGCATCAACCGCGCCGCAATGGCGTGGCCGTAGCGGGGTGTGAAGTCCCAGAAATCGGGCAGGGGGCCCGGCGCGCCGCCGAATAGGATCTGGCCTGCCCCGGACAGCGCCATCAGGCCGATGCCAGACACGGCAAGGCCGAGCGTGGCAAGATAGAGAAGACCATGGACGGCCTTGGCGGCCAAGGCTTGCCATCGCGCCGTGCCGGTGACGGGTGCGGGCTTGCGATCAGCAAACAGCCACCAGCCGATGCGCACCACGGTCAGAAGCAGCACCGCGATGCCCACAGGCGCATGGAGGCGGAGAATGGCCGCCTTGGCCTGCGAATTAGGACTGTCGGCCGCCAGGAATCCGGCAGCAAGAAGGCCCAGGATCAGGATCGCGCTCAGCCAGTGGATCGCGATCGCAACCCGGCCGTAACGATCAGGCGTGCTCTTCAAGGCCATGATGCCGTCCTTTCGATTGCAGAGGGGGGCTCCAGGCGGTTGCGGACCGCCTTCAGAACCGTGACCGCGGTCGTGATCTCGCGCTCGGACAGGCCGCTGGCCAGGGTCAATGCCCATGGCCGCTGGCGGCCTATGGCCGTCTCGAAGGTGCGGTTGCCTTTTTTGGTCAGGACGACAAGCCGGGCCCGGGCATGATGGGGGTTAGGCAGAAACGCAACCAGGTCCTCGGCCGACAGCGCGTTCGCAATGCGCTGCACGGCCTGGCGGCTGAGACCCATGTTGCGTGCCGTCTGCGCGACGGACAGTGGAATGGCCGACATTGCAATGGCGCCCATGACCTGCCAGCGGGCGGATGTCAGGCCGATATCGGCGACAAGACGGTCGCCCGCAGCGAGAAGCGTCCCGTTCAGACGAAAGGTCTCGACAATCAGGTCGGTGATCGGTCCGGCGCCGGCAGCCATGGTGCAACCTTGTCAAAATGACATGATATTGTCAATTAGGCCGGCTGGGGGGCCGGTTTGTGAAGCAACCACGGGTGCGATATGGAATCGGGGTGCGTCCGGGGGCGCTCGCAGGAGGACCCAGCATGGCCAGCATGATCGACAGCAGAAGCGGCATGGCATCGGCTGGCGGTGACCGCCACATCGCGCCGGATTGCCATGGCGCGAACTTCTACGATGCCGATCCGGCCTTTCGCATCCTGCTTGCCCATTACATGGCGCCCAACCTGCATGCCCATCTCGAGCCGCACTTGCGGCGCCTCGGCGGGATTGCCGGTGGGCGGCTGGACGAACTCGCGCGGGTCGCCGATCGCAACGAGCCCGTGCTCCATGTCCGGGACCGCTTCGGCCGCGATGACGACTGGATCGAATACCACCCCGCCTATCGCGAGATGGAAAAGATCGCCTTCGAGGAGTTCGGCCTGCATGCCATGGCCCATCGCGGCGGCGTGCTCGGCTGGCCGAAGCCGCTTGGCGCGCTTGCCAAATATGCCGTGCAGTATCTGTTCGTGCAGGGCGAATTCGGCCTGATGTGCCCGATCAGCCTGAGCGACACCGCCGCCTTCATGGTCGGGCGCTATGCCGAACCCGCGTTGCGCGACCGCTATCTGCCGCGCATGACGGCGCTGACCCGCGAGGAGATGTGGACCGGCTCCCAGTTCATGACCGAACAGGCCGGTGGTTCCGATGTCGCCCATCTCGAGGTCGAGGCCCGCCTCGAGGATGGCAACTGGCGCATCTATGGCGACAAGTGGTTCTGCTCGCACACCGACAGCGCCGTGAACCTGATTCTGGCCCGCACCGGCACCGTCACCGAAGGCAGCCGCGGGCTCAGCCTGTTCCTGGTTCCGCGCCGGCTTGAAGATGGAGCGCGCAACCGCTACCGCATCATGCGCCTGAAGCCCAAGATGGGCACCCGCTCGATGGCAACCGGCGAAATCCGCTTCGAAGGCGCCATCGGCTATCTGGTGGGCACACTCGGCCGCGGCCTGCGCCAGACCATGGATCAGGTGACGCTAAGCCGCCTTTCGCACGGGGTGCGGGCGGCCGCCATGATGCGGCGCTGCCTGAACGAGGCGCTGGCGGCGGCGCGCGGTCGTATCGCCTTTGGCAAGACGCTCGATTCCCATCCGCTCATGCGCCGCCAGCTGATGAAGATCATGCTGCCCACCGAGCAGGCGCTTTCGGCGTTTCTGTTGACGGCGGCAACCATGGACAGGGCCAATGCCGGCGACAAGGCGGCCGAGAAGCGGCTTCGCATCCTGACGCCGCTCATCAAGTTCCGCGCCTGCCGCGACAACATCCCGGTCGCGACAGCGGCCATGGAGGTGCGGGGCGGCAACGGCTTCATCGAGGATTGGGTGAATGCGCGCCTCGTGCGCGATGCCCATGCTGGCGTGCTGTGGGAGGGAACCTCGTCCATCGTCGCGCTTGACGTGGCCGGGCGGGCAGTTCTGAAAGAACGGGCGCACGAGGCGTTGCGCGACACGCTCAAGGAAACGCTTGCCGCCACCGATGGCCTGCCCGGGCAGTTTCGGGGCGAACTGGGTGGCCTGATCGATCGTGCGGCCGCCTTTGCCGACGCGGTGGCGAAGAAGCCCGAGAATGAATCCTTCTCGCGCCAGGCGACTAACGCGCTCTATCACGTGATGACGGCGGTGCTGCTGGCCCACGAAGGCGCGCTGATGGCGGTCCGTACCGGCGACGCGCGGCGGATGCTGCTTGCGCGCCTGGTCGTCGATCGCCGCCTGCGGCCGCAGGACCCCTTAAGCCTTGATGGCGGCGCCCTGGAACGGGCGGCCGGCGCGCGGCTGCTCAGGGACGATCCGGTTTCGCTGGACGAGGTGGCGCGAATCCTGGCCGCATGAAACCCCTACATGCGGGCCGGCAACCAGAGAACGATATCCGGGAACGCCATCAGCAGGGCGACCCAGCCCAGCATCAGCCCGTAATAGGGTATGCAGCCATAGACCACGGTTGCCATTGTCCGGCCGGTGATTGCCTTGACCACGAACAGGTTGATGCCGAAGGGCGGTGTCAACATGCCGAATTCGACCATGATGACCAGGAAGATTCCGAACCAGATCGGGTTGATGCCGTAATCCGCGAGGAGTGGAAAAAACAGCGGCACCGTCAGGATCACCATGCCGGCGCCATCCAGAATGCAGCCGAGCAGGGCGTAGATCGCGATCAGGCAAAGAAGGAACCCGGTCGGCCCAAGATTCAGGTGGTGCACAAACTCCTTGAGCGAATCGCCGATCCCCGCCGTTTCCACCGCATAGGCAAAAATGAACGCCGCGAGAACGATGAACAGGAGCGTCGCGCTCGGCTTGACGGTGGCGATCAGCGAATCCCTCAGCACCCTGTAATTGAACTTGCCCGCACCGATGCAGATGAGAATGGCAAGGGTGCTGCCGAGACCGGCGGCTTCGGTGGGGGTGGTCAGCCCGGTGTAGATGCCGCCTAGGACCGCGCCGATCAGGCCAAGGAATGGCATCAATCGCAGGAGCGAGATCAGCATTCCGCTGCCATCGCCACCGGCCAATTCGCGTGGCGCGAGACCCGGCGTGATGGCGCAGCGGATCCAGATGAAGATCATGAAGACGATGGCAAGGCCGATGCCGGGCAGAACGCCCGCCATGAAGAGCTTGGCGATCGAAACCTCGGTCAGGGTGCCGTAGATGATCATGGTGATGCTGGGCGGAATGAGAATGCCAAGCGTGCCACCCGCCGCCAGCGAACCGCAGGCCATCTTTTCGTCGTAGCCCCGGTCCCTGAGGTGGGGCCAGGACACCGTGCCGATGGTGGCGGCGGTCGCCACGCTCGATCCGCTGATGGCGGCGAACAGGGCGCAGCCGGCGATGTTGGTCTGCAGCAGCCCGCCGGGCAGGCGGCGGACCAGATGCGACAGGCCGCGAAAGAACACGTCGCTTACGCCGCTGCGGGCCAGAATTTCGGCCATGAAGATGAACAGGGGGATCGCCACCAGGGTAAAGCTGTTGAGCGTGCCCCAGGTGATGAGCCCGAGGGCCGAAAACGACGACAGGCCGAAGTTGAAATAGAGGGCGGCAAGCCCGCCGATGCCAATGGCGAACGGCACCCACATGCCGATCAAGAGCAGGCCAAGCAGCATGAAAAGAAACAGGAAAAGTTCGATTTCCCAGCTCATTCCCAGCTCACTTGTTTCCAGCTCACTTGGCCTCGCTTCGGCCGTTAAGGGCGGTGCGCAGTCGATAGCTGTCGCGGACAATCTCGGCAAGGATGGCAAGGATCAGCACCCCGCCGCCGATCGGCAGGACAAGCTGGGGAATCCAGAGCGGCATTTCGAGCGCTGACAGGGTCCGAACGCCATAGCGGTGCGAGCTCAGGACAAGCCGGATCAGGTGCTGCTCGATGATGCCGGCGAACAGCAGGCTGGCCAGGGAAAAGACGATATCGACGATGGGCCGCCAGAGGGCATTCAGCCGATTGTAGAAGACCTCGACGCGGATCAGGGTGCCTTCGCGCAGGCAATAGGCGATGGCGAGAAACGCAAAGATCGCGACCAGCTGCCCGGCCACGTCATCGACGAACAGCAGCGATTGCTGAAACAGGTGGACCAGCACCAGCTCGGCGGTGATCAGGCCGATCAGGGCAAGAACCGTGATCGCGGCGAGGAAAAGGCCAAGCCCGCTCAGTCCATCGACGGCCGATAGGAACAGGCGGGCGGCCCGATGCGGCACATCGACGGGCGGATCGTCTGCGGCTCGGCCCGTTTCGTCCGACAGATCCGGAACAGCCATGAATGAATCCCTGGGACCTGATAGCTGGGGCCTGATGACCTGGGGGGCCGCTATTTGCCGAGCACTTTGCGAATCTCGGCCAGCACCTTAAGGCCGTCGGGCCCGGCCTTGCGGGCCTCGTCTTCCCAGATCGGGGCTGACACGCGCACGACTTCCTTGATGTCGGCGGCCGAGGCCTGGGCGATTTTCAAGCCCTTGTCCTTGGCGAAGCTGTCCATCAGGTTCGTTTCCTGGCCGACCATTTCGCGCGTCACGTTCACGGCCCCCTCGGCCGAGAGTCTGGCGACCGCCGCCTTCTGGTCGGCTGGCAGCGCGTCGAAGCGCTTCTTGTTCACCAGGAACATGCCGTAGGAATAATTGATGACCAGCCGGTAATTGACTTTCAGCATGTCGATCCAGATGCGGCCGCCGCCGGCATTGGCGGTAACGACGGCATCGACGCGGCCCTGTTGCAGGGCGGGGGCCACCTCGGGGGTGGCGATGGTGATGGGGACGCCGCCCAGGGCGCTGATCACCGCCGCCTGACTTGGCGTCGAAATGCGGACCTTCATGCCCTTCATGTCGGCGATGCTTTGCAGCTTGTCGGTCGCGCCGAACAGGGTCTGCTCGGGATAGTCGTACTGGCCGAGAAAGACGATGCCTTTCGCTTCAAGCTCGCGCTTGATGTAGGGCGTCAGGATTTCGGCCGCTTTTCGGTACTCGTCCATGTTGGCATAGAGGCCGGGCACGCGGGCCAGGCCGCTGATGGGCGACATCGACACCATGTTGGCGCTGCCCTGGCCATACTGGATCACGTCATCGGCGATTGCCTGGCCGATATCGTCGGCCTTGATGGGAAGCCCGCCGCCCGGCGTGACGCGAATGCGGATCTGGTTGTTGGTGGCGGCGCCGATGGCCTTTGCCGTCTCTTCAAGGTACTTGACCTCGGTGTTGGCGGTGCTGGGCAGATAGGAATAGCCCTGCCACAGTTCGACCGCGGCGCTGGCGCCGCTCCACAGGGTGGCCGAAAGTGTGATGAAAGCCGCAAATTTCGAACCGTGCATTGTTTCCTCCCCGGAATCGCGCGGCGATTCCATTGTCGTGACGGCTTCGTGATCGGGCAGTCGAACGGGATTGCCGGAAAGCTCAGGCCTCGCCAAACTCCTTGCGCATCAGGGTGATCATCGTTTCGTAAAATACCATCACGACCGACGATGGAAAATCAAGAAAGATGAGCGGCATGCCAAGGTCATGGGCCCAGCGTGCCTTTTTCACGAATTCCTCGGGCGTGTCGCGGCGGGTATAGAAATTGGCGAACACCGGCACGTTGTGCCGCTGGCCGGCCGCCATGGCGGTTTCGATGATCTTCATGAAATCGGCATCGGCGTGTCGGTAGCCGGGCACCAGCGCATCGCTGCCCAGCAGCTCGCGCGAGAGATCGCCCATGCCCAGCATCACCGCCTGCAACCCCTTGACTGCAAGAATCTCGTCCAGGCGGTCCCAGGCATTGCGGCTTTCGATCATCGGGAAGACCAGGGTCTCGCGCTGGGCCAGCAGCAGTTCCTGGTCCAGCGCCTTTTCGGCCGCGCCGACCGGTGGCGAAAAGCGCCGGTTCCAGGTCAGATAATGGGCGCGCTTCGCGGCGGCGCGCACCAGCGCCTCGACCTCTTCGGGCGAGGCGAGCGAGATCATGATGCTTTGATAGCCAATGCTGAACGCCCGTTCGACATCGGCCGCAAAGCCGAAATTGCCGCCGCCGGACCAGGGCTGGCCGCCAAGGCGAATCATCGGTGTCATGCCGGTGGCACGACAGGCGAGCGCAATGTGGGCGGCGCTTTCCCAGTTGGTCGATGCCACCATCATGTCGGCGCAGACGAAATCCAGGCCGGCGCGGCCCATGATCTCGACCATCTCGGTGCCGGACGTCATGTGCCACGCGCCGAAGGCGGGCTTCTTCTGGGCGAGCCTGGCGAACAAACGGCTGGACATGCGCCTGCCCCCTGTTGGTTTGTCTTGGATTGGTCGTGCGTTGGCGCCGGCCATGACTGTAGCGAAAGACAAGACCCTCACGCCAGGGCCTTGACCGGAATCCTGGTCGGGCCAGGGCGGGGACGGGCCAGGGCGGGGACGTGATTGCGGCCCACGTTCGGCGGTCCCTATAATCGCCGCCATCTATCATCGCCGCCCGAGGAAACGAACCAGAAGGTGACCCATGTTCGCCCCACCACCCGAAATCAAGTCAACTGTCTTTTCCCGCATGCCCGACAAGTTCCGCCATCCGGGCCGCCAGACCGAGTGGACACGCTATCGGCCGCAATATCCCAACCTGGATTGCTTCCTGGAAGGTCCCGCCTTTGATCGCGCCGGTGTCCTGCATGTCGTCAACATCCCGTTCGGCCAGATCTATCGCATCAGCGCCAAGGGTGACTGGGACCTGGTGGCGGAATATGATGGCGAGCCCAACGGGCTTGCGTTTCACCGGGACGGGCGCATGTTCATCGCCGATTGCAAGTGGGGCATCGTCGTTGTCGATCCCAGGACCGGGACGATGGAGCCCCTCCTGACGCGGCGCAACGGCGAGCGGTTCAAGGGTTGCAACGACCTGGTCTTTTCCCGCAGTGGCGATCTCTATTTCACCGATCAGGGCCAGTCCGGGCTGAATGATCCAACCGGACGCGTCTATCGCCTGCGTGCCAATGGCCAGCTCGATTGCCTGATCGACAACGCGCCAAGCCCGAATGGCATCGCCCTGTCGCCGGACGAACTGACGGTCTTTGTCGCCGTCACCCGGGGCAACGCGGTGTGGCGGATCCCGTTGCAGCCTGATGGCAGCGTCAATCGGGCCGGCCTCTATGTGCAGCTTTCGGGGTCGCTGGGCGGGCCGGACGGCATGTGCATGGATGCGACCGGTGCGCTGTCGCTGGCCCATGTGCACTTTGGTTCGGTGTGGGGCTTTGATGCTGGGGCGAGCCGGCCTGGCGCATCCGCTCGGTCACCGGACGGCGGGTCACGAACCTTGCCTATGGTGGGCCCGACAACACGTCGCTCTTCATCACCGAGTCGGAAACCGGCACGATCCTGCGCGCCGAAATGCCGGCGCCCGGCCTTAAACTGTTTTCGCACCTCTGATCTTTTTTCGGGCGATCTTTTTTCGGACCAGGGCCGCAAGCCAGGGGGCCACCAGGGCCAGCCCGGCGAGCAGCAGCAACGCCGCCGAGATCGGGTGACTGAGGAACACCGTCGCGTCGCCATTCGAAATGGTCATGGCGCGACGGAATTCCTGCTCGGCCATCGGCCCAAGGATCATGCCGATGATGACCGGCGCGGCCGGGAAATCGAAGCGGCGCATCACGAGGCCGATCGCGCCCATCGCATAGAGAAGAACAAGATCGATCGGCGACTGCGAGATGCCATAGGTGCCGATGGTCGCAAACACCAGGATGCCGGCATAGAGAAGCGGCGGCGGAATGCGCAGGACGCGCACCCAAAGCCCGATCAGGGGCAGGTTCAACACCAGCAGCATGACGTTGCCGACATAAAGGCTTGCGATCAGGCCCCAGACCAGCTCGGGCTGGTTCTGGAGAAGCAGCGGGCCGGGGTTGATGCCATAGCTTTGAAACGCGGACAGCATGATGGCGGCGGTGGCCGATGTCGGCAGGCCAAGGGTCAGCATCGGCACCAGCACGCCGGCGGCCGATGCGTTGTTGGCGGCCTCGGGGCCGGCAACGCCCTCGATGGCGCCATGGCCGAATTCCTCGGGCTTTTTCGTCAGCCGCCGTTCAAGCCAGTACGACAGAAAGGTCGGGATCTCGGCTCCGCCGGCCGGCAGCGCGCCGATGGGAAAGCCGATCGCGGCGCCGCGCAGCCAGGGTTTCCAGGACCGACGCCATTCCTCGCCCGACATCATCAGCGAATCCTTGATCGGGATAACGGCGGTGTCGTCGCGGTGGCGGCGCGAGGCGACATGGAGCGTTTCGCCCACCGCGAACAGGCCGACCGCCACCACGATGACGTTGACGCCGTCCAGCAGCTCGGGGATGCCAAGAGTGAAACGGGCCTGGCCGGTCTGTAGGTCGATGCCGATGAGCCCGAGAAAGATGCCAAGACAAAGGCTGGTCATGCCGCGCAGGGCCGAACTGCCAAGGACCGCCGAAACGGTCACGAAGGCAAGAACCATGAGCGAGAAATATTCGGCCGGTCCGAACATGAGGGCGATGTCGACGACCGATGGCGCAAGGAACGTAATGCCGAGCGTGCCGATGGTGCCGGCGACGAACGATCCGATGGCGGCCGTTGCCAGGGCCGCGCCGGCGCGCCCGCGCCGGGCCATCCGGTTGCCTTCGATCGCGGTGACGATCGTGGCGCTTTCGCCCGGTGTGTTGAGAAGGATCGATGTCGTCGACCCGCCATACATCGCGCCGTAATAGATGCCGGCGAACAGGATGAAGACCGATGTCGGGCCAACGGAATAGGTGATCGGCAGCAGAAGCGCGATGGTCAGCGCGGGGCCAAGGCCCGGCAGCACGCCGACCGCGGTGCCAAGGGTGGTGCCGATCAGGCACCAGAGCAGATTGGCGGGGGTCAGCGCGACCGTGAAACCGTGCAGCAGCGCGGCCAGAACATCCATCGTGCCGTCAGCCCCCGTCCCTTAGTCCCTGTTCGTCAGCCGCCCAGCGCGCGCTCGATCAGCCCGGCACCGATATTGATGCCAAGCGACCGCGCGAATCCGAAATAGGCCGCCAATGCGAATGTCGCGCCGATCAAGGCGTTGCGGGCGATACGCTGGCTGCCGAAGCCGCGCGCGACCAGCACGAACATCGCCGTCGATGCGGCGGTGAAGCCAAGCCCCGGCAGATGGATGCCCAGGTCCTGGATGCGGGGCGTATCCGCCCCAAGGATGATGGTATTGGCGGCCAGCCCGGCGGCCACCCAGGCCAGCGCCCGGCGATCGACCGGCGTTGATCGTTCCTCGTCTGTCCGCCAACTGCCGCGCCAGGCAACGGCCAGCAGGGCGCAGGCAAGAAGGCCGATCGCGACGCCGACCAGAATGGGGAAGATGCGTGGCCCCACCTTGGCATAGATCGCCGCCACCGGGATCTCGAAGCTTTGCCACAGCGTGAAGGCGGAAAGGGCAACCAGGCCAAGCCCGACCAGGATTTCGGGGATGGCGGCGCGATTGCCCCTGCCGTCGGTCACGGTGCTTTACCCGATCCCGCGTCGGTGCGGATCAGGCGGCGAGACCGAGTTCCTTGAGGATCCCTTCGATGCGGGTGATTTCCTCGGTGATGAACGTGGCATAGGCATCGCCCATCAACGGGATCGACGTCCAGTCGCGCTTCTCGCACTCGGCCTTCCAGCTGGCCGAGGCGACCATCTTCTCGACCAGGGCCGTAATGTCGCGCCGCTGCTGGTCGGTGATGCCGGGCGGCGCAAAGACGCCGCGCCAGTTGAACAGCTCGACATTGATGCCCTGCTCCTTCAGGGTCGGCACGTCGATGCCCGGCTGGCGCTGGTCGGCGGAAATGGCCAGAGCGCGCAGCTTGCCCGCCTTGATCTGTTCCGAGAACTCGCCATAGCCGGAAATGCCCGCCGCCACTTGCGCGCCGATCAGCGCCGCCAGGGCGGGGCCGCCGCCGGAATAGGCCACATAGGACACCTGCTTCGCTTCCGCCCCGACGGCGCGGGCGATCATGCCGGCCAGGATGTGATCGGACCCGCCGGCCGAGCCGCCGGCGATCGGAACCTTGCTGGTATCGGCCTTGAGCGCCTGGGCAAAATCGCGCGCGGTCTTGAAGGGCGAGGCGGCCGGCACCGCAACCACCAGGAATTCCCCGGTCAGGCGGGCGATCGGGACCGTTTGTGTCATCTTCACCGGCGACTTGTTGGCGATCAGCGAGCCGACCATCACCATGCCCGCGACCATCAGGGCGTTGGGCCGCCCGCGCCACTGGTTCAGGAACTGCGGCAGTCCGACCGCGCCGCCGGCGCCGCCCACATTGGTGACTTGCGCCGTGTTGATCAGCTTCTCCTGGCGCATGACCTGCTCGATCGAGCGGCCCGTCTGGTCCCAGCCGCCACCCGGATTTGCGGGCACGAAGATCTGCAGAACATCCACGGCCTGGGCCTTTGCGTCGCGGGCGAATCCGGCAAGGGCGGATGACAACGCCAGCGCCGAGCCTGTGGCCAGCAAATGACGGCGGTCGATGATCATGATTTCCTCCCACGCATGGCGCGCGTTGCTTGGACTGGGTTGACGGGTATCTTGCCCAACCGGGCCGGGGGACCGCAACAGGAGTCGCAACAGGAGTCCGGCATCAAATCCTAGGCCGGCGGGTTGGGTGGCGCCAGGTCGCGCGGCAGCGGTCGCAGGATGTTGATGGTGGCGATCAGGGACGGGATCGCGATGACGAAGAATCCGGTCCCGTAATCGCCGGTCAGTCCATAAAGGCCCGATACGATCATCGGGAACGTGACCTGGGCGATCGAGCCGAAGCCAAGCAGCCCGCCGGTCCGCGGCGCCACCTTTTCCGGCGGTGACAGCCGGGCGATCTCGGCCAGGACGACGCCATGCCACCCGACGGCCGTCACGGTCGTGCCGGTCGCGGCGATGGCAATGGCCAGGTGCGACCAGTCGCGATCGTAAAGCCCGACCGCCACGGCCGATGCGACGGCCCCGAAGCCGATGACGGCAAGAACCGGCCGGGCCGAGGTTATGCCGCTCAGCCAGCCCCAGAAGATGCGCGCCCCGGCGGCGATCGCCAGCGAAATGGCGAAGATGCCGCCGGCATCCTGAAGGGTGATGGCAAGGCCGTCCACCAGATAGGTGACGAAGAACGTCACGAAGCTGGTCTGGATGCCGACATAGGCCATCGCACACCAGGCCAGATCGCGCAAGGCGCGCTGCGCCATCAACTCGCGCAGATTGGCGAAGATCGCGCCCAGGGAAAACGGCGGTGCGGCACGGCCTTCACGGTGCTTGTCGAATTCGGCCCGCAAGGGCTCAAGCCCGACCATCACGGCCACGCACAGGATGCCGGTGACGAACAGAGCGCCACGCCAATCGATCTGTGCGACAAGAAAGGGCAGCATGAAGCCGGCCAACGCGTGGCCCAGCGGCACGCCGGTCTGTTTCACGGAAAAGATCAGGGGCGCAAGCCTGGGTGGCGCGTAGCGTGTGAGGATCTGCGAGCTTGCCGGCGTTCCGATGCCATATTGCACGCCGACCAAGGCAGCGGCGATGGTGAGAAGTGGCAAGATCCCGAGCCCCGCCAGCATCAGGCCCGAGGCGCACATGAGCAGCCCGACCTGGCTCATCCGAAGGCCGCCATGACGGCGGATCGCGCTGCCGCAGCTCAGCCCGCCCAGCATGGACGTGCCATAGACGATGGCCGAGAATGGCCCGATCAGGGCTGGGCTGACGCCAAGCCCGGCGGCCACCGCCGGCGCGATGACCGAAAGGGCGTTGGCGCTGATGGTGGAAAAGACCTGCTGGAGCGTCATTGCTCCGGTGGCCAGCAGCAACAGTTTCATGATCGGCAGGCAGTTCGAGAAATCGGGCGAGGGAACCCTTTTCTAGCCGATTTCATGGGGCCGCACTATGGCGTCCGGCATTATGGCATCGGCACGACGGCGCCCAGCACTATGGCACCTGGCGGAATGTGGCGTCAGCGTCGCGCCCGCCGCGCCCAGCCAAGACCAAGCAGTCCGATCCCAATAATTGCCAGCCCCGCCGGTTCGGATAGGGCGACCGCGACCTCGGTTTCGACGCCAAGAATGTCGAGCGCCCAGAACGACGTGCGGTTGTTGAACGGGTCAACGCCGGAATTATCGCAGAAGATCCCGTTGGTGCAGCCGAATTCGCTGGTGAAGGTGGGCTCGCCAATCCGTGTCGTCGGTTCGTCGCAGGTCGCGCCGATGGGGCAATTGTCGTATTGGGTCAGGGCCACCCGATAGCTGCCGGGGCCGAGGGCAATGGCAAGGAACGCGTCGAACTGCTGCAAGGTGTTCGGATCAGTCCCGACATCGGTCCCGCCGTCATCATTGCCGGCAATGAAATCGCCGGTGCCAAGGTTGAACAGGCTCAGAATCGGGTCGAGCCCGCCCGCATCAAAGCTTGTGCCTGCCGCGTTGGTGCCGCCGGCATAGCCATAGGTGCGCAGCACGACATTGGACGGCGCCCCGACCGTGAAGTCGAACACCGCGACGTCGTCATCGAATTCGAAGTTGCCCGTGAAGCTGAAATTGGTCGGCGCTGCCTGGGTGGTCCCCCAGAGGGCGGTCCCCCAGAGGGCAAGCGCGGCGATCCCGCCAAGCCATCCGATGCGCGTCATCATGGGCTCCTCCCTGCCGCCCGGCTGACGCCGGGCCGTTGACGCGGTAACCATATAGACCGATGATGCTAGGCCCGAATCGCGGCGCTTGTCGAGGCCCTCAGGGGGGCGGCGTGCCGGACGGCTCGACCCTGGTCAGGACCCCGCCGCGTGCGGCGCGGAAGAAACAGGCCCGCTCGCCCGTGTGGCAGGCGGGGCCGGTCTGTTCGACAAGCAGAAGCAGCGTGTCGCCGTCGCAATCGACCCGCAGCTCGCGAAGCGTCTGCACGTGGCCCGATGTCTCGCCCTTGCGCCACAGGCGGCGGCGGGATCGCGACCAGTAGCAGACCATTCCGGTCTCAAGCGTCTCGGTGATCGATTCGCGGCTCATCCACGCCATCATCAGCACTTCGCCCGAATCGTGCTGCTGGGCGATGGCGGGCACCAGGCCATCGGCATTGAAAACCACCGCCGCCAGAACGGCCGCGATGTCGCGCGCGTCGCTCATGGGTCAGGACGCGATCTCGAGCACGACATTGCCCGTTGCGGCGTTCTCGACCGCTTCGTGGGCGCGGACCGCATCGGCCAGCGGGTAGCGATGCGGCACGTAATGATGCAGCTTGCCGGCCTGCAGCAGGCGTGAAACGTCGCGCGATGCGCGGCGCAGCGGTTCGGCCGGCATGCCGAAGACGAAGACAAGGTGCATGTTGATGCCGCGCATCTGCAACCCGTAATAGGGAATTTTGGGCTCGGGCGCCGCCATCGACGCATAGGCGGCAATGCTGCCATTCATCTTCAGGATGGCGAGGTTGGTATGGATATTGCCGCCGAACTCTACCTCGACGACCCGGTCGACACCGGCGCCCCTGGTCAATTCCATGATCCGCTCGACCACGTTCTCGGTCTTGTAGTTGATGGTGTGGTCGGCCCCGAACGAGCGGGCAAGCCCCGCCTTTTCCGCGCTGCTGATGGTCGAGATGACATGGGCGCCGCCGTCCTTGGCGAACTGGATGGCATAGCCGCCCACGGCACCCGCGCCGCCCGTCACCAGGATGGTCTGGCCGCGAATGGGGCCGCCGACATGGACAGCCCGATGGGCCGTCAGCGCCGGCACGCCAAGACATGCCCCTTCCGCGAAGCTGGTGGTCTCGGGCAGGGGAAGGGCGTAGCCGGTCGGCACGGCGCAGTACTGGGCGGCGGTGCCCATCGGCCGCTTATAGGCGGCGCTGTGCAGCCACACCCGTTCGCCGACCCGGTCCTTGCGGACGCCGCGGCCGACGGCCTCGATGATGCCAGCCCCATCGAAATGCGGAATCTGGCGCGGGAACGGCATCGGGCCGCGCGTTCCAGCCCGTGTCTTCACGTCGACGGGATTGATGCCCGATGCCATGACCCGGACCTGCACTTCGCCCGGGCCGGGCGCTGGAATGGCCATCTCGCCAATCGTGAGGACATCGCGGGCCGCGCCCTGCCGTTCGTACCAGACTGCCTTCATGTGACTCATGTTTACCCCTTGTCAGCGTTGGGCGCGGTCGCGCACCGCGTTCAACCGGTTGAAGCCTTTTTCCAGATCGGCGATCAGGTCGGCGGGATCCTCGAGGCCGGCATGGATGCGGATCACGGCGCCCGGCTCGGTCCACGGATTGGCGGTGCGAATCTTGCCTGGATCGGCGGGCAGGATCAGGCTTTCGAAGCCGCCCCAGCTTGCCCCCATGCCGAAATGCTCCATGCCATCCAGCATAGCCGTGACGGCCGCCTTGCCGAAACCATCGTCGAGGACAAACCCGAACAGGCCGCAGGCGCCGGTGAAATCGCGTCTCCAAAGCGTGTGTCCCGGGTCGCCGGGAAGGGCTGGGTGCAGGACCCGTTTCACCTCGGGCCGCGTTTGCAGCCAACGCGCCAGCAACAGCCCGGTTTCCTGGTGGCGGGCCAGCCGTACCGCAAGGGTGCGCAGTCCCCGGAGCGCCAGATAGCAGTCATCCGGCCCCGGGGCGGCGCCGAATTCGCGTGCGCTTGCCTCGACCGCCGGAAAAGCCTCGGCGGTGGCGGTGATGGTTCCCATCATCGCATCGGAATGGCCGACGATGTATTTGGTCGCGGCCTGGATCGACACATCCACCCCATGCGCGAAGGGCGCGAAATAGACCGGCGTGCCCCAGCTGTTGTCCATCAGAACCATGGCGCCGTGGGCATGCGCGACCTTGGCGATCGCCGGGATATCCTGCACCTCGAAGGTCAGCGAGCCCGGCGATTCCGTATAGACGACGCGGGTATTGGGTCTGATCAGCGTGGCGATGCCGGCGCCAAGACAGGGATCGTAATAGGTGGTCTCGACCCCGAAGCGGCCCAGAAGCTTGTCGCAGGTGCGCCGCGCCGGCCCATAGGCCGAATCGACCATCAGAATGTGATCGCCCGACTTCACGAAGGCCGCCAGCGCCGCGACGATTGCCGCGAGCCCGGAACCGGTGGCAACGCCGCGCGCTCCGCCTTCCAGCGCCGCCACCGCGTCTTCCAGGGCGAACGTCGTCGGCGTGCCATAGCGGCCGTAGCGGGTGCCGCGATAGTCGGGCTTGCGCGAAGCCTCCATGGCCGCGACGCTGGAATAGAGAATGGTCGAGGCGTGGTACACGGGCGGGTTGACGACGCCGTGATTGGCTTCCGGATCGCGCCCGGCTGAAACGATCAGGGTATCTTTCTTCATGATCCAGACTTCATGGTGCGGTCCGCGGTTCGATGTCGGGTCGGTTCGATGCCAGATCGGTTCGATGCGGGGTCGGGCCGCCAGCGGCCGCCATCTTGTCATCCGGGCCGGGGCTGCGCCAGCGGCATCTCCAGCCGCTTGTTTTGGACCCTGCCTGCCGCATATGGTGCCGGCCATGAGCGATCAATTCATCGACGTCGATGGCGTTCGCCTGCGGGCGAGAATCCTCGGGACTGTCCACCGCGATCGGCCAACCCTGGTCTTCGTGCATGAAGGGTTGGGCTGCATCGAACTGTGGGGCGATTTTCCGCAAGCCGTGGCCGACGCCACCGGCCTTCCCGCCCTGATCTATGATCGCGAGGGGTATGGAAAGTCTGACCCGCTGCGGGCGACATGGGGGCTCGACTACCGGCATCACCAGGGCCGCGATGTGCTGCCCCAGGTCCTGGATCGCATGGGGGTCGGCCGGGCCCTTTTTGTCGCGCACAGCGACGGCGGGGTGATGGCGCTGGTCTTTGCGGGCGCCTATCCGGACCGCGCCCTTGGTGTCGTCGGCCTGGCACCGCAGGTGTGCATGAACCCGGCCTGTCTGGACGGCATGCATGCGATCATTCGTCGCTATGAATCGGGCGGCAAGCTGCGCGATATCATGCGGCGCTTCCATGGCGAGAAGGCGGATACCACGTTCTATAACTGGGCGCACACCTGGATCTCTGACAAATTCATGTCATGGCGGATGCCGGAAGACCTGGCCCGGATTCGCTGTCCGGTGCTTGGCATTTTCGGCGCCAAGGACGAATACGGGATCGACCATTTGATCGCGCATCTGCGGGCAGACCTGAAATCGCCGCCCCAGATCGTCGTGCTGCCGGATGCGGCGCATATCCCCCACCACGAGGATCGGGCCGGGACCCTGGCGGCGGTGGTTCCGTTCGTTGCCCAGGCCCTGGCGGCGGCGACCGCCAACCCGTTGTAAAGATTAATTTACTTGTTGGGCGTAAACCGTCGCTGGTTTTGACAGAATCCGGCCCCGCGCCGCCTGGGCAGCCCGTAACCCGTTGAAAATGCTGGATGTCACAGTCTGGCATGAAGATTGCAAGGGTGGTGGCACGGGAAGGGCCTGCCCCGGCGGGCCAAGGAGCGATCCGTTTCCTGAGGAGGATGCGATGCCAAGGTCGAGCACGAGGTGGATGACGGCGCTTTTCGTGGGCGCGGTTCTCGTCGCGGGACCGGCGCATGCGGCGATCGTTTTCCAGGACCAGTTCGACGCCGAACCCAGCGGTTCGACCCTCAATTACAGCAGTTTCGCGAACTGGGATGTCCTGAACGGTACGGTCGATCTGATCGCGCAAGGCGGCTTTGGGCTTTCCTGCCTGGGCCTGGCCGGAAAATGCGTCGACATGGATGGCAGCACGGGGAACGCCGGTGATCTGCGGACCAAGATCGTCATCGGACCCGGCACCTATGAGTTCGAATTCTGGATTTCAGGCAACCAGCGCGGTGGGGCCAGCGATTCGATCACCGTCACGTTCGGCGATCTCGACGAGACCTTCGTCAAGGCGCCGGCCGATCCCTATACCCAGGTCATTCGCACGGTGACGGTGGGCGGCGCGGGCGACCGGATCCTGTTCAGTCATGCCGGTACGGACAATATCGGCATACTGCTGGACAGCGTCATCGTTCGCGATGCGGTGGCCGTCCCGGCGATCGATACCCGGGACCTGATGCTGGGCGGGCTTGCGCTTCTGGCGCTGATCATCGCCCCGCAGCGGCTTGCGACCCTCCAGAATCGGCCGCGCCGCCGATCCAGGCGGTTGCACCGCCGCTAGGGTCGGGCGCTAGACGTCGATCGGGGCGTCGGCCCGGCTTCCCCATTCGGCCCACGAACCGTCATAGACGGCCACGTCCTTGTGGCCGATCAGGTGCAGCGCGAAAGCCAGCGCCGCGGCCGAAATTCCTGAACCGCAGGTGGTGATGACCGGGCGCGCCGGCGTCACGCCATGGGCGATGAATTTCTCTCGCAGGCTTGTCGCGGCAAGGATCGTTCCGGTCTTCGCGTCGAAGAGATCGGCATAGGGCAGATTGGCGCTGCCGGGGATGTGGCCGCTGCGCAGGCCGGCGCGCGGCTCGGGCTCGTGGCCCTGGAAACGCCCCGGCGCGCGCGCATCAAGCACGATCGCCGTTCGGCTTGCGATATTGGCGCGGACCTGATCGAAATCGCGGACCAGGGTGTTGTCGGTGCGGGCGGTGAAATGGCGCTCGCGCGGGGCAGGCGCACGCGCCTCGGTCGGCCGGCCCTCGCGCAGCCATTTCGGCAATCCGCCATTCAGGATCGCAACGTCCCGATGCCCGAAGACCCGGAATGTCCACCACACGCGCGCGGCAAAAACCATCCCCTTTGAATCGTAGCAGATGATCTTGCTGCCATCGCCGATCCCCATCTTGCGCATGCGGCTTGCGAACAACTCCTGGCTGGGCAGCATGTGCGGCAGCGGCGAAGCGGTGTCGGCGATCTCGTCGATATCGAAGAACTGGGCGCCGGGAATGTGACAGTCGCTGTAATCGGCGCGGGCGTCGCCAGTCTGGTTCGGAAGATAATACGAACAATCGAGGATGCGAATATCCGGTGCCACGAGCCGTTCCGCGAGCCACGTCGTCTCGACCAGAGAATCGGGATGGGTATATGTCATGGGCGTGTTTCCGTCAGTGATGTTCAACAGCCTGCTAGCGCGTCTCAAGCCAGTGCGGAACCGGCAGCTTCTTTTCACGCAGGAACGCGGGATTGAACAGCTTGCTCATGTATCGCGTGCCATAGTCGCAAAGCACCGTGACAACCGTGTGGCCGGGTCCCAGTTCGCGCGCGACCTTGATGGCGCCGACGACATTGATGCCGGACGATCCGCCCAGGATAAGGCCCTCATGCTGGGCCAGGTCGAAGATGCAGGTCAGAGCCTCCTCGTCGGTGACCTGCTGGGCCCAGTCGATCGGCGCGCCTTCCAGGTTCTTGGTGATGCGGCCCTGGCCGATTCCCTCGGTGATCGAGCTGCCCTCGGCCTTCAGGATGCCATTCGCGTAGTGACTGTAAAGGGCCGAGCCCATGGGGTCGGTCAGCACCACCTTCACCTTGGGGTTGCACTCCTTGAGGGCGATCCCGACCCCGGCCAGGGTTCCACCCGTGCCGACCGAGCAGGTGAACGCATCGACCGTGCCGTCGGTCTGGCGCCAGATTTCCGGCCCCGTGGTCAGGCAATGGCCCAGGCGGTTGGCAAGGTTGTCGAACTGATTCGCCCAGATGGCGCCCTTCGGATCGGATTTGGCGATTTCAGCCGCCAGCCGCTCGGAAACGCGCACGTAATTGCCGGGATCGGAATAGGGAACGGCCGGCACCAGACGCAGATCGGCGCCGCAGAGCCGCAGCATGTCCTTCTTTTCCTGACTCTGGGTCTCGGGCATGACGATGACGGTGCGGTAGCCGCACGCATTGGCCACCAGGGCAAGCCCAATCCCGGTATTTCCGGCTGTCCCTTCGACGATCACCCCACCCGGCGCCAAGAGCCCCTTTCTCTCGGCGTCCCTGACGATGGCAAGCGCGGCCCGGTCCTTTACCGAGCTTCCGGGGTTGAGGAATTCGGCCTTGCCCAGGATCGTGCAGCCGGTCTCCTCGGATGCACGCCGCAGGCGAATGAGCGGTGTATTGCCGATGGAATCAATGAATCCGTTGCGAATATCCATCCACCCGGCCTTTCGGGGCTCGGGAAGAGCACCCGACCCTCACATTTCAACAATAAATTTTGTTGTTATTTCGAATTTACCCATTTTAGCCGGATTTTTTCCCGATTCAAGGCCAGCCATTGCAGCGCGATGACCGCCGCCGCGTTGACGATCCGGCCCGCAGCAAGCCAGTTCAGGGCTTCGGTTGCCGGCACCCGCATGACCCGAATGTCCTCGTGCTCTTGATCCAGGCCGAATATGCCGCCGGCAGTGGAGGCATCGACCCGGCCGCAGAACAATTCGACCGATTCTGTAGTTCCGCCCGGGCTGACCAGGTAGCGGCAGATCGGCTCCAGGGTCTCGATCACAAGGCCGGCTTCTTCGCGCATCTCGCGATGGGCGACATCGACGGCCGTTTCGCCGGGATCGATGATGCCGGCCACGATCTCGATAAGCCAGGGTGCAAAGCCGGCCGCATAGGCGCCGACCCGGAACTGCTCGATCAGCACCACCTCGTCGCGCCTGGGATCATAGGGCAGGACACACACCGCATGCCCGCGCTCGAAGACTTCGCGCGACATCGGCTCGCTCCAGCCGCCGGCATGCAGGCGATGTCGCAGCCGATAGCGGTCGATGCGGAAATAGCCCTGAAAGGCGGGAACGCGTTCGATGATCTCGACGTCGGTGTGATCCATGGCTGGCGGTTCAGACAGCTTTGAAGGTGCCGTCAGGCTGCAGGATATCAAGCTCGCCCGAGCGGATGTCAAAGGTCGCGCCGGTCAGCGTCAGGCGCTTGGCACCGACCCGTTGGGCGATCCACGGAAAGGTCATCAGATTCTCGAGCGAAAGCTTCACGGCTTCCAGTTCGCAGGCCGTTTGCGGGTCATGGTGGTGGCTGGCCAGCACCCGGGCCTTGGCCGGGGCGGCGATTTCGATCCACGGCTTCAGGAAGTCGTTGTCGGCAAGCGGTACGCCCTTGAGAAGGGCCTGGATGCCGCCGCACATGGCGTGTCCCATGACGATGATGTCCGACACCTCAAGAACCCGCACCGCGAACTCGATCGCCGCGCTGGTGGCATGGGCGTTACCGTCGGGCTGCGACGGCGGGACCAGATTGGCGACGTTGCGGACAATGAACATCTCGCCCGGACCGGCATTGAAGATCATGGCGGGATCGACGCGGCTGTCGGAACAGGCGATGACCAGGGACGGCGGCGACTGGCCCTGTCGCGCCAGAACCTCGAACGTGGCCCGTCGCTCCGGCCATTGGGTTGCCCGGAAGCGGTGATATCCGTCGATCAGTCGCTGCATGGTTCCTCGGTTGTAAAATGCCTGGTTAAAAAATGAATGTGATGAAACGAACTAGAACCCGATCGGGGCGCCGGCAATACCAGACCGTTCCGCGCACACCGGGGCCGGCAAGGGCATCCCTGGCGGGGCGTTCCTGGCCCTGGCACGGGTCAGGCGCGGCAGAGAAAGCCGAGCGCCAGCCTGTTGTAATCGGCCGCGCGTTCGTACTGGGCCCAATGGCCGGCGTCGGGGACGACGGCGAACTCCAGGTCGGGCCTGACGGCGCGGGCCTTGTCCAGGCGGTCGTAGAAGCTTGGATACGCATTCCGGTCCCGCTCGCCCCACAGAAGCTGGAGCGGCATGCGGGTCGCCGCCAGGAATTCAATGACGCGGAACTCGGTGCGGATCCGCTTGTGCTTGAACCGGGCCGCGCCGACGTTGTGGCGCTGGATCTCCATCGTTTCCGCATCGATCGATTCGGGATGCGCAAGCATCATCACCGACAGGTTGTAGCGGATGGTCTCGTCCACCTCGGCCGGCGTCATGTCGCGCCGCCGGGCCTTCATTTCCAGGACCGCGCCGCCCTTGTGCGGGCCCCAGCCGCCGGGCGCCAGGAGCGAGGCGCGTTTGATCCGGTCGTTCATTCGGGCCAGCACGCCCGTGCCGATGAAGCCGCCGAACGAGAATGCCGCGACCGCAAAACGCGTCGGCGACGGAAGAATCGCATCGATCCCGGTCACCACATGGCCGATATAGTCATCAAGCGACGTGTCGGACGAAATATCGTCCGACGCACCGAAGCCGGGCAGGTCGAAGGCGTAGACGGAAAAATGTTCGGCCAGCGCCTTCAGGTTGCGCACCCAGTGGGTCCAGGACCCCATGCCGCCATGCAGAACCACCAGGGGCGGCCCGTTCCCGGCGCGGGTGACCGCAAGGCCGCCGGCGGTGCGCTCGTGCCGGATTAGCGGCAGGCCCGCGGATGCGCGGGGGGCATAGGCCAGGGTCACGGGCTGGACTCCAGGAAGGCAAGCAAGGCACGGTTATAGGCCGCTGGCTTGTCGTACTGGGTCCAGTGGGCGGCGCCGTCGATGCGATCGAAGCGGATCCGCGGGAACCGTTCGGCAAGGCTGGCCATCCGCGCATCGACGGACGGTGCCTGGATGATGTCGCGGGTTCCCATGATCACCTGGATCGGGCCATGGCATAAGGCCAGGTAATCGAACAGGCATGGCTCTGATCCGGCCTTCGCGCTGTCATAGGTCGAATGGGTGATGTTGTAGATCTGCAGCGAGACCGCTTCTTCCGTCAGGCTGGCAGGGTCTGCAAGATGGGCGACGCCCAGATTGTGCCGATGGACGGCGCGGCGTTCCTCTTCGGTGCGCGTGCCCCTAAGGCTTTTGTATCGGCTCTCGCCAACCGCCCGGTCGTTGCCCCAGCCCGACGGGGCAAGGAGCGAAAGCTTGCGGACCTGCGATCCCAGCCGCGCGGCCAGCCCCGCCGCCACCATGGCACCGAACGAAAATGCGGCGAACAGGACCGGGCCGTTGCCGGCAATCGCGGCCACGCCTTCGCCCAGAATGTCGATATAGGCATCGACCGGCAGGGTGCGTTCCACCACCACCGATTCGCCGAAGCCGGGCAGGTCAAGGGCAAAGACGGAATAGCGCGCGGACAGCGGTCCGATGTTGCGCACCCAGTGATTCCAGCTTCCGCGCCCGCCGTGAAACAGGATCAGCGGTTCGCCCTGGCCGGCGCAACGCGCCACGATGCCGCGATAGGTCTGGCACCGGACCGCAAGGCCGTCGATGATCTGCGGCGGGGCGTGGTCTTCTGGCATCATATCTTCTGGCATCATGCGGTCTTGTCGCGCATGAAGGCGATAAGCGCCGTGTTATAGGCTTCGGCGCAGTCGTATTGCGCCCAATGCCCGCCGCCTTCCAGGCGGTCGACGCGGACGCGGGGAAAGGTTTCCTGCACCTTGGCAATCCGCCATTCGACCGAGGGCACCTGGACGATGTCGCGTGTGCCCATGATCAGCTGCAACGGACCGTGATAGTCGGCCAGGGCCGGGAACAGCCGCACATGGCCGGATGTCGATGCGCTGTCGAACGATGCCGACTCGATGTTGTAGGTCTGCAGGGTCACCGATTCGTCGGTCACGTTGACGGGATTGGCCAGCAGCGCGATGCCCAGGTTGTGGCGATGGACGGCACGGCGATCCTCGGCCGAGACGGCGCCCTTCAGGCTCTTGAGGTCACCGCCCATGCGGTCGCCGCCCCAGCCGGCCGGTGCCAGCAACGACAGGCGTTCGACCTGGCGCCCCATCCGCTGGGCGACGTTGGCGGCCGTCATGCCGCCGAACGAAAAGCCGGCCAGCCGATAGGGCGTCTGGCCCATGATGGCGCGGACACCATCCACGACCAGGCTGAAATAGTCGTCAAGCGGCAGGTCGCGTTGCACCCGCATCGATTCGCCGAAGCCAGGCAGGTCGAGCGCATAGACCGTGAAATGCCTGGCCAGCGGGCCGATGTTGCGGATCCAGTGGTTCCAGCAGCCGCGTCCCCCGTGGAACAGCAGCAGGGGCGGGCCATCGCCCGCCCGGTGCGTGACGATGCCGCGATGGATCTCGCGGATAAAAGGCAGCCCGTCGATGCGGGTCGGTTCGATAAGATCGTCGACGTTCATGCCGGGGCCTTCATGCCGGTGCCTTGGCGAAGAATTCAAGAAGCCTGGTGTTGGCCAGGTCAGCCTGCTCGAAGTTGATCCAGTGGCTGGCGTCGTGAACGACCTCGGCCCGGATCAGCGGATTGAGCCGCGCGATGTAATCCATGCGGGCGGCAACCGACGGGCGGGGCAGTGGGTCGAACTCGCCGGTCAGCACCAGGATGGGGCAGCGCGCCGCCGGCAGAAAGTTGCCAAGATGGTCGCCATAGCCGATATGCCGCACATTGAAGCGCGAGTTTTCGTTGTTCCAGCGCTGCGAGGCCACGGTCGCATCGTCGATCCGCGACGGGTCATGGATCAGCAGCATTTCCAGGTTGAACCGGTTGATCGCGTTGATCTCGGCCTCTGACAGTCCGGGCGGAATGCCCTTGAGCGGCGGCCGTTGCGATCCGCCGGGCGGGAACCCGCCGGGCGCGAACAGCACCGCGGCGCGGATCTGATCGGCCCGCAGCTTGGTCAGGCAGGCCGCCATCAGGCCGCCATAGGAAAAGCCGCTGACCAGAAAGCGCGCGCCCTTCGGCACCAGCCCGTCGTCGAGCGCGGCCAGCAGATAGCCAAGGTATTCGTCAAGCCCGGTATCCCGCGGCAGGCTGGCGGGCGAATCGCCCATGCCGGGCAGGTCTGGAATGACGACCCGGTAATGGGCGGCCAGCGCATCGACATTGCGGACCCAGTGGTTCCAGGACCCGGTGCCGCCATGCAGAAGCACGGCGGTGGGGCCGCGGCCGGCGGCCCGGACGGTCAGGCCGGCCGCGGTAAAACGTTCGACCGGATGGCCGGCCCAATGCGAGGGTTCGGGGGGGCGAGGGATCATGTCAGGCTCGTCAGTGTTGAGTGAGGAAGCGGAGCAGCAGGGGATTGACCCTGTCGGCCCCTTCATAGCAGACCCAATGGCCGACATCGGCCAGAACGTGAAGCTCGGCCTCGGGCTTCAGGCTGCGGCAGAGCGCGATCCGTGGGCCGATGTTCTTCGGGCCGGACAGGTTGTCGCGGCCGCCGAAGATCATCATCACGGGGCAGGTGACCCTGGGCAGGAACAGCGAGATGTGGTGCTTCATGCCGAGCAGCCGGGTGTTGAAACGGCTGCGTTCAACATTTTCGCGCTGAAGGGCGATCGCCTGGTCGTCGATGCGGGCCGGATCGGCAAACATCATCTGAACCAGGTTGTGGCGGTGGATGGCCCGGATTTCGTCATCGCTCATGCCCCGGCGCGGCCCGCGCAGGTCGAGCGTCAGGATTTCGTCATCGTAGTAGCCGCCCACCGCGCAAAGGGCGAGCCGCTTCACGCGCCGGCCAAGGCGGGTGGCGATCGCGGTCGCCATAAGCCCCCCCACCGAGAACCCCACCAGGGACAGCTCGGCGTCACGCCCGATGACCTGGTCCAGCGCATCGGTCATCCGGCTTAGATAGGCGTCAAGCGTGATGTCGCGCGCGGCATCGGCGGAATCGCCCAGGCCAGGCATGTCGACTGCGATCACCCGGAAGTGGCGGGCCAGGGGGCCCAGATTGGCGGCAAAATGCCGCCACGACCCCGAACCGCCATGAAAAAGGGCAAGCGGCGGGCCACTGCCGGCGCTGTGCAGGGCAATGCCGTTCACCATGGTGTGGGTCAGGAATTCGGGCGTGATCGGCTTGGGCATCGGGACGCGGGGCAGGGACAAGTCGGACGGCGCTGGTTTGGCACGCGGCAATGTCATCGAGGGGGCCGGGGGGAGGTGGGTGATGCGACGGGGCCGAAGGATGCCGGAATTCCGCACCTGATGCAAAGGATTCGCGGCTCCGGCAGGCGTTAACGGTCCCTTGAGGCTGTCTCTCTAGCCTGCCTCTCTAGCCTGTCTGGCCAATCAATGGCGGGGCCCGCCCCCAAGGCGCGGGCGGAGATAGTCGCGGGGGGAGGCACTTGTGATCCAGGAAAGCCGAGTGATCGATGTCCGCCGGGAACTGGCCCTGCTCTGCGAGTGCCTGAGCCGGATGAAACGCGAACTGGCAGCGATCCGCCGCCCGAACGCCGAAGTCGATCATTTCGAGACCATGGCCGCGCAGCTTGACGCGATCGGCGATGCAACCGCCGAGGCGACCAACACCGTTCTGGCCGCCCTGGAAGAGGTGACGGGGGCCGTCGAGCGCGTGCGTCCGCAGGCTGCGGCCGAGGCGGGGGGCGATCTCGATCACATCGTGGGCCAGGTGAACCTGGCCTTCGAAGCCTGTTCGTTCCAGGACATCACCGGCCAGCGCATCAAGAAGATCGTATCGTCGATGAAATTCGTCGACGAGCGGGTGTCGGCGCTCGTGTCCCTGTGGGGCGCGGATGAACTGTCCAAGACCGAGGTTCCGGACGGCAAGCCCGAGGGCGACAAGGCCCTTCTCAACGGTCCGGCCCTGGCCGGTCAGGGTGTGTCCCAGGCCGATATCGACCGGATGTTTTCCTGACCGCCGCCTGGGCGGCGGTCATTTCATCCAGTCGAGCGTGCGGCCAAGGCCATCGGCGAGGCCAGTCTCGGCCGGCCGCGAGAACGCCGCGACCATCGCGGCGGGATTGCCCAGCGACCGGCGGATGTCGCCGGCGCGCGGCGCCTCGAAGCGCTTGCGCAAGGGGCGCCCGGAAAGATCGGCCAGGGTTTGGGCCAGCGTCATCACGGTGGTCTCGCGGCCGGTGCAGAGGTTGAAGACGGCGGCGCCCTTGGGGCCTTTGCTCATGGTCGCCTGCAGAACGGCGACGACATCGGCGACATAGACGAAATCGCGGGACTGTTCGCCGTCGCCGAAGATGGTGATCTCGTCGCCGCGCTTGATCCTCTGGGCAAAGATCGAGATGACGCCCGAATAGGGCGAGGCGGGATCCTGGCGCGGTCCATAGACGTTGAAGAAACGGAACCCGGTGCTGGGCACGCCATGCACCACATCGGCGACCCGGGCATGCAGTTCGCATCCCAGCTTGTCGGCGCCATAGGCGGAAAGCGGCCGCGTGACGGCACCCTCGGCAAGCGGCACGTCGGTGTTGTCGCCATAGACGGCGGCTGACGAGGCATAGACAACCGGCATCGGCGCCCCGGTCTTTGCGCCGCGGGCGGCATCGAACACCTCGATGGTGCCGCCCAGATTGACCCGGTTGGTCTCGCGCCATTCCAGGCGCGAGCGTTCGACCGATGCAACGGCGGCCAGATGGAAGCAGCCGTTCATGCCCGCCATGGCGCGGCGGACGGTGGCGCCATCGGCGACATCGCCGACGATGATCTCGGCCGCAGCCGGGGCGTTCTCGCGGCGGCCGGTCGACAGATCGTCGAGGATGCGCACGCGATGGCCGCTCGCGATCAGCGCGTCGGCAAGGTGTGAACCGATGAAGCCGCAACCGCCGGTGACAAGGTAGGAAGCCATGGTCGGATCTTGCAACGCCTGGTCTTGCAATGCCTGGAAAACCGCGAGGCGGGAATCCTAGCCGATAATCGCTAACGAAAATCGCGCGATTTGAAATGGGCGGCGGCCGGCCGGCGCCGGCGGGCCCGCGCGCCGTTAACCGTTGCCCAGCTTTACACGTGCGCGGCCGGCGCCGTTCCGTAAACCAAATAAGACCCTGGCAAATCGGGATACGGCCTTGATTGGCACGGCTCTTGCATAGCCTTGGTTGGCGAAAGGCAGGCGCAGCGGGCGAATGCCTGCCATGCAAAACGACCGCGGGAGGCGGGGGATTGCAATGATCAATATTCGAGAGACGGTCATCTCGGCGGTCGTGACCGCGGGCATGGCCCTTGCCATGGCAGTGCCGGTTTCGGCGGCGCCGCTTGTCCATGACGCCAACGACGTCATTCCACCCCTTGCATTCACGCCGCCATTCGGCCCATTGACGGATGCGGTTGGCACGGCCTTCATCGCCAAGGGTGTCAACTACACATTCGGCAATGTCGAAGGCATCTTCGATGATGGTGGCGGAGTCGGGGCAATTTGTGGCATCAATGGAGGTGGCGTCTGCGACCTTCTCACCGATGTCGATGGCCAGATCGTGGTGGCGACCACGACCGCCCAGGGACTGACGAGCCGGGTCTTTGTCGAGGCGGGCTTCGCCGCCGAAGGCAGTCTCACCCTCTCTGTCTACGATATCGGTCTCAACCTGATCGGATCGACGACACTGACCGGCACGCTTGGCCCCAATGGCCGCGGCACGATGGTCATCGACCATGGCAGTACCTTTGACATCGCCTACTTCCGCATCTCTGGCGGGGACACCTATGGTGTCAACTACGTCGAGATCGAGACGCCGATCTCGGCCGTTCCGGAACCCGCCACGCTCGCGCTTCTTGGCCTCGGCCTTGCCGGGCTTGGCGTCGCAAGGCGGCGCAAGGCTGCGTAACGCTTCTCTTGTCTTGTGCGCGGCTGAAGGCGGCGGTCCCAGGCAGGGGCCGCCGTTTTCGCTTCGGGGCGGGACCCCGGGAAACGCGGTCTTGAAACTTTGTTCTTGAAACTTTCCTGGCCGGTCCGTTCGCGAATGGGCTAAGAGTCTGAAAGAAGCGCTTTGCCGCGAAGGGTGGGACCGAGAACCCTGTCGCCACGTCGCATCCGGATGGCACGAAGCCGGTATGAATGCGTATTTTGCTCGTCGAAGATGATCCGCTCCTTGGGGGTGGGGTTCGTACGGGGCTCAGCCAAGCGGGCTTCGCTGTGGATTGGGCCAAGGATGGCGAAGAGGCAGAACTCGCGCTGGGCGGGCAGGACTACGATGTCGTCGTGCTGGACTTGGGGCTTCCGAAGGTCGATGGGCTGACCCTTCTGAAGGCGCTGAGGGCATCCGGAAGCAAAGTGCCAGTGCTGATCCTGACGGCCCGCGATACCATCCAGGATCGGGTCGGCGGGCTACACGGCGGCGCCGATGACTACCTCGTCAAGCCGTTCGCCCTGGCAGAGCTGGAGGCGCGGCTGGTGGCGCTTCATCGCCGCGCCAAAGGGATGGTCGATCCGACGATCCGGCTGGGGCGCATCACCTTGGAACCTGGCAGTCATCGCGTCACGCTTGACGGCAGCCCCATCGAACTGTCGACTCGCGAGTTCGCAACCCTTCAGGAACTGGTCCTGAATGCCGGGCGCGTGCTGTCAAAATCGCAGATCGAAGACAAGCTCTTCGGTTGGGGGGAAGAGACCGAGAGCAACGTCGTCGAGGTCTATATCCATCATCTTCGTCGCAAGCTGTATCCCGAACTGATTCGCACGGTTCGCGGTGCCGGCTATATGGTGCCGAAGGAACACGGATGAACAAGTCTCTGAGCGCGCGTCTGCTCGGCGTTCTGTTCGCGGTCGTCCTGACCGCCTGGCTTGCGACCGCGTTCTTCTCCTATCTCGATGCCCGGGCGAAGATCGACGAGGTTCTGGACGCCAATCTTGCCCAGTCCGCAGAGCTTCTGCAGGCCTTCCTTCGGAAAACCGATGTCGCTGCTGCCGGGTCGGATGCCGAGCTGTTTGTCGGCGGTCGCGGCGTGGCCTTCCGGGCCCTGGATGCCACGGGCGAAATCATACGATCGGCGCACTTCCCGGATCTCTCGAACCCCATCGAGGGGACGGGCTTTTCCGATGTGTCCGTCAACGGGGTGCGCTGGCGCGCTTACGGTACCCGCGACCCATCGAACGGGGTCCTGGTCCAGGCGGCAGAGCCCTATGCACCGCGCTCTGAATTGGCCGGCAGCGTGGTTGGCCATCTGCTCCATCCGGTCTGGATTGCCCTTCCCGTGCTGGCGGCCCTCATCTGGATTTCAGTGAAGTGGGGGTTGGCCCCTTTGCTGGCGTTGGCGCGCGAGGTAAAGCGGCGCGATCCCCGCAAGCTGGACCATCTCGATGAGCATGATATCCCACGCGAGGCGCGGCCGTTGATTCAGTCCCTCAATGCCCTTTTTGCACGGGTGACGGCAATGCAGGAACGGGAACGCCGGTTTGCGGCCGACGCAGCGCACGAACTGCGGACGCCCTTGGCGGCCATCCGTACCCATGCGGAAGTGGCACAGGCCGGGCGAAACCCAGCCGACGTTCGGGATGCGATCAAGAATGTGCTGCAGGGAATTGACCGCGCGGCGCATCTCGTCGATCAGCTCCTGGTGCTGGCACGATTGGAGCCCGAGGGAGCGCTGCCGTTTCAGATGCGGATCGATCTCAGGGACATTGCAGTGCGCGCCGTTTCAGACAGCGCATCGATGGCGGCGGCAAGAAGCGTCGATCTTGGCCTTACCGAAACGGGCGCCGTCAACACCTTCATCAACGGTAATGCGGATTTCCTGGCCGTCATGGCCCGCAACCTGGTGGACAATGCGGTCCGCTACGTCGGGACCGGTGGAACCGTTGATGTGTCGGTGACGCGTACGCAGTCAATGGTGTCGCTGGTCGTTGCGGACAATGGGCCTGGCCTCTCGGCGGACGAGCGTCGACGCGTGTTCGACCGGTTCTATCGCAAGCTCGGCACGGGCGAGGAGGGCAGCGGTCTCGGGCTTTCGATCGTGGCGCGCGTGGCTGAAATGCACGGTGCCACGATAGGGGTCGAGACGGGCCTTGACGGCCGCGGGCTTGCCATAACCGTCGGGTTTCCTGCCTCGCCGACATGATTGCGGCCTTAAGGTGGGCTTAAGGTGGGGGGCGCAGCGTGCCGGACATGCTGATGCGACATGGGCATCAGGAAACCTGGCAGGAGATAGGAATGTCCATAGGAAGACTGATTACCGGCAGCATTTTGGCGATGGGCCTGGTTGTCGGGGCGGCTGGCGGCGTGCTGGCAGCCGAGGGCCATTCACATGGCGAGTCTGGCCCCAAGATCGAGCTTGTCCTCAACAAGGGCGCGAAGTGGCAGACGGACGCCATGCTCCGGCGCGGCATGACTGACTTGCGCAACGATATGGCGGCGGCGCTGCCCCAGATTCACCGGGGCACCTTGACCGCCAGCGACTTCGCGGCCCTGGCTGGCAAGGTCGATCAGCGCCTTCAGTTCATTACCGAGAACTGCAAGCTGACCCCGGAAGCCGACGAACAGCTTCATGTTGTATTGGCCAGCATCCTGGATGGGGTCGATGACATGAAAGGCGCAAGTCATCAAGAGGATGGCGCCGTCAAGATCGTCGAGGCCCTCGCCCTCTATCCAAAATACTTCGACCATCAGGGCTGGGCGCCGCTGAGCGAATAGGTCGAGATCCGATAACGACGGCAAATCGCCCCCCGGAGCGTCGGCTGCTCCGGGGGGCTGTGGTCCATGCCGCGGTTTGCGCGTGCCGGCCGAACCGCTTTCTATGCCCGCAATCCGTGGCCCGGCGATGGTCTAGACAATCCCGAGCGCCCGCATGGCTTCGGCGACCCGGATGAATCCGGCAATGTTCGCGCCAATCACATAGTTGCCCCGCACCCCGTACTCCTCGGCAGTGGCTGCGCAACGATCGTGAATGCCCCGCATGATCGCGGCCAGGCGCTCCTCGGTCACGTCAAAGGCCCACGAATCCCGTGACGCGTTCTGCTGCATTTCAAGAGCGCTGGTTGCGACGCCCCCCGCATTGGCCGCCTTGCCGGGGCCAAACAAGGTACCCGCTTCGATGAACACCCGCACCGCATCGGGCGTGCAGGGCATGTTTGCCCCTTCGCCCACCGCGATGACGCCGTTCTTGACCAGCGTCTTGGCGTCCTTGCCATTCAGCTCGTTCTGGGTTGCCGATGGCATTGCGATGTCGCAAGGCACGTCCCAGATCCGTCCGTCTCGGATATACCGGGCACTTGCTCCGCGCGCCTTCGCATAATCGGCCATGCGTCCCCGGCGCACTTCCTTGATCTCCTTCAGCAGATTGAGGTCGATGCCGGCCGTGTCGACGACATACCCGCCCGAGTCCGAACAGGCGATGACATGGCCACCACGCTGGATTGCCTTTTCGATCGTATAGATCGCGACATTGCCCGATCCCGACACGACAACCCGCTTGCCGTCAAAGCCTTGGTCCCGGGTGCGCAGCATCTGCTCGACAAAGAAGATCGCGCCGTAGCCGGTGGCTTCCGTTCTGACCTGCGAACCACCCCAGATCAGGCCCTTGCCGGTAATCACGCCCGATTCGTAGCGATTGGTGATCCGCTTGTACTGCCCGAACATGTACCCGATCTCGCGCTGGCCAACGCCGATGTCGCCGGCCGGCACATCGGTATATTCACCCAGATGCCGGAACAGTTCGCTCATGAAGGATTGGCAAAACCGCATGATCTCGCCGTCTGAGCGTCCCTTCGGATCGAAATCGGAACCGCCCTTTCCGCCGCCGATCGGCATGCCGGTCAGGGCATTCTTCAGGATCTGCTCGAAGCCCAGGAACTTGACGATGCCAAGGTTGACGCTGGGGTGGAATCGCAGCCCCCCCTTATAGGGCCCGAGAGCCGAGTTGAACTCGACCCGGAATCCACGATTGATCTGAACCTGCCCCTTGTCGTCCACCCACGGAACGCGAAAAATGATCTGGCGCTCGGGCTCGCAGATCCTTTCGATCAGGGCGTGCGCCACATAAGCCGGATTTTTTGCGACCACTGCGCCAAGGCTGTCCAACACTTCCCGGACGGCCTGGTGGAATTCGACCTCACCTGGGTTGCGATGCAGGACTTGGGCAAAGATCGGCTCAAGCTTTTCGTCAAGCTTCATCACGCGTGCTTTCCTCGATTTTGGGGTGTCAGGGATTTTGAAGGATCAGGGATTTTGGAGTGTTCGATCAGGGCGATCGAAAGGATCGTAAGGGCTGGCGTCTGACGAAATCAACGCCCAACCGGCTAAACGCCGCTTGCGGCATGCCATTCTTGACCGTGGCTGGGTCGGCATGCCACATCACGCCCACGAAGATTGGAAAGATAGTAATGAACTAGATAAGATTGGTCCCTCGATGCGGCGGATTTTTTACCCTCAGCGAACGCTCGCTATCAAACGGCTGAATCGAACAGCTGACCGGCCGCGCCCTTCACCCGCCCGCCCGAGGGCGAGGCGAAATGCGCGGCAGCATCAGCTGGCTGGTATAGGCCAGGCTCAGTTCGTTGCCTTTTTCATGCCCTTGGCCGATTCCGTGAGCACGAAATCGAGCAGTTTCTGGCCCGGATAGCCGGCTGTGTTCAATTCGGCCACCCATTTGTTCCAGACCGGGCGCCCGCCGATCTCGACCAGCTTTTCACGGTCGGCCGCCGAGAACTGGACATGGGCAAGGTTCCGCGCCTTGAACTGATCGATAATCTTCTGGTTGGCGGCCAGCAGATCGATGATTGCCTTGTCTTCGCTCGGTTCGATCAGGTCATCCACCAGCTTCCGGTATTGGGCCGGCAGGGCGTTCCAGGCATCGGTATTGATGGCCACATAGGCCGCGAGGATGCCGAGTTCCATGTCGGTCGTGTACCAGCTGACAAGCTCCTGGGTTCGATACGAGGCATGCGCATAGGCCGGGAAGACCAGCCCGTCGAGAATGCCGCGCTCCAGGCTGCCGTAGATTTCGGGCGAGGCGATATTGACCGGCACGACGCCGATCGTCTTCAACGCCTCGCCCATGCCGCCCGGGGCGCGAATGCGCAGGCCCTTGAGATCGTCGATCCGCACCGGGGTCTTGCCCTTGCCCGACAGCTCGTAGGGCGGCAGCAGTGTCGGCGTCAGAAGGCGGGCGTTCCAGCGCCCGGCATCGGCCACCACTTCCGGCAGATTGTAATAGGCTCGTTGGAGCCTGACTGCATTTGTCACGTTGCCGAACTGAAGGAAGGGAAGATCGAAGACGCTGGTGGTGGGGATCTTGCCGGGATGGAACGACTGCACGACGAGGCCCATCTCGAAGGCGCCGATCTTCAGGGCATCGATGGTTTCCTTGGGCGGCGAGAGAGTTCCACCCCAGTGAATCTTGATCGTGAACTTGCCGCCCGTTCGGGCGCTTAGGCTGTCGGCCAGGACGTCCGAGTGGCCCATGGACTGATTTCCCCTGGGCGTGTAGGTGGACAGATTCCAGGCGACCACCGGGCCGTCCACGTTGGCTTGCGCCATTGCCGTCATTCCGCCGGCCAGCAAACCGGCGGCAAGCCCGACGGTGAAAATGATTCCCCTGTGCATTCGGTTCTCAAGGCGGACCATCGTTTCCTCCTGCTGTTGCGCCGGTAGCCAAGTGCAACGAAACGGGCCGATACGGTTTGACAACCGCGCAAGCTCTTGTGTGTGCCTGTCCTTGTGTACGCCTGTCATGCTACATCAAAAGGGAAGGGGCGCAAACGAGCGGCGGCGCGCCGGTTCGCCCGCTACTTTGCCCACTCCCAGGTAAAGCCCTTGGCGGCGCCCTTGACGCGCCCGCCCGACGGTGACGCGAAATGCGCCGGCAGCATCAGCTGGCTGGTATCGGCCAGGCTTTCAAGGATGGCCTTGCGCGTTCTGCGCGCAAGATCGGGGTCGACATCGGCGCCGTTGTGCAGCTCCGGGTGATACACCTGCACCGGGTGGTGCAGCGCATCGCCGACGAACAGCGCACCCATGCCCTTCGACTTGACGCGCAGGCTCAGGTGTCCGGGCGTGTGGCCGGGTGACGGTTCGACCCAGGCCTCGTCATCAAGGGCGAAGCCCTTGTCGTCGACGAACAGCGCCTGGCCCGCTTCCACGACCGGCAGCACGCTGTCGTCATAGCTGCCGTCGATCACCCAGCTTTGCCTGTCCTTGCCCCAGTGGTCATAGTCGGTGCGCGACATGACGTATTTCGCGTTGGGGAACGTGGGCACCCAGCGGCCGTTCAGCAGCCTGGTGTTCCAGCCGACATGGTCGATGTGGAGATGCGTGCAGAGCACGAAGTCCACCTCTTCGGGCTGCACGCCCCCCTTGCCCTTCAGGTTTTCAAGCCACGGCAGGTTCAGGTTGTTCCAGGCCGGCGCGATGTTGCGCGTCTTGTGGTTGCCGACGCAGGTATCGACCAGGATGGTGTGCTTCCGGGTGTGAACGATGTGGCTCTGGATGGCGATGACGAAATTCTGGGTGGAAGGATCGTAATAGCCGGGTTCGATCCAGTGGCGATGGCGGTTCAGGATCTCGTCGTTCCAGTCCGGCAGCATCAGGGTGGCTGGAAACATCGGCCCTTCCATCTCGACGAGCCGTGCCACATGGACATCGCCGACCTTTTGATCCTTCATCGTCATTCCTCCTCGGTGGATATGCGTCGTCGTATCAGCCTTCGGTCCAGATCAGGCGATAGCCATCGCCGGCCCGGCGGATCAGGCCGCCGGACGGGCTTCGGAAATGGGCCGGCAGCAGAAGCGTATCGGTTTCGGCCAGGCGTTCAAGAACCTGCCGCCGGGTGGCGGTCGCCAGCCAGGGATCCGCGCAGGCGCGGCTTGAAAGCCCCGGCTCGTAGACCTGGATCGGGTGATGCAGGATGTCGCCGGTGAACATCGCGTGCCGCCCGCGCGAGCGCAGGTGGATGCAGCCATGGCCGGGCGAATGGCCGGGGGTGATCTCGACCCAGATGTGGTCGTCGATCTGATAGCCATCGTCCACCAGCACCGCCTGTCCAGCCTCGACAATGGGCAGCACGCTGTCCTCGAATGAACCGGAAACGCCCGGCCGGTCCTTGACCGTGCGCCGGTCCTCGAAATCAAGGCGCGTGAACACGTAGCGGGCATTCGGAAAGGTTGGAACCCACCGCCCATCGCTAAGACGGGTATTCCATCCGACATGGTCGCCATGCAGGTGGGTGCAAAGCACGTAGTCGACCTGCTCGGGCGTGACACCCGCCTTTTTCAGATCGTCGAGCCAGGGCGTGTCCAGGTTGTTGGACAAGGCGGTGCCCCGGTTCTTGTGATTGCCGAAGCAGGTGTCGATCAGGATTGTGTGGTGGGCGGTGCGCACGACATAGGCATGGATCGAAAGGCGCAGGATCTTGTTGGCGTAATCCGCGTAATAGGGGTCCAGCAGGGGCCGGTGGCGGGCGAACTGCTCCGGCGTCATGGCGGGCAGCATCGCAAAGGCGTCGAGCGGATAGATCTCGATCTCGACAACGCGCGAAACCTGAATGTCACCGACGGCCCGAGGCAGCATGGACGATCTCCCGGCTGATGCCGCTCGTGCGCGGGCGGCGTGGCGCGAGCCGAGTTTGACAGAAGCCGTGGCGCTTTGCATCCGTTCCCGGCAGGCCGGGAAGGGCTTTCAACAGCCGCGCCAGCGTGTAGACTGGCGTCTTCGTTTCCGGCCGGGAATGGCCCGGGGGCGGCGGTAATCCTCAAGATCGATGGCGTCAGCGTTCATGCCCAATACAGGCCTTGGTCCCACCTCGCGGACCTATTTCTCGCAGCGGTTGCGGTTGCACTATGTGGATTGGGGCAATCCCCAGGCGCGGCCTGTCATCCTGGTCCATGGCGGGCGCGACCATTGCCGAAGCTGGGATTGGGTCGCCCGCGACCTTGCCCGCGACTACCACGTCATCGCCCCCGACCTGCGCGGCCATGGCGATTCCCAGTGGGCGGTCGGCGGGTCTTATACGGTCTGGGACTATGTCTACGATCTTTATCAGCTTCTGCACCAGACGGCGCTTGGCCCCATCAATATTGTCGCCCATTCCTATGGCGGCATAGTCAGCCTGCGCTATGCGGGGCTCTATCCCGATACGGTGCGGCGCATGGCCGTGATCGAGGGGCTGGGGTTCCGCCCGGCCGAGGTCGAGAAGCTTGAAAAGCAGTCGGTGATCGAGCGCGGGCAGGAATGGATTGCCAACCTGAAGGGGCTGGCCGCCCGCCAGCCGCGCCGCTATCCCAACATCGAGGAAGCGGTCCAGCGCATGCGGCAAGAGAACCCGCGCCTGACCGAAGAGCAGGCCCGCCATCTGACCGAGCACGGCATGGTGCGGAACGAGGACGGCACGTTCTGCTGGAAGTACGACAACTACTTCCGGGTGCGGGCGCCTTATCCGATCACCACGGCGGAAAGCGTCGCGTTCTGGCGCGAAATCACCTGCCCGGTTCTGCTGATCCGGGGTACGGAAAGCTGGGCCACGGACCCGGTCGTCGACGGGCGGGCCAGCCATTTCCGCAACGTGCAGACCAGCAACATCGAAGGCGCCGGCCATTGGGTCCATCATGACCGGCTTGAGCAGTTCCTGGCGCAGGTCCGGGCGTTTCTGGCGGCGGCGCCATAATCAGGCGTTTGAAGTGCCCGTCAGCGGCAAGACCGGCCCGATCCAGGCGCCGTGGCGGCGCTTTCCCTAATCCCGGTGGCCCCCGATCCCGGCGGCGCAGACCCAGACGGCTGTCGGAAAATTTTACAAATCGCCCCGCCGCGGCTTGGAGCCGCCCTCTAGGCGGTTGATTTTCATTAACCCATTAACCATGGCATGGATCTTGCATGCCTGCCATCCGGGCCAGCCATCCAGGTCCGGGAAACCCGATCGCAAAGGGGAAACGGTGAAGAACGGGCGTTCGTATACCGCCGTGATCGCCATCGTTGTCGCGCTTGCCGCCACCGACGCGACGGCGGGCCTGATCGGCACCGTTCCCGGCGGCGAAATCAGCTACCAGGCCCAGACCCGCTATGTGACGGCCGACGATCCTGCCAATCACGAGGTGCCGGCTGGTGGTTTCTCGGGCGTTGCCGCCCTTACCATCACCCGATCCGATGGCACATTCCTGTGCTCGGGCGCCCTGCTGGGCTCGGGCCGCCATGTCGTGACAGCCGCCCACTGCGTGACGAACGGCGCCGGCGCCCTGACCGCGACATCGGTCGCGGCCAAATTCACGCTCGCTGGCGGTGACGAAACGGTCTTAAGCTCGGCCATCACCGTCCATCCCAGCTGGAACGGCCAGTTTTTCGTCGGCAACGACATTGCCATCATCGAGCTTTCCGCCGCTGCACCGGCCGCCGCCCAGCGCTACGATATCTATCGGGGCGTCGCGGATGTCGGCGGCATCGGTGACAAGGTGGGGTTCGGCGCCAGTGGCACGGGGGCCACCGGCGCAACCCTGTCGGCTGGCATCAAGCGCAGTGGCCAGAACAAGTACGATAATCTGGCCGACGCTTTCCTGACCGCCATTGGCCAGGCCGGCTTCGTGCCTGACGGGCAATTGCTGTATGATTTCGACAATGGCCTTGCCGCCAATGACGGCTTCGGCTTCTTCGATCCCATTCTCGGCGCCGGCCTTGCCGATCTCGGCCTTGGCGCCAACGAGGTCATGTCCGGCGGTGGTGATTCCGGCAGTCCCACCTTCATTGATGGGCTGATCGCCGGAATTGCGTCTTATGGCTTTACCCTGATGTTCGTTGGCGGCGGGACGTCAGATGTGGATGGCCTGCTGAACAGCTCGTTCGGCGAGTTTGGTGCCGACACGCGCCTGACCATCTATCAGGACTTTATTGATGACATCGTCGGGCGCGTGGTGGCGGTGCCTGAACCCGCCGCCCAGATCCTGCTTGGAAGCGCGCTTCTGATGCTTGGCCTGATGCGGCGCCTGATGCGGCAACGGAACGGCTAGGGCAGGCCGGCTTTCAATCGAGCGGGGCAGCGTCCCGGGGCGGCAGGGTTGTTACCTCGTGCTCAAGCTCCGGCACCACGGTCTCGGCCAACGTTTCGTCGGGCGCCCCGCCATCGTCTGCAACATCGTCCTCGGTCAGTTCGATCGTCCGCGCCGGCCGTGTCGGGCGCAGCAGGAAGGCCGGCACCGGTCCATCGGCAAAGGGATGTCGGATCGCGCCAGCCTTTGATCGGCTGACCCTGGCGGGCGCGGGCGGCGCGACCGGCAATGGCGGCATCTGTTCGGCCGGGGCCTCAATCGCTGCCGCGGGGGCCGGCTTTGCCGCTGCGATCGCCTCGGGTTCCTGTCGGGGGGCGGGCCTTTCCCGGCGCCGTCCCCGCCGCATGCCGGCGGGTGCTTCGCCTTGCGGGCCGGATGTGGTTTCGCTGCGCGGGCCGGGTGTGCTTTCGCTGCGCGGCGTGGCGCGCGGCCCGCGACCGCGGCGGCCACGGCGTGGCTCCATCTCGAGTTCGGCTTGCTCGATGCCGGGAATCTCGATCCTGGCGATCGGGCGGCCGATCAGCTTTTCGATTTCGGCGACGAACGGCCCGTCATCGGGCGCGGCCAGCATCAGGGCGCGGCCCTTGCGGCCGGCCCGGCCGGTGCGGCCGATCCGATGCACGTAGTTCTCGGCCTGATGCGGAACGTCGAAATTGAACACGCAGGGCAGGTCATCGATGTCGATGCCGCGACCCGCCACGTCGGTGGCAACCAGAAGGTTGATCTCGCCGCGCTTGAACGCCTCCAGCGTTTCGGTCCGTGCCGGCTGCGACATGTCACCATGCAGGCACGCGGCCGAGAAGCCATGCTTCTTGAGCGAGCGGGTCAGAACGTCGACATCGCGCTTCCGGTTGCAGAACACAAGCGCCGTCGGCGAGTTTTCGGCACGGATCAGGCGTCGCAGCGCCTCGCGCTTTTCCTCCGGGCTTACGGTGGCGATGGCCTGATCCACGGTGGCCGCCGGCGAAGCGGGCGGCGCAACCGTGATCTCGCGCGGGTTGGATAGAAACGCGTCGGCCAGCCTTCGGATTTCCGGCGGCATGGTGGCCGAGAAGAACAGCGTCTGGCGGATGCGCGGCAGGACCGACACGATCCGTTCGACATCGGGCATGAAACCCATGTCAAGCATCCGATCGGCTTCGTCGATGACCAGGATCTTGACGTCGTTGAGCAGGATGCGGCCGCGATCGAAGTGGTCCATCAACCGGCCCGGCGTCGCGATCAGCACATCGACGCCGCGATCGAGCAGCCGTTCCTGGTCGCCGAACGAGACGCCGCCGATCAGCAGCGCCATGGTCAGGCGATGGTACTTGCCGTAGATCTCGAAATTCTCGGCGATCTGCGCCGCAAGTTCCCGGGTCGGGCTGAGGATCAGCGAGCGCGGCATGCGCGCCTTGGCACGGCCGGCAGCCAGGATATCGATCATCGGCAGGGCGAACGATGCCGTCTTGCCGGTTCCCGTCTGGGCACAGCCCAAGACGTCGCGGCCCTGAAGGATATGAGGAATTGCCTGGGTTTGGATCGGGGTCGGGACTTCGTAGCCGGCATCTTGCACGGCCCGGAGCGTCTCGGCGCCAAGGCCGAGGTCAGAGAAGGTCATCAAGTTCAGCTTTATGTCCGGAGGTCATTTCCGCCTTTGAATTTCACCCCATATCTGGGGGGATCGGCCTCCAATGTCAAATGGAACCCGCCGCAGGGGCCGCTATTCCCCTTCGGACCCTGCGATTGACCCCTTTACCGGTGCTGGGTCATCATCTTGTCTCCGGGGTAAGGGAGAACGGCCGCCCCCACGACAGGGACGGGCCACGGGAATGTACGTCGAACACGAAATCAAGCTGAGGCTGTCGCCCAAGGCGGCCGCGAAGCTGCGCCGTCTTGCCGCCCTTCGGCCCCTGCGGACAGGGCCGCCGGTGACCCGGCGGCTTAACAGCACCTATTTCGATACGCCCGGATTCGGCTTTCGGGACAATGAGATGGCCCTGCGGGTTCGCCGCATCGGGCGCCGCCGCATCCAGACCTTGAAGCTTCCCGGCCATGGCGCCTTAGGGGTGCAGGCCTTCCACGAATACGAAGCCGATGTTCAGGGCGACCGGCCCGAATTGAAGGGCCTGGGCGACAAGACGCTGCGGGCGCGGCTGGTGCGGGCGGGCCTTGCCAAGGGGCTTGAGCCCGTCTTCGTGACCGAATTCGATCGCCATACCGTGCCCGTCCGGGTCGGGACGTCGGAAATCGAGCTGGCCGTCGACCAGGGGGAAATCCGGGCCGGCGGACGCTCGGTGCCGATCTGCGAGGCCGAGCTTGAGCTTCGCTCTGGGCGGATCGAGGATCTGTTCAAGCTTGCCATGCTGCTCCACGAGCAGGTGCCGTTCAGCCTCGAGGGCCGGACCAAGGCGGCGCGCGGCTACGGGCTGTTGGCCGGCGAGGCACCGCGCGGTCAAGGGCAGGCTGCGCGGGCCGCAGCACGGGGAAACGGTCGGCCAGAGCTTCGTTGCCGCGATGCGGGCCGGCCTCGATCACCTGCGGGCAAACGAGGCGGCGGTGCTGGCGGGGGTCGATCGAAGGCGTCCACCAGATGAGGGTGGCGTTGCGGCGCCTGCGCGAGATCGTATCGGCCTATGCATCGATTCTGGTTCCGCCGGCGCGCTCGACCCTGCGCGGCGAGCTTAAATGGCTCCAGGGCGCCCTGGGGCCGGCGCGCGACTGGGATGTGTTGATCGCCGAGACCGTGCGACCGGCAAAGAAAGCCTGCCGAACGAGCCCGGCCTTGCGGCATTGCTCGATGTCGCCAGGTCGTTCCGGGACAAGGCCTATGCCAGCGCCCACGAGGCGATCCAGTCGCCGCGCTATACGGCGCTGATCCTGCAACTGCAGCTGTGGCTCGAAACCGATGCCTGGATTGCCGATGGTGCCAGGATTGCAGGAAATGGCGGGGCCGGAAATGGGGTGGATGCGGGCCAAGAGGCGGGCCAAAAGGCGGACGGCACGTCTGCGGCCATGCCGTTTGCCATCGCCATCCTCGATTCGCGACGGAAGAAGCTGGTCAAGCTTGCCAGGCGTCGTAAGAAATTGAGCGACGCCGAATTGCACGACGTCCGGATTGCGGCCAAGAAGCTGCGCTACGCGGGCGATCTGTTTGCCGATCTTTTCGGCCGTGGACGGGCCCGCACCTATCTTGGCCGGCTGGCCGCGATGCAGGACGCGTTGGGCTCGCTCAACGATGGCGTCACCGCTGGCCTGCTTCTGGCATCCGTAACCGGGGGGCGAAAGAACACCGCCGCCCTTGACCGGGCGGTCGGTATCGCCCTCGGCTGGGGTGCGGCCCGGATCAGGGCCGACACCGCGCGCTTTGCCGACCTGTGGCAAAGCTTCGCCCGCACCAAGCCTTTTTGGACCTAGGTATCTTCGGGGGTATCTTCGGGGGCGCCTTCGGGCCCCGCCCCGTCTGCCAGGCTGCCGGGGGTCAGCAGGCGGACCAGCCGGCCGCTGGCCCGGCGAAGGGCCGACCATGGCCCGGGCTCGAACGCCACCACCGCTGCGGCGGCGGTCGGGAACTTGTCGGCAATCTTGCGGCGGGCGGCCGGATCGCTGCTGCCGATCAGCTCCAGCAACAGGTCCTGCAGGCCAGGATTGTGGCCCACCACCACGAGCGTGGCGGCATGGCCGCCCGCCTCCTTGATGACGGCCAGCACGGCCCCAGCATCGGCCAGATAAAGATCTCGCCGCATCAGGACCTTGGGTCGCGGCTCGAAGGCGCCGCCGGCCAGCGCCCAGGTTTCCTTGGCGCGTGTCGCCGCCGAACAGAGGACCAGATCGGGCGCCGGGCCAAGCGCGGCCAGCGCCCGGCCGATCCCTGCCGCATCGCGCCGGCCGCGTGGCGCGAGAGGGCGCCCGAAATCGGCGCCCTCGGTCGCCCCCCGTTCGGCCTTGGCGTGGCGGAACACGATCAGGCGCCTGAGAGCCGGTCTCATGTTGGCCATATTCGGTCGTTAACCATTGGCAGGCGAGGATTGAAGCGCAGAGATGGGGACAGGGGTATGATCACGATCAATGCGCCAGAACGCAAGCCGAACGAGGACCGTGACATGAGCAAGGATGGCAATCAGGCCATCGCCTTTGCCGACGCCGGCCAGGGCCCTGGCCATCCTTATGACTCGCGGTTCATCAATCGCGAGCTGTCCTGGCTCGCGTTCAATACGCGGGTTCTCGAGGAAGCCCAGAACAAGGACCATCCGCTCTTCGAGCGGCTGCGCTTCCTGTCGATTTCGGCCGACAATCTTGACGAGTTCTACATGGTCCGGGTGGCTGGCCTGAAAGGTCAGGTCAATGCCGGGATCACGACCCCGAGCGATGACGGGCTTTCCCCCAAGCTGCAGCTCGAAGCGGTCGAGCAGCGGACCTGGGACCTGATGGCCGCCCAGCAGACCTGCTGGCGGCGCTTGCGCGCCGAGCTTAAGGACGCCGGGATCTCGGTGCTTGACGGGACCGAGATCGAGGATGGCGACCGGGCCTGGCTTGAAACCCATTTCATGGAACAGATCTTTCCGGTCCTGACGCCGCTTGCCGTCGATCCGGCCCATCCGGTGCCGTTCATCCCGAACAAGGGTTTCGCGATGGTGCTCGAACTGCGCAAGCAGGACACGGGCGAGCATCTGCAGGCGCTTCTGCCGCTGCCTGGCCAGATCGGGCGTTTCGTGCGGCTGCCGGGCGAGGCGATCCGCTTTCTGCCGATCGAGCAGATCGTCAGCCTGTTCCTTAATCGCGTCTTCCCGAACATCGACATCATTGCCCAATCCTGGTTCCGCATCATTCGCGACAGCGAGGTCGAGATCGAGGAAGAGGCCGAAGACCTGGTGCGCCTGTTTGAATCGGCCCTGAAGCGCCGGCGGCGCGGCGATGTGATCAGGCTGTCGGTCATCGCCGGCACCCGGCCGGGGCTGAAGCGCTTTGTGGCCGAGGCGCTGGGCATGGATGTGGCGCAAGTCTCGGAGCCGGACGGCCTGCTTGGCCTTGCCGATACCCAGCAGCTGATTGTTGCCGGGCGCGACGATCTTCTGTTCCCCTCTTATGCGCCCCGCTTCCCCGAACGGATTCGCGAACATGGCGGCGACTGCTTTGCCGCTATTCGCAGCAAGGACCTGATCGTCCACCATCCTTACGAAAGCTTCGATGTCGTCGCGCAGTTCATCCGCCAGGCGGCGGCCGACCCGGCGGTGGTGGCGATCAAGCAGACCCTTTACCGGACCAGTCCCGATTCGCCCATTGTCCGCGCCTTGATCGAGGCAGCCGAGGCCGGAAAATCCGTGACTGCGCTGGTCGAACTCAAGGCCCGTTTTGATGAAGAGGCGAACATCCAGTGGGCGCGCAACCTCGAGCGTGCCGGCGCGCAGGTCGTCTATGGCTTCATCAAGCTCAAGACCCACGCCAAGGTCTCGCTGGTCGTACGTCGCGAGGGCGCCGGTCTCAGGTCCTATGTCCATTTCGGCACCGGCAACTATCACCCGATCACCGCCAAGATCTATACGGATCTGTCGTTCTTCACCTGCGACCCGCCCCTGTGCCGGGATGCGGCGCGGCTGTTCAACTACATCACCGGCTATGCCACACCGGAACGGCTGGAAAAGATCGCCATTGCGCCAATCGACCTGCATGCCACGCTTGCCCGGCTGATCGATGACGAGATCGTCCATGCTCGGGCCGGGCGGCCGGCCCAGATCTGGGCGAAGCTTAACGCCCTGGTCGATGCGGACATCATTGATCGCCTGTATCGCGCCTCCCAGGCCGGCGTGTCGATCGACCTTGTGGTGCGCGGCATCTGCTGCCTGCGCCCGGGCGTTCCCGGGCTGTCCGACAACATCCGCGTGAAAAGCATCATTGGCCGTTTTCTCGAACATGCGCGGGTGGTGTGCTTTGGCGCCGGCCATGGTTTGCCGTCGCCCGAAGCGCAGGTGTTCATCTCGTCGGCCGACTGGATGCCGCGCAACTTCTATCGGCGGGTCGAAGCGCTGGTCCCGATCGAGAACCCGACCGTTCATCGCCAGGTGCTTGAGCAGGTCATGATCGCCAATCTCAAGGACACCAGACAAAGCTGGCGTCTGCTGCCCGATGGGCGCTATGAACGGCTCGTTCCGGGCCGCAGTCCCTTCTCGGCCCATGAGTACTTCATGACCAACCCGAGCCTGTCCGGCCGGGGGCGCGCACTTCAGCGCCGCGGCGGGGCACCTCGGCTGGTGCTGGGTGACGGCTAGCGAAGACTGCGTGATGTTGACCGGATGAGCCGCAGCAACGCCGCAAACAGGGAACGGCCGATCTTGCCCCCCAGCCGGTCCGGACCGACGGCTCGGGCGGGGGACCTGTCGCGGTGATCGATGTCGGGTCGAACTCGATCCGGTTGGTCGTCTTCGACGGCCCGACGCGCAGCCCGATACGATCTTCAACGAAAAGGTGCTCTGCGGCTTGGCCGCGGCGTGGAACGGTCAGGCCGCCTGAACCCGGATGGTATTCCGCTGGCGCTTGATAATCTGGCCCGCTTCGTGGCCATCGCCCGGGCAATGCAGGTGGCGCGGATCGACATTCTGGCGACCGCGGCGGTGCGCGATCTGGCTGACGGCGAAGCGTTCAGGCCGCGGCCGAAAAGCGCTGTGGCGTGCCGATCCGCGTCCTGGGCGGCGACGAGGAAGCGCATTATTCGGCCCTTGGGGTCCTGTCCGGTATTCCGGGTGCCCAGGGGCTGGCCGGCGATATCCGCGGCGGAAGCCTGGAACTTGTCACCATGGACAAGAATGACCGGCGACCGCCGCCACGCTGCCGCTTGGCCCGTTGCGCCTGATCGAGGCGTCCGGCGGCTCGCTCAACGTCGCGCGGCAGATCATCGACGACGCCTTTGCCGATTCCGTGGCTTGGCAAGGTTTCGGGAACGCTTTATCCTGTCGGCGGCTCGTGGCGCAGCCTGGCGCGCATTCACATCGCCCAGACCGGCTATCCCTGAGCATTCTGCATCACTATTCCATGACCCGATCGCAGGCCCGCGAATTCACCGCGCCAACGCGGGCTGGGCCGCCGGTCCTTGGCCCGCATTCCAGGCGTGCCCGAGGCCAGGCTCGATCTGCTGCCCTATGCCGCCGCGGTGCTGGAACGATTGATTGCCAGGATTGGCGTGCAAAAGTCGCTGGTCTTCCCATTCACGGGCTGCGCGAAGGATATCTCTTCGGCCTTCTGCCCGATGACGTGAAGAGCGAGGATCCGTTGCTTGCCGCCTGTCGCGACTTTGCCGATCGTTCCGGCGCGCGCCTCGTCAGCCGACGGGGTGCTGTCGGACCGGACAAGTCGCTTTTTCCAAGGAATCGACGGCCGATGCCAATCTGCGCGAGGCGGCCTGCCTCCTCAGCGATCTTGGCTGGCGCATCCATCCCGATTTTCGCGCCCGCCAGGCGTTCGAACGCACGGTGCAGATCCCCATGTCGGGATCACCCATAACGACCGGGTCTACCTGGCGTCGGCGGTCTTCGCCCGGGTGGCGGCAACGCCGAACGGATCTTGCCAAAGGCGATTTCGCCATCGTCGGCCTGATCGACAAAGAGCGCCATGCCAAGGCCTTGCGCTGGGCGCGGCCCTGCGCCTGGCCCACACGCTGTCCGGCGGCGCGATGGGGCTTCTTGCGCGCAGCTGCCTCGAAATCAAGAGCGGCGCGCTCATCCTGGTGCTGGAAGGTCCGGCGTGCGAGTTGAACGGCGCCGTCGTCAACCGTCGGCTGCGGACGCTGGCCCGCGCGCTTGGCCTCAGGCCCGAAATGCGCCTCGCCTGATCGGCGGGCGCCGGTTAGCGGTGCCGGTCACGCGGTCTGGTTTCCTGTTCCGCGGCGGCGGTCTCGACCAGGCGCACTTTGCGGCCGGTGACCGTAAGAGCAAGCCGGCCATGCTTCAAGGCCAGGCGGATCTGCCGAAAATGTCGCGTCGCCGCCCGCGACAGGCACTGCAACGTCGGCGTTGTCCGACGCGGCGATCAGTTCCAGATCATCGCCGCTTCGCGGATCAGGCGCGGTGCAACCTCGCTGGCCTCGGACTTCATGCGCAAAAGGACCCGGAGCAGTTCGACCACTGGCGCAAGCCCGGCCCGGCAGGGGCTCGCGTCGCCATCCGGGGGCGGGACATTCGGCATCCGGAACGGCCTGGTCGATGTTCCACCGCGGCGATGATCCCGGCGGCCGGCGGACTCCGAAGGCGATGTCGCGGCCAAGCCCGCGCATGCGCGCCAGGGCTTCGGGCGTTGCCGGCGGGTGGGCGGCGATCTCGACCAGGCGATCTGTCGCGCAGGATGCGCGGGCGTGGCATGTCGCGGCGGCGGGCTTCCTCTTCGCGCCAGGCGGCAAGCTCGCGCAGGATGGCAAGAAAGCGCGGCGATGTGCCGCGGGCGCGGATCCGCGCCACGCACTGCGCGGATCGGCATCGTAGGTCGCGGGCCAGTCAGGACCGCCATTTCCTCGGTCGCGCCAGCTGGCGCGGCCGGTCTGCTCCAAGCGTTTCGCGATCTTCTCGTAGGCGGTGCGCAAATGGGTGACATCCGCCAGCGCATACTGCATCTGCTTGTCGGTCAGGGGCCGCAGCGACCAGTCGGTGAAGCGGGATGTCTTGTCGATGCGGGCATTGGCCAGCTGGCGGCCAGTTGCGGCGACGGATTCGAACCCGCACACCATCGCGGCGACCTGGGTATCGAAGATCGGGTGGGCACGCGTCCATCCAGATGCTGACGAAGATCTCGAGGTCTCCTGCCGCGCCGCATGGAACACCTTGAGGCGCAATGCTCGTTAACCATAAGCGCGGACAGCGGCAAGATCGAGATCTGGCGACAGCGTATCGATGATTGCGACGTCCTCGGGCCCGGCCAGTTGACCAGGCAGAGTTTTGGCCAGTAGGTGCGCTCGCGCATGAATTCGGTATCGACGGTGACATACTCGGCCGCGGCCAGTCGGCGGCAGAGGTCGGCGAGAGCGGGTGTGTCGCGGATGACCAGCATGGGCGGGACCCTATAGATAGGCGGGGCGGCGGGCAAGCATCGGTCAAACCGAGGGGAGCCGATTGGTGAACGGCTCCGGGAACGGTCGATGGTCCGGGCCGGCGGCCCCCGCATGGCTTGACATTAGCGGCTGATCCATGTCTTGACGCCGCATTTTGCAAAGGAATCGGCCATGCATCGCTATCGGTCCCATACATGCGGCGCGCTTCGGTCCACCGATGCCGGCGCCGAGGCTCGGCTTTCGGGATGGGTTCATCGCCGGCGCGACCACGGCAATCTGCTGTTCATCGACCTGCGCGACCATGTCGGCATCACCCACGCGTGATCGACGTGACCGCGCTGCTTTTCAAGGTGGCGGAAACGCTGCGTGTCGAAAGCGTCATCACGGTCACGGGCCCGGTGGTGCGGCGGTCGGCCGAGACCGTCAATCCCGAGCTTCCCACCGGCGAGATCGAACTGGTCATCCAGGCGATCGAGATCCAGTCGGCGGCCGAGGTTCTGCCGATGCCGGTCAACGCCGGTCAGAGTTTCCCGAGGAAACCCGCCTTCGCTATCGCTATCTTGATCTGCGTCGGGAAAAGATGCAGCGGAACATCCGGCTGCGAAGCGCGGTGATCGCAAGTCTCAGGCGCCGGATGATCGACCAGGGCTTCGTCGAGATCCAGACCCCGATCCTGACCGCCTCGTCGCCGAGGGCGCGCGCGACTTCCTGGTGCCGAGCCGGATTCACCGGCAAGTTCTATGCCCTGCTCCTGGGCGCCACAGCAGTTCAAGCAACTGCTGATGGTGGCGGGATTCAACGGCTATTTCCAGATCGCGCCCTGTTTCCGCGACGAGGATGCCCGGGCGGACCGGTCGCCCGGCGAATTCTACCAGCTCGATTTCGAGATGGCCTTTGCCACCCAGGACGACGTGTTCGCCGCCATCGAGCCGGTCCTGGCTGGCGTGTTCAACGAATTCGCCGCATTCGGCCGCACCAGCCCGCGGGCCGTCACGCCGCCGCCGTTCCCCCGCATCGCCTATGACGATGCGATGCTGAAATACGGCAGCGACAAGCCGGACCTGCGCAATCCCATCGTCATGTCGGATGTCACCGAGGCGTTCCGGGGCGGCAGCTTCGGCCTGTTCTCCCGCGCGATCGACAAGGGCTCCACGGTTCGCGCCATTCCGGCGCCGGGCGCGGCCCAGCAGCCGCGCAGTTTCTTCGACAAGCTGAACGATTGGGCCCGTGCCGAGGGGGCTGGTGGCCTTGGCTATATCGTGTTCGAGGAAAAAGAGGCGAAAGGTCCGATCGCCCGCAATCTTGAGGCCGACCGCGCAAGCCGCATCCGCGAGATTTCCGGTGCCAAGCCGGGCGATGCCGTGTTCTTCGTCTGCAGCGCCCAAGGCCGATGCGGAAAAGTTTGCCGGTCTGGCCCGCACGCGGATCGGCGACGAGCTTGACATCATCGAGCGGGAAGGCTTCCGGTTCTGCTGGATCGTCGATTTCCCGATGTACGAGCGCGACCCGCAGACCGGTGCCATCGCGTTCAGCCACAATCCGTTCTCGATGCCGCAGGGGGGCATGGACGCGCTGCTTGGCCAGGACCCGCTGACCATCAAGGCGTTCCAGTATGACATCGTCTGCAACGGCGTCGAGCTGTCGTCGGGGGCCATCCGCAACCATCGCCCGGACGTGATGGTCAAGGCGTTCGAGATCGCGGGCTACAGCGCCGCGGACGTCGAAGCGCGCTTCGGCGGCATGTACAACGCGTTCAAGCTTGAGCACCCCCCCACGGCGGTTCGGCACCCGGTGTCGATCGCATGGTGATGCTGGCTGGCTGGACGAGCCGAACATCCGCGAGATCATCGCCTTTCCAATGAACCACAGCGGGCCGAAGACCTGCTGATGGGGGCCCCGGCCGATGTTCCGCCCGAACGGCTGAAAGAGGTCCACATCCGGGTGGTGCCGCCGATCAAGGCGGCGCCAAAGGCAACCCCCGAGGGCTGACCGCACGCCGGGCCTGGCCCGTGCGGTGCGCGGGTCTTCAGTTGCTGCCGGTAACCGCAAGCTGGTCGTCGCCCAGGCTTGGCACCAGCGATGGCCGTCCGACGATCAGCGGATCGACCGCGCCCAGGTGGACAGGTCCTTCTTGGCGTAGGGGATCCGGTGCAAGCAGATAGCGCATGGCATTCAGCCGGGCGCGCTTGCAGTCGGACTTGATCACCGTCCACGGCGCGTCCGAGGTGTCGCGGCGGACGAACATCGCTTCCTTGGCGCGGGTGTATTCGTCCCACTTGTCGAGGGACGCCATGTCGATGGGGCTCAGCTTCCATTGCTTGAGCGGATGCGCCCGCCGTTCCTTGAAGCGGCGGCGCTGCTCGTCCCGGCTGACCGAGAACCAGAACTTGAACAGATGGATGCCGCTGCGCACCAGCTGGCGCTCGAACTCGGGCGCCTGGCGCAGGAATTCTTCATATTCGCCATTCGAGCAGAAGCCCATCACATGCTCGACCCCGGCCCGGTTGTACCAGCTGCGGTCGAACAGCACGATCTCACCCCGGGTGGGCAGGTGCTGGATGTAGCGCTGGAAATACCATTGCCCGACTTCGACATCGCTCGGCTTTTCCAGGGCCACGACGCGTGCGCCGCGCGGATTCAGGTGTTCCATGAAGCGCTTGATGGTGCCGCCCTTGCCGGCGGCGTCGCGGCCTTCGAACACGATGACGACGCGCGAGCCCGTGTCCTTGACCCAGGCCTGGAGTTTCAGAAGCTCGACCTGGAGACGGTATTTCTGTTTCTCGTAGTTTTTGCGGGACAGCAGGTTCTTGTAGGGATAGCGGCCTTCGCGCCAGCCGGCTTGAAGTTCGGTGTCCGGGTCCATGCCGGGGGCCGTCACGGCATCCCGCTTGAACAGGGCTCGCCGCAGCGCTTTCATCTCGTCCAGCGAGGCGCCCGCGATCAGGGCCTGGATCTGGTTCAGCAGCTCGGTCGGGGCGGTGCCATTCTTCTTGCTGGCCAGCAGGTCCGATAGCGCCATTTTTCGAACCGTGAGGGTCGTGCTGGTGCGCCGGGCGACCCGATCGGCCTCGGCCGTGCGGGCGTTCGGCCGGGCCAGGGTGTCACCAGCTTCGACCGGGCGGACCTCGACCGGGCGGGCGTGGCTGGGCTGCGGTCCCGTATTGTCCTTTGGCGTGTGGTTGTTCGGCCGGTTGCGGGCTCGGGTTCCTGCCGGCTCACGGGGCGTGTCCGTTGCCACGGGGTTCTTGGCCATTGCCGCTCCTTGTCTGCTCCGATGCAGTGAAAACGTTGTCCTGCCTCTTCTGCCTGCCTGTTCTGATTGCTGGGGCATGAAGGGAAAAATATCGTAAACAGAAATGGTAGCCCAGCGGGACTGATTCCCGGACCGGGCTGGCACCGGGGCACGGGGGCTTGGGCGCACCGGGTCTGGGGTCGCCGTCCGGGGTCGTTTGGAGGGCTCGTGGGCCATCCCGCCTCGTCAAGACAAGGCAGAATCAATGCGTTGGACGATTTTCCCCTTTCCTTTTCGTATCTCTTCCGTCATGTATGGTTAACGATTTGCAAAGAGGGGGCTTCATGCGAATCCTTTTGGCACTCGGCGTTGCCACCACCCTGACAGGGTGCGCCGTCCCCCCCGCCATCCAGATTGCCGGGTTGATTGCGGACGGGGTCAGTTTCGCATCGACCGGTCGTTCGATGACCGACCATGCGGTCTCGATGGTCACCGAAGAAGACTGCAAGCTGTTCCGTGCCGTTGACGGCAAGGCTGTCTGCCGCCCCGCAACCGACGGGATGCCAAGCCTGGCCGAGGTCTCTGCCGTCGAGATCGATGGGCGGCGGATCACCATCAGCTACGATTATCCAAGCGGCGATCCATCCGAACCGCGCCGCGACCAGGGCGACCCCGTTGCGGCGATCCCCGGCATCGCCATGGCATCGCTTGACCCGGCCGCCAATGATGGTTCGGTGTCAGGCGACGAATCGCTGGGGCGCCAGCCGGCGGTCTTGCCATCGGCACGCGGCAGGGCGGTGGGTGTCGAGGGCCGGATTCCGGTTCCCGGTGCCAAGCCCCAGCCCAGGGTGGCGGCTCATGCGGTCATGGCGGCTGGTGCGGTTGCCGGCAGGAATGGCCTGGCCCTGGCGATGGCCGATCGGGCAAGGGACATGAAGCCGCGCATCGGCGCGCCGGCGGCGGATGGCGCGACAGTCGTGGTGGTCCAAAGCCATTCGGACCGCGCGCGCGCTGAACAGATGGCGCGCAGCTACAAGGCCCTGGGCGCCAAGGTGGCAAAGGGGCGTGCCGATGGGCACACCGTCTATCGGGTCGTAGTGGCGGTGGCACCGAACGATTCGGCTGCGGCCGCCAAGGCGCGGCTGGCGCGCGCCGGCTTCAAGGACGCCTGGGTCGCCGCCCTCTGATCAGCCCGTCTGGTCAGCGCAGATGGGGCGGCGGTGCCGTGCCGGGCAGCAGGTCGGCGCGCGGCGGTGCCTGAAACGTCACGAACTCGGTATCGGCTTCGCAGAGCGTCTCGTGTTCGACATTCGGCGATACAAGGGCCAGATCGCCGGGACCGCAGACGCGCCGCTCGTGGCCGATCCGAATGGCAATGCGCCCCTTGGTCACCCAGAACATCTGTTCATGGGGATGGTGATGCGGCTTGGCATAGGCCCCGGCCGGCATCCGGACCCAGACGACCATGCCCTTCTCGCCGATCAGGCTGCGGCGCGCGTATTCCGGTGTAACCTGTTCCCAGGGGATCGAATCAAGCGGGGTGAAGGCTTGCGTCATCGCTATGCTCCCACGTAACCGTCACCGGGGTACTTTAGCGTCCGGTCCCGCATTGTCCATGAACCTTGGTGCCTGACCCACGATGAGCATTCGCAACCTTGACAGTCTGTTCAAGCCGCGGTCGATCGCCGTGTTCGGTGCGTCGAACCGACCCGGAAGCATTGGCGCGGTCCTGATCCGCAACCTGATCGCGGGCGGCTTTGCGGGGCCGGTGCTGCCGGTCAATCCGAACGCCGAAGCGATCGCCGGGGTTCTGGCCTACCGCGATACGGCAAGCCTGCCTTTCGCGCCCGATCTGGCCGTGATCTGCACGCCGCCCGGCACGGTGCCGGGGTTGATCGCCGACCTGGCGGCGCGTGGCAGCCGTGCGGCCGTGGTGATCACCGCGGGGCTCGCGCGGCTGAAAGACGAAAATGGCACGACCTGCCAGGCCCGCATGCTTGAAGCCGCGCGTCCCAGCACGTTCCGCATCCTGGGTCCGAACTGTGTCGGCCTTCTGGTCCCGGGGCTTGGGCTCAATGCCAGCTTCGCTCACACCGGGGCGCTGCCCGGCAAGATTGCCTTTGTGTCCCAGTCCGGTGCGCTGTGCACCGAGGTTCTCGATTGGGCGAAATCGAGAAAGATCGGCTTCTCGCATTTCGTCTCGCTTGGCGACAGCGCCGATGTCGATTTCGGCGATACGATCGACTACCTGGCTTCCGATCCCGAGACGCGCGCAATTCTGCTCTACATCGAGGCGGTGACCGCGGCGCGCAAGTTCATGTCGGCGGCCAGGGCCGCGGCGCGCAACAAGCCGGTGCTTGTGATCAAGGCCGGACGGGTTGCCGAAGGGGCGCGGGCGGCCGCTTCGCATACCGGCGCCCTGGCCGGGGCCGACGATGTCTACGATGCGGCGTTCCGCCGCGCGGGCATGCTGCGGGTCCATGATACCGATACGCTGTTCAGCATGGTCGAAGCCCTGGCGCGGGTCCCGCGGTTCGGTGGCGATCGGCTTGCCATCGTCACCAATGGCGGCGGGCCAGGCGTGCTGGCCACCGACGATCTGGTCATCGGTGGCGGCCGGCTTGCAACCCTTTCGGCCCCGTCGATGGCGGCGCTCGATGCCGTGTTGCCGGCCACCTGGTCGCGTGGCAATCCGATCGACATCATCGGCGATGCGCAGCCCGATCGTTATGTCGCCGCGCTTGATGTGGTGCTGGCCGATCCCGAGGTCGATGCGGTCCTGGCGATGTATGCGCCGACTGCCATCGCGCCACCGACCGAGATCGCGCGCCGGATCGTGCCGTCGCTCAAGGCATCGAAGAAGGCGGTGCTGACAAGCTGGCTTGGCACCGACTGGGTTGCGCCGGCGCGTCGCCTGTTCGAGGAAGCGGGCATCGCCAGTTTCGAATCCCCGCACAAGGCGGTGGGCGCCTTTCTGCACATGACCGAGTATTGGCGCAACCAGGAGGCGCTTCTTGAAACGCCGGCCGGAACCGGGATCGCCAATCCCGACCGGGCCCTGGCCGCCGCCATCGTGCAACGCGCACTGGCCGAGGGGCGGCGCCAGCTGAACGAGCCCGAGGCGAAGGCGGTTCTTGCGGCCTATGGCGTGCCGGTGGTGGAAACGCGCATCGTTGGCGATGCGGCCTCGGCCCGGACTGTGGCCATGGCGATGGGGTTTCCTGTCGCGCTCAAGATCCTTTCGCCCGACATCAGCCACAAGAGCGATGTCGGTGGTGTGGCGCTTGACCTGGGATCGGCGGACGAGGTGGTCGCGGCGGCCGAAGCGATGCAAAGCCGGGTCGCGTCGCTCAGGCCCGACGCCCGGCTTGCCGGGTTCACGGTCCAGCGCATGGCGCGCCGGCCGCGCGCCCATGAGCTGATCGTCGGCGCGGCGACGGATCGGCTGTTCGGGCCGGTCATCCTGTTCGGGCAGGGCGGCACGGCTGTCGAGGTGGTGGCGGACAAGGCCGTGGGCCTGCCGCCCCTTAACGACGTGCTGGCGCGCCAGCTGGTTGACCGCACGCGCGTCGCCCGGCTGCTGCGCGGCTACCGCGATCGTCCGGCTGCCGACCTGCCTGCGATCGGCCATACGCTGGTGGCCGTTTCCCAGCTGGTCTGCGATCTGGCCGAGATCGTTGAACTCGACATAAATCCGCTGCTGGCCGACGATCATGGCGTTGTCGCCCTGGATGCCCGGATCACCCTGGCGCCGGCCGCAAAGCCGGGCGATTCGCGATTGGCGATCAAGCCCTATCCGCGCGAGCTTGAGGAAACCCGTACCCTGACTGACGGCCAGGCGGTGGTCCTGCGCCCGATCCGGCCCGAGGACGAGCCCGCCCATCAGGCGTTCTTTTCCAGGCTTGATCCGGCGGATGTGCGCTTCCGGTTTTTCGGTATGGTGCGCTCGCTGGATCATACCCAGATGGCCCGCCTGACCCAGATCGATTATGACCGCGAGATGGCCTTTGTTGCGATGCCGGCCGGGAAATTGCTGGCTGGTGGCGAGACCTGGGGCGTGGTTCGCGTCGTGGCCGACCCTGACAATTACCGGGCCGAGTTCGCGCTCATCGTGCGTTCGGACCTGACCGGCAAAGGTCTCGGTTATGCCTTGCTCGACAAGATGGTGCGCTATTGCCGCGGCCGGGCGATGCACGAGATCGTCGGCATTGTCCTGGCCGACAATCCAAGAATGCTTGCCCTGGCCGAGGCGCTTGGCTTCACGCGCCGCAGGATCGGCGGCGACGAATTCGAGGTCCGTCTCGGCCTTGCCGATGCAGGCTAGAGGGCGCGGGCGCTTGCCAGCGGAATGACGTTGCCGCGGCTGCGGGCGTGACGCTTGGCTTCGTACATGGCCTGATCGGCGTGGCGGATGATGTCATCGGCATTCATGCCGGCGCGATAGGTCGTGATGCCGAAGCTTGCCCCCAGCCGCAGGGTGATGCCGTCGATGTCCAGCGGCGATGTCGCGAGCCAGCGGTCGATCGACGCGATCCTGGCCCGGCCGTGGGGGGCGCTGGTATTGGCAAGAATGATGGCGAATTCATCGCCACCGATGCGCGCAACGACATCGGTTCGGCGCGTCGCGGCGACCAGGATGTCGGCCACGAAGCGCAGCGCCCGATCGCCGGCCGGATGGCCGAAACGGTCGTTGATCGCCTTGAACTGGTCAAGATCGCACAGCCCGACCACCCCGGTCTCGCCATAGCGCTGGGCCGCCGCAAGCTGGCGGTCGAGCTGCTGGGTGAAGCCGCGCCGGTTGAAGATGCCGGTTGTTTCATCGGTGTTCGAGAGCGTCTCGAGATAGGCGATCCTGGCCTGCTGGGTCTGAATGATCTGATGGGCAAGGGCGGCCAGTTCGGAATCGAGATCGATTGTCGGGCCGTCGGCGGCCCTGGCGAGCCAGTCGAGGATATGGTTCACCGGCCGGGCCGGGGCCGGCAGGCTTGAAGGGGTTGCGGCCTGCAAGGAAGGGGGAGGGGTCATGGGCATCCCTGAACTGGTCACGGCAAGACGGCCGCCGCTTGGATCCGCGGCAGCCCGGTACGGTTCACTGTGCAATTGCCGTGCCAACCGCAAGCGACTTGAAAAGTCTATGATTTGAGCGCATATCGCCGAGACGGTTGGCGGGCAGGGATCAAATCTTGCCGGGCAGGCCGGCTGGATTTGCCGAGTGGCGGCCTCCTTCGGGCTGGGCCGGCGTCATGCGGAGGCAGAGACCTTGCGCCCGTTTCCCCTTGTTGCCCTTGGGGCCGTCGTGGCCGCCCTTCTTGCCGTGGCTGGTTCGGCCCAGGCCGCGCGGCTGTTGCCGCACCGCGCGTTCTATACCCTCTCGCTCGATCAGAACCGGCCGGGCAGCGGGATCGTCAATGTCATCGGTGCGATGTCCTACAGCCTCGAGGACGGCTGCTCGGTGTGGCTGCTCGAGCAGCGCATCGATATGCGCCGTGAACTGGAGCAAGGCGCCGTCACGACGTCGATCGCCTTCACCAGTTGGGAAAGCAAGGACGGCCTGCGCTACGGGTTCCGCCTTCGCACCTATAACGACGGGCAGCTGAGCAGCGAGACGAAGGGCGAGGCCAGGCTGGAGGGCCGCGGGCGCGGCGGCCGGGTGCGCTATACCGACCCCGAGCGCCGCAGCCTCGATCTCGGGTCTGGCACGTATTTCCCGATGGCGCATCTGGCGGCGGTGATCGACCGGTCCCTGGCCGGACAGCCCCAGTTTGTGGCGCGGCTGTTCGATGGCGGCGACGATGATGGGCCCTATGTGGTCAGTGCGCTGACAGGGGCCCGCAAGGTGCCGGCCGCGACGACGCCACCGCTCCCGCACGCGGAAGCCATGTGGCCGGTGCAGATGGCTTTTTTCCCGGCCACGGGCCTTGGTGATGTTCCCACCTACGAAATCCGCCTCCAGCTTTATGACAATGGCATCGCCGGAGCCATCAGCCTCGATTATGGCGAGTTCGTGCTTGGCGGCGAGATGCGGATGTTCGAGGCGCTGCCCCGTCCGCGATGCTAAGCCACCGCCGCCAGATGTCGTAACCGTGGTTAACGGTTAACGATCCTTTAACTCCTGGCAATCTAGGCTTACCTCACGCATTATTAAGGCGTTCCACCTATCGTCGCTTTCCATGGGGGGTGCGACGAACCGCAGGGATACCATGTTGCCAAAGGACAGTAGCCGGGCGGCGCATTTGCGCGTTGTCGGTGGAGAGCGCGACGCGACCAACGTTGGCGATGACCATGCGCTGCGCAAGACCATTCTCATTGTTGAGGACAATGACCTCAACATGAAGCTGTTTCATGACCTCCTCGAGGCGCATGGCTATCGAACCGTGCAGACCAAGGACGGCATGGAAGCTCTCAAGCTGGCGCGTCTGCATCGCCCGGACCTGATTCTGATGGACATCCAGCTTCCCGAGGTTTCCGGCCTCGAAGTGACGCGCTGGATCCGCGAGGACGCAGATCTCAAGGCCATTCCCATCGTCGCGGTCACGGCCTTTGCGATGAAGGGGGACGAAGAGAAAATTCGACAGGGCGGATGCGAGGCGTATATCGCAAAGCCGATCTCGATCTCGAAATTTCTCGAAACCATCGAATCGTTCCTACCGTAGGCAGTTTCCATGACGGGCCGAGTCCTGGTCGTTGACGATACGCCGCAGAACGTCAAGCTCTTGGAAGTTCGACTGACCCGAGAGTATTACGACGTGGTCACGGCATCGAGCGGCCCCGAGGCCCTGGCCGCGATCGAAAGCGCCCAGCCGGATATCATCCTGCTCGACGTGATGATGCCGGAAATGGACGGTTTCGAGGTCTGCCGCCGGGTCAAGCAAAACCCGGTCACCGCTCATATTCCGATCGTCATGGTGACCAGCCTGACCGACCGCGCCGACCGTGTGCGCGGGCTGGAAAGCGGCGCCGATGATTTCCTGAGCAAGCCGGCCCGCGATACGATCCTGTTTGCGCGCATCCGCTCGCTGGTTCGCCTGAAGCGGGCCATGGACGAATGGCGCCTCCGCGAAACCAGCCGGGGGATCGCCGGCGCCCTTACCATGCTGGCAAGCATGCCGGCGTCCGCGTCCAGCGCCTCTATTCTGGTCGTTGACGACAGCCCGCACGCGTCGCGCATGGTTTCCACCGCCTTGCAGGACGATGGCCACACCGTCACCGTCTGCGCGAGCGGCAAGGAAGCCCTGGAGCGGGTGGCGGGCGAATCCTTCGATGTCATCATCGTCAGCCTGTTGTTGCACAATGAGGACGGGCTGCGCCTGTGTTCCGCGCTTCGTGCCGGGGTCAAGACGCGCCATACGCCGATCCTTGCGGTTGTCGACGAGGATGACGCCGAGCGGATCGCGAAAAGCCTCGAGATCGGCGCCAATGACTGCATCCTGACGCCGGTCGACAGGGCCGAGCTGCTGGCGCGGACGCGGACCCAGGTCCGCATGCACCAGTATCAGGAGAACCTGCGCGCCAGCTACGAGACCAGCCTGTCGATGGCGCTGACCGACGAGCTGACCGGCATCTACAATCGCCACTACCTGATGGCGCATCTTGCCACGCTGCTCAATCAGGCGGGCACGACCGGCAAGCCGCTGGCGCTGATGATGATCGACGTCGATCTGTTCAAGCAGATCAACGACAGCCATGGCCATGATGTTGGCGACGCCGTCCTGCGCGAGATCGCGACGCGGCTGATGAGCAATCTTCGCAGCTTCGATACCGTTGCGCGCTTTGGCGGCGACGAATTCGTGGTGGTCATGCCCAGTTGCACGCACGACGAAGCGATCGCGGCCGGCGAACGGCTGCGGGCCAAGGTTTCGGATGATCCGATTCAGCTGGACCGCGAGCCCCACAGCATCAGGATTTCGATCAGTGTCGGGATCGGGCAGTGGCAGGGCGAAGGCGATACCGAGGCGGCCCTGCTCAAGCGCGCCGACGAGGCGCTTTACATGGCGAAGCGGGCGGGGCGCAACAAGGTGGCGGGCCTGGGCGAAAGCAGCCAGCTTGCGGTCGGCGCTAACTAGAAGGGACCATCGGCGTGAAATGCAAGAGGGCCGCCTTGGGGCGGCCCTCTTGCCGTCACGGTGCCGGTGCGGCGCCGCTATTTTATCTTGCCTTCCTTGAAGACGACATGCTTGCGCACGACGGGGTCGTACTTTTTCATCTGCAGCTTCTCGGTCGTCTTTTTCGGGTTCTTGCTGGTGACGTAGTAGAACCCGGTCTCGGCGCTGCTGACCAGCTTGATGGTGATCGTGTTCGGTTTGGCCATGGTCGCCCCCATTCTGGGCGTGAAATTTTCGCTGGCGGCACCTTAGCGAAGTCCGCCGCACTGTCAAGCCTCGGCTGCCCGCCACTGCCCGGCCGCCCTCAGCGGCCCACCACTGCCCTCTGGCCAAGAAAAGCCGCAGTGGTGCCGGGATGGGCCTCGGCAACGGCGCGGGCATAGAGATTGCGGTCGTTGATCAATCGTTTCGCCAGCGTGATGTCGGCTTCCGGCTCGACATTGCCGGGCGGGCAGCTGGCGCGATAATCACGGCGCAGGGCTTCCAGGTCCTTCGGGTTGGGCGCCATCCGCCGGTAGCCGGCCGACACGACGATATCGGCGCGCAACGTGCGCAGAACGCCGTCCAGATCACCCTGCGCACCGGGGCCGGTGCTGGTGCAGATGTCCGGCCGGACCCCGAAGCCGTCGATCACGTTGCCGGCCGGCGAATAGAAGCGCGACCAGGTCAGGGTTAGTTCGCCGCTGTTGGGCAGGGCAACGACCGTCTGCACCGAGCCCTTGCCGTACGAGGTCGAGCCGATGACGATGGCGCGCGAGCGGTCCTGCAGCGCGGTAGCCAGCACCTCGGCCGCCGAGGCCGACCGGCCGTTGATCAGCACGGCCAGCGGCAGCCCGGTCGCGATATCGTTGCCGATCGCCTCGAACCGCTGCCGGGCGGCGGAACTGCGCCCCTCGGTCGTCAGGATCAGGCCGCCATCCAGGAACAGGTTTGCGATGGCGGTCGATTGGTCCAGCAGGCCGCCGGGGTTGCCGCGCAGATCGAGCACGTAGCCGCTCAGGCCCGGGCCGATCTCGCGCTGGGCCTGGCGCAGGGTGCGAATGAAGCTTCGGGTCGTGCCCTGGTTGAACCGCGAGATGGTCAGGATGGCGATCGAGTCGTCGCGTGTATAGGTGACCGAGGGCGGCAGGATATGGGCCCGGGTGATGCTCAGCTCGAATGGTTCGGCATTATCGCGCACTACCGAGACACGGACCACCGTGCCGGTCAGACCGCGCAACCGTCCGGTGACATCTTCGACCGATCGCCCGATCACCGATTCGCCGTCGATCCGGACAATGCGGTCGTTGGCGCGCAGCCGGGCGCGCTCGGCCGGCGTTTCGGGGATGACCTCGACGATATGGATTCCCGGCTGTTCGTGCGGTTCCGGCGCCCTGACGGTCAGCCCCACGCCGCCAAACCCGTGGCGCGCCGCGCGCGCCCGTTCGGCCTGTTCCGGCGTTGAATAGCGGGATGGCGCATCGAGATGGACGAGCCCCTTGTTGAACACGGTGGCAACCAGCTCCTCGCCATTGGCCGCCGCAAGCTTGCCGGATGCGTTGCGTGACCGCACCAGCGCCGATGCGACCAGCGAGCCCCAGGCCTCGGCATCTTCTGGCGCCGGCTCGGAGACGCGAAGGACCTGTTGACGATCCAGCGTGACTTGCACCCAGTGCCCGTCGTTGACGACCGCAAGAGCGGGCTCGAACGTGCTCAGCCCCTTAAGGCCGTCGACGGCAACCGCACGCAGGTCAACCGGGTCGATGTACTTGGTCTGCACATGGTTGTATCCGGCCGCGAAGACCCGTCGCGCGCCGTCCGGATCAAGCGAACCGTCGCTTGGGTTGGTGGTCTGCGTCGCGCAGGCGGTGACGCTTAGGGCAAGCGCCACGATGACGGCGATGCGCAGACGCATCGCGACGATCGCCTTGCCAAGGACTGTTTCGTGACGGGTCATGGTTCGCCACACGCCGGGCGCGCCGTCTGAAGGCGAAGCGACCAATGCAGGCCGACCAGGGCCCCCTTGACGCGCGGCAGAAGGGTGAGCGTAGCGATCAATGTTGCCGGCACGAACACGGCGATCAGCTGCCACAGCGGCAGGGTCAGATTCTGCTCAAGCAGCAGAAGACCGAACACGACCAGGTGTCCGACGATGGCAATGGTGAAGTAGGCGGGCGCGTCATCGGCACGATAGAGGGCGAGCTTCTCACCACAGGTCTGGCACTCGCGGACGACACGGAGATAGCTTTCGAACATCCGCCCGCGCCCGCAGGATGGGCAGCGCTGGCGGAAGCCAAGGCCGAGCGCGGGCCAGCTCAGGCGGCCCGCTGTCGCCGGGAATTCCCGGGCGGGCGCCGCACCGCCTTGATCGATGCGCGTCTGCTCGTGGCCTGGATTATGCAAGATACCCGTCACCGAACGACCTCGTTCCGGCGCCATTCTTCTTCAGATTGTCTAATGCCGCCCAAATGGGGCGGCAAGATGGCATGTCCCATCATCGACGAATAAAGTTAACGCGGCTTGCGCCGCGACCGGTGTGGCGGCAGCCTGATGCTGCCCCGCCCGACCCTTCCGGTCGGCCCCTGCAACAGGTGAAAGATCAGCCCGCCGGTGATCGGGCGGGCCTCGGCCAGGCGAACCTCGACCGGATCGCCGAGCCGGAAAACAAGCCCGTGGGTGCGCCCGGCCAGGCTGTGCCGGTCTTCGTCGTGATCATAGCGGTCGGGCGGCAGGCTGCTTACGGGAACCAGCCCGTCGGCACCGGTATCGTCCAGGGTCACGAAGACGCCGAAGCGGCTGACGCCGCTGATCCGCGCCGCAAAGGTTGCACCGACCCGTTCGGACAGGAAGGCAGCCGTATAGCGGTCCATGGCGTCCCGCTCGGCGGCGGTGGCGCGGCGCTCGGTATCGGAAATGTGCCGGGCGGCGGTTCCGAATTCGCTGGCCGCGTCGGGCGGCAGGCCGCCCTCGCCAAGCCGGAGCGCCGCGATCAGGGCGCGATGGACCAGAAGGTCGGCATAGCGCCGGATGGGCGAGGTGAAGTGGGCATAACGCGCCAGGGCCAGGCCATAATGGCCGATATTCACCGGATCATAGATTGCGAGACTCTGGGTCCTGAGCACCGCCTGGTGCACGGCCGTCGCGTGGGGCGTATCCGTCACCCGGCCAAGCAGGGCGTTGAACTGGGCGGTAGGGATGCGTTGGCCCTTGGCAAAATTCAGCCCCAGGCTTTGCACGAAGCTCCGCAGGATGTCGAGCCTGGCCGGATCGGGGGCGTCATGGACCCGGAACATGCAGGGCATCCGCCGCTGCTCAAGGGTCTCGGCGGCACAGACATTGGCCTGGATCATGAAATCTTCGATCAGGCGATGGCTGTCGAAGCGAGGCCTTTTTTCAATCCGGTCCACCCGTCCGTCGGGGCAGAGGACGACGCGTCGCTCCGGCAGGTCAAGATCAAGGGCGCCGCGCTCGTCCCGCGCCTGTTTCAGGGTCCGATACGCCGCATAGAGAGGTGCGACGATAGTGGTTGTGATTAGCGATTCCGATCCCGGCGTATGGCCGTCCTGGATGGCCTGCACGTCGCGATAGGTCAGGCGCGCGGCCGAGCGCATGAGCCCGCGGCCGAACCGGTGGCGAAGCTTCCGCCCGTTGGCGTCGATCTGGATTTCGACGTAGAGACAGGACCGATCCTCGCCCGGCTTCAGCGAGCAAAGCCCGTTCGAAAGCGCTTCCGGCAGCATCGGCACGACGCGATCCGGGAAATAGACCGAATTGCCACGCCGATAGGCCGATTTGTCCAGCGCATCGCCTGGCCGCACATAGTGCGCCACATCGGCAATCGCGACGATCAGGCGATGTCCGCCCTGGTTGGCGGGATCGGGATCGGGCTCGGCCCAGACGGCGTCGTCGAAATCGCGTGCGTCGGTGTCGTCGATCGTAACAAGCGGAATGGCGCGCAGATCGGTGCGCGATCCCAGCGTGACAGGCTTCGCCGCCTCGGCCTGGGCGATGGCGGATGGCGGGAATTCGGTCGGGATGTCGTGCAGGTGAAGGGCGATCAGGCTGGCGGCCTTTGGCTGATCGGCCGATCCGATCCGCTCCATCACCTCGACCTCGCGCAGGCCGAGCCGGCGTCCGGGCAGGGGGCGGGCCAGCACCAGTTCGCCCGCTTCGGCGCCCCGACGCAGCGCCATCGGGACCAGAAAGTCTTGACGATCGCGGCGATCGACACTGCGCAGGCGAAGCCTTGGCCCATCCGATTCGATCACACCCAGGACCCGATCCGGCGCGCCTTGCAGGCTTTTCACGATCCGCCCGAGATAGCCGCCTTCCGGCAGGCGCGACAGCCGCGCCAGCACCCGGTCGCCTTGGCCCAGCGCCGCCACTCCGCGGCGGTCCGGGTCCATGATGATGGTCGGCAGAGGCTCGGTCTCGCGCCAATGGATCGGCCGCGCCAGCATTTCGCCGTCGGTGTCGGTCCCGATCAGTTCAAGCACCATGACGTCCGGCAATGCGCCGGCCGCCCCGACCTTGCGCCCGCGCCCGCGATCGATGGCGCCTTCCGCCGCCAGTTCGCGCAGCATGGCCTTGAGCGCTAGGCGATCCGATCCTTTCACGCCGAAGGCGCGTGCGATTTCACGCTTGCCAAGCGGCGTCGGGCTTTCGCGGATATGGGCAAGCAGCGCCTCCTTGCTGGGAAGAGGCGCCGATTTCGGTGGTGTCCGGCTCACGTAGGGGCGGCCCGCGCCGATCAGGCCGGGCGGCGGCGGGCGCGCGCCCGCGCGGCAGCCCGCGTGTCGCCCGCTGCCGCCGACGGCGC
>JAXMDU010000007.1:0-144383 GCA_046348645.1 Alphaproteobacteria bacterium
GCCCCCGCCCGGCCGCGGGGGGGTGGCGGGCGCCCGCCGACGGCTCGCTGTTCGGTGTTGCGCGGCTGGAGTTTGTTTTGGCCTTGGCCTTGGCCTTGGCTGCGGTTGGCTTTTTCGCCGATGCCGGTTTCTTTGCCGCGCTGCCGGCTGTGCGCCTGGTTTTCGGCTTCGCGGTCTTGGGCGAAGCGGTGTCGGCGTCGGGCATGGCGCCAGACTTTGCACCAGACTTTGCCGCAACGGCCTGGCCGGCCTTGGCAGCCTTGGCGGGCCGCTTTGCCTTGCCTTTGCCCTTTTTCTTCGGGGTCTTGGCGGCCAGCAATGCAATGGCGTCGTCCATCGTGACCGATTCGGGGGCACGGCCCTTTGGCAATGGCGCTGCCACCCGGCCATGGCGCAGGTAAGGGCCGAAGCGACCCTTGATGATGGTCACCGGCTTGCCGTCGGCGGGATGCGCTCCGACGTCGCGCAGAGTGGCGGCCCGTTCGCGCTCGCGGGCTTCGTCGATCAAGGTGACGGCGCGGTTGATGCCGATCGTGCGCGCATCCTCGTCACGCGGAATCGAGACATAGCGGTCATCGTATTTGAGATAAGGCCCGAAGCGCCCCAATCCGGCGATGATGGGCTGACCATCCGAAGGATGGTGGCCGACCTCGCGCGGCAGGGCCAGCAGCCCAAGCGCGGCATCGAGATCGATGGTGGATATGTCGGTTTTCGGCGCCACCGAGGCGCGCTTCGGCTTGGGTCTGTCTTCGCTGGCTTCGCCCAGCTGCACGTAAAGGCCAAACGGCCCCTTGCGCAGCGAAACGGGCTCGCCGGTGGCGGGATCGACTCCTAAGACCCGGGGCAGCGCCACTTCCGCGCCCGAGCCGTCCAGGGTCGGAACGGCAAGCGGGCGGGTGTAGCTGCAGTTCGGATAGTTCGAGCAGCCGATGAATGCGCCATGACGGCCAAGCTTGAGCCCAAGCCTGCCATCGGCGCAGGCCGGACAAACGCGCGGATTCTTGCCGTCCGCGCCCTCGGGGAAGAAGTGGGGGCCAAGCTCGGCATCAAGCGTATCGACCACCTGGGTGATGGTCAGATCGCGGGTCTGTTCGATCGCGCGGCTGAAGGCTTCCCAGAAGGCGCGCAGCACATCGCGCCAGCGCGCCCCGCCGTTGGCGATTTCATCGAGCTTGTCTTCAAGATCGGCGGTGAAATTATACTCGACATAACGGCCGAAGAATGCCGCCAGGAAGGCCGTCACCAGCCGGCCGCGGTCTTCGGGCACGAAGCGGCGGTTTTCCATCCGGACATACTTGCGATCGCGCAGCACATCGAGGATCGAGGCATAGGTTGACGGCCGGCCGATGCCAAGCTCCTCAAGCTTCTTGACCAGGCTCGCCTCGGAATAGCGGGGCGGCGGCTGGGTGAAGTGCTGTTCGGGCAGAACGGCATCCTGTGCCAGGGCGTCGCCGATCACCATCGGCGGAAGGATGGCGCCGCCTTCGTCCTCGCTTCCGGCCGCGTCGTCGAGGCCTTCCTCGTAAAGCTTGAGAAAGCCCGGGAACGCAACGACCGAACCAGTGGCCCGCAGCCCGACGCTGGCTGGGCTTGGCGCCCCCGGGCCTGGTGCAAACGTGTCGGCATGGCTTGCGATATCGACCACGACCCGGTCCAGCCTGGCACTTTCCATCTGGCTTGCAAGCGCGCGCTTCCAGATCAGTTCGTAAAGCCGTGCTTCCGATTCGTCGAGGTAGCGGGCGACGCTTTCCGGGCTGTGCTTGAAATCGGTGGGGCGGATCGCCTCGTGGGCTTCCTGGGCCGTCTTCGACTTGTTCTTGTAGCTGCGCGGCGCTGCCGGCAGGTAGTCCGCGTCATAGGAATCACGAATGAGCGCGCGCGCGGCCTCGACCGCTTCGTTCGCCATGTTCACCGAGTCGGTCCGCATATAGGTGATCAGGCCGACCGTCTCGCCCTTGAGCTCGACGCCTTCATACAGCCGCTGGGCCGAGCGCATGGTCTTGCTTGCGCTGAAGCCCAGCTTGCGCGACGCCTCTTGCTGAAGGGTCGATGTGGTGAATGGCGGCTGTGGATGGCGCTTGACCACCGACCGGTCGACGGCTGCGACCCGCAATGACGCCGCGTTGACCGCCGCCGCGGCGCGCCTGGCCGCTGCTTCGTCGGCCAGCGCGAACTTGTCGAGCTTTTCGCCACCAAGATGGGTCAGGCGCGCCTTGAAACCGCCGCCCGACGGCGTCCGCAGCGAGGCCGTCACCGTCCAGAATTCACGCGGCCGGAAAAGCTCGATCTCGGCTTCCCGCTCGCAGACCAGGCGAAGCGCAACCGACTGCACCCGTCCGGCCGAACGGCTGCCCGGCAGCTTGCGCCACAGGACAGGCGACAGGTTGAAACCGACCAGGTAATCAAGCGCGCGCCTTGCCAAATAGGCTTCGATCAGGGCCTGATCAAGCTCGCGTGGATGCGCCATCGCATCGGCAACCGCCTTCTTGGTGATCTCGTTGAAGGTGACGCGGGCGACCTTGATTCCATCCAGCACCTTTCGGCGCTTCAGAATTTCGCACACATGCCACGAGATCGCTTCGCCTTCGCGGTCAGGGTCGGTGGCAAGGAACAGCCGGTCGGCGCCGCGGATGGCGTCGGCCAGTTCCCGAAGGCGCTTTTCGGCCCGGTCCTCGATCTCCCAGTCCATGGCGAAATCTTCGTCCGGTCGCACCGATCCGTCCTTCGACGGCAAGTCGCGGACATGGCCATAGCTCGCAAGAACGCGATAACGATCGCCCAGATAGCGATTGATCGTTTTGGCCTTCGCTGGCGATTCGACGACGATGATGTCCATGCCCTGACTGTTTCCTGTAGCCCTGACTGTTTCCTGTAGCCCTGACTGTTTCCTGTATTCCGAATTCCGCCTGCTAACCGCCGCTGCCGCGCCAGTCCGGCACAAGCGACACCTGCCGGCCCGGGTGTCGTTCCAGTTTCCCGGCAAGGTCAAGCTCAAGCAGAACGGAGGCCACAAGTGCAGGGGACAATTGGCACCGGCGAATCAGTTCGTCAACCGCAACCGGCGTGGGCCCAAGCAGCCCCGTAATAAATACTCTATATTTATCAATATCTTGATCGCTATCTGGGGCCGGTTCAGGCGGCCCGAAGCCGGGCCCCGCCGGGTCTTTCAGCTGGCCGCCCGGCTGGGCCAGGGCCTCAATCACGTCATCGGCCCCCTCGGTCAGGATCGCCCCCTGGCGGATCAGGTCGTTGGCGCCCCGGCAGCGGGGATCAAGCGGCGATCCCGGCACGGCGAAGACGTCGCGTCCCTGATTGGCCGCGAACCGGGCCGTGATGAGCGAGCCCGATCGCAGGGCGGCCTCGACGACAACGACACCGCTCGCGAGACCCGAGATGATCCGGTTCCGGCGCGGGAAGTGGCTGGCCTGGGGCTCGGTGCCGAGCGGCGATTCGGCAATGATGGCGCCGGCAGCGGCAATGCGGTCGCGAAGGGCGGCATGCTCGCGCGGGTAGACCACGTCAATGCCGCCCGCCATCACCGCAATGGTCCCGGTCGCAAGCGATCCCTCGTGGGCGGCGGCGTCGATCCCGCGCGCAAGGCCCGAGGCGATCACGAACCCCTGGCGTCCCAGGGCCGCCGCCAGGTCCTGGGCGAAAAGGCGGCCATTGGCCGACGCATTGCGTGCGCCGACAATCGCCACCGTGCGCCGCATGAATAGCTGCGCCTGGCCGATGACGGTGATGACGGGCGGCGCGTCGTCAACCGCGGCAAGAAGCGGGGGATAGCCGGGCTCGCATGCGGCGATGATGCGGCCGCCAAGGGCGACAGTTTCGTCGAACTCGCGGCGGATGGCTGCGTCTGATGCCGGCTTCAACGGCCGCTGGCGCCCGCCGCGTCGGGCCAGTGCGGGCAGGGCATCGAGGGCGGCGCGCGCCGATCCATAGCGCCCAAGGAGATGGCGAAAGGTGATCGGACCGACATTCTCGGTGCGGGCAAGACGCAGCCAGTCCAATGTCTCGGACGTCGAAAGCGGCCGCGGCAGCCCAGTCATGCCGAACCTGCCGCGTTCAATGGCGAAGGGGCGATGACGCGTGACGCCGGGAATCGGATCTCGACCGTCGTTCCCACACCGCGCGCGCTGTCGATCCGGATCGAGCCGCCGTGAAGGTCCACCATGTGGCGCACCAGCGTCAGGCCCAGCCCGGTTCCAGGCTGGCTGTGGCGGCGGTCGGCATGGACCTGGCCGAACCGGGCCATCGCCAGGGGAATTTCATGGGGCTCCATCCCGATCCCGTTATCGGCGACGGTCAGGACGTATTCTCCCGTCGCCGGGTCCAGCGACGCATCGACATCGACCCGTCCCTTGCCCTCGATGAAGCGGATCCCGTTCGCGACCAGATTGAGCAGGATCTGCATCATGTGGCGCGGATCGGCATGGAGGCTGACACCGCGACAATGGTTCGACGTCGACAGGGCGATGCCCAGCGCATCGGCTTGACCGCGCACCATCTGCATGGCTTGGCCCAGGGTCTGGTCCATGTCGACGTCATCCTCGTTCAGGACCATCTGTCCGGCTTCGGCCTTCGACAGATCGAGGATGTCGTTGACAAGGGCAAGAAGATGGGTGCCGCTTGCGTTGATGTCTTCGGCATAGTCTTTGTAGGTCGAATTCCCTATCGGGCCGAAGATCTGCTTCCGCATGATGTCCGAGAATCCGATGATCGCGTTGAGCGGGGTTCGCAACTCGTGGCTCATGTTAGCCAGGAAATCGGACTTCGCCCGGTTGGCTTCTTCCGCTTCGGCGCGTGCCCGCGAGACCCGCTCGACCAGCTCGGCGTTCCGCAGGTGCTCAAGGACAGCCCGCGAGAATACGCCGCAGGCCGATCTGGCAAAGACATCCATCGCGACCAGGAATATGACCGACAGCAGGGCAAGCGAGATGCCAATGTCCCCGTGGTGAACCAGGTTCGCGATGGCGTAGGGCACAAGGACGGGCACCGAATAGGCACGGAACGCAGCCGGGCTGACAAAGTAGCTTGAGGTAGCCGCCATCGCCATGCCGGCAAGCGACAGCCCCACAAAAAGCCAGCTGATCATGTCGTCGGACGGGAAGAATGCCCAGGGCGCGCCCCATACCGCACCGCCGACAAAGGCGCCGGCGATGAAGCCCAGATGCCAGGCTTCACCGTTCGAGCCCGGGCCGGATCGCCGGAACGCCAGATAGTGTGCAAGCCGGGCCAGGGTTACGGCATAGACGGCACCGATCCAGGCCAGCAGGAAATCCTCGCTTCCGGTCGACCACAGTGCCAATGCGATCAGCGGCGCGATGCCAAGACTTGCCAGCAACGACGTGACGCTGTTGCGAAATACCGTAGCGACCTGCTCGGCCCGGAAGGCGCGATGGTAGTTGCTGTCGCAGGCGTCATCCGGGCAGCTGCCACGATCGCTGGTCGGGACGGGGCTTAACATGTTTGCCAAGGGTTTGACTGTGCCAAGCGTTGCGCGCGCCGGCCAGTCTTGGCGAGGTAACGCTTATGTTTGGTTAAGACCACCGAGAATCAGGGGAATTGATGGCCTTGCGGCGCCGGGGTTTGGTGCAGCTGGGGGCCTGGTGCAGGCGTCAGCCATTATCCTGATTTCGAGTATGGTTTTGCTTGCGGGCGAAGGAAATGCGGGCTTCGGTGCCCTGTGCCAGCCTGCGGATATTGGCCGCGTGCCGGACGGCGACCAGGGCCGCGACCAGAGCACCCCATTGCGCGAATTGTGGTCCCAACACCAGCCAGGCAAGAACCGGCATGGCCGCCATCGCGGCCAGGGATGCCAGGGATGAGTAGCGGCTGATCGCGGCAACCGCGAGCCAGACCCCGCAGACACCGGCACCGGCCAGCCATGACATGCCAATCATGGCGCCCAGCGCCGTCGCAACCCCTTTGCCGCCGCGAAACCCCAGCCAGACCGGAAAAAGATGGCCCAGTACGGCGCCAAGGCCGGCCAGGACGGTAATGTCGGGGCCATAGCTTGCAGCCACCAGGGTGGCGGCGGCCCCCTTTCCCCCATCAAGAAAAAGCGTCAGAGCGGCCAGCGACTTCCGGCCCGTTCTCAAGACATTGGTGGCACCGATATTGCCGGACCCGACGCGGCGGATATCGCCAAGCCCGGCCAGTCTGACAAGCACAAGACCGAAGGGCACCGACCCGGCCAGATAGCCAAGGGCAAGGGCTGCGGCATAATAGGGGCCGGCAAGGGACCAGTTGATCGGGTCCGGCACGGCCCGATCCTCAGGCCACGTAGGTCACGCGACCGTCGACCAAGGTTCGCAGGACCCGACCCCGGACCGGGCAACCGTCGTAGGGCGAGTTCTTCGCCCGGCTCAGAAACTTTTCGGTATCGATGACCCATGCCTGGTCAGGGTCGAAGACAATCAGGTCGGCCGGCGCACCGCGCACCATTTTCCCGGCGTCAAGGCCAAGGATATTGGCGGGCACGCAGGTCAGGGCCGCCAGCACACGGTGGAACGAAAGACCGTGGTCATGGACAAGATTGAGCGCCAGCGGGAAAAGTGTCTCAAGCCCCACCATTCCGAACGAGGCCTGATCGAAGGGCAGGCGCTTGGTATCCGCGTGGCGCGGCATGTGGTCGCTGACGATGGCGTCGATGGTGCCGTCCCGCAGGGCTTCGATGATGGCAAGGCGGTCGTCCTCGGACCGGAGTGGCGGCGAAATCTTGGTGAATGTCCGGTAATCACCGACCTCGGTTTCGTTGAGCGAGAAATAGGGCGGCGCCGTGTCGGCCGTAACGGGCAGGCCCTGGGCCTTGGCGCGGCGGATGATGTCGGCCCCCGCCGCGGTCGAGACATGGGCGGCGTGATAGCGTGCCCCGGTCAGGGCGACAAGCCGCATGTCCCGCTCGATCATGACGGCTTCTGCCGCCGCCGGGATGCCCGGCAGCCCGAGCCGCGTCGAAATCTCGCCTTCGTTCATCACCCCGCCGGCGGTCAGTTCCGGCTCTTCGGGGTGCTGGACGATGACGCGGTCGAATCCCTTTGCATAGGCCAGGGCCTGACGCATGATCCGGGCATTGACCACGGCGTTCGCGCCATCGGTGAAGCCGACTGCGCCAGCCGAGGCCAGCAGGCCAAGCTCGGCCAGTTCCTTTCCGGCCAGGCCCTTGGTGATCGCGCCATAGGGGAAAACCTTGACGAGGCCGGCCTTTCGCGCCCGCCTGGCCACGAATTCGACCATCGCCGCGCTGTCGATGACGGGCGTGAGATCGGGCAGGCACACCAGCGAGGTGATGCCACCTGCAACCGCGGCGATGGCATCGCCGTGATCCTTGCCGAAATCGGCCAGATGGACGCGCATGTCGACAAGTCCGGGGCCCAGGCAGTGGCCGCCGCAGTCGTGCACGTCGATGCCCTGGGGCACCCCGTCACTGAACAGGCTGGGCCCGAAATCGGCGATTGCCTCGTCCTCGATCAGCAGCGCGCCCGGCGCATCCAGGCCCGTCGCCGGATCCAGCAGGCGCGCATTGACATAGGCGACCCGGCGCCGGCCGCGCTCAACGCTCATAGTGCGCTCCGTTCCGCATCGAGATTGCGCGCCAGGACCTCGATGCACGCCATGCGGACCGCCACGCCCATCTCGACCTGTTCCCGGATCAGGCTTCGGGCGGGATCGTCGGCGATGGCGCTGTCGATTTCGATGCCGCGATTCATCGGCCCCGGATGCATCACCAGGGCGTCGGGGTTGGCATAGGCAAGCTTGACCGCGTCCAGTCCCCAGAAGCGGTAGAACTCGTGCACCGACGGAATGGGCGAGCCGCGCATGCGCTCCATCTGCAGGCGCAGCATCATCACGATGTCGCAGTCCTTGAGCCCCTCCTTCATATCGTGGAACACGCTGACGCCCAGCTTTTCGATGGCGGGCGGCAGAAGCGTGAGCGGGGCGATCAACCGGACCTCGGCGCCAAGCTTGGTCAGCAGGTGAATGTTCGATCGGGCGACCCGGCTGTGTGCCACGTCGCCGCAAATGGCGACGCGCAATCCGGCGATCTGGCCTTTGCGTCGCTGGATGGCCAGCGCGTCGAGCAGCGCCTGGGTCGGATGCTCGTGGCTGCCATCGCCGCCATTGACGACGGCGCAGCCGACCTTTTCCGACAGCAGTTTCACAGCCCCGCTCGAGGCATGGCGGACGACCAGGATCTCGGGCCGCATGGCGTTCAAGGTGGCGGCGGTATCGAGCAGCGTTTCGCCCTTGCGGGTCGAACTGGTGTCGACCGACATGTTGACGACCTCGGCGCCAAGGCGAAGCGCGGCGATCTCGAAGGATGTTCGGGTTCGGGTCGAATTCTCGAAAAACAGATTGATCAGGGTCTTGCCGGTCAGCGCGTCAAGGCTGCGGCGGGGACGGCGGTTGTGTTCGACGTAGCCGTCCGCCCGGTCCAGCAGATAGCTGATTTCATCAGCCGAGAGTCCCTCGATTCCCAATAGATGCCGGTGCGGAAATCGGATGTTGAGAACGGGGGAGACCATTGACGCGCTTATACGCTTGGCTGCGCGCCGGGCGCAACCCGGCGCCGTGCATTAACGGAACCTTGAAGCTTTTATAGAACCATAATCATAGATCAAATGATCTAATATCCGCCAGCCCGAAAGGCGAGCCAATGCTGACGCAAACTGTGATTGGAAGCCAGGTTGGGGCGGAAAACCAGGCTGGGATGGACCGTCAGGCGCCGGCCGACCGTCGGGCACGGGATCAAGACACGCGATGGTTCCCGGCCAGGGGACGAGGGCTGATTCTGGCCGGTGCTGCCCTGGGCGCCGGGCTGGTGGTCGGGTTTGTCCATCTGGGACTTCCTTTGGCCGGGGGCGATTTTCTTCAGCTTTTCGCCAATGGCCATCAGACCAGTGTCCTGGTCTTCGCCGCTCAGGCTCTGGCGGCGGCCCTTGCCGTCGGCCGGTTCACGACTACTGGCAATCAGGCGTTTCTGGTCATGGCTGCCGCTTTCGCCGGCAGCGCCGTGACCGAGGCCTTGGTTCGGGTGGCGGGGGTGGCGATCGCAGCGGCGCGCCCCGAATGGCTTGGTCCCAACGCCCGCCTGGCCGCCCACTTTTTCCTGGCGACCAGTCTATTGTTCATGGTCCTGATCATGGGGTCGCGATTCGGGGGGCCGCTATTTAGGCGCTGGCGGCTGGGTCTGACGCCGGGACGGGTCGTTCTTGCCGCCGCCGGCCTGTCGGCGGTGCTTGCCGCGTGGGCCGTGGCCGACGCGTCCGATCTTGTCTCGGCCCCTGTGCGCGATGCTGCGGGCCGGGGCCTGGCCGCCATGTCGGCGATTGCCATGACGGCTGCCCTGGTCATCCACCTGGTTAACGGCGGCTGGAGACACCGCGACTCTGATTTCTGGCTCGCCCTTGCCCTGGTGATCTGGGTGGCCGGAAGCGCGGTCGATTTCCGGCTGTTCCCTGCCGATCAGGATGGCGTTCGCTTTGCGCTGGCCCAGGTCGTGGCCCAGGTCGCGACCCAGGTCGCGAACGGCGCCGGCACGCTCATGGTGTCGGTCGGGCTGTTGATCGCCATCCATCACCTGTTCACCCAGGCTGCCCGAACCGCCGACCGAATTCGCGGCATCTTCGAGACGGCTGTCGATGGCATCTTCACCATCGACGAACGCGGCCGGATTGAAAGCCTGAACCGCGCCGCCGAGGCCATGTTCAAGGTCGAGGCGTGCCTTGCGATCGGCCGGCCGCTTGCCGATTTCGTCGATCTGCCGGATGACACAAGCCTGTCCTCCGCGACCGCGGAACCGGGACATCAAGGCGCCCGCGATCATGGCCGCGCATGGCGCAGCGACCGATCCACCTTTCCCGCCGAGATTGCCCTGTCCGGGTTCACGATCCAGGGCGAACCGCACCGCACGGTCGTCGTGCGCGACATCACCGAGCGGCGAACATTCGAAGCCATGCGCCGCAGCCGCAACCAGGAACTGCAGGAATTTCTGGATGCGATGAGCACGCTGTCCGCCAAACTAAGCCGCGATGGCCTGGTCGAGACCTGCAATCAGAAGGCCGTTCAAGCCTCTGGCTTGCCGCTTTCTTTCATCCGCGGGCGCCCGATCTGGGCCGCGCCCTTCTTCAATGGTGCGCCGCGATGCGCCGTTCGCCTGCGCCGGGCCGTTCGCGCGGCCGCGCGCGGCATCGATGCCGACTATGAGGATGTCATCCTGATCCGGGGGCGTGAACCGCTCGATGTCCGCATTGTCGTCAGGCCGGTTCACGACCGCGGTGGCGAGGTCAAGTACATCATTGCCGAGGCCACCGACGTGTCCCGTCTTGCCCAGGTCGAACAGGCTTTGCGCCGGGCCCGTGATTCAGCGCTCGACGCGGCGCGGGTGAAAAGCGAATTCCTGGCCATGATGAGCCACGAGCTTCGCACGCCGCTCAATGGCGTGCTCGGCATTGCAAGCCTGCTGCTCGAAACGCGACTGGACGAGGAACAGCGGGAATATGTCGGCCTGATCGAGCATAGTGCGCGCGGCCTGCTCGACATTTTCAACGATATTCTCGACTTCTCGAAGGCCGAGGCCGGCAAGCTTGAAATCGTCGAAGAGGACTTTGATCTGATCCAGTTGATCGATGGGGTCGTTGACCTTGTCGCACATCAGGCGCGCGAGCGTGATCTGGATATCGGCACCCTGATTCCCCATGACATCGTAACCGCGCTGCGGGGCGATGCGGGGCGGCTGCGCCAGGTGCTTCTCAACCTCGTCAGCAATGCGGTCAAGTTCACCGAGCTGGGCGCGATTTCCATCGAGGCGCGGATCGAATCCAAGGCTGCGGACGCCGTGGTGGTGCACTTCGAAGTGACGGATACCGGCATTGGCATCGCTCCCGAGGACCAGTCCCGGCTGTTCGCCGGTTTTTCGCAGGTCGACACATCCTCGGCGCGGCGATTTGGCGGAACAGGGCTGGGCTTGGCGGTCAGCAAGAAGCTGATCGAGCTGATGGGAGGCACGATCGGCGTCGAGAGCGAGCTTGGTGGTGGCAGCCGCTTCTGGTTCAGCCTGCCTCTTCGCAGGCAGGACCACCCAACGATCGCCGGAAAGGTCGCCGTGGCGGTCCCCAACCTGGAGGGCTGGCGCGTGCTGGTTGTCGATGACCGCGAGCTTGACCAGCGGATCTTCCAGGTTCAGATCCAGCGTCTGGGTGCCCAGGTGGTCGCGGCTGCAAGCGGCCCCGATGGGGTCGCCGAATTGAAGCGCGCCGCCGGTGCCGGCAGCCCCTATGACCTTGCCATCGTCGACCACCATATGCCGGGCATGGACGGATTCGGGTTCGGCGAATGCCTGGCCGGCGATCCTGCCTTGGCGGGCTTGCCACGCTTGATGGTGTCATCGGGGCCGCTGCGCGGAGACGCGGACCGGGCGATGACGCTTGGTTACCTCAGGTTCCTGGCCAAGCCGATCCATCGTCAAAGGCTTTTCGAAACCTTGAACGAAGTCCTGCGTCACGGCAAATCCGCCGCTGCAACCAACACGCCCCAGCCGGAAAAACCGGTCGTCGAGGCAATCGCCAATGCGCCGGCCGGCGACGCGATGCGGATCCTGATCGCCGAAGACAACGAAGTGAACCAGTTGCTTCTTCTCGCGTTTCTCAAGGCCGGCGGGTACGAGGCCGATGTCGCCGTCAACGGACGCGAGGCCGTCGCGGCCATCGCGGCGCGCCCCTATGCCCTGGTGCTGATGGACGTTCAGATGCCGGTCATGGACGGCATCGAGGCGACGGCGGCCATTCGCGCCTTGGACTCGCCGGCGAAGGACGTGCCGATCATCGCCGCCACGGCAAGCAACGCGCCGGGCGATCGCGACCTGTTCCTGGCCAGTGGCATGGATGACTTTCTGCCGAAACCGATCCGGCGGGATTCCTTGCTTCGCATGGTCGAGAAATGGTGGCCCAAAGGAACTGCGGCCAAGCGTGTGGCAGCCGGCTAATTCCGACGGGCCGGGGATCGTGGCTGCATGCGCAGAAAATCGAGAACGCCTTGCAGGATATAGGCGGCGGCGGCGCGGTCGACCACCTTTTGGCGCTGGCGGCGTGACAGGTCGGCTTCAAGCAGCGTCCGTGTGACGGCCGCGGTCGAAAGCCGTTCATCCCAAAGCGCGATCGGAAGACTGGGAAATGCGCGATCGAGCACGCCTGCGAACTGGCGCACATAACGCGCCATCGGGCCCTCGGTGCCATCCATGTTGATCGGCAGGCCAAGAACGATCCCGCCGACCGAACGCTCGTCGATGATGCGGCGCAGTTGGGCAAGATCGGCGGTAAGCTTTGTCCGCACCAGGGAAACCAGTGGCGAGGCGAGCACAAGGCTTTCATCGGCGATCGCGATGCCAAGCGTTTTGCGGCCGACATCAAGGCCCAGCAGCGATGATCGCGGCTTCAGTGACGATAAAAGGTCGGCAGGGTTGCAGAGGGGCATGGCCGATGCTAGCTTGCGGCCCGCCGCAATGCGACAAGCCATTGTAATTCCAAACGTTGTTGCCGTATCCGTGAGGAGACCCTAGCACCATGGCGCTTGATCGGGCTACGGTCGCGAAGGTCGCGACGCTGGCGCGCATCCGTCTCGAAGAGGCCGAGCTTGAGCCGATGGCGGCCGAGCTTTCGAAAATCCTGACCTTTGTCGAACAGCTCGATCGGGTCGATACGACCGGCGTCGAGCCGATGACGAGCGTCGTCCAGATGGATCTGCCGCAGCGCGCCGATGTGGTGACTGATGGCGGCTATCAGGAAAAGGTGCTGGCCAACGGGCCGCGCGTCGAAAACGGCTTCTTTGCCGTACCGAAAGTCGTCGAATGACCGACCTGACCCGGCTTAGCATTGCCGAAGCGCGTCAGCGCCTGGATCGGCGGGAAATCTCGGCGCGTGAGCTGGTTGATGCGCATCTCGACGCCCTCGACTCGGCCCGGGCGCTCAATGCCTTTCTGATCGAGACGCCGGACCGCGCCCGCGCCGGTGCGGATCGCGCCGACCAGCGGCTGAAGAATGGAACGGCAGGGCTGCTCGAGGGCATTCCGCTTGCCATCAAGGATCTGTTCTGTACCGAAGGCGTTGAAACGACTGCCGGGTCGCGGATTCTTGCTGGGTTCGTGCCGCCCTACGAATCGACCGTGACGGCCAATCTGTTCCGGTCCGGCGCAGTGATGTTGGGCAAGGCCAGCCTGGACGAGTTCGCCATGGGCTCGTCCAACGAGACCGCCGCCAAGGGACCGGTCGTCAATCCCTGGCGCCGCAAGGGCGACAACCGCCCCCTGGTTCCCGGCGGATCGTCGGGCGGGTCGGCGGCCCTGGTTGCTGCACGGGCCGCGATGGGGGCGACCGGTACGGACACGGGTGGTTCGATCCGCCAGCCAGCCGCGTTTTGTGGCATCGTCGGGCTGAAGCCCACCTATGGTCGCTGTTCACGCTGGGGGATCATCGCGTTCGCGTCGTCGTTGGACCAGGCGGGACCGATGGCCCGCACGGTCCGCGATGCGGCCCTGCTGCTTGCGGCGATGGCCGGGCATGATCCAAAGGATTCGACCTCGGCACCCCAGTCGGTTCCCGATTTCGTGGCCGCGCTGGATCGGCCGATCCGTGGGCTCAGGGTTGGGATCCCGCGGGAATACCGGATGGATGGCATGGACCCCCAGATTGCCGCGCTCTGGGAAGCGGGGGCGCGCTGGTTCCGCGAGGCCGGCGCCGAGATCCGCGAGATCAGCCTGCCTCACACGACCTATGCGCTTCCCACTTATTATATTGTCGCGCCGGCCGAGGCGTCGTCGAACCTCGCTCGCTATGACGGTGTCCGGTACGGCCAGCGGGTCGATGCCGACAGCCTGGCCGACATGTATGAACGCACACGCCGCGCCGGTTTCGGGGCCGAGGTCCGCCGTCGCATCCTGATCGGAACCTATGTCCTTTCAGCCGGCTATTACGATGCCTATTACCTGAAGTCCCAGCGGGTTCGCGCCTTGATCGCCCGGGACTTCACGCGCGCGTTTCAGGATGTGGACGTGATCCTGACACCGACCGCGCCCACATCCGCCTTTGCCATGGGCGAGAAATCCGACGATCCCATCGCCATGTACCTGAACGACGTGTTCACCGTGCCGGCCAGCCTGGCCGGCCTGCCGGCCATATCGGTTCCGGCTGGCCTGTCGGGCGACGGTCTGCCCCTCGGTCTGCAGCTGATCGGACGCCCCTTCGATGAAGAGACGGTCATCCAGGCGGCAGGCCATGTCGAGCAGACGGCGGGTTTCACGGCACTGCCGGCCTTTCTGACCGGAGAACGGCCATGAGCCTTGTCCAGGGCGAAACCGGAGCGTGGGAAATCGTGCTCGGGCTTGAGGTGCACGCCCAGATCACGTCCAAGGCCAAGCTGTTCTCGGGCGCCGCCACCGCCTTCGGTGCCGAACCGAACAGTCAGGTCTCGTTCGTGGATGCGGCGATGCCCGGCATGCTGCCGGTCATCAATGCCTATTGTGTCGAACAGGCGGTGCGCACCGGTCTTGGCCTTGGTGCCGAGATCAACCTGGTATCGGTGTTTGACCGCAAGAACTATTTCTATCCGGATCTGCCGCCTGGCTATCAGATTTCCCAATACACGCGGCCCGTGGTGGGGCGCGGCCAGATCGAAATCGACCTCGCGGACGGATCGACGCGCACGGTTGGCATCACCCGGCTTCATCTTGAGCAGGACGCGGGCAAAAGCCTGCACGATCAGGACCCAGCCTTTACCTATGTCGATCTCAACCGCGCCGGCGTCGGATTGATGGAGATCGTGTCCGAGCCCGACATGCGGAGCGCGGAAGAGGCGGGCGCCTATGTGCGCAAGCTGCGCTCGATCCTTCGCTATCTCGGCAGTTGCGACGGCAACATGGAGGAAGGGTCGCTGCGCTGCGATGTGAACGTCTCGGTGCGCCGGCCGGGCGGTGCCCTGGGAACGCGGTGCGAGATCAAGAACGTGAACTCGATCCGCTTCCTTCAGCAGGCGATCGAATACGAAGCGCGGCGGCAAATCGAGATTCTGGAATCGGGCGGCACAATCAGCCAGGAAACGCGGCTTTTCGATTCAAGCAAGGGCGAGACCCGCTCGATGCGCAGCAAGGAAGAGGCGCATGACTATCGCTACTTTCCGGATCCCGATCTGTTGCCGCTCCGCCTCGATCCGGCCTGGGTCGATGCCTTGCGCAAGGACTTGCCCGAGCTGCCGGATGCGAAGCGTCGCCGCTTCATCGCAACCCATGGCCTGAGCCCCGACGAGGCCGCCGTTCTGGTGACCGAACGCGCGACCGCAGACTATTTCGAGCGCGTCGCCAAGGGACGTGATGCCAAGCTGGCGGCCAGCTGGGTCATCTCTGAACTGTTCGGGCGCTTGAACCGGGCCGGGCTGGTGATCGAGGGCTCGCCGGTCGCGGCCGATGCGCTGGGCGAGCTGATCGACCTGATCGCCGACGGGACGATTTCGGGACGGATCGCCAAGGACGTGTTCAACGTCATGTTCGAGACGGGCGAACGCGCCGGGGCGATTGTCGAGAAGAAAGGGCTGCGCCAGATTTCTGATACCGGCGCGATCGAAGCGGCCATCGCCCGCATCGTTGCCGACAATCCGGGCCAGGTTGCCCAGTTCCGGGGCGGCAACGACAAGGTGATGGGCTGGTTTGTCGGCCAGGTGATGAAAGCCACCGGCGGCAAGGCCAACCCGAAACTGGTCAACGACATCCTGCGTCGCCTGCTTGCCCAATAGCGCGGATGCGCGCTCAGGTCCGCAGGCGAGACTGGACCCGCCTTGGCCTGATCCGTCTGGCCTGATCCGCCTGGCCTGATCCGCCTGGGCTGATCCGCCTGGGCTTGATCCGCCTAGGCTTAGCGCGCGTGGGCCAGCGCCGCCAGGTGCGGGGGTGGCGCGGTTGGCGGCGCAATCGCCGTGACCGGGTCCGTGGATCGCGTCATCATCGGCTCGGTGACGCTCTCGGCGACGCTCGAGGCGACGCTCGAAGCGATTCTGGCCGCTCCCTGCGGCTTCCGTCCAAGCATCGATTGCAGTTCGCGCAGGGCCGCCTGAAGCGCTTTGAACTCGCGCGCATCTTCGCGGTCGCTGACTTCAAGATAGCCGAGCTTGATTTCGACCAGATCAACCAGCATCTCGGCAGAACGCTTTGAAAGCGACATGATGGCCTCCATGGCAGTGTCGCACGAGCCATCAGCTTGGCGCCGCTAATCTTAAAGATCGATAAAAACAGGGCGGCCGATTGCATGGGATTCGAGCGATATTTAAGGGCGCGGCAACAAAGCCCATGAGAGCCTTGGCCGGTGTCTGCCAGGCAGGCGGCATCAGGAAAGGGGCCGGGCATGGGCGAAAGCTTGAAGATGTCCATTTCGGGGGGTGCGCAGGGCCGCGCGCCGGGGGCGCCCCTCGCCCATGATATTGGCGTCAGGCCATTCGATGCGGTGGAAGCCTGGAGCAGGTTCGTTGCCGCGCGCGACCGGTATCACAGCCTGGCGACCGACCCCAAGGCCGACCCGGCCGCCCTTGCGGCGGCCCGCGCGGCCATCCAGGAGGCCTATCTGTCCTGGAGCTCGCACTGATCCATCAGGCCGCTGATCCATCGGGCCCACGGCCGCTCACACGACCGCTCACACGAGCGCTCACACGACCGCTTTTGTCAGACCTTTGATCGCCGCCAGCCGGTGGCCTTGCGTCACGGCTTGAAATGCCGGCGGCGATCTGTCACATAGCCCCGTGGCGTGCGCGAAATCCGGCCGGCTGCCGCGGGCCGTTTCGACGCCAAGCGATGGGGCAACCCATTGACTGGATTGGTGGGAGAGGTGGGTGAGTGGCTTAAACCAGCGGTTTGCTAAACCGTCGTAGGGTTGTAAAGCCCTACCGAGGGTTCGAATCCCTCCCTCTCCGCCACCATCATCTTAACGCCCTGTTTTTCAATCACTTAGACCCATTTTTGTCTAATCGGTCGTGCCAGGGGTATCACGGCCCATGACCGAAGCCCCATCGCTGTGCCCTGCTGGCGCAACCGGATCATTTGCTGGCCGATTCAGTGGCAGGCTGTATGAATTCCCGTGCCAGATGATCAATAAGGCTGCGCACGGCTGGAAGCAGCCCGCGCCGCGAAGCAAACACGGCGTGCACAACTCCGGCCTTGGGTCGCCAGTCGGGAAGGATGTCAACGAGCACGCCATCGGCGATGTCCTGTTCAATGGCCATCGTCGGCAATTGGGCGACGCCAACGCCGGCGAGCGTCGCGCTCCGCAGCTGTGCGATGTCGTCGGTGACGAGACGGGGCGTATAGGCGACCGATGCTGTTGCGCCCTCTGGCCCCATGAGCTGCCACACGTGCTCGCGATGCGCCGGGCCGAACCCTACGCTCGGCAGCTCGCTCAGGCTCGCCGGGACCGCCGGGCCTTTCAATTGCCTGAGACACGACGGACTCGCGACCAGCCGCTGCTTGCTTTCACCGAGGACACGCATGACGTGGTCAGTTTCCTCGATCGGCGGAAAGCGCACGCGGATCGCCACGTCAATGCCGTCGCTGATGAGATCGACACGGCGGCTGGTGCTTTCGAGATGCACGGTGACACGCGGGTTCGCCGCCATGAAGCGGGCGATCATGTCGCCTATCTGGAAGCAGATGAGGGCTGGCGGGCAACTCACGCGCACAGTGCCTTGCGGCTCGGCCCGCGAGCGATCGATCACGTCCTGCGCAGCCTCGGCCTCGACCAGCATCGCGACACAGTGCCGATAGTATTCCTGCCCGATCTCGGTGACCGCGAAGCGACGCGTCGATCGCTGGATGAGGCGGACGCCGAGCCGGGCCTCCAGCTCGCCGACGCGCCGGCTAAGCTTGGACTTCGGTATGCCGACGGCACGACCGGCCGCGGCAAAGCCGCTGTGCTCGACCACCTGGGTGAAGAGATAGAGGTCGTTGAGGTCCTGCATCGGTCCGTATTGTCCTGAATTTGGAACTTACTGTACATAAAATTGGGTCTACTGCAAATGTCGTTCTGAAATTAGATCATAACCAATAGCGATGGTCATATGAAGACCCGCTTATGGAGTTGAACAATGAGAAGCATTCTTGGCATTTACAGTGCGCCCCGCCCCCACTGGGTCGGCGACGGCTTCCATGTCCGCTCGATGATCTCGCCCGAGACCCACGGCGAGCACTTAAGCCCCTTCATCCTGCTCGACTATGCCGCGCCGGAGACGTTCACGCCTGCACGTGGGCGTCGCGGTGTCGGCCAGCATCCGCATCGCGGCTTCGAGACCGTGACCATCGTCTATGACGGCGAGCTCGAACACCGCGACTCGACGGGAGCGGGCGGCACCATCGGCCCGGGCGATGTGCAGTGGATGACGGCGGCGGCCGGCATCCTGCACGAGGAGTTCCACTCCAAGGCGTTCGCGGCCAAGGGCGGTAATATGGAGATGGTGCAGCTTTGGGTGAACCTGCCGGCAAAAGACAAGAACGCCGCGCCCGGCTACCAGACCCTGCTCGACAAGGACATCCCCGCGGTCGATCTGCCGGGCAAGGCGGGCACGCTGCGCGTCATTGCCGGCGACTATGATGGCAACAGGGGGCCGGCGCGGACTTTCACCCCCATCAACATCTGGGACGTGCGCCTGCGGCGGGACAAGAACGCGAAGCTCGCGCTCTCCGAGGGTCACTCGCTTGCTGTTGTCGTCCTTGCCGGCAGCATCGAGGTGAATGGCGCCGAGATCGTGCGCGCCGGCCAGCTTGTCGTGCTGGCGCGCGAGGGCGGCGAGATCACGCTCGAAGCCAATGGCGACGCCAAGCTGCTGGTGCTGTCGGGCGAGCCGATCAACGAGCCGGTCGTGGCGCACGGGCCCTTCGTCATGAACACGATCGGAGAGATCAGGCAGGCCATGCTCGATTTCCAGGCCAGCAATTTCGGCCAGATGGGCGAGCGCCGAGCCTGACCGCCCAAGGCAGCCCCGGAACCGTGCGGGGCTGCCAACTGCACCACCGATCCGTCGCCGCAAGCCCGGGCCAAACCCAACGATGAGGAGATTGAAAATGAGCAAGCCTTATATCCGCCTCGACAGGAACAAGGCCGTCGTTCTGTTCGTCGATCATCAGGCCGGGCTTCTGTCGCTGGTGCGCGACATCGACCCCGACAAATTCAAGAACAACGTGCTCGCGCTTGCCGATCTTGCCGCATACTTCAAGCTGCCGGCGATCCTGACGACAAGCTTCGAGGACGGCCCCAACGGCCTGCTGATGCCCGAGATCAGGGAAAAATTCCCGAAGGCGCCGTTCATTCCGCGTCCAGGCCAGATCAACGCCTGGGACAATGCCGACTTCGTCGCCGCCGTCAAGGCGACCGGCAGGACACAGCTGATCATCGCCGGCATCGTCACCGAGGTCTGCGTTGCCTTTCCGGCGCTCTCGGCGATCGAGGAAGGCTTCGAGGTGTTCGTCGTCACCGACGCGTCCGGAACCTTTAATGACATCACCCGCCATTCGGCCTGGGACCGCATGTCGGCGGCCGGCGCGCAGCTGATGACCTGGTTCGGGGTCGCCTGCGAGATCCACCGCGACTGGCGCAACGACGTCGAGGGGCTGGGCACGCTGTTCGCGAACCACATCCCCGACTACCGCAACCTCATCACCAGTTCCATGGCCACCAAGGGCGCGCGACGTTGAACGCAAGCACGAAGTGCTTGATTCACAGCGGCCATGACTATGGCGGGCCAGGGCGGCGCACCCAGCGCCGCCATGGTTCGAAACGATCACAACCAGGAAAGACGGCCAAAGATCATGAGCAAGGTATTGGTGCTTTACTATTCGAGCTATGGCCACATCGAGAAGATGGCCGAGGCCGTAGCCGAGGGCGTCCGCGAAGCCGGCGCCCAAGCGGTCATCAAACGTGTGCCGGAACTCGTGCCCGAGGAAATCGCGCGGAAATCGGGTTTCAAGCTCGATCAGGCGGCGCCGATCGCGACGGTTGCAGAACTGCCCGAATACGACGCCATCATCCTTGGCGTGCCGACGCGCTTCGGTAACATGCCGGCGCAGATGAAGAACTTCCTCGACCAGACCGGCGGCCTGTGGGTCCAGGGCAAGCTGATCGGCAAGGTCGGCAGCGTGTTTACGTCGACGGCCACCCAGCATGGCGGCCAGGAAAGCACGATCCTCACGACGCACACCGTGCTCCTGCACCACGGCATGGTCATTGTCGGCCTGCCCTATTCCTATCAGGGGCAAATGGGGGTGAAGGAACTTGTCGGTGGCTCGCCCTATGGCGCCTCGACGATCGCCGATAGCGACGGCTCGCGGCAGCCATCGGAAATCGATCTGGCCGGCGCGCGCTATCAGGGCCGGCATGTCGCTCAGATCGCGAGAAAGCTGGCAGCGGCGTAATCTGGTGCGACGTAATCTGGTGCGACGTAATCTGGCGCTGACGGGGAACACGACAGGGATCGGCTTCCGTCAGCGCCACAAGACCTCCCGAATCACGCCACGCGCGTGTTTCGCTCGGCCTTGATGTCGTTCGCTCTCTTCATGGCCTGCGCCAGATCGTAGGCGGCCTGGAGCCGGAACCACGTATCCGCGCCACCACCGAAAGCCTTGTCGAGCCGGATTGCCATCTCCGGCGAGATGCCGGAATGACCGTTGAGGATGTCCGAGAGCTGCTTGCGGCTGACCCCGAGCCTCTTGGCCGCCTCGGTCACGCTGAGGCCAAGCGGCTCCAGACAGTCATGGCGCACCGACAAACCCGGATGCGGCGGCGTCTTCATCGGCATGTCATATCCTCCTAATGGTAGTCGACCAGATCGACGTCACAGGCGTTGGCGCCCTAACACAGATCTTACACGCGGATTCGGCTCCGTGTTCACAGACATCGATCTCGGCAGCGTCGCTTCAAGCGCGTTCTTCGATGTGAATAACACGCTGCCTAGCCTCGGCCTTGTCGGTCTTGGCGTCACGCCGTGGCGCAAGGCCACGTCGTTCATCTTGCTGATGGGCGTTTGAAAGCGGCGGCGCCTGGCAAGTACCGCCGTTCACGGTCTCCGGCCATAGATGGCCATAAATCGCGCCACCAGGTCGGCCGGAGGATCGGGAATCTGGTCGACAACCTGCTTCGCCCAGTCGAAATACTCCTGGCGGCGTGCAAGCGACCAATTGGCCGGAGGATTATCTGCCGCATCCCTCAGGTTTGCGATCTTGTCCGCCAGTTTCACGAGGCGGGCCTTCGGGCTCAAATGGGTGGCGTGCTCAATCTGACGCAACTTGCGCTCGGCCTTTGGCAATCGCTTGTCATCCGTCACTTCCTGGACCAGGGAGGCGACTGTTCCACCAAAAGCTTCGACCAATTCCTCGACCGAAGTTCCGGTATCCTCAATCGTATCGTGCAACAAGGCGGCGCAAAGCGTATCGCGATCGGTGATTCCGGCCTCTACCGCCAGGATCGATACGAGTGCTATGGGATGATTGATGTAAGGCGATGCAGCGGCATCTTTGCGTCTCTGTTGACTGTGCTTGCGGGACGCAAACGCAAGCGCCCTGACAAAGTCTGCAAACATGTCACGAACAATCGCGTCGCTCATTGTCTGCCTCTTTCACGAAACGAACATTGGCGCTTTCGGGTGGTACATCAGCATGGCGTGCGAGAGCGAAAAGGGGCGGCGGAAAAGGCCCGCCGCCCCGTGCGCCAAAGGCCCCGTGCGCAGAGCCCCCTGCGCCTGGGGCCAGGCGTTCCATCAATTCACATTGGCTTTTCTGGAACTGTCGAGAATGACCTGCAACAGTTCCTTGCCGTTGTAGCCAAGCTTGTCGATCTGCTCGACCCATGCGTCCCAGATTGGCCGGACCTGCTGGCGCAGATTGTCGAGGTCGCGCTCCTGGAACGCGACCGGGGCAAGCCCCTTGGCCTTGAAGGCGTCGACCGCCGCCTCATCGTCGCGAATGTCGACCTTCATCCACTGCTGGTTGACGGCCGGCACCGAATCCATGATCAGCTTTCGGTATTGGGGCGCGAGCGAGTCCATCGCCTTGGCGCTGGCAAGGATGACGCCGCCCGGAAGCGAGACGGCGAAGTTGGTCGTGTACCAGTTTGAAACCTCCTGCAGCTTGTAGGCGGCAAGCGACGAGTAGACCGAAGCCGCCGCATCGAGCAGCCCCCGCTCGATCCCGCCATAGACCTCGGTCAGGGGCATGTTCTGGGGCGAGGCGCCGATCAGCTTCATGGCCGCCGCATCGCCGCCGATGGCTCGGATCCGCATACCTTTGAGATCATTGAGGCTCTGGGGCGGTTTGCCCTTGCCGAGCATCTGGGTCGGCGGGTTCTGCTGAAGCGTGATGATCGAGATGCCCCAGCGCCCCGCATCCTTGTGGGGGATCGGGCTGGTCAGGAACCCTTCTCGCATGGCTTTCACATGCGCCATGGTCGGCGCGGGAAGGAAGGGCAGGCTGAGGCCTTCGAAGGTCGGTATCTTGCCGGGCGTATAGCTTGGCACCGTGTATGTCATCTGGAACGCCCCGACAGCCAGACCATCCAGGGCCTCTCTGATGGGGCCAAGAGCCTCGGCGTAATGGATCTTGATCGTGAAATTGCCGTCGGTGGCTTCACTGACCAGGCGGGCAAGCTCCTCGGCGCCGGCCGTGGCCGCCCGCTTTCCGCCCCAGGTGGAGAGGTCCCAAGACAGCTTGGGGCCATCAACTTTGGCGGCAAGCGACGCTCCAGCGCAACCCAGGCCGGCGATACCAACGGCGGCCGAGATCAGGCAGGATCGAATCAATCGAATGGACATGTGTTTCCTCGCTTTGGCTGACTGCACGACACGCGCTGGTCGTGACGATGTATTATCATGAATAGAATGCTTTGCCTTGCGTCTGAAGGGTCGACGGCCGGCGTGATCTTTCATGATGCCAAGCCTCCAACTTTTTGCGGGCGTCTTCAAGGCTCATGAACGCCGGCTGCGCGCCGGCTGCGTGCGCCCTGGTTCAGCTTGGCCACGACATTGGCATCGCACCCCTGCCGACAGCAGGCGGCTGGATATGAGGGATGGCCTACAATAATCTCGTTGGTCTTCGTTCGGACGGGGATCGGGGCAGGGGCATGCCTTTGGACTGGGACAATGTACGAGTTTTTCTTGCTGTCGCTCGCTGCGGGCAGATGCTGTCCGCCTCGCAGCAGCTTGGTGTGTACCACGCGACGGTGGCGCGAAGGCTGGCGACGCTTGAAAAGGAATTCAAGACCAAGCTGTTTGATCGGCACACGACGGGTTGTACGCTGACCGCGGCCGGCCGCAGCTTCTTGCCGGTTGCGGAAAAGGTTGAATACGCCATGCTCCGTGCCCAGGCCACCATGACGACCGAGCAGGTGGACGGCGTCGTCAGGATTGGTGTCTCGGATGGGTTTGGCGTCTTCTTTCTGTCGCGCGAACTCAAGCCATTCGTGCTGAGCCACCCCCAGATCCGGCTGCAGCTGGTGCCGCTGCTGCTGCCCGTATCCGCGCCGAAGCGCGAGATCGAGATTTCCATAACCGTTGACCGGCCGAAGGAAAGCCACCTGGTCTCATCGAAGCTGACCGACTATCAGCTTCGCTTCTATGCCGCGGGCCAGTACCTGGACGAGCACGGAACAGTCACGCCGGAAAACGCGTCGAAGCATGTTTTCGTCAGCTACCCGGGGGACTTTCTCCACGGTTCATTGCGGGCTTTCCTGCGCGGGATCAATCTGCCGCTTTCGCAGCGGTTCGAGTGCGCCAATGTCGCGGCCCAGTTGAATGCCATCCGCAGCGGCATCGGTTACGGGATCCTTCATGACTATGTTGCCAGGCAATATGTCGACCTGAAGCCGATCCTGCCGGACCATCGGTTGCAGCGCACCTATTGGCTCGCCTCCCATGCCGCTGGCAGGAATTTTCCCCATATCGCCCAGACGATTGATTTTGTCCGCCAATGCGTGCGGAGCAATGCCGAAATGTTCTTGCCGGACTAGTGTGGCCGGGTGGCGAATAGGGGCCAGGCCGGGCCGGGCGGCAGATCCCGGCGGACTGGCAGATGTGCAATATCAATCAACGAATGTGCGACAATCGTGATTGCCGGGCGGGACCGCGGTGGGCCAGTTACTTCGGGTGGATAACCGGGCGATGGACGACCGGGCCGGCCGGGATGGGCGCCGCTTGGCCATCCGACGTTTGACCCGCAAGAATGGGAAGGGGCATCCGAATGGCAGCCAATGACGCTTCAGAGCTGCGGCGTGTCCTTGACGCCTATGTCGGGACGGGCGCGGAACGGCCAGGGTTTGTGGCGCGCAATGCCGTCAGCAAGGATGTCATCCGGCAGATGACCGACGCGGTCGGCGATCGCAATCCGATCTATACCAATGAAACGTTCGCGCAGCGTTCGATTCATGCCGGGATCGTCGCGCCGCCGACATGGCTGCATGGCTGGTCGTTGCCGGCGCTCGAGCCCGAGTCCGAGAGCGACCCGATCGTTGACGGCATCCGTCGCTTCACGCTGCTGCCCGGCGGGCAACGTCGCAAGGTTGCGGAACGGGTCACCATTCGGGACGAAATCAATGAACTGCTCGCACGGCACGGCTACGACGCGCCGGCTGTGACGAACATGGAGTTCGAGTACCTTCGCTACCTGAGGCCTGGCGATCTGCTCCATTATTCGTCCTGGACGATCGAGGAGATCGCGGGCCCCAAGGCTACGCGGTTGGGGGAGGGGTTTTTTATCACCATCAGCCTGGCGGTGACGGACCAGGGCGGCAACCGGGTTGCGACGGTGCGGCAGACCTATCTCAGGTCCAAGCCTGATCCGGCCGCGGCGGCCAAGCCGGCCACCGGCGCGGCGCCTGGTCAAGGCGCCAGCCCGGCGCCAACCGTTGCGCCGGTCGGATCCGATGATCGCATGCCGTCTGTCGGCGATGCCCTGCCGCCCCTTGTGGTCGATATCACGCCGACCCTTATTGTCGCGGGTGCCCTGGCCGGCCAGGATTTCCAGGATGTTCATCACGACGTTCCATCGGCCCGTCGCCGCGGCCACCCCGACATCTTCATGAATGTGGTAACGACGTCGGGCCTGATCGGCCGCTTCGTGACCGACTGGGCCGGACCCGACGCCATCATCAAGAAGCTTCAGTTGCGCCTTGGGCGGCCCAATTATCCCGGCGATCAGATGCTGATGACCGGCAAGATCACGTCCCTGGATGAAAAATCCGGCCTGGCGGCGGTGGCGGTCGTGGGGCGCAATCGGCTTGGCGACCATGTGACCAGCACGGTCACCCTTGTCCTGGCCGGGGCAAGCCATCACCGCCGGCGGCCGGCGACATGAAATTCGGGCTGCGGATCGGCACGAAGGACCTGGGCGCCGGGCTGCTTTTTCTGGCGTTTGGCCTTTTCTTTGTTATTGACGGCCTGGTCAGGCTCAGGCTCGGGACCGGCATGCGGATGGGGCCGGGGTATTTTCCGGTGTCGGTCGGCGTGCTTCTCTCTGTGATCGGCGTCGTGTGCATCATCACGTCGGTCGGCCGATCCGATGGACCGATCGGATCCGTTCCGTGGCGCGGCATCGTCTTGATCCTGGGCGCGATTGTCGCGTTCGCGCTGACTGTCAATGGGCTGGGCCTGGTCCTTGCGCTTCCGCTGTCGGTGACCGTGGCGGCCTTTGCCAGCCGCAAGGCAAGGCTTGGCACGGTGCTGGCCTCGGCGGTGGTTCTGACCATCTTCTGCGTTCTGGTCTTCAATTACGGGCTGGGGATCCCGTTGCCGCTGTTTGGCACCTGGATCACGCCATAGCCGCGGCCAATGGACATCTTCTCAAATCTCGTTCTCGGGCTGGGCGTGGCGTTCTCGCCCATGAACCTGCTTTACGCCCTGATCGGCTGCGTGCTTGGCACGGCGATCGGGGTCCTGCCGGGCATCGGCCCCCTGGCAACGGTGGCGATGCTGCTTCCCATCACCTTCACGATGGAGCCGGTCACCTCGCTCATCATGATTGCCGGCATTTATTACGGCGCGCAGTATGGCGGTTCCACAACCGCGATTCTGATCAACCTGCCAGGCGAATCATCGTCGGTCGTAACGGCTATCGATGGCTATCAGCTGGCAAGGCAAGGCCGGTCGGGGGCGGCGCTGGGGATTGCCGCGATCGGCTCTTTCGCCGCGGGAACCATCGCGACCTGCGTCATTGCCATCCTGGCCGTTCCTTTGACCGCGGTCGCCCTGCAGTTCGGCGCCCCAGAGTATTTTTCCCTGATGGTGCTGGGGCTGATCCTGTCGGTCACGCTGGCACACGGTTCGATCCTGAAGGCCCTGGGCATGATTCTGCTTGGCATTCTGCTTGGCCTGGTTGGGACCGATACCAATTCCGGCTCGCTCCGCTACACGCTGGGGTCCTTGGAACTGGTCGACGGGTTCGATCTGGTCGCCAGTGCCGTCGGCATGTTCGGCATATCCGAGATTATTCGGAACCTGGCGTCGGAATCGACCCGGGATGTGCATCTGACGCGCACGGGCAGCACCTTGCCGACCAGGGATGACCTGAAGGCATCGGCCCTTCCGATCCTGCGCGGCACGCTGTTCGGATCGATCTTGGGCGTGCTGCCCGGCGGCGGGGCCCTGTTGTCGTCATTTGCGTCTTATGCCATCGAAAAGAGGCTTGCCAAGGACCCGTCGCGTTTTGGCCGTGGCGCGATCGAGGGGGTCGCAGGGCCTGAAGCGGCAAACAACGCCGGGGCCCAGACGTCGTTCATTCCCATGCTGACCCTGGGCCTGCCGTCGAACGGCATGATGGCCCTGATCGCGGGGGCGATGATCATTCAGGGTATCGTTCCCGGTCCAAACGTGATGACGGACAAGCCCGACCTGTTCTGGGGGCTGATCGCGTCGATGTGGATTGGCAATGCGATGCTGCTTGTCCTTAACTTGCCGCTGCTGGGAGTCTGGGTCAGGCTGCTGTCTGTCCCGTATCATGTTCTGTTTCCGGCGGTCATTGTCTTTTCGATGATCGGCGTGTTCTCGATCGCCAACAGCCCGTTTCATCTCTATACCCTCGTCTTTTTCAGCGCGCTTGGATTTGTGTTTTACAAGCTCGACTGCGAGCCGGCGCCGCTGCTCCTGGGATTCATTCTGGGCCCGATGCTTGAGCAGTATTTCCGCCGCTCGATGGTTCTGTCGCGCGGCGATCCGACCATCTTCCTGACCCACCCCATAAGCCTGGCGCTGCTGGTGGTGGCGGTTCTCATGCTGGTGGCGATCGCCGTGCCGGGGGTGGCGCGAAAACGGCGCGAGGTCTTCGTCGAGGACTAGGTCGAGTTGCGGCCGAACCGAGCGGAATGGCATGCGAGGGCAGAGGGCATGGAGAAGCGAACACTGCGTGGCCGGGCGGCCATCGTCGGAATCGGGGAAAGCCGGTATTATCGGCACGGGAAATCCCCCGAACCCGAATTCAAGCTTGCGCTGCGGGCCATTCTTGCCGCCTGCGAGGATGCCGGCATCAACCCGCGTGATATCGACGGCTTTTCGGCCCACGCCAACGATCGGAACGAGGCGACGCGTCTGGCGACGGCGCTGGGCATCAAGGAGTTTCGCTTCGCCGGCATGCAGTGGGGCGGGGGTGGCGGAGGGGCTTGCGCCGGTGTCGCGAATGCCGCCGCCGCCGTGGCGACCGGCATGGCCGATTGCGTGGTTGCATTCCGCGCGCTGGCCCAGGGCGAATTCGGCCGCCTTGGGCGCGCGACCTATGGCGAAAGCATCTCGGGGGAACGGTCGTTCTTTGTCCCCTATGGGATGATCTCGGCCGTGCAGCGCTATTCGCCAAAGGTCATGCGGTTCATGGTCGAGCATGGCATCCAGCAGGACTGTCTGCGGGCCATCGCGCTTGCCAGTTATCACCATGCCCAGACCAATCCGCGGGCCGTGATGTATGGCCGCCCGCTTGACGCGGCAAAATATGATGCGTCGCGCTGGATCGCCGAGCCGCATCACCTTTACGACTGTTGCCAGGAAAACGACGGTGCGGCGGCGGCCATCATCGTGGGGGCCGAACGCGCCAAGGATTTCCGGCAGAAGCCGGCCTACATTCTGGGTGCCGCAGCGGGCGGCCAGTACCGGGCCGGCGCCACGGCCGGCAATACGCCGGATTTCGCCAGTGCCCATTTCCAGACCCTGGCCCCCCACGCCTATCGCATGGCGGGCGTCGGGCCACAGGATGTCGACGTGGTGCAATGCTACGAGAATTTCACCGGCGGCGTGCTGATGGCGCTTCTGGAACACGGGCTTTTTACCGTTGCCGAGGCATCGGAGGTCCTGCAGCTTCCCAACCTGATCGCCCCGTCCGGGCGCTTGCCGCTCAATACCAGTGGCGGGAACCTTGCCGAATGCTACGTGCACGGCTTTGAACTGAACAACGAAGCCGTGCGGCAGATCCGTGGTCAGTCCACCAATCAGGTGCCGGGCGCCGACGTTGCCCTTGTGATCGGTGGACCCATGGTTACTCCGGCAAGCAATGCGATCTATGGTTCGGAGGCGACCCTATGACGGCCCAGCAACATTATCTGCCGGAAGGCTTGGCGATCCCGGTCCCGGAACCGGATGGGCTGAGCCGGCCATACTGGGAAGGCCTGCGGGCCAACCGGCTGCTGGTCCAACGTTGCCAGGGCTGCAAGACATGGCAATGGGGCCCCGAATGGATTTGCCATTCCTGCCATTCATTCGACATGGGCTGGGTGGACATCGAGGCTGCCGGAACGATCCACGCCTGGACCCGCGCCTGGCATCCAAGCCATGCGGTGCTGAAAGACCATACGCCCTATATCCTGGTCATCGTCACGCTGCCTCGTGCGGGCAATATTCGCATGGTCGGGAACCTGCTTGGTGATCCGCGCCAGGACGTCAAACTGGATGCCGCGGTCGAGGGCGTGTTCGAGCACCATGCGACGGCCAGGCCTGCCTACAGCCTGTTGCAATGGAAGTGCCGGGCGGACCGCTAGGCCAAAGAAAAAAGGCTTCAGCCGCCGGCTGAAGCCTTTTTCGCAGGTCTGATGGGCGTTTCCTACATCTTGGGGATCTTCGCAACCTCGATCAGGTTCTTGAGCGCATCCATTTCCTCGTCGATCGAGCGCTGCATATCGGCCTTGGTGCCGCCGATGGCGATCATTTTCTGTTCATCGAGGAACTTTTTCACCTCGGCGGATGCAAGGGCGGTTTCCGCTTCCTTGGTCCAGCGATCGGCAATATCCTGCGGCGTTCCCTTGGGCAGGGCGAAGCCAAGCCAGAGCTTGTAGCTCAGATTGACATTCTGCTCCTTGGCGGTGGGGATGTCAGGAAGGCCGGGGCTGCGCGTATCGCGCAGCAGGGCGACCCCCCGCCAGGTTCCCGCCGTCACGCCGGCCGGCAGGGTCGCGGCGGTCACGAATGTCAGGTCGATTTCGCCGCGATGCAGGGCCTGGATCATTTCAGCCGAAGTCTTGTACGTCACTTGGGTGAACTTCACCCCCGTGACGTATTGGAACATCTCGCTGATGATGTGCGGCGATGTGAACGATCCCGGATCGCCGATGTTGAGCTTGCCGGGATTGGCCTTCGCATAGGCGACAAGCTCGGGCAGCGTCTTGACCGGCGTCTTGGTACTGACCAGGACGGTTTCCTGGGCATCGACGCCCTGGTGAACCAGGAGAAAGTCCTGCGGCCACCGGTATTGAACTTCATTGGATGTCAGGTGGTGGCTGACATAGCCGTTTGAGATCAGGCCGATGGTGTAGCCATCGGGTGCCGCGCGGACCAGTGTCCGCGTGCCGATGATGCCGGCAGCGCCGGGCAGGTTCTCGACAACGATGGGTTGCCCCATCTGCTTTTCCATTTGCCGTGCCATGACGCGGGCATAGGCGTCGGTCGGGCTGCCTGGGCCAAGCGGGATCGTCATCCTGATCTGCTTGGTCGGGAAGGTATCAGCCTGTGCCAGGGGCACCGCGACGGCGAGCGTTATCGCCACCGCCATTACGATCCCAGTCACTCTCGACATCCATTCCTCCTTGATTGCGGGTTCGTTACAGGGGCCGCCTGTTCAACAGCTAGCCTATCGACCATGACCCTGAGTAGGTGGTCTGTCCGTCAACCGATGTGCATTTATTGGCATTGCCGAGGCCGGGCCGGATTCTGTTTCGTCAGCGGTGATCGGCTCTCTCATCACGAGGTGCGTTTCCGGTGCCACACGACGTCAAGACCGCCACGGGCGACGCCCCGCCAGATGTGAAAAAGCGGTCGCTTTCGGCGATGTTCTTTCCCCGCTCGATCGCCCTGATGGGCGCGACGCCCAACAAGGAAACCTTCGCCGGAAGGCTTCTCGCCAACCTGCGGTCCAACGGCTATCGCGGCAAGCTGTTTCTGGTGAATCCCAAGTATTCCGAGATCGATGGCTTGGCTTGCCACCCGTCGATTGCGGCGTTGCCGGGCGGCGAGGTGCCAGATGCGGCCATGATTCTGACCGAGGGCGGGGCGGCCCTTCGTCTGCTCCAGGATTGCGAAACGGCCGGCGTCGCGGCGGCAACGATCTTTGCGGCAGGCTTTGGCGAGGCGCAGGCCGGCGGCGAGGACCGGGTCGCCGAGATCAAGCGGATCACTGATCGCGGCAGGATCCGCCTGTGCGGGCCGAATACGATCGGCCTTGCCAACTATCATACCGGGGCAATCATGCTGGCGGCGGGCAACATACCGCCGTCGCTCAAGCCCGGTTCTCTGGGTGTCGTTTCACAGAGCGGTGGCGTCGGATATACCGTTCTGAACAAGGCCTACGCCCGCCATCTGCCAACCGGCCTGATGGTGGTGACCGGCAATGCCATCGACGTCGATATTGCCGAATATGTGACCTATTTTGCCCAGCTGGACGAGATTTCGACGATCGCCGTCTATTTCGAGGCGGTTCCGCGCATCCGGCCGTTGGCCGAGGCCTTCGGCGAAGCCGTACGCCGCGGCAAGACGGTCGTCGCCTATCGTGCCGGCCGTTCGGAGGCGGGCTCACGAATGGCGGCCAGTCACACGGGTGTGCTGACCCAGGGCGCCGCCGTCATCGACGAGCTGCTGGCATCGACCGGCGCCATCATGCACGCCTCGCTCGAGGACATGTTCGAGACGGCCTATGCGGCGGTGACGGTCGGACGCCCGTCCGGCCGCGGGGTTGCCATCACCAGTGTTTCGGGTGGATGCAATGTTCAGGCGGCCGACAAGGCCATCGAATACGGGCTTGACGTGGCGCCGATCGGCGAGGCGACCGTCAAGCTGCTGCAGAACCGCTATCCCTTCGCAACGGCGCAAAATCCCTACGATCCAACCGGCTTATGGCGCAGGGCCCAGCACCATCTGCATGACTGTATCGCCGCCCTGGCCGACGATCCGGCCATCGCCACAGCGGTCTATGTTGCCGCGTCCAACCATGCCGCCTATTCGGCGGGAATGGTGGATTCGATCATCGCTGCCAGCAAGATTGCCAGGAAGCCGGTGGTCGCGGCCTATCTGACGGCCGGAAAGCTGACGCTGCCGTTCGAGGATCACCTGAAAAGCAACGGCGTCCCGGTCTTCGAGTCGCTGGATGGCTGCATGGGGGCGCTCGGCCGGCTTGCCGCAACCGGTTCCAGGCCACCCTGGGAGCCGGCCCCCAGGCGCCCCGAAGCATTGCCGCATGACCGGCTTGATCGGTTCCAGGCCATTTGCCAGACCACAAGGCCTGGTCCGCAGAACGAGCACCTGAGCAAGCGCCTTCTGGCCGCCTATGGGATCGATGTGGTCGAAGAGGTGCTGGCCGGCAGCCCCGCCGAGGCAATCGCCGCTGCCGCTCGGCTGGGCTACCCGGTCGTGATGAAGAAGGTCGCCGAAGGCCTGATCCACAAGACCGAGGTTGGTGGTGTCAGGCTCAACATCGGTGATGCCGATGCGGTTCGCGCCTGCTTCGGCGATTTTACGCGTGATGGGTCGACTACGGTCCTGATCCAGCCGCAGGTTCAAAATGGCGTTGAAATGATCGTCGGGGGACGGCGCGACGCGCAGCTGGGACCGATCGTCATGCTTGGTGCCGGCGGCATCCTGACCGAGCTGATGGGCGAGGTCGTCTGCCGCATGGCGCCGGTCACGGCGCGCGACGCGCAGGCGATGCTGGCTGGCCTGCGCGCGGCCAGGCTGCTTGGCGGCTTTCGCGGCGGCGCCGCATTGGCCGCGCCGCGCCTGCTTGAGACGGTCGTGGGGCTAAGCTGGATGCTGGCTGAAAACCCCGACATTACGGAAGTGGATATCAACCCGGTCGTGGTGACGAAGACCAGGGCCGTCGCGGTCGATGCTTCGATCATCTTTGGCCCCTGAGAATAGGGTGGAAGGCCGAAATGCCTGTCGCACGCCTGATGCTGCATCGTGAACGACCGGCCTTGCAGCGCTTGTCCCGATCACAAGTCGTATAGGTTCCAAAATGCTTTATCCCTTTTCAGAAGAACAGAAGATCCTGCGCGATACGATCCGCTCGTTTGTCAGGAAATCGGTCGATCCGGCAAAGGTCATGGCCTATGACCACGCCCGCAAGCCCTTGCTCGACGAATACCGGGCCATCGCCAAGAACGGCTGGCTGTGCATTGGCGGTTCGCCTCAGTTCGGCGGCATCGGCAGCTTTGTCGACGTGGTGATCCTGCTCGAAGAGGTCTCAAAGGGCTCGCATGCCCTGTCATGCGTGGTCGGCCGCACCGTTTCCTATGCCTGCCCGACCATCGATCAATGGGGCTCGCCTCGCCTGAAAGAGAAATACATTCCCGGCTTGATGGCCGGCGATGTGATCCTGTCGGTTGCGATGACCGAGCCATCGACGGGCTCGGATGCTGCCGGCATTACGACCAAGGCCGAAAAGGCCCCCGGTGGGTACCGCATCAATGGCGAGAAGATCTATTCAAGCGGCGCCGAATTCGCCGATATCTTCCTGGTTTCGACCCGGACCGGCGCCCCGTCCGAAAAGGGCGGCGTGACAACCTTGATCGTCGACCGCAATTCGCCAGGCATTACGGTCACCCCGATCGACGCCCTGGGCCATCATTCGAATGCCTTCGGTGCCGTGCACTTCGACAACGTCCTTGTTCCAGAAGAGAACATTCTTGGCCGGTTTAATGGCGGGTGGTCCGTTCTCAACGCACATCTGGAGCGCGAGCGTATCAACATCGCCGCCAAGGCCCTGGGGGGCATGGCGGCCTCGCTGAAAGAGGCAACCGATTTCGCCAATGCGCGCGTTCAATTCGGCAAGCCGATCGCCACCTTCCAGGCGATCCGGCACAAGCTTGCCGACATGGCAACCGACCTTCATCTGTCACGATTGATTACCTATGATGCCGCGGCCAAGTATTCGAGTGGCAAAAAGTGCCGGTTCGAGGCCTTTTCGGCCAAGGTCTTCGCCACCGAGGCGTATATCCGGGTGGCGAATCACGGGCTTCAGATCATGGGGGCCCATGGCTATACGGCACGCGGGCACGCCGAGCGCCACGTCCGTGACTCGCGGGCGGGCCCGATCGGCGGCGGGACGTCAGAAATCATGCGCAACAGCATCGGCAAGATGGTGGCCGAGGAAAGCTGGTTCCAAGAGTGAGCGGACATTCGCTGCGCCATGGATTGCCGGCCCGGCGCCGGGCTGGCTTGCTTGATACGTATATTCATCTGTACCAGCGTCTGAAACCCAACGGTCGGGAGGACCAAATGCAGTTTTCGCTGCTTGACTACGTGGTTCAAGATCATGTGGCAGAGATCACGATGCGTCGTGGCCCTGTCAACGCCATCAATCATGATCTGATCGATGAAATACTCGAGGCCTATCGCACGGCCCGCCGGGACCCCGAGGTCCGGGCGATCATTCTGACCAGTGCCTTTCCGAAGGTATTTTCCGGCGGCCTTGACGTGAACATGATGCAGGGCAAGACCGGTCTCGATCTCCATCGCTTTCTGGAAAAGCTGTATTTCGAGATGCACGACCTGCAATACAGAATGGGCAAGCCGACGATTGCCGCGGTGACCGGGTCGGCCCGCGAAGCCGGCATCACCCTGGCCGTGGCCTGCGATATCATCATCGCAAGCGAGAAGGCGGATTTCGCGTATACGGCAATCAACGTCGGCATCGTGCCGGCCATGCATACCGTGCATCTTCCGCGCCAGATTGGCAGGCACAAGGCGTTTGAATATCTCTTTACAGGGAAGGTCTTCTCGGCATCCGATGCCGAGCGATTTGGAATGATCAATCGCGTCGTTCCCCAGGACAAGGTGAAGGAAGAAGCGCGTGCGCTGGCCAGGGAATTCGCGTCCAAGTCACCGGTGGTGATGCAGCTTGCCCGCGATGCGTTCATGCGCGCCAATGACACGGACTATCGCAGGTCGATCGAGAACAGCGTCGAGAGCCTGTCGCTGATTTTCGGGACCCCCGATGCCCAGGAGGGGTTCAAGGCCTATTTCGAAAAGCGGCCGCCAAAGTGGTCGCCGCGGCGCTGACACGCGCACGCCACCGGTACGCCCGAGGCGGCAGATCGAAGAAACAAGGCGGCGCCAGTGGCGCCGCTTGTCTGGCGATCCAATGCGTTACGCCGTTACCGCAATGGCCCGGACGCTATGATGCTGCTTGCCTACGAGGTCTTGACGCTTCTGGCCGTGGTCAGCATCAGGTCAAGCAGCTCCTTGCCCTTGCCAGCACTTTCTTGGTCACGTCGGCGACCCGCTCGTTCAGATCAGCCGGGCGGCGGCGGCGTCCAGCTTGGCCCGATCTGGCGGCCGGCGTATAGGCCGCCGTCGGCACTTTCCTTGTAGAGACCTCAAGCGCCGCGAGGTCGGCATCGGTAAAGGACTGCTTCACGCGTCGAGCAGGCCGGCACCTTGTCCATCAGCGCTTCCGGTACTGGGGGCAGGGCGTCATAGAGCATTTAGCCTAACCCGGTGGCGGGAACGACCGACATGGCCGACGATAATGCCATGTTGGTCGTGTACCAGTCGGATATCTCGTGCCAGCGGAACGGCTGGATCGTGGCATAGCCGGCAGATACCGCGTCGACCAGCCCGCGCTCCAGCGCGCCATAGGTATCGGGGGGCGGCAGGTTCTGGGCAACGGCACCCAGCGCCTTCATCGCCTTGGCATCGCCGCTCAGCGCGCGCACCCGCTTGCCTTTCCAGTCTTCCAACGAGGTGGGCGCCGGGCCCCGTCCCACGAACTCGTTCGAGCCGAACGGCATCGGCATGATCAGGATCGCGTTCCACCCCGCCAGCTCGCGGATCGGGTCGGGGTGCTTGTAGAACGTCTCGCGCACGACCCGGGTGTGATGGGGGGTCGGTGTCGGCAGCATGGGAAGTGCGCAGCCATCCGCCACCGGCAGCTTGCCGGGAATGTATCCGGTCGTCACCAGCGACATTTCGAAGGCCCCGATGGCGACGCCATCGAGGTTTTCCTTCGGTTCCGAAAGGGCGCCGCCATAATGGATCTTGATCGTGAAATTGCCGTCGGTCGCCGCCGCCACGCGCCTAGCCAGCTCCTCGAAGCCGACTGTCGCGGCGCGCGGCGTTCCCCACATGGAAAAGTTCCACTGCACCTTGGGACCGTTGACCTCTGCTGCATTCGCGCTGGCAGCAAGCCCAAGGGCCAATCCGCCGAAAACCGCGCCGATGCTAAGTGTCGTCCTGCCTATGGTCATGACGTCCTTCTGCCCCCTGAGTATTGAACCTGCCACGCGTTTTACCCAAGGCGGGCAAGCCCTGTCCATCCGCAAGGATAGAGAGAGGCCAAAAGGCGTGCAACCCGGCCGGTTTCCGCGTAGTCCATCACCGGACCGACACGGATCCGGCAACCAGGAATGACGACAGCGCCGAATGGGACGGCCCTTTCCCGCAAGGTTCGATGGCGGCCGGGCCCACTTGATCGCAGCGGGCGCCATCCCACGTCACAAGCAAGGACAAGAAAGCAGAGTGCGAATGCACGGTCTTGAGCGGCAGCGCCGCGAGCCCTGCCCGTACCGTGCTGCGGGCGGCAACCTGTCCAGGCCGGCTGCCAGGCCGGCCGATGGAGGCGTGTCATGAAGGAAGAGGCACGTGTGGAAGCCAGATTCTGCGCCCGCAATTATGCGCCGCTGCCGGTGGTCGTAACCCGAGGGCAGGATGTCTATCTCTACGATACCGAGGGCCACCGCTACCTTGACATGATGAGCGCCTATTCCGCCGTCAGCCATGGCCATGCACATCCAAGATTGGTGCGTGCGCTAACGAGACAGGCGGAACGGTTGGCGATGTGCTCGCGCGCCATCCACAGTGATCGCCTGGGCCCATTCCTGAGACGGGCCTGCGAGATGTCGGGATTTGAACGGGGGTTACCGATGAACACGGGGGCCGAGGCGGTCGAGACGGCCCTCAAGGCCGCGCGCAAGTGGGCGTATGAGATAAAGGGCGTACCGTCCGATCGTGCGGAAATTATTAGCTGCGAGGGCAACTTCCATGGGCGGACGCTGGCTGCGGTCAGCCTTTCCTCGACCCAGCAATATCGTCGAAATTTCGGGCCCCTGATGCCGGGCATGATGCTTGTCCCGTTCGGCGATGCCGAAGCGGTTGCGCGGGCCATCACACCACGGACGGCCGCATTCCTTGTCGAACCGATTCAGGGAGAAGGCGGGATCATCGTTCCGCCGGACGGCTACCTGGCAGATTGCGCGGACATCTGTCGCCGAAATGGTGTCTTGCTGATCTGTGACGAGATCCAGAGCGGCCTTGGCCGGACCGGGCGTTTTCTTGCCTGTGAGCATGATAAGGCCCGCCCCGATGGCGTGATCCTGGGCAAGGCCCTGGGCGGCGGACTGTTGCCGGTATCGCTTTTCCTTGCGCGCGCCGAGGTCATGGACGTGTTCAGGCCCGGTGATCATGGCAGCACGTTCGAGGCAATCCGCTGGAGGCGGGTGGTCGGCCTGGAAGCTCCTCGATGTCTCCATCGACGAGGGGCTGATCGACCGGGCGCGCGACCATGGCGCCTATTTCGCGGCCGGCCTGCGGAGTCTCTCCAGCCGGCTCGTCAAGGAAGTTCGCGGCCGCGGGCTTTTCCTCGGCTTGAAGCTTGATGAGGCCAGGATCGACGCACGTGACTTCTGTATCCGGCTGCTGGAGCACGACATCATTACCTATTATGCGCGTGATAACGTTGTGCGTCTTACGCCGCCGCTGACAGTCCAGCGGCAACACATCGACACGTGCATCGATGCACTGGGGGCCGTGCTTGATCACTATGGAGACGATGCGATGTCACGCGTGCGGGTCAGCAGCGGTTGATGGTAAGTGCTGTCATGGACGGAGCGGCAGGCCGGCAGGATATTGATCGCCGGGAGATATTTGAATCCTACCTGACGGACGAGACCGGCTGTGTCCGGAATGTCATTGCGTGTGCACGCTTAAGTGAACACGAGGCCCAGGAGATCGATCGCCGGGCGCGGCTCCTGGTCGGGGCCTTGCGCTCTGGGCCTCAGCCCGGCGACAGCATCGATGCGTTCATGCGCGAATACGGCCTGTCCAGCGCCGAGGGCGTGGCGCTCATGGGCCTTGCTGAAGCGCTGCTGCGCATACCGGATCAGGCCACGGTCGATGCTCTGATCCGGGACAAGATCGGAACCGCCGACTGGGCCGCTCATCTTGGCCATTCCGAATCGATGTTCGTCAATGCAGCGACGTGGGCACTGATGCTGGGAGGACGGGTGGTTGGCCCCGATCCTGGAGGACTGCAAGGTGGGGTCCAGGCGCTGACGGGTCTTGTCGCCCGCGCCGGCGGATCGCTTGTCCGCGCGGCCGTCGTCCAAGCCATGCGGCTGCTGAGTGAAAAATTCGTCATCGGGCCAACGATCGAGGACGCGCTGGGGAAGGCGAGAACGTGGCAGGAACAGGGCTACCGCTTTTCATTTGATATGCTGGGTGAGGCGGCCCTTACCCAGGCTGACGCCGAGCACTTTGCCGGGTCATACGCCCACGCTATCGATGCGATGGGGCAGTCCGGGGCAGACGGCGATGTGGCGGGGCGACCGGATATCTCGATCAAACTGTCGGCTCTGCATCCCCGCTACGAGCCGTACCAGCGCGAAAGGGTGATGGCCGAACTGGTGCCGCGACTTCGGTCGCTGGTCGGCAGGGCAAGGTCCGGGAACGTTGGCGTGACCATCGATGCCGAGGAGGCCCGCAGCCTGGACCTTGGCTTGGCGGTGATTGAGGCCGTTGCCAAGGCGCCCGAGGCGGCGGGCTGGAATGGTCTTGGTTTCGCGTTGCAGGCCTACAGCAAACGCGCACTCGCGGTGATCGACTGGGCGGCGCGGATCGCCCACCGGGATGGCCGACAGTGGCCTCTGCGCCTGGTCAAGGGCGCCTACTGGGATTCCGAGATCAAGTGGGCCCAGCAACTCGGCCTCGATGACTATCCGGTGTTCACGCTCAAGGCCGCGACCGACGTCTCATATCTGGCCTGCGCGCGCCGGATATTGGCTGATCGGCAAGCGTTCATGCCGCGATTCGCGACCCATAATGCACACACGTTGACAGCGGTGTCGGTGATGGCCGGCGCCGGGGCGGGGATCGAGTTCCAGCGTCTTTATGGCATGGGCGAAGCCCTCTACAACGAGGCGATCGGACACCACGGCATGGGATTTCCGTGCCGGATATACGCACCGGTGGGAAGCTACGACGCATTGCTGCCCTATTTGATGCGCCGGCTGCTGGAAAACGGAGCCAACACGTCGTTCGTCAACCGGCTTGTCGACCAGGATACCCCCGTTGCGGAGGTCGTTTCTGATCCGGTTGCAAGGCTGGTGCGGGCCACGAACAAGCGCCACCCCCGCATTCCGACGCCACCCCGGATCTATGGCTCCGAGCGGCTCAATTCGGCTGGCCTGCTGATCGCCGAGCCTCCCGTGCTGACGGCCTTGCAAGCGGCGATGGCTGAGGCGCTGGCGGGGCCGGTCGTGGCGGCGCCAATCATTGATGGCCAGACGGTGGAAGGCCCGGCGCGGCCCGTTCTTGACCCCGCTGACCGGCGCCGGGTGGTCGGCCATCTTGTCAGCGCCACGGTGGACGATGTCGGGCGCGCCGCCGGGGTGGCGCGACGCGCGGCGCCGGACTGGAATGCCCGTGGCGGGGTGTCTCGCGCCGATATCCTGGAGCGGGCTGCCGAGCTGTTCGAAAGGCGCCGCGCGACCCTGATGGCGCTGTGCATCCGGGAGGGCGGCAAGACCGTGCCCAATGCCTTGGCCGAGCTTCGCGAGGCCGTTGATTATCTTCGCTACTACGCGGCCCGCGCCCGGGCCGAGTTCGCGGCGCCCATGCCATTGCCCGGACCCACGGGCGAAGCCAACCATCTTGGTCTTCAGGGCCGCGGCGTGTTCACCTGCATCAGCCCCTGGAACTTCCCTGTCGCTATCCTGACGGGTCAGATTGCCGCTGCGCTTGCGGCTGGAAACGCGGTCCTGGCCAAACCGGCGGAGCACGGTAGCTTGGCCGCGACCGAGGTTGTGCGGCTGCTTCATCAGGCAGGGGTGCCGTCATCGGTTCTTCACCTGTTGACCGGCAGCGCGCGGACGATCGGTCTGCCGCTTGTCGAGCGAGCAGAGATTGCCGGCGTCGCGCTGACTGGCTCGGGCGAAACGGCGCGGACCATAGCGCAGGTGCTGGCCGCACGGCCGGGCCCCATCGTGCCCTTCATTGCCGAAACCGGTGGGATCAACGCCATGATTGTCGATTCGACCGCTCAGATGGAGCGTACCGTGATCGATGCGGTTCGTTCCGCTTTCGACAGTTCCGGGCAACGGTGCTCGTCCTTGCGCCTGCTGTTTCTGCAGGATGAAATTGCCGATTCGTTTGTGCGGGGGCTTGTCGGCCGGGCAGCAGAGCTTCGTATCGGCGACCCCATGGAGATCGCGACCGATATCGGCCCCTTGATCGACGATACGGCCTGCCGGTCCGTCATGGCACATGCGGAGCTTCTGGAGCACCGGGGGCGCCGGCTTTTTCGCGGCCAACGGCCGGCGGCCGCCGCCGAGGGCAACTTCGTGCCCCCAGCGATTTTCGAGATCGATGATGCCGGCTGGTTGCGCGAAGAGGTCTTTGGCCCGATCCTGCACGTTGTCCGCTTCCGGCGGGATCGGCTGTCCCAGGTCTGCAAGGCCATCAACGACAAGGGTTATGGACTTACCCTTTCTCTCCACTCGCGGATTGACTCGGTTGTCGAACAGGTGCGGCAGCAAGTGCGGGTCGGCAACCTGTATGTTAACCGCGACCAGATTGGCGCCGTGGTGGGCACGCAGCCTTTTGGCGGCGAGGGACTTTCGGGGACGGGACCAAAGGCTGGCGGGCCGTATTATCTTCATCGCTTCGCGGTTGAACGCTCCATGGCCGTCAACCTCACCGCCTCGGGGGGCGACGTGGCACTGTTCGCCGCCGAGCCCCCCGAACGGGACATGGCCGAGGCGCCGGCCGATCGCGTAACGGCACAATCTCAGAGGGGGCACAATCTCAGAGGGCGGAAATCGCTGCCCTGATGCGTGCCACAAGATCCGGTATCAGGGTAAGCCGTGTCGTCTCTTCCTCAATCACCAGCTCGAACGCCATCTTCTTCAAGGCGCGAAGATCGATCGCCCCTTTTGCGGTCGCCGGCATTGTCGTCGCCAGAATGTCGAGAAGCCGGTCAACACCGTGCAACCGGCCCCACAAATAGTCGTTCTCCCGCATCGCGCGGCTGAGGAAGCCGCCAAAGCCCGCAAAGGTTCCGCCAAATAGTTCCCGGCCCCCATCTTTTAACGTCAGCGTGATCGCATCGTCGGGACTGATGCGATCGATCAGCACTTCCGCGATAGGACCTGTCTCCAGGGATTCGGCGCCGGCGGCGGGGCGAACCAGAACGTCCCAATAGAAATATCCGAAATAGGCCGTGAGAATGGCGCTGCGACAGCGCGGGCCGAGGTTCAGTACAAGCGGCGAGGCCAGCACGGCATCCGCATCATCGTTACGGCGGGCAAGATCACATTCAATGCCAAGCCGCTTGACCAGGATCGAGATATCACCGCCGCTTGGGGGTGTCGCGCGCTTCGGCTGGCTGCCGCCCAAAATAGGAGGGAACAGGGCTCGACACATCGCAATCGCTTGATCGCTCAGGAACGAGGCATCGCGGTATATGGACAGGTCGTCGACGAGCTTGCGAAGCTTTATCTTGATCAGATCAAGGTCTTCAGGGCGAGTGGAACATACGTCCTTACTTGAAATATCTTCATAGAGGCTATTGATCTCGCTGAGCACGAAATGAAGCCGCCTTCGCTTGTAAACGACCCCAAAATCGAGAACCATCATTCCCCATGCGGGAAGATCGACATTCTCGGTCAGGCTGTCCGGCAACCGATACGAGCGCGAAATAATATTCTGCTCCCTGGCCCATTCCTCGATGGCGTTTTGGACCTGTTGCGCCTCTGCCGAGTCGTTGGCGAAACGGCACGCGCTGTTGATCAGGCTGGCAACAAAATCCACGGCCTCCAGCACAAGGGTACGGGTCCACGCGTCATAAACGATCGGCGCGGCAGAGAGGAGCCTTGTCGAGTTAAGCCGCCACCGGCGGACATCGTTGATCGTAAATGGCTCGTCCCCACGGATCCGGCCTTGCGTGGCACGGACGATCAGTTCCTCGACCTGGGGCCTTGAATTCGTGATGGCGTCCTTCAATCGTCGCATTTGCTTGTTAAAGCGGCTGATTTCGGCCAGTTCCTTGTAGATCGGATCATTGCGCGGCAGGTCCGAAAGCGCTCCTCGCAGGGTGGCAAAAAATCCCGGCACGCCCGATTGGCTGCGCGAATGCTCGGCCCCGGAGTGGGGATCGATGAAAACCAGGCGGCGATCCACCTCGCGAAAAGCGCCGTGCGTGCGGATGGCATCGAGCGTCGCCGTGATCGGCCTGTTATCGAGGATGCTGCCGTCGACCAGCACCGCCCCTTGTGGATCGATGCCTTGGTCGCGATACCGGCCGAAGTTCGCTGCCAGGAAGCGTGCACGCGCGGGCCAGGGCCTGTAGCGGGATGTCAGCAGCTCGTCGATCTCGTGGATCTGGGCTGGTGGAAAGGCGCCGGGATACGAGGCTGTCGCGCGCGCGGCAAAGGCGAGCGACGGCAGGCTGTCGAGATCAAAGTCACTGTGATGGTAGCCGGTCCTGCGATGCTCGTAACTGAAGTGGAGAAGGTGGCGATGCTGGCGTTCCTGCATCACCGGCGGATCATGGATGGAAATCGACTCGTGGAGCCCGCGGAAATCCGTCACCGTGACCAGCAGGTCCAGCCGGGTATCCTCGGGCAGCAGAGATCCTCTTGAGACGTCCGGACCTCCCATGGCTTCCAGGCCATCAAGAACCAGGGCGGTGAGACGGTGGCCGTCGAGGGGCGGCTTGAACCAGCGGGATCGCAGGAATATGGAAACCCGTTCCTGCATTTCATGATCAACATCACCGGCAAGCACGCCTTCGCGCTTGAGCCGGTCAAGCAATGGCCGAACCAAGGGCCGGATATAGCCCTTGCTCCAGAGCCGCGCCCTGGCTTCGGGCGCGAGCAGCTTGAGCATGTCGGCTTCCGCCAGCCACATTTCGGTAAGAGGCGTCAGGCTGAGATCATTAGCAAGCGCTCGGGCAAGGGCGATCCCGTTGATGCCGCCGGCCGATGATCCGGTGATCACGTCGACAATGACCCGCAGCGACATGTGTTGTCCGACCGTTTCCAGAAACTGGAGATAGACGTCGCCGGTCGTCGGTTCGGATTCGTTTGGATAATACTTGCGAAAGGGAAGGATCTCGGCGCTCTCGCCCTGCCGGTCGCGATGGTAGAGCTTTGATGCCCGTATCAGGTTGAGGATTTCACGGTTGATGCCATGCTGGTAGACCGCGAGGGACACGCCGCCGAAGTAAGTGATGGCCAGGCGAAGTTCTTTCTCTTTCATCGCAGGCCTACCTCCGCGCGGCTCCCTGCGCACGGTCCCAATATCACTGGCCCAATATCACGGGTCCAGTCTGTCGAGGCGCGCTTTCATCCAATTGAGCAGGCCACCGCCAAGCACATGTTCGACCTGGTGGGGCGACAAGGCGTGATGAACGCAAAACGACCGGCCGCGGGATCGGTTTTCGACAACAAGCTGGCGCCCTTTGGCCAGCGCCGTGGTCACGTCGCTCAAGCGAAGAAGGTCGCTGGGCGCAATGGCGTCATAATCGGCAGGCTCAGCAAAGGTCAGGGGCAGAACTCCGAAATTCGCCAGATTTCGTTCGTGGATTCGGGCAAAGCTCTTGGCAAGAACGGCCCGCAAGCCAAGAAACCGCGGACCCAAGGCCGCATGCTCGCGGCTGGAGCCCTGTCCATAGTTGTCGCCGGCCACGATGACATGGTCTCCGCTCTTGGCCGCGCGCGCGGCATAAGTGGGGTCAATGACATCAAATGAGAATTGAGCGATTTTGGGAATATTGCTCCGGAATGGCAGCACGCGTGCACCGGCGGGCATGATTTCATCGGTTGAAATGTTGTCCCCGACCTTGAGCAGGACCGGCCCGTCCAGAGAGGCCGGAAGGGGGCCGAATTCGGGCAAGGACGCGATGTTGGGACCTTTTACGAGCGGGGCACGCAATTCGGTTTCATGAACCGGTGGACGAAACATCGCGCGGTTGACCACCGGATTGTCGGGGTCCGCCACCCCGATATAAGAGAGGCCGACAGCGCGGGGGTCGGTGATGACCCCCGTGAGGGCCGATGCGGTGGCGGTTTCGGGGCTTACCAGGCAGACCTGGTCGTCGCGCGTCCCCGAGCGCCCAGGAAAGTTGCGTGGCGTGGTCCGCAGCGACAGCTGATTGGTCGCGGGCGCTTGGCCCATCCCGATGCAGCCATTGCAGCCGGCTTGGTGAAGGCGTGCGCCCGCATGAACAAGGTCGGCGATATGGCCGTCGCGCATCAACGTCTCAAGCTGGGCCCGAGACGTGGGATTGACGTCGAACGAGATCTGGTCGCTTACCCGGCGGCCGCGAACCATCGCTGCCGCGACGGCAAAATCCCGGTAACCCGGGTTGGCCGAAGACCCGATATAGGCTTGATAGATCGGTCGGCCTGCGACATCGCGGACTGGACGCACGTTTCCGGGGCTGGATGGCATGGCAATCAGCGGCTCAAGGCTGCCGAGATCGATTTCTTCCTCAACGTCATAGGACGCGCCGGGATCGGCGGCGAGTTCAATCCAGTCGTTTTCCCGCTGCCAGGCGCGCAGGAAGCGCCGCGTTTCCTGGTCGGACGGAAAGACAGTCGCCGTCGCTCCCAGTTCCGCGCCCATGTTGGCGATCACGTGGCGATCCATCGCGGTCAGCCCTGCCAATCCGGGCCCGCGATATTCGATGATTCGATTGCGGCCGCCATCGACGCCATGCCGGCGCAACATCTCGAGAATCACGTCCTTGGCGCTGACCCAATCCGGAAGAGCCCCGACAAGATTGACTCCCCAAATTGCGGGCATGGGCATTGGGAAGGGTTCGCCGGCCATCGCCAGGGCGACCTCCAACCCACCCGCCCCGATCGCCAGCATGCCGATCGCGCCGCCAGCTGGTGTGTGGCTATCGGCGCCGAGAAGCGTCTTGCCGGGCTTTCCGAAGTTTTCCTGGTGGCAGGGATGACTCACCCCGTTACCGGGGCCCGAGTACCAGACGCCGAACCGCTCGCAGGCGCTGCGAAGGAAAACGTGGTCGTCGGGATTCCTGTGATCAGCCTGGATGAGATTATGGTCGACATATTGGACGCTCAGCTCGGTCTTCACGCGCTTCAAGCCAATCGCCTCGAGTTCGAGCATGACCAGGGTTCCGGTCGCATCCTGGGTAAGCGTCTGATCGATCCGGATCCCGATTTCTCCGCCCGGCGTCATGTCGCCATGCAACAAGTGCCGCTGGATCAGCTTTTGCGCGACGTTCTGCGGCATGACGCGACCTCCACTCCGAGATCTATACTTCCCGTTCCCTCTTGGCGGCCTTGCGGGCCGCGCCGTGTCTGGCGATTTTGTCGAGGCGACGATGGATGGCGGACAGGTCGATATCGTCAGGATCGTAGCGGCCACAGTACCACTCGATCATCCGGCGATGCATCCGATGGCCCGGTCTGGTCATCGCATCGAGGAACTCATGGTAGCCGTGGGCACCGCCAACGTCCTCGGGTGGGCTGCGCCGGGCGCCGTCGAGCAGGCGGGGATAGAGACGATCGGGGCAGGCCGGCTCGATGGCTTCGACGGCGAGACGATGCTCCCAGTAGTCGCCGAAGTCGTAGACGTATCCGATCTCGCACCCGCCCGAGGCGAGGAGCGTCCGGAACCTGGCGGTCGCGGCGTTGATCACCCGGCGGCCGAAATCGATGTCATCCGGATCAGGGATGCCATAGTACTTTTTGCCCGCATGGAATTCGAACAAATGGCTGCCATGCCAGCCCATGACCGCCTGAATGACGTCATGGACGTGCATCACCGATATATCGAGCGGCACTTCCACCCGACGCCAAACTTCCGGCTCGATCCCGATAAGGCTGATGCGCAGGCGCACGATCTGATTCGCCCGTCCGATTGTCTGAACGACCTCCCCCCTCGGCCTTGCCAGATCGAGGCCGGGGTCGGGTGAGCGATCCGCCGTCCGACCAGATCCCATCTGGCCAGAAAGCGATGCCGGCATGGAGAGACTGATTCGGGTGGGCGCCGCGAGAGTCATGGCACGCTCTCCTCCCGCGCGACCGTTCGGAGTGCGTATCCAACCTCTTCCCGGTCGGCACGGGTCTTGCTGAAGTCGGCCTCGATCTTTGCTGCCGTGTCTTCAGCTATTCAGTCGCTCGTGCCGGGACGCAGCGTGTACGTTCCCGTGCACATAAGCGCCTTGAAACCTGCTTTTTATTTGGGATCGGCCGGACACTTCGGCAAGTGACCCGAAAGGCGACCGGCCGGCCGGCACGATCCGGGTCATTCCTCTGGTCATCCCTTCAGCCGAAAAGCGCTTGTGCGCCCAATGTCGGATGTCCCGGGCGCCGGCCTTTGCGCCGTGATCCCCCATAGACATTAATGTCAGAAATATCAGGCGGGGATGGGATTGACAATCGATTATCGATAATCGATTATCTCACCCATGGAAGCCGTCCCTCTCTCCTCTGTAACCGACCAGATCGCGACCTACCTGCGGCACGCGATCCTTGAGGGGCGCATACGTCCGGGGCAGGCGGTCCGCCAGATCGAAATCAGCGGCCTTTTGGGCGTGAGCCAGAGCGCCGTCCGCGAGGCCCTGCGAACGCTGAGCGCAGAAGGGCTGGTCGAGATCGAGCCGAGAAAGGGCGCGCGGGTCGCCCCCTTGGCGATCGATGCCCTGAAAGAGATCTACGAACTGCGCGCCCTGCTGGAACCACCGCTTCTGGCTGAAAGCGCGCGGTCCCATGACGACAGCCAGGTGCCCGTCGTTGAAGGGTATCTGCGGCAACTGAACGATGCCGTTCACGGCGAGGATCGCGGCGCCTATCACCGGCTGAACCACCAGTTCCATTTTGCAATTTTCAATGCGACGGGACGGACGTGGAAAGGCCGGATCCTCGAAATTCTATGGTCCGCATCTACGCCCTATCACGTCCTTTACGACGTGACCCTTGACCTGCCGCAGATGCAGGACGAGCACGCCGCCATGTTTGCGGCCTGGCGCGATCGCCGTGCCGACACGCTGATCGCTTTGCAGGATCGGCACAGGAACCACACGGGAGCCTATTTTCAAAGGGTGTCTGAACAGGCTTGGTCGTCGGGCGATGCTGTGGAACGGCAACGCAATCTGGCAGCCGCGCGTCCACCGCTTTCGAAATCCAATCCATAACCGGCGAGGCAACCGGCCGTGCAGAAGCCAGTTCGAGTTCTTGAGATCGGTACCGGCTATGCCTGCAGCTATGCGGGCTGGGTGCTGGCAGGCCAGGGAGCAAAAGTCAGCCGGGCCATCATTCCTGGGGTTGAGCCCATTGCAAGCGGCCATCCAAGGTCATGGATCCATCAAAAGAAAGCCCAGGTTTCGGTCGCGGACCTGGATGCGGCCCTGCGCGAGACCGACCTTTGCATCACCGATCGCCTTGATCTTGTCCCCATGCTTGCGGCACCGGCCTTTCCACGCCCGGCCGGGCTTGAGCGGGTGGCGGTGGTCGAGATCGGTTCGCCCGCGGCCGAACAGGATGCAGAAGTGGGAATCGCCGCCGGCTCTGGCGTCGGGGCTGCGATCGGCGAACCGGATGGACCGGCCCTTGCACCGCCGGGACACCAGCTTGAGGGCATGATCGGCTTGCATGCTGCGTCGGCTGGTCTTGCCGCTGTCGTCGGGGCCCGCCGCGACGGGGTCGGTGAGCATGTCTTCATCGATCCCTGTGCCTGTATCGGCGGCATTGCCGCCGTGGCGGCCATTCAATACCTCAACTACGGCGGCCGGCTCTATCGCGACGGCCGGAGCGCCTATCTCTCTGGCGGTCCCTATCCGAACCGGATCTTCCGGGCGAGCGATGGCTGGATCGTCGTCATTTGCCGTTCAAAAGATGAATGGGCCGCCTTTCTTGAATTGCTGGGCCATCCGACATGGGCCTCCGAGCCCCGCTACCAGGATCAGATCGCCATCGCCAAGCAGTATGCGGACGAGGTGACGGAAAAGATCGAGGCGATTCTTGCGAAATGGACAGTCGCTGATCTTTGGGTGAAATCGAAGGCGCTTCGCGTACCACTGGCACCGCTGCGATCGCTTGATGACGTGCGGGCCGATCCCAACCTGATCCGGCCTGGAATGGGCAAAAACCTGGATCTTGTGTCACCGATCGACCCCATCCCGAACCCAAGGCGGCCCGGAAGCGGGCAAGGCTTCAATCCGGTGGTCCGCAATGGCCGCCAAAGCTCGCGTCCGCCATTGGCCGGGCTCAAGGTCATCGATCTCGGCTGGGTATGGGCCGCACCCATTGCCGCCGCATGGCTTGGCGATCTTGGCGCCGACGTCGTAAAGGTCGAGAGCATCGACCGCCTTGACGTCGCACGGCGCCGTGGCATCGAATTTCCGGTCGCCGGACCCAAAGGCGTTCCATCCCTGCCGCCCTATGAACGGGCTCATCTCTTCGCGGCGGCCAACCGCAATAAGCGGAGCGTATCACTCAATCTCAAGGATCCCGCCGACTATGATCGGTTCCTTCAGCTGGTCGGAAATGCCCACGTTCTGATCGAAAGCTTCTCGGGCGGCGTTCTGGAACGCATGAACCTGGGTGTCGACCGGCTGTTTGCCGCCAATCCGAACCTGATCGTCGTTTCGCTTGGCGGTGCGACCGTGGACGGGTCCTACGTCGGACGGAGCTATGCACCGATCCTTTCTGCCTTGGCAGGCCTGGAATCTGCGGTTCGGGACTCGCGGGGCGATCCGTTAGGAATGATGAGCTGGGGCGGTGCCGACCCAAGTGGTGGAAGCTGGGCCCTGCTTGGCGTCATAGCGGCACTTGCGAACGGTGTTTCCGGTGTTCAGCTCAGCACGTCCCAGCTTCGTGGCATCGTCAATACCTGTGCCTCCCTCTATTACGAAGGCGGTGCAGCGGTACCGATCACTGACCGGCCAGCCGAAGAGATTACCGCCGCGCATATTGATGGCACGGCAGCCGGCCCCTTGGGCGACATTTTCCGGCGCGTCACGGTGCGGAGCTGGGACCCCACGACAGGCGAGCGGGTTGCGCTTGGAAATCCGTGGCGGTTCCGGCGGATGAGTGTCGGCGTTAGGCAGGCTGCGCCGCTGTTCGGGAATACCGACTACGACACCGTGATCAAGGAATGGCGCGCCGGCTAGCCGTGGGAATTGGCGGTCGGCGTCGAACATCTCGCTGAAAGGGCGTTGAATGGCAGTCCCGATACCGGAATGGTACGCAAAGAAGCCGATTGCGGGTGTCGCCGATATTGGCACCCACGGCCGGTGGATTGATATCCGGCTGACCGCCGACGATATCGCGGCCTTTAACGCGGCAGTCGGGACCGAGCGGCCGGGGCGGCTGCCCCCGATCGGGCTTGTCCCGATGCTGGCGCGTTTCGCCTATCTCAACGGGCATCGGGCGCCAGCCGGCGGCGTCCTGGCTCGATTGCGTTGGGCCAACCACTCGAACTTTCCTCGATGGCAACCTCAAGGCGCGGAGCGGCGTCATTGGCGATTTCGAGAAACGGGGTCGCCGTCGGGTCGAGATCGAAGTTGCCCTGGCGCACCCGGACGACAGGCCGATTGCGACGGTTATCTGGGAAATCGTATGGCCCGACGGAGCCGCATGATGACGGACATCGCGAGACGACTGACGCTGGAACAGATGGAGGAGTGGGCGCGGCTGACCTCCGATTTCAACCCCATGCATCTGGATCCGGAATTCACCAGGCAGACGGCCTATGGGCGGCCCATCGTGTTTGCAACCCTGACTCTGGCGATCGTGGCCGAGGCGCTTGAACGCGAGTTCGGACGGCAATGGACCGAGGGCGGCGTTCTGGATGTCCGTTTCGTCGGCCCGGTCATGGTCGGCGATGAATTTGCCGTGTCGGCAACGACGATCGATGGAAGTCCGTCGGTCGAATGCAGGACGGCAGGGTCTGCGCCGCTGGCGCTGGCCCTGAATCTGGCCAAGCAAGATTGAGGAAACGCGGCTGCATTCAGCGCGCCCGCTAGGGGAGAGAACGATGGTGGCACAGGCTCTTGAGGGGCTACGGGTCCTTGATTTCAGTCGCCAGATGGCCGGACCGCACGCAACGGTCGTGTTGTCGGACTATGGCGCGGACGTCATCAAGATTGAATCGCTTCCGCACGGCGATCCATCCCGCCGCACCGGAACCGAGTTCTATGATACCGAAAGTGCCTGCTACCTCATGTGGAATCGGGGCAAGCGGAGCATCGCCTTGGACATGCGCAAGCCCGAGGCGCTGGCCATCGTCCACCGTCTGGCCAAGGACGCGGATATCGTCGTCGAGAACTATCGCCCCGGCGTCGCGGATGAAATCGGCATTGGCTATGAACAGCTATCGAAAATCAATCCCCGAATCGTCTATTGCTCGGTCAGCGGTTTCGGGCCGGATGGCCCGCTTGCCAGCTATCCCGCGACCGATCCTCTGGTCCAGGGAATGACCGGCGTCATGTCGACGACAGGCGAGCGCGGGCATGGCCCTGTCCTGGTCGGCATACCGCTGATCGATTATTCAGGCGCGCTTCTTGCCGTTCAGGGAATCATGTTTGCCCTCCATGCGCGCCACAAGACGGGGCGAGGTCAGAAAGTTGATGTGTCACTGATGTTCGGCATCATGCCGGCCCTGTCGACGAAGCTGGCGACGTTTTGGGCGACTGGAAAGGATCCCGAGCGGTTCGGAAGTTCCCATTCCATCGTTCTGCCTTATCAGGCCTTCCAGACCCGTGACGGGTGGGCGATGGCCGGAATTTGGGGGGATGGCGACTGGCCGAAGTTCTGCGCCGCGGTGGGGCGTGACGATCTTGCTGCCGATCCCAGATTTGCAACCAATAAGGATCGCCTTGTCCGGCGCGATGAGCTGATGCCCATGATCGAGGCGGAGTTCCCGCATCGCACGACCGCGGAATGGGCCGAGCGGTTCCGCAAAGCGGGGGCGTTGTTCGGCCCTATCCTGACGTTCACCGAAGTATTCAAGCATCCCCATGTCCAGCATTCCGGCGTCGTTCAGGATGTGCCGCATCCGACACTGGGGACGGTGAAACAGCTGGGCCCTGTCATTCATCTGTCGGAAACACCGGGAAAAATACAATTTGCACCGCCGCTGCTTGGCCAACACACGGCCGAAGTCCTGAAAGAGGCGGGATACAGCAACCAGGAGATTGCGGTTCTCAAGAGTGACGGCGCGGTTGCTGTCACTGACCTGCCGGTCAAGTCCCGCCGTTAGCCGGGACGGATTCAATCATAAGAAGGCAACGAATCAGGAGGAGGACAAGACCATGCTAGCAGACTGGAGACAATCACTCAGGTCAGCAACGATTCTTGGCGCGACTGTCGTTGCGGGCCTGCTGGCGGTTCCTGCCATCGGATCCGCCGCAGGCCTTGGACCCAGTGACGACACCCAATACGGCGCGGGCACAGCAGCGCTCTCGACTGAAACCATCCAGGTCGCACAAGCCGCGCCAACTGGCGCACCCATTTCCATCGGCGTTGTCGCGCCGACCAGTGGCGACTATGCGGGGCTGGGTTCGGAGGCGGTCAACGCGATCAACCTGGCCGCCGAACAGATCAACCAGAAGGGCGGCGTGCTGGGGCGGCCGCTCCGAATCATCGTTGCGGATGGCGCGACCGATCCGACACTCAGCCTCAATGCGGTGACACGGTTGACGACCCAGGACAAGGTCGTGGCCGTTCTGGGCACGCTTTGCACCGGCTGTACGCTGGCGGCCATTCCGGCCATCAAGAACGCCAATGTTCCCCATTTTACAATCGGCGACGGCGGCTTGCGGATTGCAAAGGCGGGAAGTGCCACGACATTCCTGGTCACGGATACCGACGAAGCGCGCGGCATGGCGTTTGTCGACGCGGTGCACAATCATTTCAAGGTCAAGAACGTCGGCATTCTGGTGTCGGAAAAGTCCGAGCCGGGAAAGACAGCGCAACGCACCATTGAAAAGGCGCTGGCGGGAAGCGATGTCAAGGTGACGACGGTGATCGCGCCGACCAATGCGCCGGACTATAAGCCTTATCTGACAACGCTGCGTGATGCCGGGGCTCAGGTGATCTTCGATGGTGGGTCGACCGGCGAAGAGATGGCCTTCATCCTGCGGCAGATGCAGGACCTGCGAATGCAGATGCCGACGGTTGGGATGCTGTGGGTCGACGCGATGGTTCAGAAATCCAGCCCCGAGGCGGCGTCGATCTACTATTTTGCAACGCCATACCTTCCGACCTTCGATACCCCGGCGGTCAAGGCCTTTACCGACGCCTACAAGGCAAAATTCCAGCGTGACCCGAGCAAGTATTCGGCGATTGCCTATTCCAGCACCATGATCCTGGCCACAGCCATGGAGCAGGCAAAGTCCACCGACTCGGACGCGGTGACGGCCCAGGTTCGCAAGGTCGCCTGGACCGGCCCGCTTGGCAAGCCCAACTTCGACAGCGACGGGCTTTGGAACGTGACCACAAGCATTGCGCGTTATCTGAACGGCGGTCTCGTCCTGGCCTACACGCCGAAACAGTAGCATCAATCGGCGGGGCCATGGGCAGTGACGCTGGGCGACAGGGGGCTGGCCGCAGGATTGCGGCCAGCCCGGCCTAGCCGCGTGGGCGAGGAAGCGTGTTCCAGATTGAATCGCTAGTCCAACAACTCGTGAACGGCATCTTGCTGGGCGCAAGCTATGGGCTTGTGGGGGCGGGATTTGCCGTCACCTATGGCATTTCGCGGGTTCTGAATTTCGCCCATGGGGCTTTTTTCGTTGTCGGGTCCTATGGGGTCTATGCGCTGAACACCTGGTTTGGCCTGCCGCTTGGCCTGGCATTCGTGGGCGGAAGTATTTTTGTCCTGCCCATGGCCCTGGTCAGCTATTACGTCGTCATCAGGCCCTATGGCCCGGAAAAAAGCGGCACGGCGCTCTTGGGCACATTTGGAGTGGCGACCATCATCATCGAGACGATGCGGCAGATCTTTGGCGGTCGGCCGCTGATCCTGGCGCGGCTTGTCGATCTGCCGCCGATGACGCTCATGCATAATGTCTATGTGCCGATCGATCAGGCGGTCGTCGCGGGATTTGCCGTGGTGGTCCTGGCGGCAAGCCTGGGTCTTTTGCGATGGACGGGTATCGGCCGCCGTCTCCGAGCCATCGTGCAATCCGACGAGGCGGCGCAGTTGATCGGGATCCGGCCCGAGCCGTACCGGAAGCTTTCGTTCATTTCAGGAAGCTGGCTTGCTGGCGTGGCGGGGTCCGGCCTTGCGTTCCTGTCCCCGATCAATACCAGCAACGGCGTGAACATGACGTTCATTGCCTTTGTCATCGTCGTGTTGGCCGGGCTTGGCAATATCGGTGGGGCGGCGATCGTGGGCGTATTGCTTGCCATTCTGCAGGCGCTGTCGGCGCTTTACGTCCGGCCCGAGGTCTCGATCGCGGCCCCATACCTGTTCATGATTGCCGTTCTGGTCATGCGGCCACAAGGGCTGTTCCCAACCCGGGCCTGATGGCAATGAAAAATTCACAAGGCCGATCGAACGGAGTGGAAACGGCGCAGGAGAAGCCGAGCGTGATCCTGTCGCTGATCCTGGTCAGTGCCGTGCTGGCGGTTGCCTTGACCGTGCTGCGCGATAATGCCTATGCCCTGCGCATCCTCAGCTTGGCCGGAATCTATTCGATCCTGGCCCTCGGCCTTCGCCTTGCGTATGCCGAGGTCGGGGAACTCAATCTCGGACAAAGCGTCCTGTTCGCGCTGGGCGGCTATCTTGTCGGGATCGGCGGAACGCAGCTCGGGCTCGGGCATCTTGTGGGCCTGGCCGTGGCCGTTGCCGGGACAGCCCTGGTGGCCCTGATTGTCAGTTTCATCACCCTGCGCCTGGCCGGCGCGTTCTTCGCCGTCGCCACACTGGGCCTGATTCCGGTCGCGACCGCCTTGATCGTCAACTGGGACGGCATCACGGGCGGCGTTCTTGGCCTTGGGGGATATGGCGGCGGAATCAGGGCGCCGGTTCCGCTTGTCGGGATATCGGGGCAACTGGCGTGGATGATTGCGATCTGGGTTGTCGTGCTGGCCGCCCTGTTGCTGGATCACTGGTTGCGCGCCGCAAGGTTCGGTCAGGCGTTGAACGCGATTCGCCAGGATCCGGTTCTCTTTGCCTCGCTTGGTTTCAATGTGACCCTGTATCGCGTTGCGGCAGCGGTCATCTCGGGTACGTTTGCCGGCCTGGCCGGCGGCCTGTATGCGCTTCACGAAGGATTGGTATCCGTTTCGCTTGTCGGTCTTGGCCTGCTGGCAACCATCATCGTCATCGTGGTGGCGGGGGGCAGCCGCGTCCCCGGCGGGGTGGTTGCCGCCAGTGCCATCATGACCCTGGTGCCGGAATATGCCCGGGCTTTGGGCGACCTGCGGCTGCTTGTCTTTGGTGTCGCCCTGATCCTGTTGCTGAAATTCATGCCTGACGGGGTTGGGCCGTTCGGCATCTCGGGCATTGCCCGCCTGATCCGGCTCCTTGGCCTGGGGGCTGAAACGGCCGATACAAAACCAGCGTCCCGGCCGTCGGAACCGGGACGGAAGGTCTAGACCGCTCATGACCGACGGGGTGCCACGGCTCGAAGTCCGATCGCTGGTCAAGCGGTTTGGCGGCGCGACTGCGGTCGATGGTGTCGATCTGCGCATGGCGGCGGGCGAGGTCGTCGGTCTGATCGGCCCCAATGGATGCGGAAAAAGCACGCTTCTCAATCTGATCATGCGCGTGCTTCAGCCGACAAGCGGCAAGGTGCTGATCGACGGGGTCGCAACCAGCCGGATGGCGACCCATCAGATTGCGCGTCTTGGCGCGCATTACGGTTTTCAGCGGACCCGGCTTCTGCCCGAGGTCTCGGTTGTCGCCCATATCGAAATGGCGCTGGCCGAACATGGCCTGGCGCGCAGCCTTGCGGCGCGGCGATGGGTGGATCGCACGGGACGTGAACGGGCGGCCGAAGTGCTAAAATCCCTTGGGATCGAAGCCTTAAGCGGACAGCGGGCTTCGGAACTGTCGTACGGTCAGCGGCAGCTTCTCTGCCTTGCCATGGCATCGGTGCGAAAGGCGAAAATCGTGCTGCTCGATGAACCGCTGGCGGGCCTCTCGGGCGAATCGATCGAGCGATTCGGCAACCATGTCCGGGGGTTCGCACGTGATGGTGCAGCGGTGATGATCGTCGAGCATCGGATCAAGTCGCTGGCCGCGATCTGCCCGCGATTCATCGTGATGAACGAAGGCCGCATCATTGCCGATGGCGCCCCGCGGGATGTCATCGAGCGCCCCCAGGTCGTAAGCGCCTATTTTGGACGGCGAGCCTGAATTGGGTCCGCTCATCGAAATCAAGGGCGTGACCCACGCGTATGATCGCGTGCCCGTGCTCAGCAGTGTGTCGCTCAGCGTGGCTGCGCACGAACGGGTGTTTATCATCGGCGCGAATGGCGCCGGAAAGTCAACCGTCGCCCGCATCGTGGCGGGGCTTGTCAGGCCGGTCGCGGGATCCGTCCATTATGATGATCGCGACATCACCGGCATGGCCCCCTATGCCGTAGCGCGCCTCGGGATCAGCTATGTGCCGGCCTATCGGTCCGTGTTCCCCTATCTTTCGGTCGAGGACAATCTGGAACTTGGTGCGGACATGTTCCTTGCCGGGCTGTCGCGGAGCCAGGCCCGGGCAAGCCTTGCCGAGCGCAAGGATAGGGTCCTTAACATCTTCCCGGCCCTGGCTGCCAAGCGAAAATCCGACGCCCTGCGGCTGAGCGGCGGGATGCAGCGCATGGTCGAGGTCGGGCGCGCCGTCATGGCGAACCCCAGGGTTCTCATTCTCGACGAGCCGACGCTCGGGCTGGATGGTGGCGCCGTCAGACAGATGGCCGAGGGTCTCAGCCATCTGGGCAAAAGCGGCACAACGTTGATTGTGATCGAACAGAACGTCCCTTTCGTCACGTCGATCTGCGATCGTGGCTATCTCATGAACGGGGGGCAGGTCGTTCTCGCCGGGTCGGGCAAGGCGGTGCTCGACTCGGACGAAGTCCGGAAGACCTACCTGGGTATCGTTTAGGGTCGTGGCAAAGCGCGGGAAGGCATCAAAGGAAATCCAAATGACCACGCAAGGCAAAGACAAGCCCCTCAATCTGCTGGCAGGCGTGCGCGTTCTGGATCTTGGGCGCCTGATGCCCAGCGCAATCGTCACAGCCGAGCTTGCCAAAATGGGCGCAGACGTCATCAAGGTCGAGCTGCCGCCCCATGGCGACTACTTCCGTGCGACGCCTCCGTACATCAGGGGGCGGGGCGACATGCATCTCAATCTGAACCGCAACAAGCGCAGCATCTGCCTCGATTTTCGCTCCAGACGCGGTTGCGAGACCTTGCTTCGCATGGCGGCAAGCGCGCATGTCCTGTTGGAGGTATCGCGTCCCGGCACGATGGACGAGCTTGGCCTGGGCTACGCTGACGTCAGAAAGGTGAACCCGGGCATCATCTACGCCTCGATCAGCGGGTATGGGCAGGATGGGCCCTATCATGCCCTGCCGGCGCACGGGCTGAGCGCCGATACAAGCTCGGGCATGCTGGACGATTTTGACGCGCGGGGCATCCCGCGGATCCCTGACAATTATGTGTCGGTCGGACCGCGCGCCTGTGGGCTTTATGGCGCGATCGCGGTTCTGGGCGCGCTTTACCGGCAACAGGCAAGCGGCGAAGGCCAGTACCTCGATGTTTCGCAGGGGGATGCGACCGTTGCGTGGAACTACCGAAATCTCGACACCATCGCCAATGGTGGCGAGCCGATGCCGTCCTATAACAAGCTGGGGCCACGGCACACGTTCTACCGCACGTCGGACGGCAAGTTCGTTCTGTTCGCGGCGACAGAAAAGAAATTCTGGCACGTGTTCTGCGATGGTGTCGGCCGCCCGGATCTCAAGGCGCATGATACAGGCGAGATCGTCAGCTACGCGGAAGACGATGTGATGCGGCAGTCATTGGTTGACATCATCGGCAGCCGCACGCGTGACCAGTGGCTCGAGTTCGGGGTGAAGACAGGCGTGCCGCTCTCGCCGCTGGTCGAGCGTACGGAACTGCCGGCAAACCCTAATATCGTGGCCCGGAACATGATCGAGACCGGTCCTCACCCGCTGGGGGGCGAGATCAGCCTGACCGGGCATCCTGTCAAGTTCGCGGGGCGTCGCATCCACTATACCGTTGCTCCGGAAATGGGCGCTGATAACGCCAGTGTCCTGGCAGACAGCGGCTTTTCGCAAGACGAGATCGATGCGCTTGTCCGGGACAAGATCGTGATCGGGCCGGATCCGAAGGCCCGGATGGAAAAGGGGGCATCATGACCCGATCCGGTGGGGAGATTCATTTCCGGTCATCGCAAGATACAACCGGAAAGACCCAGCAGATCCTGGGAAAGCTCGAGGAAAGCCGGAATATCAACACCATGATCCGGCTGCTTGCAAACTCGCCTAATGGCTTCCGGCCGTTCGTCATGATGTCGAATGCACTGCTGATGCAGGCAAAATTGCCGGCGACCGCGCGCGAGGTGGCGGTGCTTTGCCTGGCAAAGGCCAGGAATGCCGCCTATCAATGGCACGAACATGTCGAAATGTCGCGCAAGGTCGGGGTCACGGCCACCCAGCACGAAGCGATCGAGACTGGCCGATACGACGATGAATCGATCTTCGACACCGGCGAACGGCTTGCCATGCGGATCGCGTTGAAGATGGCCCAGGGTTGCGACCTGTCGGCCGAAGATTGGCGTGACATGGAACAGCAGTGGGGCATCGAAGGCGCCCTCGACCTTGTGCTTACCGTCTCGTGGTGGGGCGGCTTTGTCCCGCTCATCATCAATGCATTGCGGATCCAAGGGCTGGAGAAAGCGGACACCAGCCCTGGCTAGCTGTGAGCTTTCAAGGTCAGATAGAAGCAGTTCTATTTGAGGCTGTCTCAGTTACGCCCGGCCGAGGCCGAGATCCTTGGCGATCGAGGTCTTCAAGACCTCGGTCGAGCCGCCGCCGATCGGGTGGATCCGGCAGTCCCGGTAATGGCGCTCCATCGGAAAATCGGGCGTCATCGAATAGCCGCCCAGGATCTGCATGCCGTCATCGGCCACCTTGTGATATATCTCCGACGCAAAGATCTTGGCCATCGAGGCTTCCGTGCGGCAGGGGATTCCTGCTTCAAGCCGCCGTGCCAGATCATAGGTCGCGACGCGCACCAGATGGACCTGCATCTGCATCTCGGCGATCTTGTGCTGGATGGCCTGGAAGGACCCGATCGGCTTGCCGAACTGGATGCGGTCCTTGGCGTACTGAACCGCGCAATCCAGCGCATTCTGGGCACAGCCCGTCGACATGGCGCAGAGCGAGAAGCGCTCCTTCTCGAGGTTGGTCATCAGATGGGTCCAGCCCTTGTTGAGCTGGCCCAGCAGATCGCTCTTGTGAACACGGACGTCGTCATAGGTAACCCGGAACGTGCCGACCGAACGGAAACACAGCGTGTCCAGGCGCTGATAGCTGACACCGGGCGATTTCGGATCGACAAAGAGAAGGCTGAGACCGGCATGGCGTGGCGCGGTGGGATCGGTTCGCACCGCCAGCACCGTGCGGTCGGCAATGTCGATTTGCGAGTTCCAGATCTTTTGGCCGTTGACGATGAACCAGTCGCCGTCCTGCACGGCACGGGTCTGGATGCCGGCCGCATCCGAGCCGGCATTGGGCTCGGACAGGCTGAGCGATGACTTGAACTTGCCGGCCGCGATCAGCGGCAGGTATTTCTTCTTCTGCTCGTCCGAGCCATAGGTCAGCAGCGATTGGGCACCGTGGACCGTGGCCCGATAATAGAGCGTGGCAAAGTCGAGCGACGCATAGGACAGGCCTTCAAGAATGATTCCCAGTTCGGTCCAGCCGAGGCCAGCGCCACCGTATTCCTCGGGGATCGCGGCGCCCATCCAGCCCATTCGGGCAAGCTTCTCGAAGGCCGCAAGCGGCGCCTGCCCGGTCTGGTCACACGCGCGGATGTAACTCTCGGGCACTTCGTTGCGCACGAATTCGCGCACCGAGTCGCGCAGGATCAGTTGCTCTTCGGTGAAGCCGAAATCCATACCAGATCGCCAGTTGTCCACCATGGTCCTTGTCTCGATTAAAACGGGGTCTCGATTAGAACGGGCCCGTGATGAGCCCGGAACGAGCCTGCCAACAAGCAACCGACCGCGATCGGGGTGGCCGGCTGGCGTGGCAGGTTCGGGCCACCCTATCGATCGGTACCCGAGAAATCGCTTTTGCGTGTGAGCGTTGTCGGGCCTCGACAGCGCCGGGAAAGGATGGCGCCCCGCCCGAGCGGGCGGTCAAACGGCAAGCCCGCGTCCGATCGCAAAATGCTTCTTCCATAATTAAGCAATCAGTCTATAATTCAAACCATGTCATTGGCAAGCCCTTCGCGCCGTCGCGGCCGCCCTCCGAAAGCTCTGGCTGGCTACAGCGAGACAAAAGAGGCCTTGGTGCGCGCGGGTGTGATCGCGCTGACCGAAAAGGGATTCTCGGCCACCGCGATCGACGAGATCCTGACAAGCGTTGGCGTGCCCAAGGGCTCGTTCTACCACTACTTCGGCAGCAAAGAGGCCTTTGGCGCCGAATTGATCGATCGCTATGCCCTGTACTTTGCCAAGCGTCTTGAAAGTTTTTTCGGCAATCAGGCGCTATCCCCGCTTGAACGCCTCAAGGCCTTTGTGGCGGCGGCTGACGAGGCGATGCAGAGATTCGAATACAGGCGGGGATGCCTGGTCGGGAATCTGGGGCAGGAAATGAATGTCTTGCCTGCGGCCTATCGGATCCGGCTCAGCGATATCTTTGGCGACTGGCAGCGCCGCACCGCGGCTTGCCTTCGCGCCGGCCAGGAAAGCGGCGAGGTCGGGTCGGTCCATGATGCCGATCAGTTGGCGGCTTTCTTCTGGATCGGCTGGGAAGGCGCCGTGCTGAGGGCCAAGCTCGAACGATCGAGCCTGGCGCTGCGGACGTTCGCCGAAGGCTATTTCACACTGGTCAGCCGATGACTTTCCAGGTCTATTTATAGACAAATGGTCTAATTAAGGGCGCGGGTGGTTTCGATGCGGTCTCAAGCCAGTAGTGCCAAGCTTGCCATGATAGACAATTTCGTTGATGGGCGCCGCGTGCCGATCTCGGGTGCGCTTTACCAGGATGTCTTTGATCCGGCCTCTGGCGCTGTCACGGGGCGTGTCGGGCTGTCGCCGCGTCGCGATGTCGATGCGGCCGTCGCCGCGGCCGTGAAAGCGTTCCCGGCCTGGTCTGCCACATCGCCCATCCTGCGCGGCCGGGTCTTGAACCGCTTTCTCGCCCTGGTGAACCAGCACCGCGACAGCCTTGCCCAAGCCATTACCCGTGAGCACGGCAAGGTGTTGTCCGATGCCCGAGGCGAGGTCGACCGGGCCATCGAGGTGATCGAGTTTGCCTGCGGCATTCCGCAGCTTCTGAAGGGAAGCTTCACCGAGCAGGTGTCAACGGGTATCGACAACTGGACATTGCGTCAGCCGCTGGGCGTCGTCGCCGGCATCACGCCCTTCAATTTCCCCGTCATGGTGCCAGCCTGGATGTATCCCGTTGCCATCGCGGCTGGGAATACGTTCATTCTGAAACCCAGCCCGATCGATCCCACCCCCAGCCTTTTGGTTGCCGAGCTCCTCTGCGAAGCCGGTTTGCCAAAGGGTGTCTTCAACGTCGTGCAGGGCAGCAAGGAATCGGTCGATGCCTTGCTTGAACATCCTGATGTCGCGGCGGTGTCGTTTGTCGGCTCGACCCCGGTCGCGAACACGGTGTACGAGATCGCGGCCCGCCACCGAAAGCGCGTCCAGGCGCTGGGGGGGGCCAAGAACCATCTTGTCGTCATGCCGGATGCAGATACCGACAAGGCTGTCGATGCCATCATCGGTGCGGCCTATGGTTCGGCGGGCGAGCGGTGCATGGCCATCTCGGTTGCCGTGCTGGTTGGCCATGTCGCCGACGACCTGGTCGCAAGACTGAAAGCCCGCGCGAGCAGTCTTGTCATCAACGACGGCATGGCCGATGGGGTCGAGATGGGCCCGATCGTGACCGCGGCGGCTCGGGATCGAATCACAGGTTACATCGACCTGGGTGTGGCCGAAGGCGCAGCGCTTGTCGTCGACGGCCGCGGATTCAAGGTGCCGGGTCGGGAGCGCGGCTTCTTTCTGGGAGCGACACTTTTCGACCACGTGACGCCCACCATGCGAATCTACCGCGAGGAGATCTTCGGGCCGGTCCTGGTCTGTGTGCGCGTCGCAACATTCGAGGATGCCGTGCAGCTTATCAACGGGCATGAGTATGGCAACGGAACAAGCCTGTTCACGCGGGACGGGAACGCCGCCCGTGAATTCGGTCGGCGGATCCAGGTCGGAATGGTCGGCATCAACGTGCCGATCCCTGTGCCCATGGCCTGGCACGGCTTTGGCGGGTGGAAAAAAAGCCTGTTCGGCGACATGCATGCCTATGGCGAGGAGGGTGTGCGCTTTTACACACGGCAGAAATCCATCATGCAGCGCTGGCCGGACAGCATTGCCAAGGGGGCCGAGTTCGTCATGCCCACGGCCCGCTGAGGCCGTCCAGGCAGCCGGTGGGATGACCCCTAAAGCGGGGCAACGGTGATGGAACACTATGATTATATCGTGATCGGCGCCGGTTCGGCTGGCTGTGTCGTTGCCAATCGGCTGTCTGCCGATCCGCGACATCGTGTTCTTCTGCTCGAGGCCGGCGGTTGGGATAACTGGATCTGGTACCATGTGCCGGTCGGATACCTGTTCGCCATCGGCAATCCGCGCTCGGACTGGATGTTCGAGACCGAGAAAGAGCCGGGCCTTAACGGCCGCAGCCTGAAATATCCCCGCGGCAAGGTGATCGGGGGCTGTTCCGCCATCAATGCCATGATCTCGATGCGAGGGCAGGCGGCCGACTATGACCAGTGGCGGGATCTTGGCTTGCCTGGCTGGGGGTGGGATGACGTCGCCCCTCTTTTCAAGCGGCTCGACGACCATTTCATGGGCGAGACCGAGCATCACGGGGTGGGGGGCGAGTGGCACGTCGAAGCCCCCCGGCTTCGATGGAAGGTCCTGGATGCCGTCGCGCGGGCGGCAAACCAGATGGGAATTCCGACCACGGCGGATTTCAATACGGGTGACAATACCGGGGTTGGCTATTTCCATGTCAATCAGAAGCGCGGGGTTCGCTGGTCGGCGGCACGCGGCTTTCTGAAGCCGGTCCTCAATCGTCCGAACCTGCGTCTTGAGACCGGGGTCCTGGTCGAACGCCTGGTGATCGAGGGGCAGCGCGCGGCTGGGGTCTTGTATCGGCAGCATGGGCAGATCATCAAGGCGGGCGCCAAGGCAGAAATCATCCTTTGCGCGGGGGCGATCGGCTCGACCCAGATCCTGCACCTGTCCGGGATTGGACCCGCCGACTGGCTGGCCGAACTGGGCATCGCGTCCGTCCTGCACAGGCCGGGCCTTGGGCGCAACCTTCAGGACCATCTTCAGCAGCGGGCGATCTACAAGGTACGGGGCGTCAAGACGCTCAATGCAACCTATCACTCGCTGACAGGGCGCGCCCTGATGGCGGCGGACTATGCCTTGTTTCGGCGCGGGCCGCTGACAATGGCACCGTCGCAGCTTGGCATCTTCACCAAGTCGGCACCGGAACATGAACGCTCGAACATCGAGTTCCATGTCCAGCCGTTGTCGCTCGACAAGTTTGGCGATCCGTTGCATCGTTTCCCGGCGATCACCGTCTCGGCTTGCAATCTCCGGCCGACATCCCGGGGGACCATCCGGTTGCGATCGCCCGATCCCGCCGCAAAGCCGATCATCGCTCCCAATTATCTTTCAACCGATGCGGACCGCAGGGTGGCGGCGGATGCCATTCGCGTGACCCGCGACCTGATGCGACAGGACGCGATGCAGCCGTATCATCCGGACGAACATGTGCCGGGCCCCGGCGTCGGTGACGACGACATGTCATTGGCCAAGGCCGCGGGCGACATCGGCACGACGATTTTTCATCCGGTCGGCACGGCCAAGATGGGCCTTGCTTTGGACCCCATGGCGGTTGTCGACCAGCGTCTCCGGGTCATCGGGCTGGACGGCTTGCGCGTGATCGATGCTTCGGTAATGCCGACCATAACATCTGGCAACACCAACACGCCGATCATCATGATTGCCGAGAAGGGGGCCGGCATGGTGATCGAGGATCGGCGCTAGCGGCGTGTTTTTGCAGTGTTCGGGGTCCAGGGCTTGACACCTTTTTGGCCGCCACCCTACCGTATGTTCATGAATAAGATCGATTGTTCGTAATTGCGAACAACCGCACTGGCCCCGCCACGCGCGACATGTCCGCACGGGCTGCAAACGCGCGGTGATCCGGTCCGCCAGTCGGCCATCGCATTGCAAAACCGGGGAGGGAATCGAAAATGAGCCATCTCGTATTCAAGATTGCCGGCTTTGCCACGACGATCGCGCTTGCCGCCGGTCTTGCGATGCCGGCGGCCGCACAAAGGATCGACGGCCCCAGGGTCCAGTGGAACTTGAATACACACGGACCGAAGCGAGCTGCCACGGCCGGGTTCGAGGAATTGGCGCGGGTGATGCACGAGGCGACAGCCGGCAATTTCGAGATCAGGATCAATTACGGCGAAGCGCTGGGCCCCGCCAAGGAAGTGCTCGATGCCACCTCGATCGGCGCCTACGAATTGGGGTTCGCCTGTGTCGGGTATGCGCCGGGCAAGCTGCCAACGGTGGAAGGAGTGGGGCTTCCATTCCTGCCGACCCCCAGCATCCACCACGTTCGCGCCTTGCGCGAGGGCTATATGGCCCACCCGGTGCCGCTGCGCGATGTGGCGCGCTGGGGTTCGCTCTATCTCACCTCGATGCCGTCGTCATCGAACGAATTCCTGGGCAAGGGAAAACCGCCGAAGGCCCTTTCCGATTTCAAGGGTATGCGCGTCCGGGCACAAGGCGGCGAGGCCGATGCCATGCGCCTGCTTGGCGCGGTGCCGACCAACCTTCCGGCGCCGGAAATCTACCAGGGCATGGAACGCGGCCTGCTCGATGCCTCGTCGACCCTTTATTACGCCCATGCCGCCTACAAGACGCATGAAGTCGCGAACTGGTACACGACCAACCTTGCGCTTTCGTCTTCGCCTTGCCTGCTTGTCGCCAGTTCCAAGGCGCTTGACGCGTTGCCGCCGCAGTACCGCAAGCTGATGACAGAATCGATCCCGGCCGTTGTCGATCACTGGGTCAAGGCCCTGGACGCGGACGACCTCAAGGCGGCCGAGATGTTCAAGGAAAAGCGCCTGGTCCCCGTGACCTTCGTCGAAAGCGATCTCGAGAACCTGCGCCGCCAGGTTCGCCCGATCTGGGACCGCTGGGTGGCCGACATGGACAAGCTGGGCCATAACGGCAAGGAATTGCTGCAGCTGATGCTGGACAGCGCCAAGAAGGCGCGGGTGAGCTGATACCCGTCGGTCGCGAGCGACGGAACCAAGCCTGGCCGCCCCGTCCTTTGCCGGGATGGGACGATTTCTTTACCCTGGTGGATGACCCGGGCCCGCCGGCCCTTTTGTCACCACAGTGATGGGGCAGGCGGGCGTCGGCAATTACGACGGGAATTGTCATGACTGACATTCGATACCTGGCTCCGAGTACGCTTGACGAAGCGGTCGGTGCGTTCGCAGCCGCCGGTGGCGAGGCCCGCATCCTGGCTGGCGGCACCGACCTGATCGTGCAAATGCGGTCTGGCCTGGTGCGCCCCGGTCTGATCATCGATATCAAGCGCATTCCCGATCTTGCGCGCATCGAGCAGACAGCCGATGGCGGGTTCCGCATTGGCGCTGCCGTTTCGGGCGCCGTGCTGGCCCTGCACCCGCGCTTTGGAAAGGTGTGGCCGGGCGTTTTGGAAGCGATCAATCTCATCGGCTCGACCCAGGTCCAGGGGCGCGCCTCGCCGGGCGGCAATCTCTGCAATGCCTCGCCGGCCGCCGATGGGGTGCCGGCCTTGGCCGCGGCTGGCGCGATCGCCACGATTCGGGGGCCGAAGGGATCACGCACCCTGCCGGTGGAAAGCGTGCCAGCGGGGCCGGGCCGCACCAACCTGGCGCCGGGCGAAATCCTGGCGAGCTTCACGCTGCCGCCTCGTCCGGCGGGATCAGGCGACGCCTATCTTCGCGTGATTCCGCGAACCGAGATGGACATCGCCATGGTTGGCTGCGGCGTCAACCTGACCCTCCGCGACAATGTTTGCGTGGCTGCCCGGGTGGCCTTGGGGGCCGTGGCTCCGACCGTGTTGCTGGTCGAGGCGGCCGCCCAGGCGCTGATCGGTCGCCGCCTTGATCCGGCCGCCATCGATGCCGCGGCCGCCGCCTGCCGCGCCGCCTGCCGGCCCATCAATGACAAGCGTGGCACGATCGCCTATCGCACCAGGGTTGCCGGCGTGCTTTTGCGGCGCGCCGTCGCCATCGCCGCCGACCGCGCCAGAGGGGCTTAAGGCTATGACCAAGTTGCATGTTTCGACGACCATCAACGGCGAGCCGGCAGAATTTCTCTGCGAACCGTCTGAAACCATGCTCGATGTGCTGCGCGACACCCTTGGCCTGACCGGCACGAAGGAGGGCTGCGGATCCGGTGATTGCGGCGCCTGCAGCATTACCCTTGATGACCGGCTGGTCTGTGCGTGCCTGATGCTGGCCGCCGAGGCTGAGGGGCACCGCATCGGCACCATTGAAGGCATGGCGAATGGCGGAATGCTGCATCCCTTGCAGCAGAAGTTCCTTGAAACGGCGGCTTTGCAATGCGGGATCTGCACGCCAGGGGTGCTGGTTGCGGCCAAGGCCTTGCTGGAGCAGAACCCGGATCCGACCGAGACCGATGTCCGCTACTGGCTGGCTGGCAACCTGTGCCGCTGTACCGGCTACGACAAAATTGTGCGGGCAGTTCTGGAAACGGCCGCCGAGATGCGAGGGATGGCGCGATGACCGAGATGGCCAACAAGTGGATCGGACAGCGCACAATCCGCCCTGATGGTGCCGACAAGGTGACCGGCCGCGCCGCCTTCGGCGCGGACGCCGCCATGCCCGGCATGATCTGGGGCAAGATCCTGAGAAGCCCGCACCCGCACGCCCGCATTCGCGCGATCGACACATCCAAGGCCGAAGCGTTGCCCGGCGTGAAGGCGGTCTTGACGGCCAAGGACTTTGTCGAATTTCCGTTCGACAGGCCGGTCGTCCTTGGCATCCAGGACATGCGATGGATTTCGCGCAACGTCATGGCTCGCGAGAAGGCCCTGTTTCATGGCCATCCCGTCGCTGCCGTGGCCGCCATCACGGCCGAGATTGCGGCAGAAGCCTGCAAGCTGATTGCGGTGGATTACGAAATTCTGCCCTGGGTCATCGAGATCGAGGACGCCCTCAAGCCCGACGCGCCGGTTCTGCACGACTTCAACCGGTTCGACGGCAAGGCGTCGAACATCGCCGGCAAGATCGAGCATCAGCTTGGCAATCTCGCCCAGGGCTTTGCGCAGGCCGACGTGATCATCGAACGGACCTTCCGCACTCGTCCCGTCCATCAGGGGTATATCGAGCCGCATGCCTGCCTGGTCAGTGTCGCTGCAGACGGCAGGGCGACGGTCTGGACCTCGACCCAGGGGCACTTCATCGTGCGTGCCATGACCGCGTTGATGACCGGCCTGCCGCAAAGCCATGTCCGCGTCATTCCGGCCGAGATCGGCGGCGGCTTTGGCGGCAAGACCATCGTTTATCTTGAACCGGTGGCAACAGTGCTGGCCAGGAAATCGGGCCGTCCCGTCAAGATGGTGATGACCCGTGAAGAGGTGATGCGCGCCACCGGCCCGACCGCCGCTTCCTTCAGCACGGTCAAGATCGGCGCAACCAGGGACGGGCGGATGACGGCCGCGCAGGGCATCTATTACCTGCAGGGGGGCGCCTTTCCTGGCGCGCCGCTTCGCGGCCCCGCCCGTTGCTCGTTTGCACCCTATGACATTCCCAACGTCCATTCGCTGGCTTTCGACGTGGTCTCGAACCGGTCCAAGGTTGCGGCGTATCGCGCGCCGGGCGGGGCAATCGGGGCCTTGGCGGTGGAAAGCGTTGTCGACGAGCTGGCTGCCGCGCTTGACATGGACCCACTTGTGCTGCGCCGGAAGAATGCCGCGAAGCAGGGAACCAAGGCGGCGTACGGCGTGGTCTTTTCACGCATCGGGCTGATCGAGACGATCGAGGCCGCCCAGGCCCATCCGCATTACAAGGCACCGCTTGCCAAGCACCAGGGTCGCGGTGTCGCCTGTGGCTATTGGTTCAACGCCGCCGGCGAATCGAGCGCCCAGGTCAATGTCACCGAGGACGGCAATGTCGTGGTGACCACGGGGCATCCTGATATCGGTGGTTCGCGCGCATCGATTGCCAACATCACGGCCGAGCTTCTCGGGATCGACTACCGCCGGGTCTCGGTCCTGGTCGGCGATACGGCGACCATCGGTTTCAGCAATCTGACCGCCGGCAGCCGGGTAATGTTCGCATCCGGCATGGTGGTGACCCAATCGACCGAAAAGGTCATCACGATGCTGCGTGAACGGGCGGCCAGGATCTGGCAGATCGATCCCGAAGCGGTGACCTGGGAGAATGGCGAGGCGCGCCCGGCCGGTGCCAATGCCGGCAAGTTCCCGCCGCTTACCCTGGCCGAGATCGCCGCTATGGCAAACGAATCTGGCGGCCCGATCGGGGCGGGCGTGCAGCTCAATACGACCGGCGCCGAAGGCGCCTTTGCTACCCACATCTGCGATGTCGAGGTGGATGTCGAACTCGGCACGGTTCGGATCCTCCGCTATACCGCCATCCAGGATGTCGGCCGGGCCATCCACCCGAGCTATGTCGAGGGGCAGATCCAGGGTGGCGTGTCACAGGGAATCGGCTGGGCCTTGAACGAGGAGTATATTTATGACCGGAATGGCCGGGTCGATAACCCGAGCCTTCTCGATTACCGCATGCCGGTCTGCTCGGACCTGCCGATGCTGGACGCCGTCATGATCGAGATTCCAAACCCCAAGCACCCGCAAGGCGTGCGCGGGGTCGGCGAGATGCCGATCGTGCCGTCCCCGGCTGCGGTCGCCAACGCCGTATCCCATGCACTTGGCCGGCGCATGACCAGCTTGCCCATGTCGCCGCCGAACGTTCTTGCGGCACTCGATGTGAAGTGACGGGCCGTCGGTAGTGCTGCCCGATCGACGGCGTGGCAAGATGCGGTCGGGTCACCCGGCCGGGTTTCTGGCCGAACCAGCCCGTAACGAGGGACACCATGAAACAAGGACAGGATCCCCACCATACGCCGACCCAGGGTGATCGCGTCGCGGGCAAAGTAGCCATTGTGACCGGGGGGGGTCGGTTGCCGAAGGCATCGGCAATGGCCGCGCCGCGGCGGTGCTTCTTGCTCGTCACGGCGCAAAGGTCATGGTGATGGACCGGGTCGCTTCGGCCGCCAAGGATACGGTGGCCATGATTGAAAAAGACGGTGGAACCTGCCTGATCGCCGAGGGTGATGTTACGGATCAGGCTGCCTGCCAGGCGGCCGTCGAAAAGACCGTCGCAGCCTGGGGACGGCTCGACATCCTGGTCAATAATGTCGGGACCAGCCGGGTTCGCGGGACGGCCGAGGACGTGGATCTGGGCGAATGGGACATGGGCATGCGTGTCAATGTGACGTCGATCGTTCTGATGACGCGCTTTTCAGCCCCGGTTATGCGCCGTTCCGGCGGCGGCTCGATCATCAACATCGGGTCGATCACGGGCCTGCATGGCGGTCATCCGAACCTGCTCTATCCGACTGCCAAGGGTGCCATCATCAACCTGACACGGACATTGGCCGGTCAACTTGGCAAGGACGGCATCAGGGTCAACTGCGTGGCGCCGGGCTTTGTGTACACACCCACCGTCTACAGCCGTGGCCTACCCGAAGGGATCCGGGACATGCGGATCGAATCCTCGCCGTTGAAGACCGAAGGCACGGGATGGGATGTCGGCTATGGGGTGCTATACCTGGCCAGCGACGAGGCGCGCTGGGTAACAGGCGTCGTGCTGCCGATCGATGCCGGCGTCAGCGCGATTTCGCCGCACTTCTCGTTCAGTGCGAAGCGACTGTCATGACAGGATTGCTTCGGCTCAGCGCAGCGGAGAGAACGACGCAGGGACGACCAGCATGTTCTCTGACTTCAGCAGCGCGCCGGGCGGCGAAGCAGGCGGCCAAGCGCGCCGCGTTTCCATGTCGGCATGAATGCGCTGTCGTTCCGCGGCATCCTTGTAGGCCCAGATATGCACCCACTTATTGAGCGCGCCAATTTCAGTATACCAGGCGGCGGCCAGCGGCGAGAGCTTCACGCGCTCGGCGATCGTCGTGCTCCAGCGCTCGATGACGCCGGGTATGGCCCCGGCCGCGTATTGATCGATGCAGATCTCGTAGAGTCCGCCCAACTGGCGCGGTTCCGGTTTCGGGCAGAACGGGGCGGGAAGGAACAGCTCGTTTTCCTGGTGGACGGCGAACTCGCGGGTTGCGGGGGGCCACTGCCCCGGGGCAACCGCTGCGGCCCGCGCCTTCAGGCGCGCCTCGAAGCTTTCGTAAGGCCAGAAATGAATGACCTTGTTGAGAACGCCAACCTCGGTGTGGAAAAAACCGCCAAGCGCCGAGAACTTCTGCCTATGCGGAAGCGAGGCGCTGAAGCGCTCCTTGAACTGGGGCACTGTGCCCGGTTTCAATTGGTACATGCGCAGTTCGATGATCATCATTCGCCCCCGCCGGCTGGGAAGGCGCCCATATTAGGGGCGGTTGGCGGCGGGCTCCAGCCCCATGGTAGTCGATGGCCCCGGGGGATATGATTGCGCCCTTAAGCGGTGCCGCGTGGGCCCGCCGGATGGTTTCTTTTGTGCAAGACTGATACCTCCATCATGGTTGAAGATGCGTCGATTTGACTAGCGACTGACGAAACCCGGAAGCGAGGCAACCCATGTCTATTCGATCCAGTACATCCTGTGTGATCTCGGCAGCGGTTGGTGTGTTGGCCCTGGTTGGTGTTGAGGGGGCGTTTGCGGCGAAGGTCGAGGGCCCGAAGGTCAATTGGGACCTGAACACCTGGGGTGCGAAGCGTGCGGCGACGGCGGGCGCAGAAGAACTTTCCCGTCTGGTGGGGGAAGCGACGGATGGGAACTTTGCGATCAAGGTCCATTACGGCGAGGCGCTGGGACCGATCAAGGAGGCGCTGGACGGGCTTAACATCGGGGCGTACCAGGTGACATATACGTGCCTGGGGTATACGCCGGGCAAGATGCCGACGTTTGACGGGATCAGCCTGCCGTTTCTGCCTGCCACCACCATGCGCGAGCAGCAGGCGATGCGGGACGGGTTTCTGACCAGCCCGATCCCGCACCGGGATGCGGCGCGCTGGGGCATTTCGACCATCCTGGTTCAGCCCAATTCGCCGAGCCAGCTGATAGGCAAGGGCAAGGTGCCGCAAAGCCTCAACGACCTGAAGGGCCTGCGGGTGCGGGCGATTGGCGGCGACGCCGCCGCCCTGCGGCTGATCGGCGTTTCGGCCCAGAACATGCCGATGACCGAGGTTTACGGGGCGGTGGAACGGGGCCTGCTTGATGCGGCGTCATCGATCTATTCGTCACTGGCGGCCTTCAAGATGCAGGAGGTCAGCAACTGGTACACGACCAACATGGCCATCTCGATCACGGGCTGCATGATCTTTGCCGGCACGAAGGCGATGGATTCGCTGCCGCCCCAGTACAAGAAGCTGGTCATGGATTCGGTTCCGGCCGTCAATGACTATTGGGCGAACGCCCTGACCCGCGACGACAACATCGCGATCGATGCCTTCAAGGCCAAGGGGCTTGTCCCGGTCGCCTTCAAGGACAGCGAACTGGCCGAGCTTGGCCAGAAGGTCCGTCCGATCTGGGACGCCTGGGTCGAGCAGGTCGACAAGCTTGGCTACAACGGCAAGGAGCTTTTGCAGATCATCCTCGACAGCGCAAGAAAGGCCAAGACAAGCTGAGACAAGCCGACAGGCAACCCTGGCAGTCCAACGGCGGCGGCCCCACCTTGTGACCGCAAGGTGGGCCGCTCTGCCGATGGTGGGTTCAGGGTCGTCGGCACGATGTTGGCCAGGGACAGGCGGCTGACAGTCGGCGAAAAAAGATAAAAATGAACAGCGCAACGAACGAAGCTGATTTCGTCATCGCTGGCTATGGCGCGGCGGGGGCATCGGCGGCGATCGCCGCGGCCGATCTTGGCGCCGCGGTCGTCATCCTTGAAAAGCAGCCAGCCGATCGCCACACACCCAGTATCCGCATGTCGAGCGGCGCGATCATGGTGGTCGATGATCTGGATCGTGCCATGCCGTATCTCTATCGCTGTGCGGGCGGGCTGGTGCCAGAGACCGTCACCCGCGCCTGGGCCGAGCGGGCGGCGGGCACGTTGCAGTGGCTTAAGGCGGCTGGCATTGATGTCGCGCTTTGTCGCGGCAGCGGTGGCGAGCACCCAGGCTGGGACGGCGCCGATGCGGTTGGCTGCTATCGTCACGCGTTCCGCAATGATGGGCTTCGGATCGACTATCAGGCCAGGACAGCCGCCGATCTGAAACCCGGTTACGGACTGAAACCGCCCCATACCTCGCCCCTGATGCGGGCTGGCAATGAATTGTGGGCGGCCTTTGCCGCCGCTGTTGCGCGTCGTCCGATCGATATTCGCTGGAACGCGGCGGCCCACCGGCTGATCCGGAGCGAGACCGGCCGCATCACTGGCATCGAATATCGACAGGACGGCGAGCTGCGGCGTGTCCAGGCCCGGCGTGGCGTGCTTCTTGCGACCGGGGGCTTTGAGTTCGACGAGGAACTGAAGCGCCAGTACCTGAAGGCGCCAATGCATTTTTATGCAAACCCGGGAAATTCGGGTGATGGGCTGCGCATGGCGCAGGCGGTAGGAGCCGATCTCTGGCACATGAACCTGGCGGTGGGGCGCGGCATCGGCCATTTCCTGGACGAAAAGGGCAATGCGCTCAATTTCGTGCTGTTGATGGCTCCGGGCGGCTATGCCATCACCGACCGCTATGGAAAGCGCTTCGCCAGCGAATATTCCCAGGCCACTCTGGGTCACGCCTTTTATAACGAGATGCTGAATTTTGACGGCGAGGAAGGCGAGTACACCCGGATTCCGTCCTACTGGTTCTTCGACCGCCGCCGCATCGAGGGGGGACCGCTCACCTCGCCGGTAACGGGCACGATGGGGGTCGGTCTTTACGACTGGAGCTCCGACAACCGGCGCGAGATCGCGCGGGGCTGGGTGATCGAAGGCGACAGCATCGAAGACGTGGCGCGCAAGGCCGGCGTCAAGGACCCGGCGATGGCAGCCCGCGAGATCGCCGCCTATAACGCCGCCTGCGCGGCTGGCCAGGACCGCCTTGGCAGGCCGAAGGACTCGCTTATTCCCATCGACCAGCCGCCCTTCTACTGCGTGCCGCTCTATCCCGGCGGATCGAACACGTCGGGCGGCCCCAGGCGGGATGAACGGGCGCGTATTCTTGACGTGTTTGGTACGCCGATACCCGGCCTGTTCGGTGCCGGCGAACTGGGCCAGGCGATCGGCCTTCTCTATCCCGGCGGCGGTGCCGCCCTGTCAGAGGCGATCTGCTTCGGCCAGATTGCGGCCGAGCAAGCGATCCGGGGGAACGCCTAGACCGCAACCGCAATCCGAATGCCGCATATTGATGATGGGGCCAAGCCAACAGACGTGAAAGGGCAATCATGACACTTGGATATGTCGGTCTTGGCAACATGGGTGGCGCGCTGGCCCGACGGCTTCAGCTCCGGCACCCGCTGCAGGTGTACGATCTCGACCGCAGCACCGTCGAGCGTATGGCAACCCATGGTGCAACCCCTTGCGCCGGATTGGCCGAGCTTGCAGCACGCTGCGAGGTGATTTTCCTTTGCCTGCCAACCTCTCATCACGTGCAGGGGGTTATCTTCGGCGAAAAGGGGCTGGCTGCAGCGGCCAGGCCCGGTACGCTGATCGTCGATCAGACGACTGGAAACCCCATTGCGACCCGCGCCATGGCCAGCGAACTGGCAAGCCGGAGCATCGATCTGATCGATGCCCCGGTCAGTGGCGGCCCGCGGGGGGCCGAGGCCGGCACCATCGCCATGATGGTTGGCGCGACATCCGCCCAGTATGCGCGGGTCGAGCCGATCCTGCATGCGATCAGCCCCAATGTCTTTCATGCCGGTGGCATCGGCAACGGGCAGGTGATCAAGATTGCCAACAACATGCTTCATCACGCCCAACGCATCCTGAGCCTTGAGGCGCTCGCCCTTGCGGTGAAGAACGGGATCGAGCCCCGGAAGGCCGTCGATATCATCCTGGCCAGTTCCGGGCGGAACTATTACATCGACCAGAACATGCACTCTCGCGTCTTGACCGGCAAACTGGCATCCGGCTCGACGCTTGGACTGCTGCACAAGGATGTCCGGCTGGCAACCCAGCTTGGGGTTGATTCGGGCGTTCCGATGTTCTTGGGCAATCTGGTCCAGGAATTCTACCAACTCTGCATCAACGAGATGGGCCGCGAGACGCAGGCGAATGCCGTGGCGCTTGTCGTGGACAGGATGGCCGGCACGCAGATCGTCCCGTCCGGCTACAGCCTCGAGTAACAGGGCCGGCTGCGGGCGGCAGAACGACCAACGCACGGTCGCTGCCCGACGCGGCTGCAGTTCAGGATGACAGGTTCGGCGATCGGGTCGGTGCCGGCTAGCGTTACTCCGGCGCGGAATGCGGCGCCGCGCAGGTCAACGCCCCATCGACCGTCATGATCACCCCCGACACGTAAGCCGATTCGTCGGATGCGAAGAAAAGCGCCGCGTTGGCGACCTCCCACGCCGTCCCCAGCCGCCGCATCGGCACCGACTGGGACCGGAATTTGCGCATCTTCTCGATGTCGCCCTTCCAGATCGTGTGCAGCTGCAGGTACGAACGGGGCGTATCGATCAGTCCAGGCAGGATGGCGTTGCAGCGGATATTCTGCGGGCCGTACTGGGCGGCGACGGAACGGGTGAATTGATTGACCGCTGCCTTTGACGAGCTATAGGCGATCGTCGGCCGCCCATACCATGTGATCCCGGCAATGGACGAGATATTGATGATCGATCCGCCGCCGTTCTGGATCAGGATCGGGATCACCGCCTTGCAGGTCAGGAACATGCTTTTGATGTTGGTGGTAATGATCTTGTCCCACACCGCTTCGTCCAGGTCGACGGGGCCGCCCGGGCTGTTCAGGCCGACATTGTTGTGCAGGATGTCGATTCGGCCAAAGGCCGCAAGGCCAGCCTGAACAGCGCTCTGAACCTGTGCATATGACGTGACATCGGCGACCAGGTCGATTGCCTCGCTGCCCACCTCGCGGACCAGGTCAGCGGTGCGTCGCCCAGCTTCGGGGTTGAAATCGACGGAAATGATCTTCGCGCCTTCGCGGGCAAAGGTCACGGCCGTCGCCGCGCCGTTGGTCCAGCCCTTATCCGACGCACCAGCGCCGAACACGATCGCCACTTTGTCTTTCAATCGACCCGTCATGGTGCTCTCTTTGGAGTTTGCGATTGGTTCGGATCCATCTGATTGCCGCCGATTGGGCGGCTCAGTCTTCGTCTGGCGTCAGGGGTGCACAGGGACGGCCGTCTGCCGTCCTCGTGCTTTGGCGGACACCAGCGATTTCACTTGAAGATCATGGCGGCAGGATCGACGTTGTCGAGCGGCAGCTTCACACTGCCGGCCGCCTTGACGAAGGCGATTTCGCGCGCCATGTCGTCCGCGGTCACCGGTTTGGCCTTCCACCCCTGCGATTCGGTCGTGTAGAGAAGCTCGAGGGTCTGGGCGTCCAGGTCTGGATAGATCTTGGCGATGGCGGCCTTCACATCCGCTGGGCGATCATCCAGTGCCTTGACGAAATCGTCAAAGACGGTGATGACTGTTTTCACTAGGTCTCGATTGGCTTCCCCGAACGCTTGTGTCGTCTGCAGCGTGGACGCATGGGCGGTCGCGTTGTCGGCCGGGAAGTCACCTTTCGGTCCGTTGAGCCACAGCACAGCCGAGCCCTTGAGAACCGGTGGTGCCCAGAAGGGAGAGCTCGAGACATAGCCTTGGATGGCGCCCGTTTCCAGGGCCGCGATCATGGCCGGCTGAGCCATGTAGGTGAAACGGACATCTGCACCGACCGATTTCGCTGCACCCGCGGGGCCAATCGTATAGGTCGAGGTAGCGCTTGGCGAAGCGATCAACAGCCCGCTCAAGGCCTTCAGGCGTTCGCTTACCGGCGCAGTTGGCGAAACGCCAAGCTTGTCGACCGTGGCCTTCGACAGGACCATCAGCGCACTGAAGCCGCTATAGACGCTGGTGACCGTGACGATCTTGAGGCCGCGCGCCTGGGCGGCAACCTGCTCGCCGGGACCGACGACAATGAAGTTAAGCGATCCCGCAATCAGCGCCGCCGTCGCCGCGTTGCCGCTGTCCATCATGACGATTCTGGCGTTGAGCCCCCGCTTTTCGTAAAGGCCCATTTCCTTGGCAAGCCGAGCCGGGGCAGGAATGAGGCTTCCCGAACTGAGGCCGATGGCGACGTCCCGCATCTGCTGGCCAGAGGCTGTTCCCGCGATCGCCGCGACGGCAACGCCGACGATACAGCCTGTCAACCTCGACAAAAGTTTCATGAGCATCTCCTTTTGCGCTGATTGTTCCGTTGTGACCCAGAAGCCCTGTCGCCGTCTTGTCAGGCGGTGCAACCGGCAGGCCCGTTCGCAGGGCCGATGCACCAGTCTTTCAAGATATCCCCTGGTACGTCAGGTCGTGGCATCCGCCTGTATGGCCCCCTTGGCATTCTGCCAGACGAGCGCCCGTCTCTCGATGAATTTCAGGGTCATGAGAAGAGTGAAGCTGATGGCCATCAGGACGATGAGCCCGGCAAAGACGGCCGCGGTGTTGAAGAAGGATGTCGCTTCCTTGATGCGATAGCCGACCCCGGCCTCGGCTGCGACGAATTCGCCGACGATGGCGCCGATCAAGGCATAGGGCAAGCCGATGCGAACCCCGGCAAAAACCCATACGGCCGCATAGGGGATGGCGATTTTCGTCCAGATGTCCCATCGCCGGGCACCCAGCAGCCGGGCGTTTTCCACCAGTTCGCGGTCGACCTGCCGTGTTCCCTGGTAGGTCGTGAAGAAGACCATGAAGAACACCAGCATGGCCGAAAACATGATCTTGTTCGTGATGCCGATACCGAACCAAAGCACGAAGAGGGGGGCAAGGGCGATCTTCGGGATTGTGTAGATCGACAAGATGAAGGGCTCGAACAAATCGCCCAATCGGCGGATCCAGCCCAGGACAAAGCCGATCACGCCGCCTGCAAGGCTGCCGATCAGGAATCCAAGGCCGGCCTCGGTCAGGGTCACGCGCATGTCCGAGGCCAGCTCCCCCGAGGCTGCCCAGCGCGCAAGCGCAGCGGCAACCCCGCTTGGGCTGCTGGTCCAGAAGTCGGTCTGAAAGGCATGCGCCACAGACTCCCATATCGCCAACATGGAAATGGCAATGCCGATCTGGACGGCGGCGTCCGTCTTGACCAGGCGGAACCAGCGGTGGTTGCGCCGGGGTGCGGGGGCTGTCTCGATGATCGTGGACATTCCGGCCTCTTCCTAGTGAAAGTCCAGGGCAGCCCAAAGCTGTTTCAAATAGGCGCCAAAGACGGGGTTGGACTGGATGTCGATCACGTCGCGCGGCCGCGGCAGGTCAATGTCGATGACAAGCTTGGGGCGGCCCGGACGCTTCGACATGACGACGACACGATCGGCAAGCGTGATAGCCTCCTGCAAGTCATGGGTGACGAAGACGAAGGTGGCGCCGGTTTCTTGCCACAGTTTCAAAAGCTCGGCGTGCATGCGGGTGCGTAGCTGCGCATCCAGGCTGCCAAAGGGCTCGTCCATGAGATAGATGTCCGGGCTGTAGGCAAGCGTGCGCGCGATCATCACCCTTTGCAGCATGCCGCCGGAAAGCTGCTTCAGATAAGCCTTTTCGAAGCCCTTGAGGCCAACCTTCTCAAGGGCGTCAGCGACCCGCTCGGCGGCCTCGGATTTTGGGCATCTTCGGAATTCAAGCGGCAAGCGGACATTGGCTTCGACCGTCCGCCAGGGCAGACAGTAATTTTTCTGGGTGATGTAGCCGACATCGTGATTGATGCGATCGACGCTCCTGCCTTTGTAAAGAACGGTGCCCTCGGCGGGCATCAGCGTTCCCGCGATCATGTTGAGCAGAGTGGATTTGCCACAGCCGCTTGGGCCGACGATGGCAAGGAACTCGCCCCGCCGGACCGAAAGGGTTGTCGGGCCCATGGCATGCAGATTGGCGAAGCGGGCGACCACGCCTTGGAAGTCTATGACCGTCTCGCGATCGGCATCGCCCGCAACCGGCGATGCGCCCGGTACGTTCACTGACATGGTGCGTTCACTGACATCAAGAGTCCTCCTGCGCCACAAATGCCGGGCGACCGATCATGGGGGTGCGGGTCATGGATGCCGGCGATCCGTGTCCGGCCTGAAGATCGGCCAATATGGAAAGAACTGGCGCCGGCTGAAAAGCCAGGTCCCGTTCACCTTCCGAAAGTGATCAATGTAATGGCCGCAAAAGCCTTCTTCGCCGAGTGACTGCATGGCGCAGGTGCCGTCGGCCAGATCGCCCTTCACATGGGTGACTTCATTCATCACGACGGGGATGCGGCGGGCCGGTTTCATCCGGGTGAAATAGTCCTGAAGGGCCTGCCGGCCGGCAACGGTCACGACATCCCCCTGGGTATTTCTGGAATTTTGGAACATGCCGTCTTCCGTGAACAGGTCGACGACGTCGTCCCTGAAACCGCGCACGGTGTACCAGCAGTATTTCGATCTCAATTCGCTGATCGCGAACCGGGCCTCGAGGTCAGCCACGCGTTTCTCGATATCCATCATTGTGTTGTCTCTGCGATTGTTGATGCACGATCTGTCTTGGCTGGCGCTTCGGCGGCTCGATCGATGCCCTGCCCGGAACCGGCGGCAACCAAAAGACCTGGGCCTTCAGCCGGCGCACGGCCTGTGGCGACCATATCCCGGGCCGGCCAGTCCGGCCACCGCCCGGGTTGGGTCGGGATGCCCGTCGTGCGATCCGGCAGCAGGTGGCGCGATCTGGATGACGGGTGTTGGTTCGATAGTTCCACAGACCCGTCCGCTTGGCGAGGGCTTGGAGGGTAGTACGTATATATGAACTGTTGTGCGAAAATAGAAACGTGGGCGCGATGATACACGCGCGGGCAAGGCCGGCGCAATCGCAAGCCCGCTGCAGCCAAGGGGGGCAGGCCAAGCGGCGGCGGGCGCGGGGCTTGACAGCCATTCCGGGTGTTGCCGAGGCGGCCGTCTTTGGCGTTCCCCACCCCGATCTCGGAGAATAGGTTATGGCGATCGTTGTCGCCAAGGACGGGCACAATGCCGGCCAAATTCAAGAGCAGCTGCGGGCAAGCCTTGCCTCGTTTGCCGTGCCGAGCCGATGGCGCTTTCAGGCCGAGCCGCTTCCGGTCAACCACGCCGGAAAGGTTGACAAGGCTGCGTTAATCGCGCAAGTGCACGGGACGCGCGCGCGATAGGACACGAGGGTAGGGACATGGCAAGCGCTTCTCGACGTCAAGGCAGCGGCGGGGTCCGGGGGGCAAGGCGTGGCGGCGCGAAGAACGGCCATGAACGCCGCGATGCCGTGACAGCCCCCGATGCCCGCAAGAGCGCAACACGAGCGGCGGCCATGGCAGAACGCGGCTCAGCGGCGCGCACCGAGCGTCCGCCCCAGAACCACCGCACTGTCGACCGGGTTACCCGCATCCTCGAGGAAGTGGTGTACAAGCCCGGAATGACGTTTGCCGAGCTTGTCCGCGCCGTGGATGCGGCCAAAAGCTCGGTCCACGGCTTCATTCGCGGGCTTCTGGCCAATGGCTGGCTCTATGAGGAGCACCGTCGCTTCTATCTTGGGCCGGCCGTCTATGCCCTTACGCTTGCGAGCGGCCACATCCGGGCTGGCCTGGTGACGCACGCCGACCTGGCTGCCCTGCACGAAGAGACGGGCGTCGCGGTCTTCCTTGGCGTGCAGGCCGGCGATCATCTCGTCTACATCGCCGAGGTCGGAAGCGATCCCGTCGCAGGTTTCGATGCCCGGTCGAATATTCGCCGCACCTTGCTGGCTACGGCAGGGGGAAAGGCGCTGCTTGCCACGCGATCGGATGCCGAGCGCGAGTCGTATCTGCGTCGCCGCCCTGCCGAAGATGCCGATCTTGTTGCAGGATTTCTCGAAGAGTGTGCCGAGATCAGGAAGACACGGATCGCGAAGAACGTTCGCCAAAGGGGGGCGCGATTCGCGATTGCAACGACCGTTCACAACCAGTCCGGCGAGGCGGTGGCGGCCATCACGCTGGTGGGCTGCACCGTTGATCTGAAGCCCCGCGTGGCAGAGTTGAGCAAGATCCTGCTTCGGCACGTCGATTCATGGCCACGTCGCTCGATCACCCCGCGGGAGGCAATCTGACCGCGGCCGGCAGCGTTCAGGGCGACGCGGCGGGGACTGTTGCGGCAACAAGGCCGCCGCAGGCAATGGTTGTAAGAGCCTGATCGATCAATCCGATCGCCTCGTCCACATGCGCGTCGGTCGTAGATCGGCCAAGGCTGAAGCGAATTGACGCTTCGGCCTGCGCCCTGCTCAGGCCGATTGCGCGAAGGACATGGGATGGCTCGGGGACGGCCCCCGAACCATCCCACGACGCACAGGCCGACCCCGTCGACGCCGCCAGCTTGGGTTGCAGGGCGGCAAGAATGTCGTGCGCAGTGAACCCATAGAAACGCAGGTTTGCATTGCCGGGGTGACGATGGTCAAGGTCGGGGCCGTTCAGGTAGACTGGCCAATCGAGGCCGAGGACCCCCCTGACAAAGCGGTCGCGGCAGCGCCGCAACCGCTCGCGCTCGTCCCGTGCCGATGCCGATGACAGAAGGGCGGCGGCGCCGAGACCGACACAGAGCGGCGTGGGCAATGTCCCGGCGCGCACGTTGCCCTGCTGGCCGCCACCAAAAAAAATGGGGCGAAGCCGCGGCCGGATTGTGCGTGAAGCATAGAGCGCGCCAACGCCCTGGGGTCCGTAAAACTTGTGGCCCGAAAGGCTCAAGAGGTCGGCCGATCGGGCCATGGAAGCCATGTCGATCGCCAAGGGGCCCTGGGCAGCGTCGGTGTGCAACAGGGCGCCCGCTTGCCGCGCCAGGGTCGAGATTCGTTCAATCGGCTGGATGCTTCCAATCTCGTTGTTGACAAGCATGACGGAGACAAGAAACACGTCGTCATTCAGCATGGATTCAAAGGCATCAATATCAACCATGCCGTCCGGTGTGACCGGAATGGCTTCGATCCTGAAACCCAGGCGGGTCATCAGCACATAGGCCACGGCGGCCACGCTTTTGTGCTCGATCGCGCTGATCAGAATGCGCTTGCGCGTTCCCCTGGCCGCCTCATCGGCCAGGCCGAGCAGGGCGAGGTTGTTCGCTTCCGTGGCGCCTGACGTAAAGATGATGTCATCGGCATCGGCGCCAATCAACGCGGCAACCTGTGCGGCGGCATCGTCGACCGCACGCGCCGCGCTCCGCCCGATGACATGGTCGGAAGCGTGCGGGTTGCCGAAGTGGTCCGTGAAATAGGGCAACATCGTTTCCATGACCCGCGGATCCACCGGGGTCGTGGCCTGATGATCGAGATAGATCGTGCCTCTTGTTTTCATGGTGTCTTGGAGTTCATGGCGTCTGGGACGGTCTTGATGATGGCGCAGGACGGGCAGGGTATTCCATCGGGTCTGGCTGATCCAGCCGGCCCGGGGCTCCAGCCGGCCCAGGGCTCCAGCCGGCAGAGGGGTGCGATCTGACCTGCCCACCCTGGAACGCCGCGCGCCACCGCTCATGGTGACAGGTGCGGGATCAGGAAGATTACGCACCCGACGGCGGCGCCAACCAGCGTTCCATTGATACGGATGAATTGAAGATCCTTGCCCACGGCAAGCTCGAGCCGGTCAACGATGGTGCGGGCGTCCCACCCGCGGACGACGCCAGCCACGAACTGGCCGATGTCCTTTCGCCAGGGAACGACCAGAGCCAGGATCGCTACCTCGATGCGCTGATCCATGCGAAGCTGAAGCTCGGGGTCGCTGGCGATCGCGGCCCCGACCGAGCGAAGAAGACCCGCCAGAGTGTGGCGCAGGCGCGAGTGCGGCTGCTGCAACGCAGCCTCGGTCGAATCCCGCAGCCGCGTCCAGACGCGATCGACATAGGCGCGAACCTGGGGTGTGTCGAGAATCCGGTCACGCAGGCCGTTGATGTACACGTGATGGTCGGGCGAACGGTGAAGATCAGAGATGATGCGATCGATAGCGACATCGAAGCTGTGGCGTGCTTCGTGGTCACGGTTCTTCAGGTCATCCAGGTAGGCGATCGTTCCATCGGTGATGGCACGGGCCAGACGCTGGTCGATGTGACGGGGTACCCACCAGCTGCTTCGTTCGGTGACGATTTCGGAAATTCGCTCCCGGTTCTCGAACAGGTATTGGCGCACGGCATCCACCAGGTAGTCGAAAAGGTCGTGGTGCCTTCCGCTGCGACGCAATTCGCCTACCAGCGTGGCAAGCGCCACCCCAAGATCCAGCTCGCGGATCTGACGGCGTAGCATCCGGCGCATCAGCCGTTGCAGGGTCTCTTCGTCGAGCGAACGGAGGACGAAGGCGCCGATGACCGCAAGGTGGCTGGTCAAGAGTTCTGAATTTCGCTTGCCTTGCAGCCAGGCGCCAAGACGGCGGCTGACCCCGGCCGAACGCAGCCAGTTCGCCACCAGCCGAGGCTCGAGGATATGCTGCTCGATAAAGGTGCCAAGTCCGGCGCCGATCCGGTCTGTGTTGCTTGGAATGACGGCCGTATGGGGAATCGGCAGGCCCAGGGGCCGCCGGAACAGGGCCGTTACAGCGAACCAGTCCGCAAGCCCGCCAACCAGGGCGGCTTCCGATCCGGCCCGGGCCAGATCGATCCAGGGGCCCGTCAGGCCGGATGTCGTGGACATGACATAAACAGCGCCTGCCGCAATCAGAAGAAGGGTCGCGAACGCTTTGTGGCGCCCCAGTGCCCTGCGTGAAGCAGTGGCGGCGCGCTCGACGGGATCGACCACGGTCATCCTCCGAACTGATTAGCGGGTGGGCGTGGACAGTATAGCAGGGCTTGTGGGCCAGGGCGGCGGCCAGCCGGACGCGATCTGTGACCCGCTTTGACCAAGGCTTGATTTCCGAGGTTGGGCCAATCATCCTCGGCGATCAGGACGGCGGCTCGTGATCGTGCCGTGACGCTTCACCCCGGCGCGAAGCCGCCACGGGATGAAGGCATGACGAAGGTGGCAACCCAGATGACGGCGGCCGGTGACAATGGTGCGCAGCCCATCGCGCTTCCGTCTTTTGCCGAGGCGGTCCGCGTCTGGCTCAGGATTGGCCTGCTGTCCTTTGGTGGTCCGGCCGGGCAAATCGCGCTGCTGCACCGGGTCGTGGTGGACGAATGCCGCTGGATCGGGGAGCGGCGATTCCTGGGCGCGCTTAATTTCTGCACCCTTTTGCCAGGCCCCGAAGCGCAGCAACTGGCGGTCTATCTCGGGTGGATCATGCATGGAGTGCGGGGCGGCTTGGCGGCCGGGATACTTTTCGTGCTGCCGGGGGCTATGGTGATGCTGGCGCTATCGCTGGTCTATGCCATGCTCGGCGAAGTGCCGTTGATCGCCGCGCTGTTCTTCGGCCTGAAGGCGGCGGCGCTGGTGCTGGTGATCGAGGCGCTGCTTCGCATCGGCCGGCGCGCTTTGCAGGGGCGCGCGGCCTGGGCCATGGCGGTCGCGGCGTTCGTGGCCCTGTTCGTCCTGGACCTGCCATTTCCACTGGTCGTCGTGGTGGCGGGTGTCGTCGGGTACCTGATGCCAGACGCGTTCGCGCATGGTGGCCATGGCAAGGCCAGGGGCGATGTTCCAGCACTGATTGATGCAGTCTTGGCGGCTGACCCGGGGCGACCGGCCCGGCTTGCGGCCGGGGCTCGCCGGGCTGGCGTCATTGCGCTGGTCCTCTGGCTGGCGCCAGTCGCTTTTCTGGTGGCGGGCGTGGGTGGCACCTTTGCCGACATCGCCTGGTTCTTTTCGAAGATGGCGGTGGTCACGGTTGGTGGCGCCTATGCGGTGCTGGCCTATGTCGCGCAGGACGCCGTAGAGTCCTACCGGTGGCTGACCGGGCCCGAGATGCTGGCGGGGCTGGGCCTGGCCGAGACGACGCCGGGGCCGTTGATCCTTGTCCTTCAGTTCGTCGGCTTCCTGGCCGGGCACAAGGCGCCAGAAAGCCTGAGCGGTATTCCAGGCGGCATTCTGGCCTCGCTTTTGGTGCTGTGGGTTACATTCGCACCATGTTTCGCCTTCGTCTTTCTGGGCGCGCCGGTCATCGAACGGCTTCAGCAGAACAAGGCCCTTGCGGGCGCGCTTGCCGCAATTACCGCCGCCGTCGTGGGGGTGATCGCCAATCTGGCGGTATGGTTTGGTCTTCGCGTGCTGTTCCATGACTTGCTGGGCCTTAGCCTTGGCGGACTGACCCTTGACGTGCCGGTGCTGGCCAGCGTCGATCTCACAGCGGTTGGGTTGGCGGCCTTGGCAGCCTTGGCGCTGTTCCTGTTCAGGCTTGGCGTGCTTCGAACCCTGGGTCTGACCGCCGCAGCCGGATTTGCGTCAAGAATCGCGCTGGGCATGTAACGCCCCAGCCTTGTGATATCCCAGCCTTGTGATACCCCAGCCTAGCGGCGGTACAGGAAAAGATCGCCGGCAACTGGTGCATTGCGTTCCCGGCGTATGGTGACAGGCCGCCACGCGCATTCGCAAAGGCCGGCGCCCGCGGCGGTGCGCCGCACGTATTCTGCGGCGTGGACGTACCGAAGGGTGGTGGCGAGGCGAAATCCGTCGCATTTCGCGCCATCGTTATCGGGATCGTTGTCGGGGCGGGCGGCGGCCTCGGTTGTAAAGACCAGGTGGCCACCGGGTTGCAACAGCCGGGCGATGGCCTCGAACACCGGGCCAAGCTCGCCCAGGTAATTGAACACGTCAGCGGCGATGGCCAGGTCGAATGACGCCGGCGCCAAGCGTGGAAGATATTCAAGGATGTCGCCGTGGTGAAGCTCGTCATAGATGCGGCGATCCTGCGCTTTGGCGATCATTCGAGCCGACAGGTCGATGCCCACCAGCCGCCTGGCGCGCCCCTTGAGTGCCGCCCCGCAAAGCCCGGTGCCGCAGCCGAGGTCAAGCGCGGCCACCGTGGGCGCGGCGATCTGCTCTGCAACCAAGGCGGCGATCGCCTCGGGAATGTGATAGCCAAGGGTTTCGACAAGATCGCGCTCGAATCGGCCGGCATAGGCATCGAACACGGCCCGCACGTAGGACGCAGGCGGCCGGTCGGGCACGTCGCGCTGCTCCAGGGCCGCCAGCAGGTAGCGGGCTTCCGCATGGTCAGGCCGTCGCTCCAGGGCCGCACGGCAGGATTGGGCTGCGGCATCCAGCCGGCCAAGGGCTTTGTATGCGTGGGCCAGGCCAAGATGCGCGTCCGGATCACCCGGCGCGGCCACAAGGGTTTGTTCGTAATGACGTGCCGCCGTGGCGGGATCACCCCGTTGATAGAAGACGCTGCCAAGATTGCGGTTGATCGTCGGATCGCCGGGCCGGCGGGCAAGGGCGGCCAGCAGCCGCGCCAGGGCCGCCTCAAGCCGGCCAGCGGCGGCCAGGACGGCGCCAAGGTTGCCGAGAAAAAGGGGGCTGTCGGGGCGCAGCGACACCGCCCGCTCAAGCAGCGGCAAAGCAGCCTCGGTGTCGCCCTTGGCGTGGTGGATCAGCCCCAAAAGATTGAGCGCGTTGGCGTCGTTGGGCGCGGAGGCCAGCACCTGTTCATAGAGACGCGCTGCGTCGCCAAGCCGCCCCGCCCGCTGGTGGGCGATGCCCGCCTGCAAGAGTGCCCCTGGGTCGGCGCCATGCCTGCTCATGGCTGGGATCCGGCATCGGCGATACGATCCGACGTCATCAGTGGCCAATAGCATGGCAAGGCTTGCGCCGGCCAGCGCCGCGCTTGTCCTTTGCCGGGGTGTACTGCATCTTGTCGTTGAAGCTGTTTCTCCGAGCGAGCCGGTCCCATCACCGGCCTGAGCGATGTGTTTCCCATGCCTGGTGCTGATTCATCCCCGCCATCGTGGCGACTGATTGTGGTCCTGGCCCTGTCGGCCGCGGTCGGCATGATGGCATCATCCATATATATTCCATCTATTCCCAGCATCGCTGGCGACCTGGCCGCGGGGATCGGGTCGGTTCAGCTTACGGTGACCGTCTTTCTCTTTGCGTTTGGCATTGCGATGCTGGTTCACGGCCCGCTGTCCGATCGATTTGGCCGCAAGCCAGTCCTGGTGGGGGGCATGGCCCTGGGCGGGCTCGGCTCGCTCGGCTGCGCGTTGTCGATGGCGGTAGAATGGCTGCTGATTTTCCGGATCGTGCAGGCCATCGGCGTTTGCGCCGGCGTGACGATCGGACGGGCCATCCTGCGCGATGTCTATTCGGCGGACGGGGCGCGCCGTCCCATGTCGGCACTGGCCATGGTGTCCGGGATCGCTCCCGCTGCCGCACCTAGCCTGGGCGGCCTCATGGAGGTGGAACTAGGGTGGCGCTCGCAGTTTTACCTGATGACGATCTTCTGTGCCGTGCTCTGCATCGTGATTGGATTCGGCATGGCCGAATCGAACCGCGCCCTGCAACGCGATCGGTCGCTTTTCGGCGGCATGTTCAGCAGTTTTCGCGAACTGCTGGGCAGCCGCGCTTTCCTGTTTTACGCCGCCAGCGTGAGCTGCGGCTCGTCGTGCTTTTACCTCTATACAGTGGGCTTGCCCGTCGCGTTGGCTGCCCAGTACCGTCTCAGCCCGGACATCATTGGCTTTTATACGGGCTTTCCGCCGATGGGGTTCATCACCGTCAGCACGATTATGACGCGTTTTGCCCATCGCCTTTCCATCGAGACGTTCATCCGCATCGGGACCCTGGGGCTTGCCATGGCGGGACTGATTCTTACGTCGCTGTCGCTAAGCGGCGTCAGCGACCCGCTTCTGGTTTGCGGCCCGGCGATTCTGATTGGCATGTCGAACGGCCTTGTGATGCCCAGCGGCTATGCGGGGTCGGTCAGCATCAATCCGCGTATCGCGGGTGCCGCATCCGGTCTGGCGGGATTTTTGCAGATGGTGGCCGGCGCCAGCGCCACCGCCTATGCTGCCGCCCTGCCCGGAGACAGCATGGTGCCGTTGATGGCCAGCCTCTTCGCGATTGGCTTGACCGCTGCCATGATCGGCTGGTTCTTGACGCCGCGCCGCGCGGGCTGAAATCCATTCCAAGACCCCTCGGCGCCCGGCCTCCCCACGGGCGTCTTCCACACCCACTGACGATCGTCGGTCGCCACCCCCAACCCCCGATCCGACGGCTGCCGGCCCTGGCAAGCCGGTGAAGAGAGCCAGTGAAGAGAAAAAGACATCTGGCCGACCGGTCGGCCGGAGGTGTTTTTGCTGATATCAGTCAAACAATTGAAAATTAAATTCGATCGAACTCGGCTAGCGTGGCAAGGATCCACTAAGTCTCTGTTGTTAGGCTGTATCAATGGTCAAGGACATCATGCAAATCGGGCGACCGGCAGACCGGGTTCAGGAAAAGCGTGCTGGGGCCAGGCCATGACTGCCATCCGGCCCGTGACCCGTCACCCCCAGGTTCTCACCGCCTACGATCTGCTCGACGGCGATGTCATCTTTCTTGGCGCCGATGGCTGGAGCCGCGACATTCGTGGCGCCCAGGTCGCGACAACGCCTGACGAGACGGCCCGGCTGGCCGCGATTGGCATGAAGGCCAAGGCAGCAGCGCTGGTCGCCGATCCCTATCTTGTCGACGTAACCGTGCCGCGCGCCGGCGCACCCGAACCGCTGCATTTCCGGGAAGTGCTGCGCACCCGCGGGCCATCGGTTCGGCCTGATCTTGGCAAGCAATCGGCAGCCGCCGTGGCGGAAGAACGGTAGGTCACCATGTACCGCTATGACGAATTCGATCATCGTTTCGTGCGCGATCGGGTGGCCCAGTTCCGGTCTCAGGTCGAGCGTCGCCTCGCCGGCTCCCTCAGCGATGACGAATTTCGCCCGTTGCGGCTGATGAACGGCCTTTATCTTCAGCTGCACGCCTACATGCTGCGGGTTGCCATCCCTTATGGCACCCTTTCGTCAGGGCAGTTGCGAAAGCTCGCCCACATCGCCGAGACCTATGATCGAGGTTACGGCCATTTTACCACCCGCCAGAACATCCAGTTCAATTGGCCGCGTCTGCGCGATGTGCCGGACATCCTGGACGAGCTGGCCGATGTCGAAATGCATGCCATCCAGACCTCGGGGAACTGCATTCGCAACATCACGGCCGATCCCTTGGCGGGTGTTGCCCGGGACGAGATCGAGGACCCGCGGCCGGTGGCCGAGCTTCTTCGCCAGTGGTCGAGCCTTCATCCCGAGTTCAGCTTCCTGCCGCGCAAGTTCAAGATTGCGGTCAGCGGGGCGACGCATGACCGTGCCGCGATTCTGGCCCATGACCTTGGCGTGCGCGTGCGCCGGAACGAAAAGGGTGAGGTCGGATACGAAATTTCGGTTGGCGGTGGCCTTGGCCGTACGCCCATGGTTGCAAAGGTTCTGCACGCATTCGTCCATCGTGATCTTCTGCTGCCCTATGTCGAAGCGGTGATGCGCGTCTATAACCTCTATGGCCGGCGGGACAACAAGTTCAAGGCGCGCGTCAAGATCCTGGTGCACGAGATCGGCATCGACGCGATGCGCCGCGAGGTCGAGGCTGAATTCGCGCGCATCGAACCGCAGACCGTGGCGGCGGATCCGGCCGAGCTGGAGCGGATCAGCGCCTATTTTGCGCCACCGCGTTATGCCGCCTTGCCGTCGCGATCGCGTGCGTTCGAAAAGGCCATGGCCGGAGATGCGGACTTCGCGCGCTGGGCCGAGGTCAATGTCAGCGGGCACAAGGTTCCCGGTTACGCGGTCGCCACCATATCGTTGAAGCCGGTCGGTGGAATCCCCGGCGATGCGACCGCTTTGCAGATGCGGACGGTCGCGGATCTGGCGGAACGCCACAGTTTCAGCGAGATCCGTGTGACGATGCAGCAGAATCTGGTGCTTCCTTATGTGCGGCAGGACGATCTGTTCGCCCTGTGGCAGCAGCTGGCGAGAGCCGGGCTGGCAACGGCAAATGCCGGCTTGATCAGTGACATTGTCGCCTGCCCGGGCCTTGATTATTGCAGCCTGGCGACGGCGCGCTCGATTCCGGTCGCGCAACTGATCGCGCGACGGTTCGCCGATCCCGAGCGCCAGCGGCAAATCGGCCCGCTTTCAATCAAGATATCCGGGTGCATCAATGCCTGCGGTCATCATCATCTTGGGCATATCGGCATCCTGGGGCTCGAAAAAGGCGGGCAGGAATCCTATCAGGTGACGCTTGGTGGCGATCCCCTGGGCGGTACGGTCATTGGTGAGCGGTTGGGGCCGGGCCTGACGGCGGCCGAAACTGTCGATCTGATCGAACGGCTGGTCGGTATCTATCTGGCCGATCGGCAACTCGGCGAGACGTTCGCCGAAGCGCATGGCCGGCTTGGCCATGCCCATTTCAAGGATGCGTTGCATGCCGCTCATTAGCGAACGCGGTCTGATTGACGACCCATGGATCCGTGCCACACAGGATGCCGATCGTCCGGCTTCTGGCCTGGTGCTGCTGCCGCTTGCGGACATTCTGGCCGAGGGCGACCGGCTGGCTGGCGCGGGCCTTGATCTGGGAATCGAGGTTCCGTCCGACACGGCGCTGTCTGTCATCAGGCCCTGGCTGGCCCGCGTCGGGCTGGTCGCGCTTCGATTCCCGGCATTTTCGGATGGGCGGGGGTTCAGCCTGGCGCGGCAGCTTCGTCTTGAAGGCTACAGTCGCGGCCTTCGTGCCGTTGGACCGCTGATTGCCGACCAGTTCGCCTTTGCACTTGCCTGCGGGTTCGACCACTTTGAGATCGACGCGGATGTTTTCGCGCGCCAGCCGCTCGATCAGTGGCTGGCGGCGGCCAAGTCCATGTCGGTTTCGTATCAGCGCGGCTATGGCGGGCCACTGAATGCCCTGGATGCGCGGCGGCATGCACAGCGCGTGGCCCGCCGCGCCGCCAGTGGGAGGTCATGATGGATGGGCACCTCCAGTTCTCGGTCATTCCCAGCCTGAATGACGGTTTCGGCGAACTGTCGCTCGTGGACCGGATCGCGCGGATTCGAGCTGCCGTGCCGGGCCGTATCGTCTTTACGACAAGTTTCGGGATGGAGGATCAGGCCATCACCCACGCCATCTTGACACAGGATCTCGAGATTGCCGTGGTGACGCTGGATACCGGCCGCCTGTTCCCCGAAACCTATGCGCTGTGGTCGGCGACCGAGGAGCGCTATGGCCGGCGGATCACGGCCTTCGTGCCGAACCATGATGCCCTGGAAAGCCTGGTGCGGCGCCAGGGCATCAACGGATTCTATGGATCGGTCGCGAATCGAAAGGCCTGCTGCGACATTCGCAAGGTCGAGCCGCTGGGCCGCGCCCTGGCCGGGGCCGACGCCTGGATGACCGGGCTTCGGGCCGAACAGTCGGACTCCCGGGCCGGCCTCGATTACTTTTCCGTCGATGAAGGGCGCGGGCTGATCAAGGCCAATCCGCTCCTCGATTGGAGCCGCCGCGATCTAGTCGCGTATGTGCGCAAGGAAGGAATTCCCTACAATTCCCTCCATGATGCCGGATACCCGTCGATCGGCTGCCAGCCCTGCACGCGTGCTGTTCAGCCGGGTGAACCGGAAAGGGCCGGGCGCTGGTGGTGGGAGGACAAGAGCCACAAGGAATGTGGGCTGCATGTCACGCCGGATGGTCGCCTCGTGCGAACCGCGGCGCCGGGCGGCCCCGCTGCAACTCAGAATGATGTCTAGGAACACGACCATGCCCGCTCTTCGCGCCGTTGCCACCAGCACCTTGCATCGGGCCGCGCCGGCTTTCCGGCCACGACGGGTCGACCCGATCGGGCCAGCGCCAGGCGCAGCGGCACTGCCGCACCTTAGCCATCTGGACCAGCTCGAATCCGAGAGCATCTACATCATGCGCGAGGTGGTGGCCGAATGCCAGAACCCGGTCATGCTGTACTCGATCGGCAAGGACTCGGCGGTCATGCTGCATCTGGCGATGAAGGCCTTTCATCCCGGCCGCATCCCGTTCCCGCTGCTGCATGTTGATACCACCTGGAAATTCCGCGAGATGATCGCCTTCCGTGACCAGCGGGCGCGGGACCTTGGTCTCGAATTGCTGGTCCACACCAACACGGATGGCCTGGCCCGCGGTGTGACACCATTTTCGCATGGTTCGCGCGGCTACACCGACATCATGAAGACCGAAGCCCTGAAGCAGGCGCTCGACAAATGGGGCTTTGACGCGGCCTTTGGCGGTGCGCGCCGCGACGAGGAGAAATCGCGCGCCAAGGAAAGGATCTTCTCTCTCCGATCGGCCCAGCATCGTTGGGATCCGCGCAACCAGCGGCCGGAACCTTGGCGGCTTTATAACGCGCGGCACCGGAAAGGTGAGAGCCTGCGGGTCTTTCCGCTCTCGAACTGGACCGAGCTCGACATCTGGGAATACATCCTGCGCGAGCGTATTCCGGTCGTCCCTCTCTATCTTGCGGCCCGGCGGCCGGTGGTGCATCGCGATGGCCGGCTCATCATGGTTGATGACACACGGTTGCCGCTGCTGCCCGGCGAGGTGCCTGAATGGCGCATGGTCCGGTTCCGGACCCTCGGCTGCTACCCGCTGACGGCGGCGGTCGAGAGCGAGGCATCGACCTTGCCCGATGTTGTCCGCGAGATGTTCGAGGCTCGGACTTCGGAGCGTCAGGGACGGCTGATCGACCATGACGAGGCAGCCTCGATGGAGAAGAAGAAACAAGAAGGCTATTTCTGATGCAGCTTGCAGCGACGGCAATTCCCCCCGACCTGGATGCCTTTCTGGCCCGTGAGCGCCAGCGTTCAAGCCTGCGGTTCATCACTTGCGGATCGGTGGATGACGGCAAGTCGACTCTGATTGGCCGCCTTCTCTACGAATCGAAGCTCTTGTTTGATGACCAGATTGCGACCCTGGTCACCGACTCGAAGCGAGCCGGCACCCAGAATGGCGGGCTCGATTTTTCGCTGCTTGTTGACGGCCTTGCTGCCGAGCGCGAGCAGGGCATCACCATCGATGTCGCCTACCGGTTCTTCGCCACGAGCCAGCGCAAGTTCATTGTCGCCGACACGCCGGGGCACGAGCAGTACACCCGGAACATGGCGACCGGCGCCTCGCTGTGCGATCTTGCGATCATCCTGGTCGACGCGCGAAAGGGCCTGTTGACCCAGACCCGGCGGCACAGCGTGATCGTCTCGATGCTGGGCGTCCGGCATGTCGTGCTGGCCATCAACAAAATCGACCTGGTCGGCTATTCCGAGGCCGTTTTCAATCGGATTAGGACTGACTTCCAAAACTTCGCCCGGGATCTGGGATTCGACGAGATCTGCTGCATCCCGGTCTCGGCGCTGCGTGGCGACAATGTCGTAGCCCGCTCGGCCCATACGGCCTGGTATGAGGGGCCATCGCTTCTCGAGCACCTGGAAGCGGTCGAAGTCGAGAACGATTCGTTGCGCCGTCCCTTCCGCATGGCGGTCCAATGGGTCAATCGCCCATCGGCCGATTTCCGGGGATTTTCCGGCCTCATCACCAGCGGCACCGTTTCGACCGGTGATCGGGTCCGCGCTGTCCTGTCGGGTCTGGAAGCCCGCGTGGCCCGCATCACGACCCATGACGGTGATCTGGATCGGGCGGGCGCCGGACGATCGGTGACCCTGCTTCTTGACCGCGAGATCGACATCTCGCGCGGCGAGCTGATCTGCGCGGCCGAAGCCCCGGCGACGCGCGCATCGGATTTCCGGGCACGATTGCTGTGGACCGGCGATGGCGCGCTGGTGCCCGGAAAGTCCTACCTGCTGCGGATCGGAACGCGATCGGTGACCGCGACGGTTCGGCGTCCGGATTACGTTCTCGACATCAATACGCTGGCGCGGCATCCGGCCGATACGCTGCGAATGAACGAGATGGGCTTTTGCCAGATTGTCCTCGATCAGCCCGCAGCATTCGATTCATACGCCCGAAGCCGCGAAACCGGTTCGTTCATTCTGATCGATCGCGAAAGCAACGATACCCTGGCCATGGGCTTCGTCGAGTCGATCTCTGACGGTGAGCCGGACCAGGACTTAGGGCGGCCCGCCCCGGAGATCGGCCAGACAGGTGACCGCCGGCGGGTTGGCCATCGGGTTGGACGAATCCTGTCCTGGGGCGTGATCAGTACCATCGTCACGTTCGGGATTGCCTTTGCCGTGACCGGCGACCGATCCGTCGCCATGACGGTGGCTGTAGCCGAGCTTGCCGCACAAAGCGCCCTGTTCTGGGCGCATCGGCAAGCCTGGCAGCGCGTCGATCGCCGGCCCGATCGGATCTAGCGGCAAGCTTGGCACCCCGGCAGCGCGGCGGCGGTTCCATCATGGGGGCCAAGCTGCTATGAGGACCGCGGGAGGACGCGGCCATGGACGATGATCGGATCGTCATCACGCCAGATCTGTCGATTGATCGGGACGAGCTGGTCTTCACCTTTGTCCGGGCCTCGGGCCCGGGCGGGCAAAACGTCAACAAGGTTTCCAGCGCGGTCGAGCTTCGCTTCGATGCCGCGTCGTCACCGTCGCTTGACGCGGCGACAGTGGCGCGGCTTCGCAGGATTGCCGGGCGTCGGATCACCGCGGGGGGCACCGTGATCATAGCGGCGCAGCGGCATCGGTCGCAGGATGCGAACCGGCGCGATGCGCTGGAACGGCTGGTGGATCTGCTGCGTCAGGCAACGATCCGGCCAAAGGCCCGCAGGCCGACACGGCCGAGCCAGGCGGCAAAGATGGAACGCCGGGAGACCAAACGCCGGCGCGGCGGGATCAAGCGCCTGCGCGGGCGCGCGAAACCGGACGATGCCTAAGGCGCGGCGCCCAAGGCGGGCCACGGAAAAGGGTCGAAAAAGAAAAGGGGGCGCCCGTGGCGCCCCCTTCCGTCAGGTCTGATCAGTCGCAGATCAGTAGACGTCCTTGCGAGTGTTATAGATGTTGAACTTGCCGGTCGGCGTGATCAGGCGTGGGTCCTTGATCACCGTCTTGAGCTTGCGGGTCTTGTCATCCAGGACCACGATTGCCGACTGCTGTTCCTTGTTGTTCCAGACCGAGAACCAGATCTCGGAGCCGTCCTTATTATACTCGCCCTGGACGACACGCTTCACACCTTCGGCGATGCCGGCCATTTCGGCGACCGGGATTACCTCGTGGGGCTTGTCCAGGTTGTTGATGTCGAAGACCGCGACCGAGGACGCCATGCCCGAGTCGGGGTTGAGCGGGGTATCGACCCACAGGTTCTTCGACTTGGGATGGGTCTTGATGAAGAGCGATCCGCCCCCTTGGCCTTCAAGGGTCTGAACGACCTTCCAGGCGTTCTCCTTGTGCTTTTCGGGGTCGGTGCCGATCAGTGAAATGTTGTCATCGCCAAGGTGGCTGGTGGCCCAGACCGGACCAAATTTCGGATGGACGAAATTCGCACCGCGTCCGGGGTGCGGCGTCGCCCCGACCTCGATCAGCTTGACCAGCTTGTCGTCCTTGGTATCGACCACCGCGATCTTGTTGCGGGCATTGGCCGCGACCATGAAATAGCGCCCGGTCGAATCGAGGCCGCCATCATGCAGGAATCGCTCGGCCCCGACGGTCGTGATGCGCAGGTTGTCGAGATTCTCGTAGTTGACCATCAGGATCTGGCCGGTCTCCTTGACGTTCACGACAAACTCGGGCCGGAAGTGCGAGGCCACGATTGCCGCGACGCGCGGTTCCGGGTGGTATTCCTGCGTATCGACCGTCATGCCGCGGGTGGACACGATGCGCATGGGTTCGAGGGTGTTGCCGTTCATGATGACGAACTGGGGCGGCCAATACGCACCAGCGATGGCGTATTTATCTTCCCAGCCCTTGCGCTTCGAGGTCTCGACCGAACGCGCTTCAAGGCCGATGCGAACCTCGGCAACCGTCTGCGGCGGGTTCATCCACATGTCGATCATGTCGACCTTGGCGTCGCGCCCGATGACGTAAAGGTAGCGGCCAGACGCCGAGACGCGCGAGATATGCACGGCGTATCCGGTCTTGAGGATGGTGACGATCTTCTTGCTTGTCCCATCGATCAGGGCAACCTCGCCGGTGTCGCGCAGCGTCACCGAGAAGAGGCCATCGAGGTCGATGTTGTTTTCCTTCTTCTTCGGCCGGCGCTCGACGGGAACCAGGACCTTCCAGGTTTCGCGGATCTCCTTCATGCCGAATTCAGGCGGCTGCGGCGGCTCCTGCAGCAGGTAGCGCGCCATGATCTCGATCTGGTCCTTGGTCAGCTGGTTCGACGTCCCCCAGTTCGGCATGCCGGCGGGCGAACCGTAGGTGATGAAGTCGCGCAGGTATTCGAACCCAAGCGGCCCCGTCACTTTTGGCGTCAGCGGCTTGCCGGTCGCCCCCTGGCGCAGCACGCCGTGGCAGCCTGCGCAGCGCTCGAAATAGATCTGCCGTGCCTGATCGAATTCCGCCTGGGTCAATTGCGGGACGCCCGGCTTGACGCCCGGCTGATCGAGTGGCTGTTGCTTCAGGACGTCGAGGCTTGGCGAATATTGGCCGCCGGGCGACGTCTCATGTTTCTTGATGTCAGCCGGAGCGGGTTGGCTTTGGGTCTGTGCCACCGCGCCGCCAGCTGCCAGCAGCAGCGTGACGACCGCCGATGCGGTTGCTAACCAGGCTTTACCCATTGTTCAGTCTCCTTTTCCCTAGCGAGGATATACATATAGCATGACGGGGATGCGGCTAGGCATTTATCAATTAGAGTGCGGCTGTCCTTGATAATCGTCAAGGCGGAGTATGGAATAGCCATGTCATGCGTGCGGCGCCCGCCGGTTGTGCCCGGCGATGGTCGCCATCGAGCGGAGAAGGCTGGCATCCGGTAGGCGCCATGAAACACCCGATCGACAATTCACGCCCGTGGCGGCAAGCAGGCTGGCTGGTTCGCACCCTGGTGCGGCTGGGCCTTGCCCTGGCCTGTCTTTTGCCGGCCCATACGCTGCGGGCGCAGGACTCTCTGTTCCAGAGCGCCTTCCCCGATGCCACCCGTTTCGGTCCCATCGAGGGGACGCCGCCGGCAGCAAAGGTTTGGCGTGGCACCGAGCCTGCCGGCTATATCTTCCACACCCGCGACGTTGTGGCCACGGCGGGCTATTCCGGAAAACCGATCGATGTCGTGGTGGGGCTCGATCTTGCGGGCCGGCTGACGGGCGCGGTGATCGCCGAACATCATGAGCCGATCCTTGTCATCGGGGTATCCGATCAGAATCTGCAGCGTTTCGCCGCCCAGTTCGCCGGCCGGGATGTGCGCGAACCGATCACCGTGACGCGGAGCGGGCGGAGCGGCACCCTGGAAGCGGTCAGCGGCGCCACCGTTTCGTCGATCGTCCTGGCGGATGGCGTTCTGCGCGCCGCCCGGGCGGTGGCCCGTGGCCGCGGCCTGATCCCGGCTGGCGGCCTTGACGTGGAATCCTTCGCGCCCGCCGACTGGGCCGCCCTGGTCGCCGATGGCTCGATCGTGCGCCGGCGGGTTACCGTGAGCGACCTCCGGCAAGCGGCTGGCGAGCAGGGCGTCTGGACTGGATCACTTCAGGCGACGGCCAGGGCCGCGCCGTGACCTGTTTATCGATCTCTATCTGGCGCTGGCAACGCCGGCGCGGATCGGCCGGAACCTTCTGGGCGAGCAGCCCTGATACCGCGCTTGGTGGCCGGCCGGCCGGTGACCAGATCCTGTTCATCGCTGCATCGGGCCGATATTCGTTCAGGAACAAGGATATCACCGGCTTGGCCATTCGACCGGATCCAGATCGTCCAGGACGCGACCACCCTGGTGCTGGGTGCGGATCAACAGACCGTTCACGCGCCTCGCTGCGCCCGGCGCCAGATCTGCCAGAGACCGCCCTTTTCGTCCTGCCAGCGAATTCCGGTTTCGATCCGACCCAGCCCTGGCGGCTGGATCTGCTTGTGGCCGGTGAAGCGGCCGGTGCACCGTCCGCGGTTCTGAGGACGACCTATGTGTTACCGGCGCGTTATCGCCTGCCCGATGCCCCGGTGAAAGGGTCAGAGATCACTTCCGTCGCGGCGGCCGAGCCCGGAACCGCCGAGCCACTGTGGATGACGGTCTGGCGGGCCCGCGCTGTCGAAATCGTCGTCGTTTGCCTGGCGATCGTCGGCGTCACGGCCATTTTCGTATTTCAGGATGCGCTGGTCCGGCGCCGACGGCTTTACCGCTGGGTTCGTGTCGGCTTCATGTTGTTTACGCTGCTGGCGCTGGGCTGGTACGCTGGGGCCCAGCTTTCGGTGCTTAATGTCCTGACCTTCGGCGACGCCTTGCGCAGCGGATTTCGCTGGGAAGTGTTCAGTCGACGAATTTGCTGTTCATTCTGTGGAGAACTTTGGCGGTCAGGCTTCTTTTTCACGCGCGCGGCGTATTCTGCGGCTGGCTGTGTCCGTTTGGCGCGCTGCAGGAATTGACAGGGCGGCTGGGCCGGTTTGCGCGGCTGCCGGTCCTGACGCCACCATTTACATTCAGTGAACGGGCGTGGCCAATCAAGTATATCTTGTTTCTGGGTCTTTTTGCCCTGTCCCTGGGCGAAACCGGCCTGACGGTTCAACTGGCCGAGATCGAGCCGTTCAAAACCGCCATCGTGATGCACTTCGACCGCACGTGGCCGTTTGTCGCCTATGCCGCGGCACTTCTTATGGTGTGCCTGTTCGTCGAGCGCTTCTTCTGCCGGTATTTATACCCGCTTGGCGGGCGCTTGCGATCGGCGCGGCTGCGCATGTTCGACTGGCTCAAACGTCATTGGCAGTGCAGCCTGCAATGTCATATCTGCAGATCGCGCTGCCCGGTCCAGGCCATCAGCCCCAGCGGCCAGATCAATCCCAATGAATGCATCCAATGCCTGGAGTGCCAGGCACTCTATTACGATGACACCATCTGCCCGCCGATGGTTGAACGCCGCCGCCGCCGCGAGCCGAAGCTGACCCAGACATTGGTCGAGCGTTTCGGCGCGGCCGAAGCCAAGGGCGAGGCTCAAGGCGAGGAGCCAAGCCATGACGCCCGCCGTTACACGCCGCCGTTTCCTGAGCATCGCCGCAGCGACGGGCGCTTTGTCCTTGGCCGGCCTTGCGGCTGGGGGCGCCAGTGACAGAGGCGGGCGGATTGTCTGGCGTGGCAGGGCGCTTGGTGCCGAGGCAGAAATACGGCTTGCGGCCGAGGATGAAACGGCCGCCCGGACCGCCATCGCCCGCGCGGTCGCTGAGGCGGAAAACCTGGAAGCGTCCTTCGCTCTATGTACCGCAGTCGAAATTGTCCGTCTCAACCGCGATGGTCGGATCGGATCAGCATCTCTTGATCTGCGCCGTGTCATTGCTGCAAGCCAGCGATGGGGCGTCTTGACCGGGGGGGCTTCGATGTGACCGTGCAGCCCATATGGGATCTTTTTGCGCGCCATTTCTCGGCCGATGGTGCAGATGTGGCCGGGCCCGCAGACGATGCCATCGCTGCTGCCTGTGCGAAGGTCGATTATCGCGCCATCGAGATCGACGGTGTGTCGGTCACATTCTTCGCCCTGGCATGGCCATGACGCTCAGCGGCATTGCCGAGGCCTATCACCAGCCGCGTCGCCGATGTCCTTGCCGATGCCGGGTTCCTGCTGCCCTGATCGACATGGGTGAAATCGCGGCACACGGGCCACCGCCGGGCGAGGCCGGCTGGCAGGTGGGCATCGAAGACCCTCGGGCGCGCGGCCGCATCATCGACCGCGTCGTACTGGGCCCCCGCCAGGCCATGGCCACGTCCAGCGGCTTTGGCACGCGTTTTGACCCGGAAGGCCGGCACCACCATATTTTGTTCCCGCGACAGGCCGCAGCGCCCATGCCGTGGTTTCGGTCGGTCGGCGCCGTGGTGCCCATGTTGACGTCCTTTCGACCCGCGCTTGCGGTGCGCGGGGTCGAGGGTGCCCAAGGCCTGCTTCGTGCCGGCAGAGCGAAGCACCGCCATCGTCATCGACAATGCCGGCCAAATCGGCGCGCATCCAGCGTGATCCGGGGCGCCGCTCGATCGCGACGCCTCATTCGAACTGGATATTTCGTCTCGACGGCTCAAAGTGCCGCGTCTCGACAGTGATCACGGGCCGACCGTCAGGCCGGAAACCGTTAGGCCGGAAACCGTTAGGCCGGGCCAGGCCAACCTCGCGATCCTGCATCCAGCCGATCCGTCTGGCGGCATCCGTACCGTTGCGCGCCGCTGACGGCGATGACGGCGGTCCAGGCCATGGTTTCCCTGGTCGTCATCATGGTGCCCGTATTCGCGGTGGCCGCGCCGGATATCGGGGTCGATGCCCGAATCGTCGGCTTCTACTCGGCGCTTGTCTACACGGTCAGCACCCTGAGCGCGCCGATTGGCGGCCAGCTCACGGATCGTATTGGCCCGGTCCGCACCAGCCAGATCTGCATGTTGGTGGTCGCGGTCGGCATTGCCCTGGTCGCGACGGCATGGCTACCCCTGGTCGCACTGGGGGCCATGCTGATGGGGGCCGGCAATGGGCCGGCCACGCCCGCCTCGACTTATATCCTGTCCAGACGGACCCCGCCGCGGCTGATGTCGCTGGTGCTGTCGATCAAACAGACCGGCGCGGCCCTTGGCATTGCGATTGCCGGCGCGACCGTGCCATTCATGGTGGTGGCCATGGGGTGGCAGGGGGCTGCCCTTGTGGGAGCGGGAATTTCGCTCGTTGTTGCCGTGGCGCTTGAAGCCTTGCGCAAGGATATGGACCGCGATGTGCATGCGGCGCACGGTTCGGGCGTCGCCAAGCGGCCATCAGCCCTGGCCGGCCTTGGTCTTATCCTGCGGAACCGCCGGTTGGCGGTCATGGCGGCCTGCAGCTTTTCGTTCTGCGTGTTTCAGATCGCCGTCACGTCGTATTTTGTTACGTTCCTGGTCGAGGAGATCGGAATCGACAAGGCCAAGGCCGCCTATCTTTTTTCGATCGCCGTGACGGTGGGGGCCGCGGTCCGTGTTGCCGTGGGCGCGCTGGCCGACTGGCTGGGCGACCGCAGTGGCGTGCTGGCTGCGCTGGGGCTTGGCATGGGCGCCTGTGCGGTCTGGTTCATGTTTTTGACGCGCGGCACGGCGATCTGGGAAATCGCCGTTCTGGGTGTTGTTTTCGCCTGCGTCAGCATGACCTGGACCGGCGTCTTCCTGGCCGAGATCATGCCGTTCGTACCCCAGCAGCAGACGGGTGGCGTCACTGGCGCGGTGATGATTTTTTTCTATGCGGGATCGGTCGTGGGGCCAGGGCTGTTCGGCGTGATTCTTACGGCCACGGGCAGCTATTCATCGGCCTTCGCCGCGGTCGGGGTTCCGGCTTTCCTGAGCGGTGGGGCCTTTCTTGTCCTTCGTCGCCGCGGCAGGTCCGGTCCGTCGTCACCGGCCAGCGCATGACGCGGCGGTGCAGGATTTCTACGGTGCCATTTGTCGGCTGAAGCAGGTAGAAGACTGATGCGCCGGGAAACAGAATCCGGTCCGATGTTCACGATTTGTGGGGAGGCCGCTCTTGAACATGCGTCGCGCTTTCATCGCACCCGTCCTGGCCGGCGTTCTGAGCGCGGGCTTTGCCGCATCGGCAGACGCCCAGCAGATAGTCGCGGGACCAAAGGTCCACTGGAACTTGTCGCTGTTCGGCACCAAGCGCGCGATCACGATGGGCCAGGAAGAGCTGGCTCGGCGTGTCTCGGAGGCCACGAACGGCAATTTCACGATCCAGATCCATTATGGCGAGGCCCTGGCTGCGCCGAAAGAAAACCTGGACGGGATCGCCATTGGCGCTTTCGAGATGACGATGATCGCCACCAGCTACACGCCGGGGCGGCTGCCTGTTGCCGAAGGGCTTGGCCTGCCGTTCCTTCCGACCCCGACGGTCCATGTGACCCGGCAGGTGCACGAGGCCGTCTTTGCGCATCCTGATTCAAAGCGCGAGCTGGCACGCCTGAACGCGCTGGTCGTGCTGCCCGTGCCGCTGCCAGCCAACGAGTTCATCGGCAAGGGCAAGGTCCCGGCCACGCTTGCCGACTGGAAGGGCCTTCGGGTCCGGGCCCTGGGCGGCGACGCCCAGGCGATCAAGAATCTTGGCGCCGTGCCTGCCAATCTGCCGCCGCCAGAAATGTACGGGGCGCTGGACCGAGGCGTGCTTGACGCCGCATCGTCGCCTTATTACTCGCTGGCCTCCTACAAGCTCCAGGAGGTCACGAAGTGGTACACGACCAACATGGCGCTTTCGGTCACGGCGGCCATGGTGATTGGCAATCTGAAAGCCTATGAATCGCTGCCGCCGCAATACAAGAAGCTGATTGCCGATTCCACGGTCCCGGCGCTTGATGTCTACGAGAAGGCGCACGAGCAGGACGGCAAGGCAGCGGTTGCGGCGTTCCAGGCCAAGGGGCTTACGCCCGTCACCTATCCGGCAGCCGAAATGCAGAAGCTGCAGGCGGCGGCGAAGCCGCTCTGGGGTGAGTGGGTCGAGAGCGTCACGAAGAAGGGCTACCGGGGCCAGGAAATCCTGCAGTTGATCCTCGACACCGCCCGGAAGGCGACGTCCTGATTCCACCGCTATGACGACAGTGGATCATCCGTTTGCTGGGCTGGGATCTGGCGGGCGGGATTCGCGAACCGGTGGGACGCGCCGCACTCTGCCTGCGGGGGGTAGCCGATCACGTCCCGTGTGTCCACGCCTATGGGCGTGCCATCGCCGAACATCAAGGAGAATATGATGCGTGTCATCGCGTCGATTCCGCAAGACAACTTGCGCAGCTTTGCCAAAGGCGCGAAAGCCATGGAAGAGGCCGGTTATGACGTTCTCTTGACCCTTGAGAACAGGAACGACCCCTTCCTGCCGCTGGGCGTGGCGGCGGTGGGGACCGAGCGGATCGGTCTTGCGACCGGCGTTGCGGTCGCGTTCGCGCGCAGCCCCATGGCGGTGGCCAATATTGGCTGGGATCTGCAGACCGCCTCGGGCGGACGCTTCGTGCTTGGCCTCGGGCCGCAGGTCAAGGGCCATAACGAGCGCCGCTTCAGCGTCAAGTGGTCCGCGCCGGGCCCGCGCCTGCGTGAATATATCGGCGCGCTTCGCGCCATCTGGCGCTGCTGGGAAATCGGCGAAAAGCTCGATTACCAGGGCGAGCACTATCAGTTCACCCTGATGACACCCAACTTCACGCCATCCTCGGCCCATCTTCCGCCGGTGCCGATCACGATCGCTGCCGTCGGGCCGTACATGCTGAACCTGGCTGGCGAGACGTGTGATGGCGTGCGCCTGCACCCCTTCCTGACCGACCGGTACCTGCGCGAGGAAAGCCTGAAGTCGGTCGAACAGGCCCTGGCCAAAAGCGGCCGCAAGCGCGAAAATTTCGAGGTCACCTGCGGCATGTTCATCTGCACCGGTCCAGACGATGCCGCTGTCCAGCGCATGCTGGAATGGGCGCGCTATCGCATATCGTTCTACGGTGCGACCCGCACCTATTGGCCGGTCTTTGAAAAGCATGGCCTGCATGATCTTGGCGAAAAGCTGTATCGCATGTCGGTCGAGGGGAAATGGGACCAGATGCCGAACGAGGTCCCGGACGATGTCGTCGAATTGTTCACGATCCACGGACCCCACAAGGTCCTGGCGCGCGCGATCGAAAAGCGCCTGGGGGGCATCGTCGATGCGATTTACGCCAACCTCAAGAACGATGCCGCACCCGATTTTCCGCCCGGCCTGATCCAGGACATCCAGCGCATTCCAACACCATTCAAGGGATACAAGACCGCCTGGTGACAGGCGCCGGACGCCGGCGCGCAAAACGCATCGGCAGGTCCGAGTCGAAGGCGGGAACCGGCAGCTTTCGCGACGGCGTGCCGCATCGTTCTACGTTTCAGGGGGCGCAATGAAGACCAGCGTTTGCGATCTGTTCGGGATCGATGTCCCGATCTTCGGATTCAGCCATTGCCGGAACGTCGTCGCGGCGATCAGCGCGGCCGGGGGCATGGGTGTCTTCGGCGCGGCGACCTATGCGCCGGACGAGCTTGAGATCGAGCTGCGGTGGTTGGATGAGCATTGCAAGGGGCGCCCCTACGGCGTCAATGTCATCATGGCCGGATTCGCGAACCGAGGGGACCTTCCGAGGAACTCGATCGCAAGATCCGCAGGGCCATCGGGATTTCATCGAGACGCTGAACAAGCAGTTCCACATCCCGCCGCTGCGCAGGACGCCCCGCCGCCGGCATCGATCTGCAGAACATGGAATTGAAAGCACCCATGGCTGGGCCCGTCCCCAGCTCGATGTCGTGTGGCGCCACGTCCAGGCTGCTGGTTTCGGCCCTCGGGCCCGGCCCCGGCTCGACATTGTCGCTCGGGCGCGCAGGCGTAGCATCAGGATCGGCGGCATGACGGGGGCAAGGACGGCATGCCAGGAAGCATGTCGCCGCCGGGGCGGATCTGGTGATCGCGGCCGGCAATGAGGGCGCGGGTCACAACGGTGACGTGTCATCCATGGTGCTGATCGGAAGTGGTCGATGCCGCTGGCGATGTGCCTGTGCTGGCGGCCGGGGGCATCGGAAGCGGGCGCCAGATTGCCGCGGCGCTGGCGCTGGGCGCCCAGGGCGTGTGGATGGGATCGATCTGGCTCACGACCTTCGAGTCCGGACCCTGGACGAAGTGTCGATCGCATTCTCAAGGCCGATTCGCACGAGACTGTCCGCACGACGGCATGGAGCGGCAAACCCACCCGTGTCCTGCGGACACCCTGGTTCGATACCTGGACGAAGACGATGCGCCAAAAACGCTGGGGACACCGCTGCAGCGCATGTTGATCGCGCCGGCCTTCCGGCGGATCGTTGAGGCCAGCGAGCCGATCATGTGCGTGGCCGAGAGGCCGGTTGCTCGGCCAGATCAAGGAACGGAAGCAGGTGCGGGACGTGATGTTCGACCTGCAGCGGGAATATCTCGATGCGATGGCCCGCTTGAGCGCGATCCACCCGGCGAGCTAGGGGCGGCAAGCTGACACTATTGGTTTAATTTTATACCCGCTTCCGCCAGGGCCGGGAGCCGACCAGGCGACGCGGATCGAATACAAATGCTGAAAAATTGTGCAATGCGATTGTTCTGCCTATAAATTGCGCATGCTTCGGGCCTGGTTTCGGGCCGCCTAATTCAAAAATAATCTAGTAAAAACAACGTTATGTGATCGTCCTCGAGCTTGGCACGGGATTTGCAATGCAAGTTCTGTTGCGGCGCACCATTTTGCCGCGGCTGATGAGCCAGGGGAGTGATCGATGGCAGACCGGATCGGAATACGCCGGATCGGGATACGAAAGACGGACAGCAAGGCCGCGATCCGCACCATGTCGCGGCGGGCCTTGCTGCGGGGCGGGGCAAGGCTTGCCGGAACGGCGGCCATCCTGTCGGCGGCGCGCGCGGCGTTTCCGGCCGGTGTCTTTGCTGAGGGCGCGGGACCCGAGATCAAGAAGGCGACGTTCGGTTATATCGCCCTGACCGATGCCTCGCCCCTCATCATCGCGAAGGAAAAAGGGTTCTTCGCCAAGCACGGCCTGCCCGATGTCGAGATCGCCAAGCAGGCGTCGTGGGGCACGACGCGCGACAATCTTGTTCTTGGCTCGGGCGCAGGCGGGCTGGACGGCGCCCATATCCTGACCCCGATGCCGTATCTCCTGAGCACGGGCGCCATCGTCCAGAACAATCAGCCGGTGCCGATGTACATCCTGGCACGGCTCAACCTCGATGCGCAGGCGATCTCGGTTGCGAAAGAATATCTCGGCACAGGCGCCAAGCTCGATTCCAGCGCACTGAAGAACGCGTTTGCCAGGAAGATCGCTGCCGGCAAGGAAGTCAAAGCCGCGATGACGTTTCGCGGCGGCACCCATGACCTGTGGATTCGCTATTGGCTGGCGGCCGGCGGCATCGACCCTGACAAGGATGTGCAGACCGTCGTCGTTCCACCCCCCCAGATGGTGGCCAACATGAAGGTGGGCACCATGGATGTGTTCTGCGTCGGCGAGCCGTGGAACGCCCAGCTTGTCAACCAGGGGATCGGCTTCACGGCCCTGAATACGGGCGAGCTTTGGAACAGGCATCCAGAGAAAAGCTTCGCCGTCCGGGCCGACTGGGCTGACCGCAATCCGCGTGCCGCGCTGGCCGCCCTTGCCGCCGTGCAGGAAGCGCAGATGTGGTGCGACAGGGACGAGAACAAGGACGAAAAATGCCAGATCGTCAGCCGCCGGGCCTGGTTCAATGTGCCGGTCGACGATATCGCCGGCCGGGCCAAGGGCACGATCGACTATGGCGATGGCCGCAAGATCACCGGCAGCCCGCATCTGATGAAGTTCTGGCGCGACCATGCGTCCTATCCGTTCCGCAGCCACGATTTGTGGTTCCTGACCGAAGACATTCGCTGGGGCGTCCTGCCGCCCGAGACCGACACCAGGGCCTTGATCGCCAGGGTCAATCGCGAAGACCTGTGGCGGGAAGCGGCGAAACACGCGGGCGTCTCTGCCACCGATATCCCGGCCGGCTCCTCGCGCGGCAGGGAGACGTTCTTTGACGGCATCGTCTTCGATCCCGACAAGCCGCTCGATTACCTGAGATCGCTTGCCATCAAGCGGGCATCGGTCTGACCCGGATCGGATCGCGGACATCAGGAGGAATAGCGTGACCAGTGCCGCACGTTCTGCCCCGAATGTTTCCGCACCGCCATCGGCCGGTGTGGTCATCGCCCTGCGGCCCCTGGGATGGCGGTGGCGCAAGGGGGCCGCCCTGCTGGGCTCGACGGTCCACCGTTTCCTGCCGCTCCTGGTCACGATCGGTGCCCTGGTGGGCGCGTGGGAACTGGCCTGCGCGGGGGCTGGCTCCTCGCTGCCGCCGCCGTCCAAGGTGGTGGCCGATACCTGGGAGCTGATCAGCGATCCGTTCTTCGATCGGGGCGGGCTCGACAAGGGCTTGTTCTGGCACCTGCTTGCAAGCCTGAAGCGTGTCGCCGTCGGCTATGCGTTCGCGGCCATCATCGGCATCGGCCTTGGTGTCCTGATCGGCCAGAGCACGATAGCCCTGCGCGGCCTGGACCCGGTTTTCCAGGTCCTGCGCACGGTGCCGCCACTCGCCTGGCTGCCCCTTTCGCTGGCCGCCTTCCGCGACGCCGATCCGGCGGCCATCTTCGTCATCTTCATCACGGCGGTCTGGCCGGTCATCATCAACACCGCCGTTGGTGTCCGCCATATTCCGCTCGACTACCAGAACGTGGCGCGCGTGCTTCGTCTCAATCCGTTCGAGTATTTCTGGCGGATCACGCTGCCGGCCAGCATGCCCTACATGTTCACCGGTCTTAAGATCGGGGTCGGCCTGTCGTGGCTTGCGATCGTGGCGGCCGAGATGCTGATCGGCGGCGTCGGGATCGGCTTCTTTATCTGGGATGCATGGAACAGTTCGCTGGTGAGCGACATCATCGTTGCGCTCATTTATGTCGGCCTTGTGGGGTTCATGCTTGATCGTCTGATCACCCTGCTTGGCCGGGCCATCGCGCACGGAACCGCGGTGACCTAGGCGGACACCGGGCCACGCCAAGGAGGATGACATGCGAAGCTATCTGAGCATCGAGAACGTCGAGATGAACTTTGGCGGCTTTGCGGCCTTGCAGTCTGTCAATCTCAAGATCGAGAACGGCGAATTCGTCGCCTTGATCGGACATTCGGGCTGCGGCAAATCGACCCTGCTCAACATCATCGCGGGTCTGTTGGAACCAACGTCCGGCGTGGTCCTCCTTGATGGCCAGGTCGTCGATGCGCCGGGTCCGGATCGGGCGGTGGTCTTTCAGAACCATTCGCTGCTTCCCTGGCTGACGGTCTATGAGAACGTCCGTCTGGCGGTTGACAAGACCATGGGGCGAACGCGCAGCCGCTCGGATCGCCATGACTGGACGCTGCGCCAGCTTGAACTCGTCCAGATGGCGGATGCGCGCGGCAAGCGGCCGGCCGAAATTTCGGGCGGCATGAAACAGCGGGTCGGGATCGCGCGGGCCCTGGCGATGGAACCCAAGATCCTGCTGCTCGACGAGCCGTTCGGGGCGCTGGATGCGCTGACCCGGGCCCATCTCCAGGACTCGGTGATGGAGATCCACGCGGCGCTGGGCAATACCATCGTCATGATCACCCACGATGTCGACGAGGCCGTTCTTCTGTCCGACCGGGTGGTGATGATGACCAACGGGCCGGCGGCAACGATCGGCGATGTGCTTGCGGTCGGACTGTCCCGGCCACGCCATCGCCTCGATCTGGCCCAGGATGGCCGCTATATGCACTGCCGCGGCGAGATTCTCCGCTTCCTTTATGAGCGGCAGAAAGTCCGCCCAGTGAAGGTGGCCTGATCATGCCCGACGCAAGCAACCTGAACACGACCGGACGGGCGCGCCAGCGCCTGGTGGTGGTGGGGAACGGCATGGCCGGCATGCGAACTGTCGAGGACCTGCTTGAACGGGCCCCGGATCTTTATCAGATCACGGTGTTCGGGTCCGAGCCTTACGGCAATTACAACCGCATCCTGCTGTCGCCGGTGCTGGCCGGCGAAAAGACCATCGATCAGATCATGCTGAATGACGATGGCTGGTATCGGGATCACGGGATCACGCTCTACAAAGGCAAGACCGTGACCCGGATCGACCGGCGAAACCGGCGGGTGCTTGCCTCCGATGGCACCGAGGCGCCCTATGACCGGCTGCTGATGGCGACCGGTTCGGTTCCCTTCATGGTCCCGATTCCGGGTATCGATCTGGACGGTGTCATCACGTTCCGTGATATCGCGGACGTCAACGCGATGGTGGCGGCTTCGCGGTGCCACAAGAACGCGGTTGTCATTGGCGGCGGCCTTCTTGGCCTTGAAGCCGCCAACGGTCTTTTGCGGCGGGGCATGGCGGTGACCGTCATTCATCGTGTTGACGTGTTGATGGAACGCCAGCTGGATATGGTCGCCGGCGATCTGCTGCGCCGGTCGCTGGTGGATCGGTCGCTCAGGTTCGAGATGTCGGCCGAGACAACCGCCATTATCGGCAATGGCCGCGTTGCCGGCGTGCGTCTGGCAGACGGGCGCGATATTCCAGCCGACATCGTTGTCATGGCGGTGGGCATCCGGCCCAATATCAGCCTTGCGCAGTCGGCTGGGCTCCATTGCGAACGAGGCGTCGTCGTCGGCGACACCATGCAGACTTTCGACCCACGCATCTATGCGGTGGGTGAATGCGTCCAGCACCGGGGCCAGACCTATGGCCTTGTTGCGCCGCTGTTCGAGCAGGCCAAGGTCTGTGCCAATCAGCTGGCCGAGATGGGCTATGCCCAGTATTCGGGCTCGGTCACGGCGACCCGTCTCAAGGTGACCGGTATCGATGTGTTCTCGGCCGGGACATTCACGGGCGGCGGCGACAGCGAAGAGATCGTGTTCCACGATGCCGGCCGGGGTGTCTATCGCAAGGTTGTGCTGGCCGACAATAAGGTGCTGGGGGCGATCGCCTATGGCGATACGACCGACAGTGCCTGGTATTTCCAGCTGATGCGGGACGGCATTGACGTTTCGGCCCTCCGCGAGCGGCTGCTGTTCGGGCGCGCCCATACCGGCAATTCGGGCCATGCCGGCGACAACGCCGTCAGCACCATGAGCGACAGCACCGAGGTCTGCGGCTGCAATGGCGTCTCCAAGGGCCAGATCGTCGCCGCCATCAGCGCGAAAAAGCTGTTCACGCTGCAGGACGTGCGGGCCCACACCAAGGCATCGTCATCCTGCGGGTCGTGCACCGGCCTGGTCGAGCGGATCCTGGCCAGCACCTTGGGCGGCGAATACACGGCGACACCCAAAGTGCAGCCTGTCTGCCGCTGCACTGAATGTTCGCACGCCGATGTGCGCCGGACCATTCGCGATGAGGGGCTGAAAACCATCCCCGACGTGATGCGGGTCCTGGACTGGAAGACGCCGGATGGCTGCCACAAGTGCCGGCCCGCCATCAACTATTACCTGCTCTGTGCCTGGCCGGGCGAGTATCGGGACGACCAGCAGTCACGCTTCATCAACGAGCGGGCGCACGCCAACATCCAGAAGGATGGCACCTATTCGGTGGTGCCGCGCATGTGGGGGGGCGTGACCACGCCATCCGAGCTGCGGGCGATTGCCGATGTCGCCGAGCGGTATGCAATTCCGACTGTCAAGATCACCGGCGGCCAGCGCATCGACCTGCTGGGCGTGAAAAAGGAGAACCTGCCCTCGGTCTGGGGTGCCCTCAATGCGGCGGGGCTGGTTTCCGGTCACGCCTATGGCAAGGCCTTGCGGACGGTGAAGACCTGCGTCGGATCGGAATGGTGCCGTTTCGGGGTCCAGGATTCGACCGCCATGGGCATCGCGCTCGAAAAGATGTGCTGGGGGACCTGGACTCCGCACAAGTTCAAGATGGCGGTCTCGGGCTGCCCTCGGAATTGCGCCGAGGCCACCATCAAGGATTTTGGTGTCGTTGCGGTCGATTCGGGCTGGGAACTGCATGTCGGCGGCAATGGCGGGGTCAAGGTTCGGACGACCGACCTTTTGTGCAAGGTGAAGACGCCGGACGAGGTGCTCGAATTCTGCGGCGCCTTCATCCAGCTCTATCGCGAGGAAGCGAACTATCTCGAACGGACCGCGCCGTGGGTCGAGCGAGTTGGGCTCAATTACGTCAAGCAGCGGGTGGTCGAGGATGCCGAAGGGCGGCGCCGGTTGCACCAGCGGTTTCTCTATTCGCAGACATTCTCGCAGCGGGACCCCTGGGCCGAGCGCGCCAGGGACGGGCACGATCGGCACGAGTTCGAGCCCTTGGTGGTTGCGGCGGAGTAGGTCATGGCAGGCTGGCTGGCAATCTGCCGCAGCGACGAGATCCCGCGCCAGGGTGCGCGGGTCGTCTGCGGCCCCGATGGTCCGATCGCCGTTTTCCGAACTGGCGATGACCGCTACTTTGCGCTTGCAGACCGCTGTCCGCACCGGGGCGGGCCGTTGTCACAGGGAATCGTCCATGGCGATCGCGTCACCTGCCCGTTGCACGAGTGGATGATCGACCTTGGCAGCGGCATGGCGGTCGCACCGGATGACGGTGCGACGGCGTCCTATCCGGTGCAGATCGAGGCCGGCTTGGTCATGCTCAGGCTGGATGCGGTCCGACCGGCCTGTTCAACGGCTGTGCCAGCCATCGGGTTGGCGCCGTGATCGGGACTGCCCCACGCGCAGGACAGCCGGTCCGCACGACCTGTCCCTATTGCGGGGTCGGCTGTGGCATCAAAGCCACCCGCCACGCAGACGGGCGGGTCGAGGTTCGTGGCGATGAATCCCATCCCGTCAACCAGGGGCGGCTGTGCTCCAAGGGCGCCGCGCTGGCCGAGACGCTTGGGCTGGATGGCCGGCTTTTAGTGCCGGAAATCCATGGCCGGCCGGCCAGCTGGGACGCGGCGCTGGGGACCGTGGCGGCCGAATTTCGGCGTGTCATCGAACAGCATGGCCCAGACGCCGTTGCCTTTTATGTCTCAGGTCAGCTGCTGACCGAGGATTACTACGTCGCCAACAAGCTGATGAAGGGATTCATCGGCAGTGCAAATATCGACACAAACTCCAGGCTTTGCATGGCCTCGACCGTTGCCGGCCACAGGCGCGCTTTTGGCAGCGACACCGTGCCTGGTTGCTACGAGGACATCGACCTGGCCGATCTTGTCATTCTTGTCGGCTCGAACGCTGCCTGGTGTCATCCGGTTCTCTACCAGCGCATGGCCGAACGGCGGGCCCGTGATCGAACGCCGCGGGTGGTGGTGATCGATCCGCGCCGCACAGCGACATGCGAATCGGCTGACCTGCATTTGCCGCTTGGTCCCGGCAGCGACGTGGCTCTGTTCAGCGGATTGCTTGTGCATCTTGCCGACACCGGCAAGATGGATGCGGCCTTTGTCGAGACAAAGACAAGTGGTTTGGCCGAGACCCTGGCGGCCGCGCGGTCGACGGTTCCGACTATCGATGTGGCCGCCAAGACCTGCGGGCTTGCGCCGGGCGATGTGCATCAGTTCTATCAGTGGTTCGCCACGACCGATCGGACCGTCACGCTCTTTTCGCAGGGGGTCAACCAGTCCTCGGCCGGTACGGACAAGGTGAATGCCATCCTGAACTGCCATCTTGCAACAGGCCGCATTGGCCGGCCGGGCAGCACGCCGTTCTCGCTGACCGGTCAGCCGAACGCCATGGGCGGCCGCGAAGTCGGCGGTCTTGCCAATCAGCTTGCCGCCCACATGGACATCGGCAATGCCGCGCATCGCGACCTTGTGCAGCGATTCTGGAAGTCGCCGCACCTGGCCGGGACCGAGGGACTGAAGGCCGTTGATCTGTTCAACGCGATCGGCCGTGGCACGGTCAAGGCGGTGTGGATCATGTCGACCAATCCGGCGGTCAGCCTGCCCGATTCCGAACGGGTGCGGTCGGCACTGGCCGCGTGTCCATTCGTCGTCGTGTCGGATTGCGAACGGGATACCGACACCAACAGGTTTGCACATGTCCTGCTGCCGGCCGCCGCCTGGGGGGAAAAGGCTGGCACGGTGACGAACTCGGAACGGCGCCTATCGCGCCAGCGCGGCTTTCTGCCGGTCCCGGGCGAGGCACGGCCGGACTGGTGGATCATCTGTGAAGTGGCAAAGCGCATGGGCTACGCCGATGCCTTTGCCTATGACGGCCCGGCGATGATATTCCGCGAGCATGCCGCCCTGTCGGGCGCCGGCAATGGCGGGGCGCGGGCCTTCGATATCTCGGCCTTGGCCGACATCGATGGCGATGGCTACGAAGCCATGGAGCCGGTCCAGTGGCCGCTGACGGCGGCGGGGTCGGGTGGCACGCCGCGGCTGTTCGGCGATGGGCTGTTCTGCACGCCGGATCATCGGGCGCGATTCGTGCCCGTCGCATCCAGGCCGCCGCGTTACGCAGCGGGTGGACAGTTTCCCCTCGTGCTCAACACCGGGCGCATGCGCGACCAGTGGCACACCATGACCCGCACGGGGCGCTCGGCCCGGCTTGGCGTTCACGCCGTCGAGCCGACAATCGATATCCATCCGGCCGATGCGGCGGCGCGAACGCTGTCGGATGGTGCCTTGGCGCGGGTCTCAAGCCGATGGGGGTCAATGGTGGCGCGCATCCGCATCACCGAAGCCCAGAACCAGGGCAGCGTGTTCGCACCCATCCATTGGACGGACCGCTTTGCCCCGATGGGGCGGGTCGGTGTGGCGGTCAATCCGGCCTGCGATCCCGTCTCGGGGCAGCCCGAATGCAAGCATACGCCTGTCGACGTGGCGGCCTACCAGGCGGCCTGGTATGGATTCGCGCTGTCGCGCCAGCCGGTCGCCATTGTCGGCGTGACATGGTGGGCGATGGCCAAGGCGGCAGGCCACTACCGATATGAACTGGCGGGCGAGGCGCCGGTCCCCGACTGGGATTTCTGGGCGCGGTCGATGCTGGGCGAGACCGACGGGAGCGGAGAATGGGTGGCCTATCGAGACCCGACCCGCGGCCTTTACCGGTTCGCGGCCCTGCGCGACGGCCGGCTGTCGGGCTGCCTGTTCGTTGGCCGTGACCCATCCCTGGTCTCGCGCACGTGGCTGGCCGGATTGTTCGGTCGCGGCACGCTGGCCAGCGCGGATCGAACCGGGCTTCTTGCCGGCATGCCAGCGCAGGCCGACGCCGATACCGGGCCCACGGTCTGCGCCTGCTTTGGCGTCGGCGCGCGGGATCTGCGTGCGGCCATTGCCGAGCGCAGGCTGGAAACGGTCGAGGCGGTCGGCGCGGCGCTCCGTGCCGGCACGAACTGCGGCTCGTGCAAACCCGAGATCGCCGCCATCCTCCGATCCCAGATCACCGGGTCAGGCGCGGCACGGGCGAATGACCGGTTGCCGGCGCGGGCCGTCTGATCGCCGGCGCAACGAAGCCACGGCGTTCCGCCTGCCGTCACTCGCCTGGCTGGATGGCAGCCAGGCGGGCCATTGTGTCGACGTAGTCCTGCTGCATGTCATACATGACGTCGCGCACGCGCCGGCGGCCATGGATCTGGCCCGCGACCTGGCCGATGGGAATCTCGATCAGTTCGGTCATGTTTGCGGCCACGATCCGACGGAAGGTGGGCGCGATCAGCACCCGCTGCAGGGGCGTGCCCAGCGGCTCGGGGCATCTTCCTGCTCCCACGCGTCGAAGAACGGCGTGCGCAGGAATCGTGTCGGCTTTCCGCTCCAGGCCCTGGTGCGAAGCGTGTCATGCGATCCGGATCGGATGATCCGATCGACGGCCGCTTCGTCGAGATCCGATTCGATGGTGGCCAGCCAGGCCGAGCCCATCCAGACGCCTTGTGCGCCCAACGCCATTGCGGCGGCCATCTGGCGGCCGCTGGCAATGCCGCCCGCTGCCAGGACCGGCACGTCGCCGGCCGCATCGACGACTTCGGGCACCAGGACCATCGTCGATATGTCGCTGTTGTGGCCGGCGCCCTCGTTGCCGGCGGCAATGACAATGTCGGCGCCGGCGGCGATGTGTTTCTGGGCGTGGCGGCCGCTGCCGGTCATGCCGCCGATCTTCATGCCGAGGCCATGCGCCTTGGCGACGATGTCGGCCGGCGCTGGCCCCAGGGCCGAGACCAGCAGCTTGGGTTTATGGTTCCAGGCGACATCAAGCTGTTGGCGTGCCCAGGCATGGGTGCTCATCCGCTCCATGTTTCGATAGACCGACTTCGGGGTCGGGGCGTCCTGGCGCATGGGGGGAATATGAAGCCGGTCTTCCAGCGTCATGATGAAGTCCCGATGGCCCTGCGGAATCAGCCGCTCGAGATCCACAGGCGATCCTTCGGTTCGTGAACTGGGCATGACCACGTCGACGCCATAAGGGCGTCCGTTCAGTTGCTCGTCGAGCCAGCGCAGCTCGATCTCGAGTTCGTCCGGGGCAAAGGTGCCGGCACCAAAGACGCCAAGCCCGCCGGCCGCGCTGACGGCCGCCACGACATTGCGGCAATGGCTGAAGCCGAAGATCGGGACATCGATTCCGAACAGCTCGCAGACTTTCGTTCTCATTGGTTTCCTCGCCTTGGCCTGTGGCACGCGACGCCGATCAGATGGAGCGCCATTATTTGAGCGCCATCATAAGGGCAATTTGTTCTGTTGGCAGGGGGTCTGTCGCCGCGGCCTGGGCGGCGCCTGCAACGTCGATTGACTTGTCTGGTGGGGCATGGGCAATTATAGGGAACGATCATGGTTCCTGAACCGATCCCGTCGGATCTGACCCGGCCATTCTGGGATGCGGCCGCAAGGCATGTCCTGGTGCGGCCCCGCTGTTCGTCGTGCGGCGCCAGCTTTTTCACCCCACAGATCGCCTGCCCGAACTGCCTGTCGGAACAATGGACATGGGAACCAAGCACCGGCCAGGGCGTTGTCTATAGCGCGTCGGTGGTCAGCAAGCCGCCCGACCCCGGAATCCAGGTTCCCTATGTCCTGGCGATCGTGACCCTGAGCGAGGGGTGGCGCATGTTGACCAACATCGTCAATTGCCGGCCCGAGGATGTTCGCATCGGCATGGCGGTGCGCGTCAATTGGCAGCGGAAGCTGGGATCGGTTGTGGTGCCGACCTTCGAACCCGCAGCCGGACCGGGCGCACCATGAAGCGGGCCGTGCACGATATCGCGATCGTTGGCGTCTACACCACGCAGCAGGCGCTGCGAATCGACCGCGAGCCGCTGTCGCTGTGCCTGGAAGCCGCGCAAGGCGCCATGCGCGATGCCGGAATCGAAAAGTCCCAGATTGATGGCATTTGCGGCCGCTGGATGGGGCCGGGGGGAACCGCGCTGCATCCGGGCTCGCCGGACTGGTCGACCCTGCTTGGCATACCGCTGACCTGGATCGGGGACAGCTATCCCTCGGGTGTGCCCGCGCTGATGGATGCGGCCGCCGCGATCGGGGCCGGGCTGTGTAACACCGTGCTGGTGGTGGGCGGCCAGTCGCGCACCCGCACAGCGGGCGGGCCGGTGGTGGCCTATACCCGCCCCGACAATGAATTCACCGCCTGCTACGGATCGTATACGACGGCCCAGTTCGCGCTGGTGGCGCAGCGGTACTTCCATCTGTTTCGACCCGACCCGGCCAAGATGGCAGGGGTCGCGGCCAGCATCAGGACCATGGGCGGTCTTCGGCCGGGTGCGGCGCTGTTTGGCCGCGGGCCGTTCACGGCCGAAGACGTCATGGCATCGCCCCCGGTGGTCGAACCGTTCCACCTGCTGGAATTGTGCCTGGCGAGCGAAGGGGCCGCCGCGTTCATCGTCACCTCGATCGAGCGTGCGCGCGACTGCGCGAAGCGGCCGGTCCGCGTTCTGGGTGGCGGCATGGAATGGGCGCGCCAGCAGTATGTCGATCCGCCCATCTATGACGAGGTCGGCCGCATCGGCGTTGATGCGATCAGGCGGGCGACGGCCATGGCCGGGGTTTCGGTCAACGATCTCGATGTGTTCCAGCTTTATGACGCGAACGCGTTCGAGATCATCCGCCAGCTTGAGGTCTTCGGCTTCTGCGGCGAGGGCGAGGGCTTCGATTTCGTGGCCGAGCGCGGGATCGGAACGGCATCGCGCAACCTGCCGGTGAATACCGATGGCGGCCTGATGTCGTTCGGCCATATCGGCTGGAGCGGCCCGACCCTCAAGGTCATCGAGGCGGTCCGCCAGCTTCGTCACGAAGCCCCGACATCGCAGGTTCCGGACGCCGAGCTTGGCATTATCAGCGGCGCGGGTTCGGGTGCCCAGTACTTCAATCTGGCGATCCTGGCCCGAGGCTGACACCGGGTGAACTGCTGTCGGCGGTCGGCAAGACGGCGCCGATCTCAGGGCTTGGATTCCGCGCTCTCAAGCGCCCGCCGCAGGCGCCGGACGATGACCGCCTTCGCCCGTTCGTCGGCCGCCTGGTCGATGGAAGCCGCGATGTCCAGCACCAGCCGGGACACGTCGTTGTGCCAATCCGTGTGGCCTGGTTTATCGGGCGCAAGCCGCGGCGGCTTTTTCGCGCCGACGGGCCGGGCGCCGCTGCCGGTCAATTCATAGCCGTCGTCCAGGCTGGGCACGATGATCCTGGGCGCAGGCAGGACCGGCGCGCAGCGCGTTTTCAATGCCCCGATCGCGGCCGATTCGCCGTGGACAAGGAACAGGCCCTGGTGGATGGGGCGCCGCTTGGCAATCCAGGCGGCCAGTTCCGGCCCGTCAGCATGGCCGGAATACAGGTCGAGCGAGCGGATCCGCGCGCGGACCGCCATTTCGTCACCCTGGATGCGAACGCGCGCGGCGCCGTTCTGCAGGATTCGCCCCAGCGTTCCCTCGGCCTGGTAGCCGACCAGCAGAACCGTGGCCCGGTCCTGCCAGAGCCAGGTCTTGAGATGGTGCCTGATCCGGCCGGCTTCGCACATTCCGCTGGCGGCGATGATGATGTGAAAGCCCTGGGTGCGAGCGATGGCCTTGCTCTGTTCGACGCTCTCGGTGAAGCGGACATGGTTCGAGCGGAATGCCTCGCGCAGGATCATGCCGTTTTCCAGATCGCCGGCGTGACTGTCGAACACCGCGCTTGCCTTGCTTGCCAAGGGGGAATCGATATAGATCGGGCTCCACGGCAGTGCCTTGGATCGCATCAGCAGAAAAAGGTCGATCAGCAGCTCCTGGGTGCGCTCGACGGCGAATGACGGAATGAGAAGGGCGCCACCCGGGTGCATGGCCTCGCGGACAATCTTGCGCAGCACGCGCCGCCGCTGGTCCTCGTTTGTCTCTTTGCGGTCGGTATCGCCGTAGGTCGCTTCACAGACGATGTAATCGAGATCGCTGGGCGCCTTCGGGTCTTCGTGCAGCAGTTTCTGGGTCGGGCCGATGTCGCCTGAAAACAGCAACCGCATCGGTCGGCCCTCGCCCTTGGCGCGCGCGAGTTCGATTTCGAGCGATGACGACCCAAGAAGGTGACCGGCGTTCCAGAACCGGGCCCGGATGCCGTTGGTGACTGGAAACCATTCCTCGTAGTTGCGCGGGCGGAACCGGGTCAGGCAGGCGATCGCGTCCTCGGCCGTGTAGATGGGCTCGACCGTCTTGCGGCCCCGCGCCATGTTGCGCCGGTTGAGCTGGCGCACCTCGGATTCCTGGATATGGCCCGAATCCGGCAGCATGGCCGAGCAGAGATCGGCGGTGGCGCGGGTCGCATGAATCGGGCCTGCAAAACCGGACTTCACTAGGCGCGGGATCAGGCCGCTATGGTCGATGTGGGCATGGGTCAGCAACACCGCGCCGATCGCCCGGGGCGTGAATGGGAAGGGCCTGTAGTTCAGCTCCTTTTCCGATTTCGCGCCCTGGAACAGGCCGCAATCGACCAGGATCTGGGCCCCGCCGAATGCGAGCCGGAAACACGAACCGGTCACGCCGCCCGCGGCGCCATGAAAATGCAGTCTTGGGTTTTGCACGCTGCTCTCCTCTGTCCCGCCCGCCATGAGCGGTGGCCGGGCCTGTCACGCTTGGCGCCAGAGACGATGCCCTTGATCGGGGCGCCGTCCCAACCTAGCCTCGTCCGCCTGTCCCCCTTGCGCGCCTGAAGGTGGGCTTGGCGGCAGGGGGTCATAATCAATGATAACGGTCGGATGAAAGGGCGGACACCATGATGACAATCGATGCACAGGTTCACGTCTATGAACGCAACCGCCCGGGACGCCCCTGGCATGCCGTCTTGCACGGCCCGAACGAGGTCACCGGCAAAGACATGGTTGCGGCCCTGGATGCCAATGGCGTCGACGGGGCGCTGATCGTATCACCCTGGACTCTTTATCAGTATGACGCGAGCTACGCGATCGAGGTCTACAACGCCCATCCCGGCCGTTTTGCGCTGATCAAGCCGGTCGATCCCAATGATCCCGGTGTCGCCGATACCATCGCCGACTGGGCAAAGACCAGGGGCGCCGTTGCCATCCGGATCATGATGGTGGATGGCGTTTCGACCGATGCCGCCGATCCGGGCATCAACCGGGTCCTGGCCGCCGCCGGCCGCCATTCCCTGCCGGTCAACCTGCTCTGCTGGGATCGCCTGGAGCAGACCGGTGAACTGGCCGCCCGCAATCCCAATACCAAGCTGGTGATCGACCATCTTGGCATGCGCCAGCCGATGGAGCGGCCGGTTCCAGCAAAGCCCTTTGTCGATCTGCCCAAGGTCGTCAAGCTGGCTGCCCATGACAACATCGCCATGAAGATCACGGGGGCCTGCACGCTGTCACACCAGCCCTTTCCCTTCAAAGACATCTGGGATCCGCTGGCCCGTATCTTCGACGCCTTCGGCATGGACCGTTGCATGTGGGGAACCGACTGGACCCGTGCGATCGATTTTCTGACCTTCAAGCAAGGGGTCGATGCGTTCTGATGGACGGATCGCCAGTCCGATACCGACCGGGCCGATGGGCGGCAGCCTGCAGCGGGTCTGGACCTGGGCCCCGACCCGAAAGCCTGACCAGCCGGCGCAGGACGCCGTGGGCGCGTTCATGGGATCTGGTGCCAGGGTGGCCAGGAATGGGTGTGGATCAGGAACAGGGGTCATGCCGCCGGTCGGGCTGATGGTTGCCCCGGCGGGACAAACGCGGCGCTGTCCGACAAATCCAGAAAGGCGGCGCTGGCGATATCGGCTGGCTTCGCCAGTCCGGCGCCTGCCGGATCTTTCCATAGACAGACATCCGCGCGCTTTCGCCGGACTTGACCCGGTCCCAGGATGGCGTGTCCTCGACCAGGTCACGGCCACGGTGTTCACTGATGCGGCCTCCGGTGCCCCTTGCCACGACCTTGGTCATCATGATCAGGCCGCCCGCCATCAAGGACGTCGTGGTCTGGCCCGGTGTCGGAAAGCGCCCGCCTTCCGACGTGATGAACACGATGCTGCCTTTCTGGCGCTCGACCATATGATCGACGACGGCGCGCGCCGGATTGAGCTTCCCGCGTACCACGCGCCAGGGTCTGCGCGACATCGGCGGTATCCAGGCCCTGGAAATAGCCCATCGCCCAGTTTCGGCTGCGCCTGGATCGAGCCGAAGCCGCCGGCCGACGCAACCAGCGCGTCGATCTGCCCGTATTGGCTCAGAGTCTTTTGGGCAACCTGCCGCATGTCATCCATCGACAGGACATCGCCGCCCAGGAAGATCGCATCGCCGCCGCCGGCCTTGATGGTCGCCACCACCTGGTCGCCGGCGGCACGGGTGCGGCCGTTGATCACAACGCGGCTGCCTTCGGCCGCCAGCTTCACGGCGATGGCCTTGCCAATCCCGCCCGAAGCCCCGGTGACGATGACCACTTTCCCCTTTAGTCCCAGCATCGACGCCTCCGGCTTCTGGATATTGTCATGCAGGGCGGCTGTGCATGCCGTCCCTGGCAGACCATAGCATAGCGAATTCCCAAGACGCGGTGCAGGGCCCCGTGACCAGGCCGCGTTGCCGGTCCGGCAGCAAGCTTTTGTTCTTGAAAGCCGGCCGCCTTGGTGAAAGTGTTGGCCACCAGCGGGGCGCGGCAACAGCAGGCCCGATGCGGGACGGAGGAATTATGTCTTTTGAATTTACCGAAGAACAGGTGGCCATACGCGATGCCGTGGCCAAGGTCTGTGCGAAGTTCGACGACGCCTACTGGCTGGAAAAGGACAACAAGCACGAATTTCCCCATGAATTCGCGCAGGCGATGGCCGATGCGGGCTGGGTGGGCGTCGTGATGCCAGAAAAATACGGTGGCGCCGGGCTGGGCATGACCGGCGGCGCCCTGGTCATGCAGGTGGTGGCCGAATCGGGCGGGGCCCTGGCGGCCTGTTCCTCGATCCACATGAACATGTTCGGCCCGGCGGCCATGGTCGAGCACGGCTCCGAGGAGCAGCGCGAACGCTGGGTCAATCGTCTGGTCACCTTGAAGGATCGTGCCTGCTTCGGGGTCACGGAGCCGAGCGCCGGCATCGACACGACCCGCCTGACCTGCAAGGCCGAGTGGGATCCCAAGCGCAAGACCTATCTGGTCTCGGGGCAGAAGATCTGGACCTCGACGGCGCAGCAGGCGAACAAGATCATGTTGATCGCCCGCACAACGCCGATCGAAAAGTGCAAGCGGCCGCAGGACGGCATCAGCCTGTTCTATGCCGACCTCGACAAGAAATATGCCGAGGTCCGCGAGATTCCCAAGATGGGACGCCATGCCGTCGATTCGAACCAGATCTTCTTCGACTCGATGCCGGTGCCGAAGGAAGATCTGATCGGCGAGGAAGGCAAGGGCTTCTATTACATGCTCGACAGCATGAATTCGGAGCGCATGATCGTTGCGGCCGAGGCGGTCGGAATTGGGCGCATGGCCATTAATCGGGCCGCCAACTATGCCAAGGAACGCGTCGTGTTCGGCCGGCCGATCGGCATGAACCAGGCCATCCAGCATCCGCTGGCGCAGATCTGGTGCAAGCTTGAAGCCGCAAACCTTCTGGCGTTCAAGGCGGCGGCCCTTTATGACGCCGGCAAGCCCTGCGGTGCGGAATCGAACGCCTCCAAGTGGTTTGCGGTCGAGGTGGCGCTTGAGGCCTGCAAGCAGGCGGTGATGACCCATGGTGGCATGGGCTATGCCAAGGAGTTCCATGTCGAACGCTATCTGCGCGAGGTCATCATCCAGGCGATCGGCGCCATTCCGCAGAATCTTGCCCTGTGCTACGTCGCCGAACGGGTGCTGGGCCTGCCCAAATCCTATTGAAGGCGTGTCGCCCCCGGCGGTGCTGCCCGGTTTTTGGCCGGGCGGGGCCGGGGGCGGCCTTCAGCCCTGGCGGCGATTGGTCGCCAGACCATCGGTCCACCAGATCATTAACCCACCAGACCATCGGCTCACCGCGATCATTACCGAGTCCTGGTAATGACGTGTCATCCCATGACGTGTCACCATGACCGATGAGCGGGACCTTCGTGAAAAGCTCCGCAAGATCGAGGCCTTGTTTGCCGGGGCCGCCACCGCTGGCGAGCGCGATGCAGCCGGTGCGGCCGCCGAGCGCATTCGCGCTCGGCTCGCAGGGCTTGCCGGCGCCGAAAAATCGGTCGAAACCCGATTCTCGATTTCGGATGGCTGGTCACGCCAGCTTTTCATCGCCCTTTGCCGGCGGTATGGCATCAGCCCCTTCCGGTATCGCGGGATGCACAAACAGACAATCCTGGTCCGCGCGCCGCGCAGCTTTGTGAAACAGGTTCTCTGGCCCGAATTCCAGGAACTGAACAAGGCGCTGGTCGGCTATCTCGGCGAAATCACCGAGCGGCTGATACGGGACGAGGTTCACGGCGAGACCGGCGAGGCCGACGAAGTGGATGAACCGAAGCGGGTTGGCCGGTAATGGTGCGGCCGGTTGCCGCCTGGGCAGGTGGTCTGTTGTGAGACGGCGGAAAAATAACTAGGATCCGTGCCAGCCGAATTCGCGTCGTAGAACCAAGGGAGCGGGCAAGATGGTCATTCGTCAAATGATAGTGGGCGCTGCGTCGGGCGCCGCCCTGATGGGGGTATCGCTGCTGGCCGGAGCGGCGTCGGCGGCCAGGGTCGATGGCCCAGCCGTGCAGTGGGACATGGCCATGTACGGCCCGCCGCGCAGCGTGACCGTTCTGCTTGATCAGATTGCCAAGCTGACCGATGAAGCCACCGACGGCAAATTCAAGATCAAGGTCCATTACGGCGCGACCCTTGCACCGGAAAAAGAAGTGCTGGATGGCTTGTCGATCGGCGCCTTCCAGTCGGGCTGGGTCGTGGTCAGCTATGCGCCGGGCAAGCTTACGGGCGTGACCGGCCTTGATCTGCCATTCATTCCGGTCACCACGCTGGATAGCGTGGCGCAGGTGCAGCGGGCGTATCTGGCGCTGCCCGAGATCGCCAACGACTACAAGCGCTGGGGCACCGTGGCCCTGGTACCCTGTCCGATCCCGTTCTACGAGTTCATGGGCAAGGGCAAGGGGCTGCGATCGGTCGCCGACTTCAAGGGCCAGCGCCTGCGTGTCCTGGGCGGGCTTGGTGAATCACTCCGGCTGGTCGGGGCGGTCCCGGCGAACTTCACGTCGCCCGATCTCTACCCGTCTCTTGATCGCGGCATGCTGGATGCCGCTGCCCTGGGCTATTACGCATTCGACACGTGGAAGCTGCCTGAAATCTCGACCTGGTTCTCGAAGGGATTGGCGCTGACGCCGCCGATTTCGACGGTCACTCTCAATCAGAAGGCGTTCGACAGCCTGCCGCCGCAATACCAGAAACTGCTTGGCGAGGTCTCGCTCGTTGCGGCCGGCGCGCAGATGAAGGTGCTGATCGAAGAGGACGACAAGGCGGAAGCGAACTTTCTGAAGCGCGGCCTTACCCGCATGGAATTCCCGGCCGACGAGCGCGTCAAGCTGGTTGAAGCCGCTGGCAAGCCGGTGCACGAGAAATGGGCCGAGGATGTCACGGCCAAGGGCTACCAGGGGCGCAAGCTGCTGGACTTCATCCTCGCGACCGCCAAGAAGGCAGGCTCGTAGTCGGCAAGAGCCCACCGCAATGAATGAAGGGGGCGCGGCCCACAGGCCACGCCCCCTTTTCTTTGCAGCTAACGATTTCTCTCGATCTCGGTTTACATCCCCCAGCGGGACGGATCCATCTTGTTGTAGATCTCGCGATCGAGCATGGCCTGGATCGCGACATAGTCGGTCTTGATCGGCGCCATCAGCTTGGTCCACTTGTCGATCAGCCCGATATAGGTTGCCACAAGCTGATCGGAATCCTGCACGCCGTATTTCTCTTTCAGCAGTCCGACAACAGTCTGGGCCTGGACCCTGTCGAATTCCTGGGTCTTGGCCAGCAGATCCGCAGCCGGCTGGTGGAACTGAACGCCGCGGTCCTTGGCCGGCTGATAGATGGCGATCACTTCCTCGTCATAGGCCTTGATGATCGCGCCAATGCCCGCCGACGCGCCCTTGATCATCGCGCTTCGTTCGGCCGTGCTCAGGCCACGCCAGGTTGCTTGGCTGATCGTGAAGATCGATGCCCCTGAAATGATGCCGACCGGCAGTTCGGTGACGTGCTTTGCCACGTCCCAGAACCCATAGGTCCTGAGGCCGGGCACGTTCTGCACGCCGGCGTCGACCACGCCAGCGCTGAAGCCCTGGAGCAGGTCCTCGACCGGCATGTTGACGTCCTGGGCCCCCACGAACTTTGCCCATTGGCTGTACGAGCCGCCGCCCGAGCGCATCCGCTTGCCGGCCATCTCGGCCAGCGTCGTGATCTTGGTCTTGGTGATGAGAACGTAAGAGGGACCGGCATAGCCGGAAAGCTGGGTGATGCCGTTTGCGGCAAGCTCTTTCTGGCAGCGCGGGCATTGCAGCATTGCGAATTCGGACGAAGCGCCGGCCATGGCGGCGTTCTCCTTGCCCAGATTTTGCAGTTCGGCAATGACCTGCAGGCCAGGCAGTTCGCCTGGGTAGTAGCTGAAGACCATTACTGCCGAATCGGCGACGCTTTCCTTGAGCGCGGTCAACGAGCCCTTCAGGGGCACCAGGGCGCCGCTGTGGAATATCTTGGCGGTCAGGCCCTTGTTCGTTTCCTTTTCGATCACATCGGCAAAGGTCGGATAAGCAGCAACCGAGATCGGATGTTTCGGACCGACGCCAATCGAAACCTTGATATCCTTGGCATCGGCGTTTGTCGCGAAGGCGAAGGCCGCTGTGGCGGCAATCAACAAGGCTGTTTTTCGCATGGCCGGATGTCCTTTCATCGGTTCGCACCTGGCCGCCGGGCGGGCGGCTCCATCCCCTTGAGAAGGTTATTGTTTGCTCAAAGGCTAACACAGGGTGTGGGGTGCGACAACGGCGGCACCCGCTGCGTTCGACCTAGTTCAGTTCAACCAGGCCGTGATCGATCACGATTGCGTTTCGTGCCGCAACGGTCGAGCGGAACGAGATGATCTGGCCGTCTTTCCACATGTCGGTCCGGATCAGGTCGCCCGGTGTCACCGGTTTTGTGAAGCGGCACTGGATGGCCCTGATCCGGCTCGTATCGTAATCGCAGACGGTCCGCAGCACGGCATGGGTGGCAATTGCCATGGTGGCAAGGCCATGCAGGATCGTGCCCGGGAATCCGTTCGCCTTGGCAAAGACCGGATCGACATGGACCGGGTGGTGATCGCCCATGAGGCGGAAGATCAGGGCCTGCTGCGGTATGGTCGGCAGGTTGCAGGAAAGGTCGGGCGCACGCTCAGGGATCGGGTGGGGCGGCAGGGCCGGCGTGTTGGCGCCGCCAAAGCCGCCCTGGCCACGGGCCATGATGGTATTGATCTGGCGGCTGATATGGGCGCCGGTTTTCTTGTCCCAGATATCGCGCTGGGTATGGACCAGGGCACCCTTGCCAGGGCCCTTGTCGTCGACGCCGGTGACGATCGAGCGGGTATGAACCGTGCCGGCGATCGGCATGGGGGCCAGGACCTCCATGCGCTTCGAGGCATGGACCACACGGCCGGGTTCAAGGCCGGCGGAACCAAGCCACCAGCCAGGATGGCCGATGGCCATGGCAATCGTCGGCAGCGCAACCAGGTCGCGTTCGTAGACGAACGGCAGCTGGCGCAGGTCGGACGGATCGTAGCCAAGTCCGGCGCCAATCGCATACAGGATCGTATCGCGGACCGTGTAGGTGATGTCTTCTTCCTTCGGTGGAAAGTTCTTCAGCCGTTCATGGATGATTGCCATGGTGTCGCTCCTCTGCGGGGCAGTGATAAATCTATCGCCGGGTTCGCGCGCCAGCCGCTGGCGGGCGGCCCCCGGGGCGGGCCGATTTCGTGCCCGCTGCATGAACGATATCCATCGTCATGCCGACATAAAGGTCCGCCAGGTCATCGGGGCTGAGCCGCCCACGCGGGTGGTACCAGCGTGAAATGCCGATGCACAGCCCAAGGATAGCAAGCGCGGCGATGTGCGGGTCGGGGATGGTAAAGGCGCCTGTCGCCGAGCCATCGGCCAGGATCTTGTGCAGCACGGCGTCGTATCGGTCGCGCAGTCGCACCACGCCGCGATAGCGGGCGCCCGTCAGGCGGCGCAGCTCGTTCCGGCCGATGCTGGTTTCCTTGCGATAGGTCGAGTTGATCTCGACGCTGTAGCGGACGAACCCGGCAAGTTGCGAAATCGGATCGGATGGGGCATCGGCCAGACGGCGGGTCACCTCGTCAAGCCTGGTCTCGGCCGTTTCGCGGCAGATGAAGTAGAGAAGGTCTTCCTTGTTCTTGATGTAGTTGTAAAGCGACGCCGGCTGCATGCCGATCTTGTTGGCGATATCGCGCAGGCTGGCCCCGGTGAACCCCTTGCGATAGATCAGATCAAGGCTGGCCTTGCGTATGGCCTGTCGGGTCTTCTTGCCGTCAGAACCGGGCGTTCTCATGTCTGGGCTCGCTCCGTGATCTCTGCCGCCTGGGTCCTACGCTCTCTACACGGCAAACCCTGTGGCGGCCTAGAGGTAATCTTCGCCGCCCGCCGCAGCCGCCTGCCCCTGTTGACAGGCCCGAGTTGACAGGCCCGAGCGGCGAACGATAGCCTTATATGAACAATCGTTTGTTTTTCAGGCCGGCTCTCCCCCGGGGATCGGCATCGCCAGGAAAAGGAACACAGGCGGAATGTCGACCGTCGCACCCGGGTCATTGTCCGGATTCCGGATCATCGATTTCACGACCATGGTGGCGGGGCCGCTGTGCGCCCAGATCATGGGCGACTTCGGCGCCGACGTCATCAAGGTCGAATCGATCCACGGCGAGGATGGCCGGCGGCTGGGTGCCGGCCGATACCGGGGCGATTCGACCGCCTATTACGCCGGCATGCACCGCAACAAGCGGACCATCAGTCTTGATCTTGCCCGGCCCGAAGGGCGCGACGTCATGCTGGAGCTGCTCAAAGACGCCGATGTCCTGATCCAGGCGGTGAAGCCCGGCACCATGGAGAAATGGGGTCTTGGCTATGATGAGGTCCTGAAGGAGCGCTTTCCGAAGCTGGTGGTCTGCCGGATCACCGGATTTGGCGACAAGGGAACGATGGGCGGCTTGATCGGCTACGACCCGCTCGCCCAGGCCTATAGCGGTGTCCTCAGCATGAATGGCCCGGCCGATGGCGACCCGATGCGTCTTGGCGTGTCGGCGGTCGATGCCAGTACCGGCCTCTATGCGGCCATCGGGGTTCTGACCGCGCTGCATGAACGCAACGCATCGGGCCGGGGGCAGCTTGTCGACATCTGCCTGCTGGATGCGGCCTATACATTGATGCATCCCTTCACGGTCCATGCCCTGATGGCCGGCGTGCGGCCGAAGCGGATGGGCAGCCGGCACCCTGATACGGTCCCCACCGATCTCTATCCAACCCTGGATGGTGCGGTGATGGTCTGCATCCTGAACGATCGCCAGTTCGTGAAGCTGTGCGAAATCTGCGGCCTTGGCGAGATCGGCAGCGATCCGCGCTACCTCACGTCACAGAACCGGGGCCAGCATGCCGAATTTCTGTTCGGCGCCTTTCGCGCGGCATTTGCGGGCCAGCGCAAGCACGACATCGCGATGCGATTGCTCAGGGCCGGTGTGCCTGCGGCCCCGGTGCTGGATGTCAACGAGGCGCTGGCCCATCCGCATGTGGCGGAACACGAGATGGTCATGGAAGGCGAGCACGGCTATCGGGCGATCGGCAATCCGATCAAGCTTCAGCGGACACCGCCCAGGCTTCACCGTGTCCCGCCAACCCTGGGTGAACACAGTCGCGAGATCCTTCGCGAGATTGGCATGCCCGAGGACAAGATCACCGCGCTGCTTGATGCGGGCGTGGTGTCGGCCGGTCCGCCAGTCGGCACGTCCTGAACGCGGTGTGCCCGGGCCGGCCATCCGCTGCCCGCCCTTGACCACGGATCGGATTTCGTGCCCAGAATAATAATTGGGCCACTTTCGTCTGCATTTTCGCAACGAACCGTCACCGCTTTCGAACGCGCCTCTCACGCCCGATGGCGCAAGAACGCAGGGGGATCGCACAGATGGCCAATTCGAATGAACGTTTGTGGTCTGGAACGCTTTGCGCGGTTGCACTTGGAATTGGCTGTCTGGCCGGCGCCGCGCCAGCGATGGCGCAGGCGGTCGTGAATGGCCCGGCGGTTGCCTGGGACTTCGCCACCCACACGCCGCAGTCGGCGGGATCGATGGCCGGGATCAAGGCGATGGCTGATGCGGTCAGCGCCGCGACGGGCGGCAGGTTCACGATCAAGTTCCATTGGGGCGGCACGCTGACGCCGGTCCGTGAAACCGTGGATGCGCTTGGGCTTGGCGCCTTTCAGATGGGGCTGGTTCCCCAGTCGTTCCATCCCGGCAAGATTCCGACGACCAACATCTTCGATCTGCCGTTCCTGCAGTTCGGCAATCTCTCGAACCAGGTCAGGGCCGAACGGGCCTATTTCAATCTGCCAGAAGTCATCGCCGATGCCGCGCGGTGGAACATTCGAATCCTGATGCCGGCGCTTCTTACACCCTATGAACTGTCTGGCCGGGGCAAGCCGCCCGCGCGCATTGAAGATCTGAAAGGAATGCGGATCCGCGCCTTCGGCGGATTGGCAGAGGCGCTGAAGACGGTCGGTGTCGTGCCCAGCAACATCCCGTCGCCCGAGATGTACGGCGCGCTCGAGCGCGGCATCGTCGATGGGCTGGTCCTGCCGGCCTATGCGCACAGTGCCTATCGGACCCAGGAACTGGTGAACTGGTACACGACAAGCCTGGACCTGGGCACCATCTCGTCTTACGCCTCGATCAATCTGCCGGCCTGGAATGGCCTGCCGGCCGAATACCGGACGCTGATGGAAAATGTGGTCGATGCGGCGCAGGAGCGCGGCATTCCCGTCATCCTGGCCGACGACAAGAAGGTGCTCGACGAATTCAAGGAGCGGAAGCTTCAGCTTGTCGTCTTCTCAAAGGCCGAGCGCGACAAGCTGATCGAGATCGGTGCCCGGCCCGTCTGGAACAAGTGGGTTGCCGATATGAATGCGGCCGGCTACCCCGGCCAGAAGCTCTTGGATTTCCTGCTGGCCGAAGCCGGCAAGGCCACAAACTGAGGCCCAGGACCGGGTTTGACTGACATACGGTCCGATGGGCCATCAGGCGGGTTGAACCGCAAGGCCCCGTCGCCTGCATCACGGCAGCGATGGGGCCTGTTATTTTTCGCGTGTGACTGAATGAACGAGGGACGATCAGGAATGACCAAGACCGCCGTCATTGCCGGGGCGAATGGGATTGCCGGGCGCAGCGTGGCCGAGCTTTTGACCGAGAGGTCGGATTGGCGGGTGATCGCTCTCTCGCGCCAGGCCTCCAGGCTTGCGCCGATCGGCACCGAGGTCCGGCTCGACCTGCGGGATCGTGCGGCCTGTCAGGATGCGGCGCCCCGGTTCGCGGGTGTAACCCATGTCTTTTTCGCCGCGCGCTGGGACGATCCCGACCTTGCCCGTGAACGCGACCAAAATCTGGCCATGCTCGTCAATCTGGTCGAGGCGGTCGAACGGTCGTCCGCCACGCTGTGCCATGTCAGTCTTGTGCATGGCACCAAATGGTATGGAAGCTCGCATTACGCGGGGTACTCGGGCTTCAAGACGCCGGCCAGCGAGGATGATCCGCCGCACGAACCGCGGAATTTCTATCATGCGCAGCAGGACTATGTCGTGGCGCGGCAGAAGGATGCGCGCTGGACATGGTCGGCCGTGCGGCCCCATACGATCTGTGGCGTTTCGGTCGGCTACGCCCACAACTTTCCGCTGCTGCTTGCCGCCTATGCCGCGATCTGCAAACACCTGGGTCGGCCGTTCAGCTTTCCGGGCTCGCAGGCCTGCTACGACACGGTCGGGCAGGCCACCGATGCCATGATGCTGGCCCGCTGCATGCTGTGGGCGGCAACGACACCGGCCTGTGCGAACCAGGCCTTCAATGTCATCAACAGCGATTACTATCGCTGGCGGAACCTGTGGCCGGAAATTGCCGCCTGGTTCGGGCTCGAGCCGGGACCGGTGCAGACCCTGTCGATGGTCGACTTCATGGCCGACAAGGAACCGGTCTGGAACGAGATTGTTGTCCGGCATGCGCTTCGGCCGACCCCGTTCTCGGACCTGGGTGCCTGGAAATTCATGGATGGTGTCCTGCGTTCCGGCAACGATGACATGTCGTCAACCGTGAAGATGCGCCGGTTCGGCTTCAACGAGGTCATCGCCACCCGCGAGATGTATGTCGCCCTGTTCCAGCGCATGCGGGATCAGCGCCTGATCCCGTGATGCCGGCCCAAAGGGGCCCGAGGATGGGGCGAATACCCCCTGGACGGGTCAGCCGGTCTGCGCCATTCTTTGGCCGAACGTTTGTTTGGAATTGGCCCGGCCGATGGTCGGCTGTGGGCCCAAATGCAGGAGGACCCATGAGCAGTTGCGTCGGCGGGCGGCTTGGTCTCACGATCGGAGCCGCTGCGTTCTTGGCGATTGGCGCGGTGCCGGCCTTGGCGGCGCAGGTGGATGGACCCAAGGTCAACTGGAACCTTTCCACCTTTACTAAAGAGGGACGTGGCATCGCCTCGGTCTTTTCCGAGACCGAAGGTCTGCCCATGCTGGTTGGCAAGGCGACCGACGGCAATTTCAAGATCAAGGTGCACTACAGCGAGGCCTTGGCGCCAGCCAAAGAGCACCTGGACAGCCTGAAGATCGGCGCCTTCGAGATGGGGCTTTTTTCGGCCTCGCTGGCTCCGGGCAAGATGCCGCTCTATACGGCCTTCGACCTACCGTTTCTGCCGCTTGGCGATGTCGCCGTCCAGGCGCGGGTGATGCTGGCCTATTACCGCCTGCCCGAGGCGATCAAGGAGGCCGAACTCTGGAACGTCCGCTTGTTGCTGCCGGGTCTGCTGCCAGCCTATGAGGCGATGGGCAAGGGCAAGCCACCCCAGAACATTGCTGACTTCAAGGGGCTGCGGGTGCGGGCGATCGGCGGGCAAGGGGAAGCCATGCGCAAGGTGGGTGCCGTTCCCACCACCATGGTGACGTCCGAGGTCTATGGGGCGCTCGAGCGCGGCATCATCGATGCCGCCATGTTCCCGTTCTATGCGACCCACAGCTACAAGCTTTACGAAGTCTCGAACTGGTACACCACCAACCTGGCGCTCGGTGTCGGCGCCTCGGTCGTGCCGGTGAACCTCAAGGCATGGAACGACCTGCCGCCCCAATATCGGAAACTGATCGACGATTCGGTCGCCGAGGCGGTGAGCAATGGTGTCAAGGCGTTCGCCGACATGCAGGCCGTGGCCGTCAACGCCTTCAGCCAGAAGAAGCTTACCCCCATCACCTTCTCGACGGCGGACGTCGAGCAGTTTACCCAGCAGGGTGGCCGGCCTGTCTGGGATGCCTGGGTCAAGGAAATGGAAGCAAAGGGCCTTCCCGGCCGGAAGGTTCTCGATTTCATTCTGGCCGAGGCCAAGAAAGCCGGAAGCTGAAGATCGCGGGGAAGCCCGTACGGACGGCTGCCCCGTTGCCGAGACGAGATGCGGCGTCCTGTCGTTCAGGCGCCGCATCTTTTGTTGCACCATTCTGACCTCCCCGGTGTTGAAGGCCAGGCATCAAAAGCCAGGTGTTGAAAGCCGGGTGTTGAAAGCCAGGCGACAGGGGCGGCAGGATCACGCAGAGGAGGCTCGATTGTCGAAGCGCACGCCAGTCATCGCGGGAATTGCCGATGCACCGCTTTCCGACGGCAAATTCCTGTTGGGCGAAACCGTTCTGCAGGCCCAGGCCAAGGTGGCCCGCGCCGCGCTGGATGATGCCGGGCTCGGGATGTCGGATGTCGATGGCCTTCTTACGGCGGGTGTCTGGGGGATGCCGGGGCCAGGCAGCCTGATGCCGCTGACCGTCGGCGAATATCTTGGCATCACGCCGCGTTTCATGGACGGCACCAATATCGGCGGCTCGGCCTTCGAGGTCCATGTCGCCCATGCCGCCTTGGCGATCGAGGCCGGCTATTGCGATGTCGCCTTGATCGTTTATGGCAGCGCGCAGCGGACGGCGCGAAGCCGGTCGCTGGGTGGCCGCCCGACCGGCCTGACATTCCAGTATGAAGTGCCATACGGCCTGGCCACGCCGGTGGGCAGCTATGCCCTTGCGGCCATGCGCTATCTGCATCAATACGGTGGCCGGCCGGAAGATCTGGCCGAGGTTGCGGTCTCGGCCAGGCGCTGGGCGCAGCTGAACGAAGCAGCGATGATGCGTGAGCCGCTGAGCGTCGATGACGTGCTGGCAAGCCCAATGATCTGTGATCCCCTGCATGTCAGGGACTGCTGTCTGGCGACCGATGGCGCCGGCGCGGTCGTCATGACGACGGCCGAGCGGGCCCGTGATCTGAAATCGCGGGCGGTCAGGGTGCTTGGCTATGGCGAGGCCCAGAGAGTTGGCTCATTTCCGAGATGGAGGATCTGGCCCGGCTCAAGTCAGCCGCCATGTCGAGCGAGCGGGCATTTGCCATGGCCGGTGTGTCGCGCGGCGATATCGATGTGTTGCAGGTCTATGATTCCTTCACGATCACGGTCCTGCTGACGCTTGAGGCGCTGGGCTATTGCGGGCGCGGCGAAGCCGCCGCGTTCATGAAGGGCGGCCGGATCGGCCCCGGTGGCGGATTGCCGGTCAATACCAGCGGCGGCGGCCTATCGTGCCTGCACCCGGGAAATTCGTACGGGTTGTTTCTGATCATCGAGGCGGTCGGACAGTTGCGCGGCGAATGCGGGTTGGCGGCAGGTTGCGAATGCCGAATCCGCCCTGGTCCATGGAACCGGCGGCATCTTTCCAGCGGCGGCACCTGCATTTTGGGGAGGATATGATGGTTGCCTACTCGAAGCCCCTGCCGACGATCGATGCGAATCCGCGCCATTCTGGTCGGCGGCCCGCGATGGGCGCCTGTCCCTGCCGCGTTGCAAGGGTTGCGGCCGCTATCATTACTATCCGCGCGCGATCTGTCCTCTATTGCCATTCACTCGACCTGCAGTGGTCGGATCTTGGCGGCAAGGGTACTGTCTATTCCTTCACCATTCATCGCCGACCCGCGGGTGCCGAATTCAATGACGACGTCCCCGGCGTCGTGGCGCTGATCGATCTGGACGAGAAGGTCCGCATCCTGGCCGGGGTCGTCGGCACGCCGGTCGACCAGGTGGCGATTGGCCAGCGGGTGAAGGTCACCTTCCGGCCCGTCAACGATCAGATGGCGTTGCCCATGTTCGAGATCGCGCCCCAGCGTCTTGAGTTGGCCCTGGTGGCGGCGTTCTCGCAAGCGTTAACGGCAACTGCTGCGCAAGCGTTAACAAATGTCGGCTAGGTTTGGCTTCTGGGCATGTCCAGCGGGGTGCCCGGCGATGGCCGGGCGTGGGTTCGATGATGCGGCTGATCTTCTGGTTGTCGGTTCTTGCGGTGATCGCGATCCCACCGGCGGCGCTGGTGCTTGGGCTCGATACGGCGCCGATGGTGCCGGAAAGCCAGAAAATCTCGTTCCAGGACGTGCGTCAGGCCCAGGACCTGTTCGCGCGCTACGATCCCCGCCGCATGAAGCCGGACGAGATCACCACCATCACGGCATCGACGGCCGAAATCAACACGGCGATCGGTGCTGCGCTGTCCGGCTTTCAGCGGGTGCGGTCGCAGGTGGTTGTCAATCGGACCGATGTCGCCATCGGTGCCACGCTCGAACTGCCTTTGCCGGCCAATCCGGTCGGACGTTTCGTCAATCTGCGGACGGCCATTGCACCATCGGACCAGGGGATCGAGATCACCCGCTTCGCCATTGGCGGGCTGGAAATTCCGCCGCCGCTTGTCAAGCCGCTGATGGCGCTGGGGTTCGACTGGCTGGTCGGCACGGGCAAGGGGGACGATATCCTGGCAAGCGTCAAGTCGGTCGGGGTGGCGGGGGACCGGATCACGCTTGTCTATCGGCCACCCCTGGGGCTGGTCGACGATGTCAAGGCGGCGGCGCGCCGGGTCATCGCGATCGCCGATCCGGCCAAGGTGCGGATCTATTACGAGCGGCTGCATCAGCAGGTGGGCCAGGCCGGCAGCGGCAGCCAGAGCCTGGCGCGATTCGTGGCCGAGCTGTTCCGCCTGGCCGAGGATCGGTCCGCCGACCGCGATCCGGTCGAGGAAAACAAGGCTGCCATCCTGGCCCTTGCCATGTATTTCGGCGATGAGCGCTTCGAGCGTCTGGCGGGCGAGGTGCGCACGGGCGCCTTGAAAACGGTCACGCCCCGGACCGATCACGTCCGGCTCGAGGGCCGGCACGACTGGGTTCAGCATTTCGTCGTTTCCGCGGCCCTGGTGGCGGCCGGCGGCGAGGGGATCGCCAACGTGATTGGCGAGGCGAAAGAAGTGAAGGATTCCGACGGCCCGAGCGGCTTCAGCTTCACCGATATCGGTGCTGACCGGACCGGCGTGCGCTTTGCCGAGCGGGCCTTCGGCTCGCCGGTGACGGCCCGGGCCCTGCAGCGGGCGCTGGCCCGCCCGATTGACGAATCGGCATTCTTCCCCCGGGTCGGCGATCTGCCGGAAGGCCTGTCCGAAGCGGATTTCCGCCGCCGCTATGGCGATACGAACACGGCCGATTACAACCGGATGATCGCCGAGATCGACCGCCGCATCGCCGCCATCCCGCTTTACCGCTAGCCCCGCTTTTCTGTTGACCGGTGCTTGCCGCGTCGCTGGCATGCCAGCCTCGGCTCGACTAACCTCGTGCGATCGCGAATCGAAAGGCAACCGCCAAACCGCCAGACTGGGGAAAATTCCATGCCGTTCATCAACGTCAAGATCACCGAGGGCGCGACCGCCGCGCAGAAGGCAACGCTGGTCGAGGGGATCACCAAGCTGCTGGTCGATGTTCTTGGCAAGAACCCGGCCACCACGCACGTCGTCATCGAGGAAATTCCGACCGACAACTGGGGGGTGGGCGGCGAAACGGTCACCGCGCGGCGCAAGCGGGGCGCCAAGTAGGGACGGGCTGGCTCGCCTGGCATGGCGGGCTACGCCCGGCAATGATGGGCACTATGTCTACACCATAGCCCTCTGAACCACGAACTCGGGGCTGCCCACGAGAGCTTGTTGGAGTAGCTTGTCGCACCGCATCGCTACGTCGGTTTCCTTGGACCCTGGGTTACTCCATTGGGAGATCTTCAGGAGCGTCGCGGCCGATAGTACGACGCACCGAAGTGCAAGGTCAGCCTTGATTTCATACAGAGCGTTTAATCGTCCACCTGGCTCAACGTCCTTCCTCTTGAATGGAGTGGTGTGGTGTATGGCGTCGCGGTAGCGTTTGCCGGTCTCTATAAACGCCTTAAACGGTTCGTTATCGCCACTCTCTGCACCTGCTGAGGCAAATCGCACAACGCGGTCGAGACGATCCTTCAGCGGCGCGCTTTCTTTGGCAGCGGCATATTTCAGAAACTCCTCGTCGCAAGGCAGATGACCGACTGAGTGCGAATGAACTGCTGTGAAAAATAGCCCACTCAGGAATGCCTCCGCCAAGCTGAAGGTGGCGCTGATAATGCTCCGGCTCAGAAAGTTTTCTTTTGCCAGCAGTTTGCCAGCGAGATCACGGTCACGCCTTGAGTCGAATTTTGGCCCTGTGAATGTGGCCAAGCGCAACCGCGTATCCAGAAGTTCCGGAAGAGAAGTCTCTATATCTCGCAGAAAATGATGCTCTGGGAATTCAAATTGCAGGCCGAACGTCGATATGTGGACGTGTGCGTAGACAGGGATGCACCGTTTTACTGATTCAGCTAGCGGGAAGTATTTTTTCTCAAATTCATCCATCCGGAGAGAAAGGCCACTGCCAACCTTCACTTCATCACACAATCGGGCAAGGTGATCGTAGTCGCAGTGGAGGAAGTTACTGTCTATGAAGTTTTTGGTCTCGGTCGACAGTTCGCGATAGCCGCGCCCGATCTGCGACGACACGCTCCGAGCGATACGGCGGTTCGCGATCATTCCAGCCGTGTTGCGCTCCCTCTCGAAGGCTGCCCAATTCGGAAGGTCGCCCATCATTAGCCGCGAGGCCACCAGAGCTTTCATCTTTATCTGTGCGGCGGCCATCGTTCCCTCGATCAAATCGTGCCTTGGAGGTTTCGGTGACGCAGTAGCCATTCACACGGTTCGTGCACAAGCCCTACGCCTTCCCCGACCGCAGTATCCCCATCTTGCCGGGGTATTGCGCCTTTGGGTTCTGCCGCCACCAGAACTCGACCGTAACCGGGATGTGCCACTTCTTGGCAAGGCGCTCCACTTCCTTCCAGCAATCTGACGCCGACTGCCCCTGCACCGAGATTCCGAGGTCGGGATGGTACTTGAACCCTTCTTCCTCGTACTGCTTCGCCTTGGCCGGAATCGCCAGTTCACGGACCAGCTTATCGTCCTCAAACCCCTTGGCTTTCACCTGCGCTATCATCGTCAGCAGGATAGCCGACCAGCGAGGGCTATGCAGTGACTTGCCGTTGATCGAGGCGGCCATCGGCTTGGTGAAAGCAAGCCCTGGTGCGGCATCGAATTGCATCGCTCCGTCGGTGGTTGAGGTCACCACTTCCTCAGGCTCGCTGTCGCGCTCTATGCCGAGCTGCTCCATCGCCTCTCGTACGATGCGGTCAATGGTCTCGCTCGGCGTTTTGGTGCCGAACCAAGTTGCGATGGACTTCAGGTCGGCAAAAGTGGCGTCGTTGATTCTAACTACAGGCATCGTAATGCTCCTCCATCGGCCCTGACAGAAAATATGTTACATATTTTCTGCGGGAGGCGGCTGGCGATTAGGGTCCGCGACGGCAAGGGAAAAGACTGGCTGGCCACTGGTCGGATGTCTTTGAAGAAATTGGGATGTTTAGGCCCCTCTGGATACCCTGTGCTGGCTCTTCCGAGTACAAGCTCAATGATATCAATGCCCCGAGCACCATCCGCTCTAATAAGAGACTTCGGTATTGCAGTGTGTACCTATGGGTGGTACATTACCACATGACCGGAGCCGATAGATGATCGTGAGCTTTCGGGACGAGTGGCTGCGTGCGTTCTTCGTCGAGGACACGCGGTCGCGGCACATCCCGTCCGATCTTGAAAGCCGACTCTTTCGCAAGCTCCAGATGATCGACGACGCGATGACCGATCAGGACCTGCGGGTACCGCCCAGCAATCATTTCGAGAAGCTGCGCGGCAATCTGGCGGGGTTCCATTCGATCCGCGTCAACAGTCAGTGGCGGCTGATCTTCCGGTGGGACGGCAGCCGTGGCGAAGCGGAAGGCGTCTATCTCGACAACCACAGCTACAGATGAGGCGAACCATGCTGATGACGAAGCGCAAGCCGGCCACGGTCGGCGAAATCCTGGTCGAGGAGTTTATGCAGCCCATGGGGCTGACCCAGGCCGTGTTGGCGGAGGCGATGGGCGTTCAGCGCAAGCATGTCAACGAGCTGTGCAACGACCGCCGGACCGTGACAGCGGCGACGGCGCTTATCCTCGCGCGTGTGTTTGGCAACAGTCCGGACTTCTGGCTGAACGTGCAGCGCCGCAACGATCTGTGGGCCGTGATGAACAGCCCCCGCGAGCGCGAACGGATCGAACGTGCGACGCCGCTCGGTACGGCGGCGTGATCTTTCTCGCCGGGAAGGGGAAGGATGCTCTGGCGTAGAAATCGGCCGCTCCGGTCCCAGAGGCTCCGCGCTCGTGCAGCGCGTCGAGGTCGCAACCGCGAGGTCCGTATCATGGCTCAAAGACCAATATGCTTCAGACGTTAACCATCGCTGTCGGCGTAGGACCGGCTACGCCCGGCGTTCACAGTTCTGTTCTGAAATGGCGGAGGGGGTGGGATTCGAACCCACGGATGGTTGCCCATCGGCGGTTTTCAAGACCGCTGCCTTAAACCACTCGGCCACCCCTCCATGTCGCCAGCTCCATGCTGCCTGCGGGGGCGGAAGTTTTCATAATGTCATCGGGTTACGCAAACCCTTTTTGTTCACCCGTGGGGCCCCCGGGGGTAACTGGGGCTTGTAACTGGGGGCTTGCAACTGGGGGCTGGCTTATGGAACCGCGGGTGATCGGTTCTGGCTTCGTTCCGTGCCGTGGTCGCGTCAATCCCCCCGGCGCAATTGACGGCCGGGTCGCCGCTATCAAGGTGCCATGACGAAAGGTCATGACATCCAACCCACTAGAATCTTTCCGATATTGACGTTCACGCCGCGAACGTGCTAATTGCTGAGGCCGTAAACAGCGTGGCGCAGACCCATACGCCGCGAGGGGTGGCGGGCAAAGCATCCGGAGGCGTGCGATGCGGGTAGTATCAAATCCACGGCCAGAGCAGTCGCTCGGTGAGCAACTGGTACGTGGTCCATACCCACCCCCATGCCGAGGTGAAGGCTATGGGGCATCTGATCCGCCAGGGGTTCAGTGCCTATCTGCCGCAATGCGAAAGACGATCTGTCATGCCGGGGCGGTCAAGACAGTCCTGCGCCCGCTTTTCCCACGCTACCTGTTCATCGCTTGACCTGCTGACGGACCGCTGGCGGCCGGTGCTGTCGACGGTCGGGGTGTGCGATCTGGTCAGGCGCGGCGACGCCCCTTCGTGCCGGTCCCGCCCCTGGTCGGCCCAGGAGACCTGCACCCGCGAGGCCGACGGGGCGTTCCGAACCGAAGGCTTGGTTCGCCAGTTTGCACCTGGTGATCGCGTGCGGATCGTTGGTGGCGCGTTTGCCGATCTGGTCGGCCGCTTTTGGTATGAACGAACGTGATCGATTGCGTGTTGTTCAATCTCCTGAATCGCGAGATCGCGGTCGACGTATCGATCGACGCTGTCCAGCCGGCTCTTTGATATCCGGCCAGTGGCGGCGACGGCCTGAGCCCGTGAGGTCCGGACTGTGAAGGTCACCCGACTGCGGTAGCGTGTCGAAATTCGTTTGTGGCGCTCGATCCTGCGGCCAGGGGGCTGCCCCGCTCGGCCTGAATGTTGCGTCAGACCATCGCCGCGCCTCCGATTTACCAACATCTAGCGAGTTTCCAATGCTAGAACAAAATCTTCCACCATCCGCTGGTTCCTTGAACATGGATCCGTCATGGCAGTGGTTTGATGGGAAGGCCGTTCTCGTTACCGGTGGGACTGGCTCCTTCGGTCGGCATTTTGTCAGGACCCTGCTAAAGGTGGCGCGACCGAAACGGCTGATCGTGTTTTCGCGCGATGAGATGAAGCAGTATGATATGGAGCGCGAGATGGCCCCTGATGATGCCGGCGGTGCTCTGCGCTTTTTTCTTGGCGACGTGCGTGACCGCGATCGTCTAGAGCTTGCATTTCGTGGTATAGATCTTGTGATTCATGCTGCGGCGCTGAAACAGGTGCCGACAGCCGAATACAATCCATTCGAGTGCATTAACACCAACGTGTTGGGGGCCGAGAATGTCGTCAACGCGGTCCTGCGATGCAGCGTTCCCCGCGTGATAGCGCTCTCAACCGATAAGGCTGTCAGCCCCATCAATCTTTACGGCGCCAGCAAGCTGGCCGCTGACAAGATCTTCGTTGCCGCTAACAACCTGAGCGGTGGCACGGCACAGTTTTCCGTTGTGCGCTATGGAAATGTGATGGGCTCGCGGGGCAGCGTCATTCCGTTGTTCCTGAAGTTGATCGCGGAAAAGGCCGACTCGCTGCCGATCACCGATGTTCGCATGACCCGATTCTGGATCACATTACCACAGGTCGCAGCCTTCATCGCAAAAAGCGTTGCCATGATGCAAGGCGGCGAGATCTTCGTGCCAAAAATTCCCAGCATGCGAATTGTCGACTTGGCCAAGGCCCTGGCGCCCCACTTGCCGCATCGAATCATAGGCATCCGGCCGGGCGAGAAGCTGCACGAGGTCATGATAACCGAGGATGATGCTCGCAACACGATCGAGCTTGCGGATCGCTATATTATCGAGCCCGCCTTCACGTTCTGGACACGGGAACCTTATTCGTGCAACGGGGCCAAGCCTGTGCAAGAGGGGTTCAGGTATTCGAGCGACGGCAACAGCGAGTGGCTGACCGCCCGCGACATGCAGCGCTCGGTTGCCGGAATGTGAAGCAGACGCCCCGAACATTTCCATCATCTGGACCACATCGACACGCCGGGAATGACACAGCCCTTTCTCCCTTACGGACGGCAAAGCATCGATGAGGTGGACATTGCCGCTGTTGCGGCGGTCCTGCGCGGTGACTGGTTGACCACCGGCCCGATGGTGCGACGGTTTGAGGAGGCATTCGCAGGTCGCGTAAAGGCACGATTCGCCGTAGCTTGTTCCAGCGGCACGGCCGGCCTGCACTTGGCGTGCTTGCGCTCGGCCTGGGGCAAGGCGATCCTGTGGTTGTGCCGACGATGACATTCCCCGCCACCGCCAATGCCGCGCGTTATGTGGGGCCGAGGTGCTGTTCTCTGGATGTCGATCCAGAGACGGGGCTGATGCGTGTCGAGGATATGGATCGTGCCCTGCATCTGCAAAGGGGGCTGTTCCGCGCGCAGTCTTTCCAGTCCATTTGAAGGGCCAATGTGTCGACATGCCGGCCTTGGCACAGCGTGCTGCCGCGCCGGCCTGGCCATTGTCGAGGACGCGAGCCACGCGCTCGGAACCGTCTGTTCGACAGCATGGGACATACCCGGTCGGAAGCCGATATAGCGTCATGACCGTCTTCTCGCTCCATCCGGTCAAGACGATCGCCATGGGCGAGGGCGGGGTCATCACCACCAATGACGAGGGCCTCTACCGACGGCTTATGACCTTGCGCACGCATGGCATGGTTCATGATGCGGCGACATTTCAGAACGCCGAACTGGCATTCACGTCAAATGGCGAGGCGAATCCCCAGCCATGAAATGCCAGAGGTGGATTCAATTACCGTGCAAGCGACATTCATTGTGCCTTGGCGCTATCTCAGTTGTCCAAGCTCGATCAGTTTTCTGATCGCCGCAAGGCTCTGGCACACCGCTACGATGAGCGCCCTCGTCAAAATTGTGCGCCTTTGATCCACATGTTCCGAAACGTGTGCCCAACTGCACGCCGACATGGCATCTTCTATGCACCGCGCATTGACTTCGAGGCGGCAGGAATTAGTCGCTCATCCGTCATGACACGATTGTGGCCATGGGCATAGGAAGCCAGGTCCATTATGTTCCGGTCCATCGCCAGCCCTACTACCGAAGCCGATATGGAGATCAGGCGCTTGGCGGCGCCTGATTCATACTATGGCTCGACTCTTTTCCGCTGCCGCTGTTCGCCACCATGACCGAAGCAGATGTAGATCGCGTGACGGCGGCGCTGGTGACGGTTCTCGAGGGCGCACCGGCACGACGGCACAGGCCAGTGCCTGCGAATACAGGATGCACAAGATCCAAGAGTGGGCCGCAACCCACTGGCATCCAGCTGTTTCACATCCGGTGAATGCCACCCCGTCTATGGCGAGTTCGGGCGTCAATACTACCCGGCAATCCACGGCAATGCCGTTCGGGACGTGTCTTTTGTGCTTTTCAAGAGCGGGAAACCACCGGCGTTTGTTCCCTGCAACATTTTGTCTGGTGCCCTGGTTGGTTTGGCCTGCCGCTGCGCCCGGTCTTTGCGGATGCCGGGCTGGACTGAAGCCGACTTGGCAATCACCGGCAGCGAAGTGATAAGGGCGTTGATGACCTCGGCCGTGCACATTACACTCGGCCTGTCTTGTTCGACTGGTGGACGATGGGCTTGGTCAATCGCTTACGCCGTTTGGCCGTGCATGTTTCAATCTGGCAGCGAGCGTCGGTGATGTAAAACTTCATGGTCTCTGCGCGGGCATCCGCAGCAAGGACGATCTGTGGCGCACCATGCGAAAGAGCTTTCGGTCTCTGGTCAACTGGGGGCGACGAGAAACCGATCTGGTTCGTGTGAATGGCAGCAATCCGGATCGAGGTTTGTTTGACCGCTATCGAGCATTTCATCACCAGATCGCCGGACGGATCACCCGTTCGGACAAATTTCGGGACGTGATGTTCGACTGGATTGCGGCCGGTCACGGCGAGCTTGTTCTGACATACCTGGCCGATGGGGCGCTTGTTGCCGGGACGATGATCGTTGACGGCAAAGAGATCGCATATTACGCATCCGGGGTTTACGACAGGACGCGCTTCGATCGCCCGATGGGCCATTGGCCACTGTTCTCGGCAATTATGCAAAGCATGGAGCGGGGAATAAAGGCCTTTGATCTTGGCGAACTGCCGCAACGGCACCAGGCCGATCCGAAGGAATATGCGATTGGCTATTTCAAGCGCGGGTTTGCTCAGGAGATTGCGCCACATTTCGTCTGGAGCTGGAGCCCAACCCGAAAGAGCAGTCACGATGCGCCCTGACAGCGGTTCAGAAGCCAGTGTTCGAACCTTCTATGAGTGCGAATACGGCGCTCACGGGTTTTCTGCCCAACGTCGCTATCCAAACGAAGCGTTGCTCCGCTTCATGGGCGGGAACTTCTTTTCCGTACCCAGAGAGAGGCGAGGCAACATAGCCATGCTCGAGCTTGGCTGTGGGTCGGGTGCGAATCTTTGGATGGTTGCCAAAGCGAGGCGCTGCGACTCTGCCGGTGCTTGCTGCAGCACTGGGACGTTACAGCGGAATTGGCTCAGGCCAGCATGACGAATCTTCCATATGGGGATTGCAGATTTGATGCAGTCCTTGATGTGTTCTCAAGCTATTGCCTGCCTGAGATACCGTTTCAAGACTGTCTTGGAGAGATCGGTAGAGTTTTGAGGCCTGGCGGGAAATTTTTCTCGTTCACGCCATCAAAGCGATCTCTAGCATTTCAAGACCCGCATCCTGCAGTCAGGATTGACGGCAGCACCCTTGATGGCATCAGGCGCGAGATATCCCCCTATTTCGGCAATATTTACCCCTTTCGCTTCATCAGCGAGGAGGAATATGCAGGTGCCCTTGAGGAAAGGGATTTTCGCATCCTGAGTTGTGAAAGAATTGGTCGTACCTACAGGCGGGGCGCCGAGTATTTCGAGTTCGTCAGTCTGGCTGCTGAAAAGGTGTGAAGCGATGCTGCGTGCCACGGTGCAATCCAGCAGCTTTCCACCTCACGTACGAGGGCGCCTGGGCCTGGGAACGGTACAGTTCGGGCTTTCGTATGGCGCGACCAACAAGGGCGGGCAGGTTCAGGCGAGCGATGCGGAACGGATCTTGCGGATGGCAGGGGCCGCAGGGTTCAGCGTGATCGATACGGCGGCCGATTACGGGGACAGTGAAACGGTTCTCGGTGACCGGATGGGAGCAGCGGCATTCCGAATCGTGACGAAGTTGCTGGTCTTTCTGGTGCGGGGGTTACGAATGCGGATATTGCGACGGCCACGACTGTATTTCATCGCTCCCTGGAACGGCTTCGCCGGGGCAAGGTATATGGGCTTCTGCTTCACCGCGGCAGCGATGTGCTGAAGCCGGGCGGCGAGAGGATTGTCTCTCTCCTGCACGAGCTTGTACGAGAGGGTGTGGTCGAAAAGGCTGGGGTCTCCATTTATTCGCCGGCCGAACTCGACGCGGTTCTCCAATTCTTCGAGCCAGGCATCGTTCAGCTGCCCATCAGCCTTTTCGACCAGCGCTTTCTTCGATCCGGACATCTGGCCCGGCTCAAGGCCCGTGGCGTGGAAATTCACGCCCGCTCGCTGTTTCTTCAGGGGCTGCTTTTGGCTGATCCGGGGGAATGGCCGCGGTATTTCGCACCTCTCGCCCAGCATGCAGCGATCTATCGACGATGGCTGGATACTCACAGCCTCGATGCATTGCAGGCCTGCCTGGGTTTTGGCTTGGCACAAAAGGAACTGGATTGCCTTATCATTGGGGTTGCGGGCGTCGGTGAGTTCGTGTCGCTCCTGCAGGCAGCGTGTTGCGTGCCGCCCGTTATGCCGGATAGCAGCGCGCTTTCTCTTGATGATGAGACATTCGTCAATCCGTCTCTGTGGAAGCTTGGCCCATGACCGAAACCCCGAACTTGCCCCCGCGAACCACCACGGAGTTTGCGAATTCCGACCGGTATAGGTCACAAGTCCACAAGCGGATCGTTGGCGGTGCCCACACATACTCCAAGGGGGATGATCAGTTTCCGGCCCTGTCACCGGCCGCGATTGCACGGGGACGGGGTGGACGCGTCTGGGACATCGACGGCAATGAATACGTCGACTGTGGACTGGGGCTTGGGTCCGTCAGCCTGGGGCACGCTTACGAGCCTGTGCTCGCGGCGGTGCGTGAGCAACTTGAATTGGGCTCGGCCTTTCAGCGGCCCGCATCCATCGAACTGGACTTGGCCGGCGAATTTCTTGCCCTGACGCCTGGCATGGAGCGCATCAAGTTCGCGAAAAACGGGTCGAATGTCACGACTGCGGCCGTAAAGCTGTCCAGGGCCTTTACAGGGCGCCCCTTGGTTGCCTTCCCAAAGAATCATCCAGTCTATAGTTTCGATGATTGGTTCATCGGTCGTTCGGCTGTGGCATCGGGCGTTCCTGAGCCGATTGTGCGGCTGTCGGTGACATACGACTCGACGCGCCCTGAAACGTTGGCGCAGCTCTTCCGCGATTATCCGGGGCAGATCGCCTGTGTCATCACGGAGCCGGAAGAAACGCTTGGCGGATCGCCCGACACGATTCGAGCGGTTCAGCGGCTAGCCCGGGATAACAATGCCATCTTCATTCTGGACGAGATGGTGACCGGGTTCCGGGCCGGATTTCCGGGCTGCTACACAAATCACGGGTTCGAGCCCGACCTTGTGACGTGGGGAAAGGCGGTCGGGAATGGATTTTCATTTTGCGCCCTGACGGGGCGTGCCGATGTGATGGACCTGGGTGGGATTGGGGCGACAGGCCGCGAACGCGTTTTCCTGCTGTCCAGTACGCATGGTGGCGAGACACACACCTTGGCTGCGGCGCGCGCCGTCATACGCGAATACCGTGAGCGGAATGTCATTGAACGCCACCGCGAGCTGGTCTCCAGGGTTGTGTCGGGAATGAGATCGACTGTCCATGGCCACGGCCTGGATAAGGAACTGGAGATCCATGCGTCGCCTTGGCGGGTGGTAACCGTATGCCGGGACGGCACCGGTGCAGTATCCGCCGATCTGCGCACCTTGCTCTTGCAAGAGATGATCGGCCGCGGCATCCTGTTTCAGGGTGTGTATCTTCCGTGCTTTACGCATTCGGATGCGGACGTGGCACAGATCCTGCGCGCATTCGATGCGGCAGCCGCCATCTACCGGCATGCCCTCGATCATGGGATCGATGGTCTGCTGATTGGCCAAGCGGTTCGGCCCGTTTTCCGGAAATACGCCGGCTGTCGCGAGACATGCCCTGCATATCCATGCCCGCACGAGTCACGATGCCGGGCTGCCATTTGACGGCAATTTTTCGAGCCGATGCGACCCAGTTCCTGGGCAGTGGGCATGTCATGCGGTGCCTTGCCCTCGCTCAGGCGCTGACGGATCGCGGCATACCCTGTTTGTTTGCCGTAAATCCCGAGGCCCCCGAGACCGTGCCCGCGCTTCGTAGCTCGGGGCATGAGATCCGGTTCGTCGATGGGCCCCTGGCCGATCAGGCCAGGCAACTGGCGGCGATCGTGCCCGAGGTCAGCCAACGGGGCAGGCTCCTACTGGTTGTTGACCACTACCAGTGGCGCGCTGAAATCGAGTGGCTTTGCCGGGCCTGGGCCAATCGAATCCTGGTGATCGATGATTTGGCTGACCGCCCGCATGATTGCGACATCGTGGTCGACTCGGCGTTGGGTCGCAGCCCAAGCGATTATGTGCAACTTGTTCCGCCGGGAGCCCAGATGTTGCTGGGACCGGCCTACGCCCCTCTCCGACCCGAGTTTGCCGCTCTTCGCGCGAAGGCGCTTGCCCGTCGGGGGGCGGGCGGGCTTGGCCGCATTCTGGTCACAATGGGGCTAACCGACCCCGGAAACGCCACCGCAGTCGCGCTGGATGGCCTTGTCGACGCCGGGATTATGTCTGGAATC
>JAXMDU010000008.1:0-129947 GCA_046348645.1 Alphaproteobacteria bacterium
GGCCTGATCGGCAAGAACGCCTGTGGTTCAGGCTGGGATTTCAATCTCTATGTCCACAGCGGTGCCGGCGCCTATATCTGCGGCGAGGAAACCGCTCTGCTCGAAAGCCTCGAGGGCCGCAAGGGCCAGCCGCGCCTGAAGCCGCCGTTTCCGGCGGGCGCCGGTCTTTATGGCTGCCCGACCACCGTCAACAATGTCGAGAGCATCGCGGTCGCGCCGACAATTCTGCGTCGGGGCGCCACCTGGTTTGCCGGCATCGGCCGCCCGAACAACGTCGGCACCAAGGTGTTCTGCATCTCGGGCCATGTCGAGCGCCCCTGCAATGTCGAAGAGGCGATGGGCATTCCCTTGAAGGAGCTTATCGAAAGGCATGCCGGCGGGGTGCGCGGCGGCTGGGACAACCTGCTCGCCATCATTCCCGGCGGCTCGTCGGTTCCGCTGATTCCGAAGCCGATCTGCGACACCGTGCTGATGGATTTCGACAGCTTGCGCGAAGTGAAGAGCGGGCTTGGCACGGCGGCCGTCATCGTCATGGACAAGTCCACCGACATCGTGAAGGCGATTGCCCGCCTGTCGAAATTCTACATGCATGAAAGCTGCGGCCAGTGCACACCCTGCCGCGAAGGCACCGGCTGGATGTGGCGCGTGATGGAACGGCTTGTCCTGGGCAAGGCCGAGGTCGCCGAGATCGACATGCTGCTTGACGTCACCACGCAGGTCGAAGGTCATACGATCTGCGCGCTTGGCGATGCCGCGGCCTGGCCGATCCAGGGCCTGATCCGTCATTTCCGCCCCGAGCTCGAACGCCGCATCCTGGCGGCGCGGGTCCGCGCGGCCTGAGCGAATTGAATCACGGATAGAACCATGCCGAAGCTCAAGATCGACGGAACAGAGATCGAAGTCCCGGCCGGAATCACCGTGCTTCAGGCCTGCGAGATGGCCGGCAAGGAAGTGCCGCGCTTCTGCTATCACGAGCGCCTGTCGATCGCCGGCAATTGTCGCATGTGCCTTGTCGAGATGGAGAAATCCCCGAAGCCCATCGCCTCGTGCGCGATGCCGGTGGCCGATAACATGGTGATCCGCACCGATTCCGACATGGTTCGGAAGGCGCGCCGGGGGGTGATGGAATTCCTGCTCATCAACCATCCGCTGGATTGCCCGATCTGCGATCAGGGCGGCGAATGCGATCTCCAGGACCAGGCGCTGTTCTATGGATTCGACCGCTCGCGCTATCACGAAAACAAGCGCGCCGTGATCGACAAGGAACTGGGTCCGCTCGTCAAGACGGTGATGACGCGCTGCATTCACTGCACCCGCTGCGTGCGCTTCGCCACCGAGGTGGCGGGGGTCGAGGAACTGGGCGCCACCGGGCGTGGCGAACACATGGAAATCACCACCTATATCGAACACGCGCTAAGCTCCGAGCTGTCCGGGAACATCATCGATCTTTGCCCGGTCGGTGCGCTGACCGCGAAGCCCTATGCGTTCAAGGCGCGCTCCTGGGAAATGGTGAAGACCGAATCGATCGACGTCCTGGACGCGGTGGGCAGCAACATCCGCGTCGACAGCTTCGGCCCCGAGGTCATGCGCGTCTTGCCCGCCCTGAACGAGGACGTCAACGAAGAGTGGCTCGCCGACAAGTCGCGCTTTGCCTATGACGGGCTGCTGCGCCAGCGGCTTGATCGGCCCTACATCCGCAGGAACGGCAGGCTGGAGCCCGCCACCTGGGCCGAGGCCTTGACCGCCATCGCCGATCGGCTGAACGGTGTTTCCGGGCAGAAGATCGCCGCCATCGCCGGCGACCTTTGCGATGCCGAGGCGATGTTTGCCCTTGGGCAACTGCTGGATTCTCTGGGTTCGCCCCACCGCGATTGCCGCCAGGACGGTGCGCGGCTCGATCCACGGGTGCGCGGCTCGTACCTGTTCAACACGACCATCGCCGGCATCGAGCGTGCCGATGCGTGCCTGCTGGTGGGCACCAATCCGCGCTGGGAAGCGCCGCTGATCAACGCACGCCTGCGCAAGCGCTCGCTCAAGGGCGGCTTTGCGGTCGGCGTGATCGGGCCCGAGCTGGCGCTGACCTATGGCGCGCGGGCCCTGGGTCCCGGCCCCGAGACGCTGTCCGCCATCGCCGAGGGACGGCATGACTTTGCGTCCGTCCTGTCGAATGCCAAGACGCCGATGATCGTTGTCGGGCAGGGGGCCCTGGCGCGGCCGGATGGTGCCGCGATCCTGGCCCTGGCGCGGACGGTGGCCGAGCGCTTTGCCATGGTCCGCGACGGCGCCGACGCCTGGAACGGCTTCAACGTCCTGCACCGGGCGGCGGCGCGGGTAGCGGGTCTTGATCTTGGCTTCGTGCCCGGCAGCGGCGGGCGCGACACTGCCGGCATCCTGGATGGCGCCACCAAGGGCGATGTCGAGGTCGTCTATCTGCTTGGCGCCGACGAGATCGACATGAATGGTCTTGGCCGGGCCTTTGTCATCTATCAGGGCCACCATGGCGATGCCGGCGCGCATCGGGCCGACGTGATCCTGCCGGGTGCCGCCTATACGGAAAAGTCCGGGACCTATGTGAATACCGAAGGGCGCGTCCAGCACGGCAACCGGGCCGTGCCGCCGCCCGGCGAGGCGCGGGAAGACTGGCGCATCGTACGGGCACTGTCCGAGCGGATCGGCCGCAAGCTTCCCTATGACACGATCGAAGCCCTGCGCGCGCGGATCGAGACGGCGGCGCCGCATTTTGCCGCCATCGGCACCGTGCGGCCGGCGGCCTGGGGCGCCTTTGGCCAGAACGGCCAGGTGGCGGCGGCGCCCTTCGCCCTGCCGATTGCCAACTACTACATGACGGATCCCATCAGCCGGTCATCGCTCACCATGGCGAAATGCACGGAGATACATGGGTTCGGCTTACAGGCGAGGACCGGCACCCATGGCTAGTTCCTGGGCGGTGTTCTGGACAGGCTATGCCTGGCCGACCTTGATCATCCTGGTGCAGATCGTGGCGATCGTTCTGCCGCTCCTGATCGCGGTTGCCTACCTCACCCTGATGGAACGCAAGGTCATCGCGGCGATGCAGCTCCGCAAGGGGCCCAATGTCGTCGGTCCGTTCGGGCTGCTGCAGCCGATGGCGGACGGTCTTAAGCTGCTGCTCAAGGAGACGGTACTGCCGGTACGGGCCAACCGGGTGGTCTTCCTGGCGGCGCCGATCATCACCTTCAGCCTGGCGATGGTGGCCTGGGCCGTGATCCCGGTCGGCGACGGCTGGGTGCTGACCGACATCAATGTCGGGGTCCTGTTCCTGTTCGCGGTGTCGTCGCTTGGCGTCTATGGCATCCTGATGGCGGGCTGGGCGAGCAACTCAAAATACGCCTTCATGGGGGCGCTGCGTTCGGCGGCCCAGATGGTGTCCTACGAAGTCTCGATGGGGTTCGTCATCATCACGGTGCTGCTGTGCGCCGGATCGCTGAACCTGTCCGCGATCGTCCACGCCCAGGAAAAGATCTGGTTCGCCGTTCCGCTTTTCCCGATGTTCGTGGTGTTCTTCATTTCGGCCCTGGCGGAAACCAACCGCGCGCCCTTCGACCTGCCCGAGGCCGAGGCCGAGCTGGTGGCCGGCTACAATGTCGAATATTCAGCCATGCCGTTCGCGCTCTTCTTCCTTGGCGAATACGCCAACATGATCCTGATGAGCGCGTCCACCACCGTCTTGTTCCTGGGCGGATGGCTGCCGCCTTTCGGCTTCGCGCCCTTTACCTGGGTCCCCGGTCCGATCTGGTTCGCCGCCAAGGTCATTTTCCTGCTTTTCGTGTTCCTGTGGGTCCGGGCAACCTTTCCACGCTACCGCTACGACCAGCTGATGCGTCTGGGCTGGAAGGTCTTTCTGCCCCTGTCGCTGTTCTGGGTTGTGGCGACGGCCGGTGTTCTGGTCGCCTTCGGCTGGCTGCCCGGCTGACCCGGAGTTTAAGTCCATGGCATTCCTCGATCGTACGGCCCGCGCCCTGTTTCTCTCCGAGCTTGTCGGCGGCATGGCCTTGACCCTCCGCTACATGTTCAGGCCGAAGGTCACCATAAACTATCCCTATGAAAAAGGTCCGCTCAGCCCGCGTTTCCGTGGCGAGCATGCGCTTCGCCGCTATCCGAATGGCGAGGAACGCTGTATCGCCTGCAAACTGTGCGAGGCGATCTGCCCGGCCCAGGCGATCACCATCGAGGCCGAGCCGCGCGCCGACGGCAGCCGGCGCACCACGCGCTACGATATCGACATGACCAAGTGTATCTACTGCGGTTATTGCCAGGAGGCCTGCCCGGTCGATGCCATTGTCGAGGGGCCGAACTTCGAGTTTGCGACCGAGACCCACGAAGAGCTGCTCTACGACAAGCAAAAGCTGCTGGCGAACGGCGACCGCTGGGAAACCGAAATCGCCGCCAATCTGGCGGCCGACGCGCCGTACCGCTGAGCCAGGCAGGGGAACCGTCATGATCGTCCAGGCTCTTGCATTCTACCTGTTCGCCGCCGTCGCGGTGGCGTCCGGCGCCATGGTGATCACGGCGCGCAATCCGGTCCATTCGGTCCTGTATCTGATTCTTGCCTTTTTCAACGCGGCGGCGCTGTTCATTCTGCTGGGGGCCGAGTTCCTGGCGATGATCCTGGTGGTCGTCTATGTCGGCGCGGTAGCGGTCCTGTTCCTGTTCGTCGTGATGATGCTCGATGTCAACGTGGCTGCGCTTCGCCAGGGTGTCCTGCAATATCTGCCGATCGGCGGCATGATCGGGCTTGTCCTGGTGGCCGAACTGGTGTTGATCGGCGGGGCCTGGATCACGTCGCCCGATGTGGTTGCGTCCAAGGCGACCGCGATTCCGCCGCCCGAGGCGGTCACCAATACCCATGCCCTGGGTCAGATCATTTACACGCGCTACGCCTATCTGTTCCAGGCGGCCGGCGTGATCCTGCTGGTTGCCATGATCGGCGCCATCGTCCTGACTCTGCGATCGCGCGAAGGCGTTCGCCGCCAGAGCATCGCCCAGCAGGTCGGCCTGCGGCGCGAGGACGTGGTCGAGATCCGCAATCAGCCGACGGGGAGTGGCGCGTGATGCTCGAGATCGGGCTTGGACATTACCTGACTGTCGCGGCCATCCTGTTCACCCTGGGGGTCGTCGGGATCTTCCTCAACCGCAAGAACGTGATCGTCATCCTGATGTCCATCGAGCTGATCCTGCTGGCCGTGAACATCAATCTGGTTGCGTTCTCGACCTTCCTCGGCGATCTGGTCGGCCAGGTCTTTGCGATGTTTGTCCTTACGGTCGCGGCGGCCGAGGCCGCGATCGGGCTTGCCATCCTGGTGGTCTTCTTCCGCAACCGGGGCAGCATTGCGGTCGAGGACATCAATGTGATGAAGGGGTAACCGATGTACGCGGCCGTCGTATTCCTGCCCCTGATCGGCGCCATCATCGCCGGCCTGTTCGGCCGGGTGATCGGCGATCGGGGCGCGCAGATCGTGACCTGCGGCGCGATGCTGCTGTCCGCCGCGCTCGGCTGCTTCGTCTTCTACGATGTGGCGGTGCTGGGCAACGGGCGCGAGATCGTCCTGTTCACCTGGTTCGATTCCGGCACCTTCGAGGCATCCTGGGCGCTGAAATTCGACAGCCTGACCGCCGTCATGGTGGGGGTGGTGACCATCGTCTCGTCCATGGTCCATGTCTATTCCGTCGGCTACATGGCGCACGACCATTCGATACCGCGCTTCATGGCCTATCTCAGCCTGTTCACGTTCTTCATGTTGATGCTGGTGACGGCCGCCAACTTCATGCAGATGTTCTTTGGCTGGGAAGGGGTGGGGCTTGCCTCGTACCTGCTGATCGGCTTCTGGTACGACCGGCCATCGGCCAACGCCGCGGCGATCAAGGCCTTCCTGGTCAATCGGGTCGGCGATTTCGGCTTCGCGCTTGGCATCATGGGCGTGTTCTTCCTGTTCGGGTCGGTGCATTTCGATACCGTCTTTGCGGCGGCACCCGGCAAGGCCGGGACGGGACTGGACTTCCTTGGCATCGAATTCGATGCGATGACGCTTCTCTGCCTGCTTCTGTTCGTAGGCGCGATGGGCAAATCGGCCCAGCTTGGCCTGCACACCTGGCTGCCCGATGCCATGGAGGGCCCGACACCGGTATCGGCCCTGATCCATGCGGCGACCATGGTCACCGCCGGCGTGTTCATGGTGGCGCGGCTTTCACCGATGTTCGAATACGCGCCGGTCGCGCTTAACGTGGTGGCGGTGGTTGGCGCGACGACGGCGTTCTTCGCCGCGACTGTCGCGCTGACCCAGAACGACATCAAGCGGGTGATCGCCTATTCGACCTGCAGCCAGCTCGGCTACATGTTTTTTGCCTGTGGCGTGTCGGCCTATTCGGCGGCAATCTTCCACCTGATGACCCATGCCTTCTTCAAGGCGCTTCTCTTCCTGGGCGCAGGATCGGTGATCCATGCCATGTCGGACGAGCAGGACCTGCGGCGCATGGGGGGCATCTGGCGCAAGATCCCGCTTACCTATGGCCTGATGTGGGTTGGCAGCCTGGCGCTGGCCGGCATCCCCTTCTTTGCCGGCTTCTATTCCAAGGACATCATCCTGGAAGCGGCCTTCGGGGCGGGCTCGGGGGCCGGGCGCTATGCGTTCTGGCTTGGCATCGGCGCCGCGCTGCTGACGGCGTTCTATTCGTGGCGCCTGATCATCATGGCGTTCCACGGCACGCCGCGGGCCGATGAACGGACCATGGCGCATGTCCATGAATCACCACCCGTGATGACCGTCCCGCTGATCGTGCTGGCGCTTGGCGCCATATTCTCGGGCTATCTGGCCTATGGCGCGATGGTGGGCGAGAGCCTGGGCAGTTTCTGGCGCACGGCGATCTTCGTGCTGCCCGAGAAACATGTCTTCGAAGCCGCGCACCACGTGCCGCTTTGGGTGGCAGCGCTGCCGACGGTGGTGGGCGCGGCCGGCATTGCCGCGGCCTACTGGTTCTATGTGACGATGCCGGCCTGGCCGGGGACGCTGGCCGAGCGGTTCGGCGTCCTCTACCGGTTCCTGCTCAACAAATGGTACTTCGACGAGGTCTATGACGCGATCTTCGTGCGGCCGGCCCGCCTGCTTGGCTACGACCTTTGGAAGGCTGGCGACGGGCTGGTGATCGACGGCTGCGGGCCGGACGGAGTTGCCGCGGCGGCCCAGGCCATCGCGCGCCGCGCCAGCCGCCTGCAGACCGGCTATCTCTATCACTACGCGTTCGTGATGCTGATCGGGGTCGTCGGCCTCGTGACCTGGTATCTCTACGGGAAGGGGCTCTGATCGGCTATGGCGAACTGGCCTCTTCTTTCGCTCGTCACCTTCCTGCCCCTGGTGGGGGTTGTGTTCATCCTGCTGACCCGCGGCGAGGCGCGGCAGGTTGCCCGCAATGCCCGCAGCATGGCGCTCTGGACATCGCTGTTGACCTTCGGGCTTTCACTGTTCGTCTGGGCGCTGTTCGATCCCGCCAATGGCGGATTCCAGTTTGTCGAGCGGGTGGAATGGCTGCCGGCCCTTGGCCTCAGCTACTACATGGGCGTCGATGGCATCTCGATGTTCTTCGTTCTGCTGTCGACGCTGCTGACGCCGATCTGCGTGCTGGCCAGCTGGAAGGCGATCGAAACGCGGGTGCGGGAATACATGATCATGTTCCTGGTGCTCGAGACCATGATGGTCGGAATGTTCTGCGCCCTTGACCTGGTGCTCTTCTATTTCTTCTTCGAGGGCGTTCTCATCCCGATGTTCATCATCATCGGGGTGTGGGGTGGGCAGCGGCGCGTCTACGCCGCCTTCAAGTTCTTCCTTTACACGCTGGCGGGATCGGTCCTCATGCTGATCGCCATCCTGGCGATCTACATCGAGGCCGACACCACCGATATCCCAACCCTTCTGCGCACAACCCTGCCGTCGGCCATGCAGAACTGGCTGTGGCTGGCCTTCTTCGCCTCGTTCGCCGTCAAGGTGCCGATGTGGCCGGTCCATACCTGGCTGCCCGATGCGCATGTCGAGGCGCCGACCGCGGGCTCGGTCATCCTGGCCGGTGTTCTGCTGAAGATGGGGGCCTATGGCTTCCTGCGCTTCTCGGTGCCCATGCTGCCCGAGGCGACCGCCTATTTCACACCGTTCGTCTATGCGTTGAGCGTGATCGCGATCATCTACACGTCGCTTGTGGCCCTGGCCCAGGACGACATGAAAAAGCTGATCGCGTATTCATCGGTCGCGCACATGGGGTATGTGACCATTGGCATCTTCACGCTGACGACCCAAGGGGTCGAAGGGGCGCTGTTCCAGATGCTGAGCCACGGCATCGTGTCGGCCGCGCTGTTCCTTTGTGTCGGCGTGATCTATGACCGGATGCACACCCGCGAGATTGCCCGTTACGGCGGCCTGGTGCACCGCATGCCGGCCTACTCGGCCGTCTTCATGGTGTTCATGCTGGGTTCGGTCGGGCTGCCCGGAACAAGCGGCTTCATCGGCGAGTTCCTGACCCTTGTCGGCGCCTTCCAGGTCAACACCTGGGTTGCGCTGCTGGCCTCGGCCGGGATCGTGCTGGGTGCCGCTTACATGCTGTGGCTTTACCGCCGGGTGATCTTTGGCAAGCTCGAGAAAGAGGACCTCAAGTCCATCGTCGATCTCGAGCCGCGCGAGATTGCCGTCTTTGCGCCACTGGTGGCCATCGTGCTGTGGATGGGGATCTATCCGGCTTCGTTTCTTGGCCCCATGCACGCCTCGGTCGAAGGTCTGATTCGCAGCTACGAGGCAAGCCTCGCCGCGGCGGCACCCCCGCCGCCGCTGCAGGCCCAGGCCTTCGCGGCACGCTAGAAAGAAATGCCGATGCCGTTTCCCATGCCGAACCTTCTTCCCGCCCTGCCCGAGATCGTGCTTGCGCTTGCGGCCGGCTCATTGCTCGTCTACGGCGTCATTCGCGGCGAGAAATCGGTCTCGGCGGTGGCGTGGCTGTCGGTCATCGCTTTGGCAGCCGTCGCCGTCATCGCCCTGATGGGTGGGTCGGGGCGCACGATCACGTTCGAGGGGCTGTTCGTCAGCGATGCCTATAGCCGCTTTGCCAAGATCCTGGTCATTCTTGGCTCGGCCTTGGGGATCGTCCTTTCGTCAAGCTACAACCGGCGCGAAGACATGGCGCGGTTCGAATATCCGATCCTCATCCTGTTCGCGACCCTGGGCATGATGATGATGGTTTCGGCCAACGACCTGATCTCGCTCTACCTCGGGATCGAGCTGCAAAGCCTCTCGCTCTATGTTCTGGCTGCTTTCCGGCGCGATTCGCTCCGGTCCAGCGAGGCGGGCCTCAAGTACTTCGTGCTTGGCGCGCTGGCATCCGGCCTGCTTCTTTATGGCGCAAGCTTTGTCTATGGCTTTGCAGGAACCACCAGCTTCGGCGGCATTGCCGCGGCCCTCAAGGCAGGACCGTCGACCGGCGTGATCGTCGGTCTGGTGTTCGTGTCGGCGGCTCTTGCCTTCAAGGTGTCGGCGGTTCCGTTCCACATGTGGACCCCTGACGTCTATCAGGGCGCCCCCACGCCGGTCACCGCCTTCTTCTCGGTCGCGCCCAAGATTGCCGCCATGGCGCTGTTCATCCGGGTCCTGATTGAACCATTTGGCGGCATTCTGGACCAGTGGCGCCAGATCGTCGTGTTCATCGCGCTCGCCTCGATGCTGCTTGGCGCCTTCGCGGCCCTGGTGCAGACCGACATCAAGCGGCTGATGGCCTACAGCTCGATTGGCCATGTCGGCTATGCGCTGGTTGGGCTGGCGGCTGGCAGCGAATCCGGCGTACAGGCCGTGCTGGTCTATCTGGCGATCTATCTGGTCATGAACGTCGGCACGTTCGCGGTCATTCTGTGCATGCGTCGCCGTGGCACGATGGTCGAAGAAATCTCGGATCTGGCCGGGCTGTCGCGCTCGCAGCCGGGCCTTGCCATGGTTCTTGCCATCTTCATGTTCTCGATGGCGGGCATTCCGCCACTCGCCGGCTTCCTGGGAAAGCTCTATGTCTTCCTGGCGGCGGTCGAGGCCGGGCTGGTGGTCGTTGCGGTGATCGGCGTTCTGGCCAGTGCGGTCGGGGCCTACTATTATCTGCGCATCATCAAGATCATGTACTTCGACGAACCGGCTGATGCGTTCGATCGGCCGCTGACCCGCGAGATGAAGCTGGTCCTGGCGGGAACAGGGATCTTCACCCTGCTGTTCTTCCTCTATCCGGGGCCGCTGGTTGACGGCGCCGGCCGGGCTGCTGCCGCGCTCTTCGCGGGATGATCCCGCGGCCCGACCTGCCGTCCGGTTACCGGCTGCACGCTCTCGAGTCGATCGATTCAACGAACGATGAAGCCCGCCGCCTGGCCGGATCCGGCGCGGCCGACCGGACCGTCGTCGTGGCGGCGATCCAGACGGCGGGCCATGGGCGCCGGGGGCGGAGCTGGGTTTCCCCGCGCGGCAACGTCTTCTGCTCGATCCTGCTGCGGCCGGCCGGCCCGCCGGCTTCGCTGGCCCAGCTGACGTTCGTTGCCGCGCTGGCCACCGCCGATGCCATCGCGGCCATGGGCGTGCCGGCCCGGTCCGTGACCCTCAAGTGGCCGAACGATGTCTTGTTGAACGGCGGCAAGGTGGCAGGGATCCTTCTTGAAGGGTCGTGGCAACAGGGGGCCAGCGATGGCTGGGTCGTGATCGGGATCGGGATCAATCTGGCCCATCACCCTGACGGGCTGCCCTATCCGGTGACAAGCGTCGCTTCGGCCGGTGGCGCAACCGGTCTCGATCGCTGCCTTGGCAGCCTGGTGGCCGCGATCGAGGTCTGGCTCGGGCGCTGGGAGAAGCAGGGATTTGCGCCCATTCGCGCGGCCTGGTGGGACAGGGCCAATGACCGCTTCGGGCCGATCCGGGTGAAGCTTGATGACAGCGAGCTTGAAGGACGCTTCGCAGGCATCGATCATGACGGCGCGCTGATCCTGGAGCGGCCGGACGGCGAACGGCGCCGGATCATGGCCGGCGATGTGCTGTCGGCCCGGCCAGCGGGTCAGCCAGTGGGCCAGCCAGCCGGTCAGAAGGTGGACTAGGACATGATTCTTGCGGTCGATTCCGGCAACACCAATATCGTTTTCGCCGTCTTTGACGGCGAAACGCTGCGGGGCGAGTGGCGTGCGGCGACAGATGCGAACCGGACCGCGGATCAGTACGCGGTCTGGCTGCTGCAGCTCATGGCCATGGCGGATGTCGACAAAAGCGAGATCGATGCGGTCGTCATTGCCAATGTCGTTCCGCAAAGCCTGTTCAATCTGACCCAGCTTGCGACGCGCTATTTCAATGTTCAGCCGATCGTCGTCGGCGCGCCGGGTGTGACGCTCGGGATCAGGAACATGACCGATCGCCCCGAGCAGGTTGGGGCGGATCGCCTGGTCAATGGCTTAGCCGGCCATCGTCGCTACAAGGGGCCGCTCATCATCATCGATTTCGGGACCGCCACCACATTCGACGTGATCGACGCGGACGGGAATTACCGCGGCGGTATCATCGCGCCTGGCGTCAACCTGTCGATGCAGGCGCTCCATGCCGCTGCCGCCCATCTGCCGCGGGTCGCGATCGGCCGGCCGCAGAAGGCGATCGGGACGGACACCGTATCGGCCATGCGATCGGGCATCTACTGGGGCTATGTCGGGCTGATCGAGGGCCTGGTCGCACGGGTCAAGGCCGAATTCGGTGTAGCGATGACCGTCATCGCGACCGGGGGCTTGGCGCCGCTGTTCGCGAATGCGACGACCACCATCGACCATCTCGATCGCGACCTGACCATGCACGGCCTGCTCGAGGTCTATCGCCTCAACTCTGGCCAATGAAGCGTTCGCGATGAACATGGCCAACCGCCGGCTGGTGCCGGGCGCCGATGACCTGTTGTTCCTGCCGCTTGGGGGAAGCGGCGAGATCGGCATGAATCTCAACCTCTATGGCCATGACGGCCACTGGCTGATGGTCGATCTGGGCGTGACCTTCGGGGGGCGAGACCATGCCGGGCATCGACGTCATGACCCCGGACCCGGCCTTCATCGTCGAGCGGCGGGCCAGGCTGGCCGGCCTTGTTCTGACCCACGCCCACGAGGACCATCTGGGCGCGGTTCCCTATCTGTAGGCCGGCGCTGCGCTGCTCCGATCTATGCAACCCCGTTCACCGCGGCGTTCCTGCGCCGGAAGCTTCGCGAAACCCACTTTTTCGATCAGGTGCCCCTGCACGAGGTCGCGCTCGGCAGCCGCTTTCGGGTCGGCCCGTTCGATATCGAACTGGTCACGCTGACCCATTCGATCCCCGAGCCGAATGCCCTGGCCATTCGCACCAGGGCCGGCCTTGTCCTGCATACCGGTGATTGGAAGATCGACCCCGACCCCCTGGTCGGCGACGTGACCGACGAGGCCAAGCTCAAGACGATTGGCGGGGAAGGGGTGCTGGCCCTGGTCGGCGATCTGACCAACGCCCTGATCGCCGGCCAATCGGGGTCCGAGGCCAGCGTCCGGACCGAGCTTGTCAAGCTGTTCGGGGAATACCGCGAGCGGATCGTCGTTGCCTGTTTCGCCAGCAACATTGCGCGCTTGGAAAGCATCGTTCATGCCGCGACGAAGCATCGGCGAAAGGTTGCGCTGGTCGGACGCTCGCTCTGGCGGATGGTCGAGGCGGCGCGCGAAGCGGGCTACCTGCGCGGGCTGCCCGAGTTTCTGACCGAAGACGAAGTCCAGACCGTCGCGCGGGGCCAGATCGTCATTATCTGCACGGGAAGCCAGGGCGAGGCGCGGGCCGCCCTGCCGCGCATCGCGGCCGGGAATTTCCGCTCGATCCGCCTGGATCGCGGCGACGTGGTGGTGTTCTCGTCGCGGGTGATCCCCGGCAACGAAAAGGCGATCTTCGCCTTGCAGAACCGATTGAGCCAGATGGGGCTCGAGATCGTGACATCGAGCGACCGCCGGTGCATGTGTCCGGCCACCCGGCACAGGCCGAGCTTGCCCGCATGTATCAGTGGGTGCGGCCGCATCTTGCCATTCCGGTCCATGGCGAGATGCGCCATCTTTCCGCCCACGCCCATTTGGCCCAGGACTGCCAGGTGCCTGCCACCAAGCTTGTCGCGAACGGCGATGTGGTGCGGCTGGCGCCCGGTCCGGTCGAAACGGTGGCCCAGGTACCGGCGGGCCGTCTGGTCGTGGATGGCCCCAGGCTTCTGCCCCTTGATAGCCAGGTGATCCGCGACCGGCGCCGCGCCTCGTTCAATGGCTCGCTCTTGGCGACCCTGGTGCTTGACCGGCGCGGTCGGTTGATGGCCGATCCCCAGGTCACCGCCCCCGGCCTGATTGATCCCGAGGACGCCGACGGCGACGAGCTGCTGGCCGAAGCCGTGGCCGAGCTTGAAGCGGCGGTGACAGGGCTTGGCCGGGATTCGAACGACGACGATCGGGTCCGCGAGGTCGCCCGTGCCGCGCTGCGCCGTGTCGTTCGCGACCGGCTGGGAAAAAAGCCGGTTGCCGAGATCCATGTGGTACGCATCTAGTATGATCGGGCGCGGGCCACGGGCCCGGCTTTCCCTGCAACCATGAGGATGACCAGTTCATGATCGGCCGTCTCAACCACATCGCCATTGCCGTTCCCGACCTGCAGGCCGCAATGGCAAAGTATCGCAATGTCCTAGGGGCCAATGTTTCGAAGCCGGTTGATCAGCCCGACCATGGCGTGATCACCGTGTTCGTCGAGCTGCCCAATACCAAGATCGAGCTTCTCCATCCCCTGGGGGCCGACTCGCCGATCGCCAATTTCCTGAAGCGCAACCCCGATGGCGGCATCCACCATGTCTGCTACGAGGTGGACAACATTCGATCCGCCCGCGACACGCTGAAAGCGAACGGCGCCAGGATCCTGGGTGACGGCGAACCAAGGATCGGCGCGCATGGCAAGCCGGTCCTGTTCCTTCATCCAAAGGACTTCTGCGGCACCCTGGTCGAGATCGAGCAGGCCTGACCCGGCCGGCGTGGACGCGGCGCGATGGATTGGCTCACCCTTGTTGGGGTCTATTTCGTCGCCTGGTGGATCGTGCTGTTCGCGGTCCTGCCCTGGGGCGTCAAGGTTTCAGGGCAGCCCGAACCCGGCCACGCAACAAGCGCGCCCGAACGGCCCCATCTGCTGCGCAAGGCGCTTGTGACATCGGTTCTGGCCGCGATCGTGACCGCTCTTGTCTGGGTGGCTGTCCAGTATGACATCTTCGCGATCGAGGATTGGAACGGATGAGCTACTGCGATGCGGCGCCCGGCCATCCATTGCATGGCCCCTACCATGATCGCGAGTACGGCTTTCCATCACGCGACGAGACGGTGCTGTTCGAACGGCTGGTTCTTGAAATCAATCAGGCCGGTCTTTCCTGGCTTACCATCCTCAAGAAGCGGGAAAACTTCCGTAACGCCTATGCGGGGTTCGTGGTTGACAAGGTGGCATCGTTCGGCGCGCGGGACCGCGCCCGGCTTCTGGCGGATGAGCGGATCATCAGGAACCGGCTGAAGATCGACGCTGCCATCGAGAACGCAAAGCGAATCCAGGCCCTTCGTGCCAGCCACGGCTCTTTCGCCGCGTGGCTTGATGCGGGACATCCGCGCGACAAGGGCGCCTGGGTGACGCTGTTCCGCAAGACGTTCGTCTTCACCGGTGGCGAGATTACCGGCGAATTCCTGATGAGCCTTGGCCATCTTCAGGGCGCGCATCGGCCGGATTGCCCTGTCTATCGCCGCATTGCCGCACTCGATCCGCCGTGGATGCGGGCAGGCGTTGGCGCCTGACAAAAGAAAAGCTGAAAAAAGAAAAGGAGACGAGCCCGATACCGGTACCCGTCTCCTTTTTTGAACGGCAAGAAGCGCGAACCTGGTCTTGTTCTGTTGCGCTGCTCCTTGCGAGGCGCATTCCCTCCCGAAACCTGGGAAGCGGCCCTGCGGTGGGCGACATGGCTTGTACCCGCCGCGACCGCCATACTAGGCGAGAACCGCGGCGGGGTCACGCGGGCTGTGAGGCCAGGGCCAAGGGCGCCGAACCGGCAGCCCCCTGGTACGGGACGGCCAGAGCGCCTACCTGTTTTTGGTGGCCCGGGCCGCGGGTGGGGATGGACATTTTATGAAAAAAATAATAATTATCAGCACGTTAACGACTGTTTTTGCGGCTTTTTCGGACCCGAACGGCTGGCCGGGCGCGGCCCAGGCGCAGGTCCAGGCCCAAGCTCAGCCTCAGGGCCGGGCGCCCGCCGCCGTCACCAGGGCCGCCCCCATAATTGTACAAATTACAGACGAGGATTGTGCCCGGCTGGTCGTCCACAGGCCCGAGCCGGGCGCAACCTATCAGCCTGGCGTCGACGCCTATGGACAGGCGGTGCCGCCGGCGGAAGGAAGCGGCGCGCAACGCCCGCTGCGGCTGCCTGAATCCTATGCTGTGGAAATCACGGTCGATCTTCAGAGACGTTTCAACCTGCCGCCCAACGCGACGCTCTATGCCGGCGAGGCAAAGCTTGGTTATGTGACAGTCACGCCCGACGGCAGCGCCTATTTCAACGGAGAGCCGATCCTGGACGAGGAACAGGCGCTGTTGTCTGCGCTTTGCCAGGAACGCCGCCCCGCCCGCCGCTGAAGTTGCAAGCGCTGTTGCCAGGGCTCGGACCGAGCGCCTAAAGTCCGCCCGCTCGCGCGGGAGATATGATCGATGCGTCGTTCCGAACTTTTCTTGCCGACCCTGAAGGAAACGCCGGCCGAGGCGCAGATCGTGTCGCACCGGCTGATGCTGCGGGCCGGGATGATCCGCCAGACCAGCGCCGGCATCTATGCCTGGTTGCCGCTGGGGCTTAAGGTCCTGCGCAAGGTCGAGCAGATCGTCCGCGAGGAGCAGGACGCCGCTGGCGCGCAGGAAGTCCTGATGCCGACCATCCAGTCGGCCGACCTGTGGCGCGAGAGCGGCCGCTACGACGGCTATGGCAAGGAGATGCTTCGCATCATCGACCGGCACGAGCGGGAGTTCCTGTACGGACCGACCGCCGAGGAACAGGTGACCGACATCTTCCGCAGCTACATCCGAAGCTATCGCGACCTGCCCAAGCAGCTTTACCAGATTCACTGGAAATTCAGGGACGAGATCCGCCCCAGGTTCGGGGTCATGCGCGGGCGCGAATTCCTGATGAAGGATAATTACTCCTTCGACCTTGACTATGCGGGGGCGCGCCGGTCCTACAACAAGATGTTCCTGGCCTATCTGCGCACCTTCGCGCGGATGGGACTGAAGGCCATTCCGATGCAGGCTGAATCGGGCCCGATCGGCGGCGATCTCAGCCACGAATTCATCATCCTGGCCGACACCGGTGAAAGCGAGGTCTTCTGCCACCGCCAATGGCTGGAATTCGACCCCTTCGCGATTACCGAGCGCTACGAGGACGATCTCGCACCGCTGGTCGCGCGCTGCACGTCGCTTTATGCCGCAACCGGCGAGAAACACAATGCCGCCACCTGCCCGGTGGCGCCGGCTGACCTGGTCACGGCGCGCGGCATCGAGGTTGGGCATATCTTCTATTTTGGCACCAAGTATTCGAAGGCGATGCAGGCCGTGGTCAGCGGCCCGAACGGCGAGGACATCGCGGTCGAGATGGGGTCCTATGGGATCGGGGTCTCGCGCCTGGTTGCCGCTCTGATCGAGGCAAGCCATGACGATGCCGGGATCATCTGGCCCGAGCCGGTGGCGCCCTATCGGGTGGGGATCGTCAATCTGCGCTCCGACGATGACGCCTGCCGCCAGGTATCCGAAACGGTCTATCGGCGGATGCGGGATGCGGGGGTCGACGTGCTTTACGATGACCGGGCCGAGCGCGCCGGCGCCAAGTTCGCCGACATGGACCTGATCGGCGTGCCCTGGCAGATCGTTGTGGGGCCGCGCGGCGCGGCCGCTGGCCGGATCGAGGTGAAAAACCGCAAGACCGGCGCCAAGGAAGACGTGCCGATCGAAGCGGCGCTCGCGCGCTTCGGCGCCGCCTGATCGGCCGGCGGATGTTTTCCCCCTTCGAGCGACTCGTCGCATTCCGCTATCTCCGTGCGCGGCGAAGCGAAGGTTTCATCTCGGTCATTGCGGGTTTTTCCCTGGCGGGCATTGCCCTGGGTGTTGCGACCCTCATCATCGTCATGTCGGTGATGAACGGCTTTCGCGAGGAACTGCTCAACCGGATCCTGGGCGTCAACGGGCATCTCACCGTCTTGAATGTGGCGGGCGCGATCAGCGACTACGACCAGCTTGCGCGCCGCACGTTGCAGGTCCAGGGCGTCCAGAGCGCCGTGCCGATTGTCGACGGGCAGGTGATGGCGACGGGCGGGCGGTCCGGGTCGTCCAGCGGCGCCCTGGTGCGGGGCCTGCGGTTGGCCGACCTCAAGACCCGCCCGCTGATTGCCGGCAAGATCGTCGCGGGGTCCCTTGATGCGCTGGCCGGCGATGACGCGGTGGTCATCGGCGCCCGCTTGGCGGGCAAGCTCGGGCTCGGGGTCGGGGACCGGATCACGTTGATTTCGCCCAAGGGCAACGTGACGGCGTTCGGGACGGTGCCCAGGCTGCGCGCCTATACGATTGTTGCCACCTTCGAGGTGGGCATGTTCGAATACGATTCGACCTTCGTTTTCATGCCGCTTGATGCCGCCCAGCGCTACTTCAATCTCGAGGGAGCGGCGACCGGCATCGAAGTCATGGTCGATCAGGCCGACCGGGCCCCGGCGCTGGCGCGGGCGCTGGCCGTCACCCTGGGGCGGGATTTTCAGGTCTATGACTGGCAGCGGGCCAATGCGAGCTTCTTCAACGCCATCAAGGTGGAACGGAACGTCATGTTCCTGATCCTGACCCTGATCATCATGGTGGCGGCGTTCAACATCATTTCCGGCCTGATCATGCTGGTGAAGGACAAGGGGCGCGATATCGCCATCCTTCGCACCATGGGCGCGACCCGGGGCATGATTCTTCGCATCTTCCTGCTGAGCGGTGCGAGCCTGGGCATCATGGGAACGGTCGCGGGCGTCATCCTGGGCGTCGTGTTCGCCGACAATATCGAGACGATGCGGCAATGGTTGCAGTCGTTGACGGGGACCGATCTTTTCGCGGCGGAAATCTATTTCCTGTCGCAGCTTCCGTCGCGGCTCTATGCCGAGGACGTGATCGCCGTGGTCGGCATGGCGCTGGCGCTGGCGTTCCTGGCGACGATCTATCCGGCCTGGCGAGCCGCCCGTCTCGATCCGGTCGAGGCCCTGCGCTATGAATGATGTCGGTGCGGCGCTCGATCTGATCGGCGTTCTGCGCCGGTTCGACCAGGGGGAAACGGCGGTCGATGTCTTGAAGGGCGTCAACCTTGCAATCCGCCCCGGTGAAATCGTGGCCCTGGTCGGCCCGTCGGGAGCAGGCAAATCGACCCTCCTCCAGATCGCCGGGCTGCTCGAGCGGCCAACCGGCGGCGAGGTGCGCATCGGCGGCACCCCGTGTAGCGCACTTGGCGATGATCGCCGGACCCAGATGCGCCGCGCCAAGCTTGGCTTCGTCTACCAGTACCATCACCTGCTGCCGGAATTCAGCGCCATCGAAAACGTCATGCTGCCGCAGATGATTGCCGGGGTCAGCCAGGCGGCGGCCCGCGAGCGCGCCCGCACCCTTCTTGCGGCGATGGGGCTTGCCGAGCGGGAAAGCCACGTGCCGGGCAAGCTGTCGGGGGGCGAACAACAGCGGGTGGCGATCGCACGCGCGCTGGCCAACGGCCCTGCCGTGCTGCTGGCCGACGAACCGACCGGCAATCTGGATCTTCATACCGCTGATGCGGTGTTTGCCGAACTCCTGCGCCAGGTTCGGGGGGCCCAGGTCTGCGCCCTGGTTGCCACCCATAATCCCGAGCTTGCCCGGCGGATGGATCGCATCGTGCGCCTGGTCGATGGTATTCTGGTCGAGCAGTCATAAATCGGGATGAAGGGCCGCGCTGATGGCGGAAAAAAGCGCGGGGTGGGGCCCGCAAGGCGGCGCCTATCGCCGGCGCGCGCGGCGTATCGGGTCTCAACCTGGCGCGCCATCTTCTGACCCGGCCGGATTGGGACGTGATCGCCGTCTGCCGCACACGGCCCGATCTTGACGGATCGTTCCGTCATGTGGCGGCCGATCTTGAAGACCCGCACGACGCAAAGGAAAAGCTCGCGTCCTGCGGCGATGCGACCCACGTCTTTCACTGTGCCTACAAGCTGGTCGCCAACCGTCGCGACGAGGCGGCCATCAATCTGCGGATGCTCGTCAACCTGATGGATGGTGTCGAGCCGGTGGCGCAAGGCCTTGCGCATGTCAACCTGGTGCATGGCACCAAGTGGTATGGAAGCCATCTTGGTGCGTACAAGACACCGGCGCGCGAAGACGATCCGCGCCTGATGCCGCCCATCTTCTATTACGATCAGCATGACCACATCGCCCAGCGGCAACGCGGCAAGCGCTGGACCTGGTCCACCCTGAGACCGCATACGATCTTCGGTTTCTCGCTCGACGCGGCCCAGAATCTCATGATGCTGCTTGCCGCCTATGCGGCCATATCGAAAGAACTCGGCCTGCCACTCCGGTTTCCGGGCACACCCCAATGCTATCGGTCGATCAAGCAGGCGACCGAGGCCGATCTTCTGGCGCGCGCCATGGTATGGGTCGCGACAGAGCCGCGTTGCGCCAACAACGCCTTCAACCTGACGAATGGCGATCTGTTCCGCTGGGAGAACGTATGGCCGAAGATCGCCCGCTTCTTCGGCATGAAGCCGGGCGGCGTGTTTCCGATCCGGCTGAGCGAATTCATGGCCGACAAGGGGCCGCTCTGGGACCTGATCGTGCGCAAGCATGGCTTGAGGCCGCTCAGGTTCGAGGCCCTCGGCCAATGGGCCTTCGGTGACAACATCCTGGCCCGCGACATGGACGATATTTCATCCATGACCAAGGCCCGCCAGTTCGGGTTCCACGATGTCGTCGACAGCGAGACGATGTTCCTTGACTATTTCCGTCGCTTTCAGGCCGAACGGATCATCCCGTCCTGATGATAGGCTGGCTGATGATGGGCTGGCTGCCACCCATCGGGCGAATTAGGATGGCGCATCATGGCACACGCTGATTTCGTCCATCTCCGGGTTCATTCCGCCTATTCGCTTTCCGAGGGTGCGCTCAAGATCGACGAGATCGCCGCGCTTTGCCGTGCCAACGCCATGCCGGCGGTGGCGCTTGCCGATACCGGCAATCTGTTCGGCGGGCTTGAATTCTCGGCCGCGGCCGCGACTGCGGGCATCCAGCCGATCATTGGCGCCCAGGTCTTTGTGGCGCGGATCGCATCCGACTCGCCAACGGCCTACAAGGGCGACCGGCTTGCCCGCGAAGGGCGGGCACCCGATCCGGATTCGATTGTTCTTTTGTGCCAGAACGAAACGGGCTACCGGAACCTGGTCCGCCTTGTCAGCAAGGCCTATCTTGAGACCCCGGCGGGCGAGACGCCGCGCGCCAGCCTTGCCGACCTTGATCATTTCAACGAGGGGCTGATCTGCCTGACCGGCGGTCCCGCCGGACCGGTCGGCCGGCTGCTGGCCGAGGGGCGCGACGATCTGGCGGAAGACGCACTGAAGGCGCTGGCACGGTCGTTTGCCGGGCGCTGTTATGTCGAGATCCACCGCCATGGCCAGGATATCGAGCGCCGCATCGAGCCCAGGCTGGTCAGCCTAGCCGATGGTCTTCACCTGCCCTTGGTCGCGGTGAACGAATGTTTCTTCGCCACCGCCGACCTTTACGAGGCCCATGACGCGCTGCTTTGCATCGCGGGCGGCACGACCATGAGCCAAACCGAACGGCGCCGCGTCACCGCCGAGCACCGGTTCAAAAATGCGGCCGAGATGCGCGCCCTGTTCGCGGATCTTCCCGATGCGGCGGACAACACGCTGGTCATCGCCCGGCGCTGCGCGTTCATGGTGAAATCGCGCGATCCGATCCTGCCGGCTTTCCCGGTGCCAGCCGACCAGGATGAGGCAAGCTGGCTTGGCCACAAGGCGAAGGATGGGCTTGATCGCCGGCTGGGCCAGGTGGGGACGATCCCGGCCGATCTTTCGGACGACGAGCGTGATCGGCGCGTCAGATCCTATCGCGAGCGGTTGGATTACGAGCTCGATGTCATCGTCCGCATGGGCTTCGCTGGTTATTTCCTGATCGTCGCGGATTTCATCCAGTGGGCGAAGGCGCAATCCATTCCGGTCGGCCCCGGCCGCGGATCGGGCGCCGGGTCAGTCGTCGCCTGGGCCCTGACCATCACCGATCTGGACCCGCTGCGCTTCGGGCTGCTGTTCGAGCGCTTTCTCAATCCTGAACGCGTGTCGATGCCCGACTTTGACATCGATTTCTGCCAGGACCGCCGCGACGAGGTGATCCGCTATGTGCAGAACCGCTATGGCCATGACCGGGTCGCACAGATCATCACCTTCGGAAAGCTGCAGGCCCGTGCGGTGCTGCGCGATGTCGGGCGCGTTCTGGAACTGCCCTATGGGCAGGTCGATCGCATCTGCAAGCTGGTGCCGAACAATCCCGCCAATCCCGTGACGCTGGCCCAGGCCATTGACAACGAGCCGCTGCTGCAGGCGGCCCGCGACGAAGACCCGGCGGTTGCACGAATGATCGGCATCGCCCTCAAGCTTGAAGGGCTGTATCGCCACGCCTCGACCCACGCCGCCGGGCTGGTGATCGGCGACCGCCCGCTTGCCGAACTGGTGCCGCTTTACCGCGATCCCCGGTCCGGACATGCCGGTCACCCAGTTTCTTCGATGAAATATGTCGAGAAGGCCGCGGACTGGTGAAGTTGACTTCCTTGGGCTGAAGACGCTGACGGTGCTGGCGCAGCGGGGCGGTCGATCTGTTGAAGGCACGCCGCATCGCCCTCGATTCCGCAGCCTGCTGCCGATGACCACCGCACCTACGAGATGTTGGGTCAGGGCGAGACGACGGCGTGTTCCAGCTTGAAAGCTCGGGCATGCGCGACGTGCTGGAAAAGCTGAAACCCGACCGCTTCGAAGACATCATCGCCCTGGTCGCGCTCTATCGGCCGGGGCCGATGGACAACATTCCGCGCTACATCGCCTGCAAGCGCGGCGACGAGGAGCCGGATTATCTGGACCCCGCCCTCGAAGGAACTTCAAGGAAACCATGGGCGTGATGATCTATCAGGAGCAGGTTCTCCAGATCGCCCAGGTTCTGGCTGGCTACAGCCTTGGCCGGGCCGATCTTCTGCGCCGCGCCATGGGCAAGAAGATCAAGGCCGAGATGGATGCCCAGCGTAACGATTTCATCAAGGGCGCGGTTGCGCGTGGCGTTGCCACGGCGCGCGCCAGCCAGATTTTTGATCACGTGGCAAAGTTTGCGGGCTACGGGTTCAACAAGTCGCATGCCGCCGCCTATGCTCTGGTTGCCTATCAGACCGCGTATCTGAAGGCGAACTACCCGGTCGAGTTCATGGCCGCATCGATGACGCTTGATAGCGGCAATACCGACAAGCTCAACCATTTCCGCCAGGAACTGGCGCGGCTTGGCATCCCGTTACTGACGCCAGATGTGAATCGGTCCGATGCGGAATTTTCGGCCTGCTGATCGATACGACTACGCGCAACGCCGCTGCGCTGGGCGCGATCCAGCCTGGTGACCAGCGACGTCGCATTCCCTGGTGGCCGAACGCCGCGCCCAGGGCGCCTTTCGCGATCTCTATGACCTGGCCCAGCGCCTGATCGGCGCCGGTCAACAAGCGCCAGCTGGTGCACCCAAGACGGCGGCGCCTTCGACAGTTCAACAACCGGCCAGACCCTGGCGTCGCGGACCGGCTGGTGAAGCTGGCAAGCGCGGCGGCAAGCGAGCGCGAGGGCGGGCAGCACAGTCTATTCGGGGGCGCGAACGGCGCCGGCGGTGGGGACGGCGATCGGCCCCCCTGCCAGCGGTCGAGGAATGGAGCGCTCTCGACCGGCTGCGCCACGAGTTCGAGGCGATCGGATTTTACTCCTTCTGCTCACCCTCGATGCCTATGGGCGCAGCCTGCAACGGCCAAGGTCCTGCCGTCTTCGGCGGTGGGGGTGCGCCTGGGCGGCGGCGGCTCGACGCGGGTGAAGCTGGCCGGCGTCGTGGTCGGCGGGGCGGAACGACCTCGGCGCGCGTGGGCGCACCTATTCGCTTTCGTGCAGGTCTCGGATCCGACGAGTGTTCGAGGTAACGGTGTTTTCCGAGCTTCTTCGACCGCCCGGCCCTTGCTGGAGCCGGGTACGCCGGTCCTGGTGTCGGTTGATTTGCGGCTGGACGAAGGCGATGTCCGGATGACCGCCCAGACGATCCAGCCCCTGGACGACGCTGTGCGGGACGCGGGGACGGGGCTCCGGATCCGGGTTGGGAACGCCCTGCCGTTGGATGGTCTTCGCCGGATGGTCGAGAAGCTGGCGTCCGGCCGTGGCCGGATCTGCCTTGTCGTGCCGGTGGCGGGCGGCGGCGAAGCCGAGGTCACCCTGGCCGGCCACTACGAGGTTGCGCCATCCCTGGCGGTCGAGGTTCTCAGGCTTTCGGGGGTCACGGCGGCCGAGGAGCTTTAGGGCCGCTCGGCCATCGCCCCGCGGGTCGGCCAGCCGCCGTCAGGCAAATTGGCAAGCATCGCCAATCGCTTGCAATACGGGAGCACACAGGCTATCTAGGCTCCGCGTTACACCCCACGTGGAGTGACGGCCTTTTGTCATGCTTGGCAAAGTGTCAGGCTTGGCATCGGGCCGATCTCGGTGCCCTGACCGGTGTCAGGGCTAAAATCCACGGCGGATCAACCGGATAAAAGGAATTATTCCCATGAAATCCCGACTTTTTCGATGCGCCGCTGCTGAAGCGGGCGTTCATTTCGGCCATCGCACCCAGCGCTGGAACTTAAAATGGCCCCCATTTCAACCGCAACGGCGTTCATATCATCGACCTGCAGCAGACCGCTCCACTCCTTCACCAGGCTCTGGTGGCGGTTCGCGACGTGGCGGCCAAGGGTGGCCGCGTCCTGTTCGTTGGCACCAAGAAGCAGGCCAGCAAGCCCGTTGCCGATGCCGCGCATCGCTGCGGTCAATACTTTGTGAACCATCGCTGGCTGGGCGGCATGCTGACCAACTGGCGTACGGTTTCCGTCTCGATCCGCCGCCTTCGCGACCTGGAAGAACAGCTTCGCAAGGCGGATGAGGAAAAGGGTACCGGCTACACAAAGAAAGAGCTGCTCAACCTGCGTCGTGAACATGAAAAGCTCGACCGCACGCTGGGCGGCATCAAGGAAATGGGCGCGCTTCCCGACATGCTTTTCATCATCGATACCAACAAGGAAGCGATCGCCGTTCAAGAGGCGCGGAAGATCGGCATTCCGGTCGTTGCAATCCTGGACAGCAACAGCGACCCCGACGGTGTGACCTACATGATTCCGGGCAATGACGATGCGACCCGCGCCGTTCAGACCTATTGCGAACTGATCGCCGATTCGGTTCTCGATGGCCTTCAACAGGAGATCATGCGCTCGGGCGGCGATGTCGGGGAACTGGCCGATGCGCCAGTCGAGTCGCTGCCGGACGACACCCAAGCCGAAGCCCAGGCCTAACGAACTAGGCCTAACGAAGCCCAGGTATAACAGGGTGCGGGCGCCATGCCCGCACCCCACCGATCAACGGACGAATCATCAGGTAAGAAGCCATGGCTGAAATCACCGCCGCTCTGGTCAAAGAGCTCCGCGAGAAAACCGGCGCGGGACTGATGGACTGCAAGACCGCGCTTGGGCAGACGGGGGGCAATCTGGAAGAGGCCGTCGACTGGCTGCGCAAGAAGGGCCTGGCCGCGGCGGCCAAGAAGGCCGGTCGCGTGGCAGCCGAAGGGCTGGTCGGCCTTGCGCTTGGCCATGGCGTCGGCGCCGTCGTCGAGATCAACTCGGAAACCGATTTCGTGGCGCGCAACGATACCTTCCAGAAGTTCGTCGCGGAGGTGGCGGAACTGGCGCGGGATCGGGGGGGCGATGTCGAATCGCTCAAGGCGGCCACGCTCAGCAGCACTGGCAAGTCGGTGGCCGATTCCCTGACCGCGATGATCGGAACGATCGGCGAGAACATGTCGCTCCGGCGTTCCGCCGTGCTGGTGGCCAAGCCGGGCGTGGTTGCCGGCTATATGCACAATGCGCTGGTCCCGGGCCTGGGCAAGATTGGCGTTCTGGTGGCGCTGGAATCGGACGGCGATCCGGCCCGCCTGGCCGCGTTTGGAAAGCAGCTCGCCATGCATGTGGCGGCGGCACACCCCTTGTCGGTGACGATCGAGGGTCTGAGCCCCGCCGCCGTCGAGCGCGAGCGCAACATCCTGCGTGAACAGGCCGCGACATCGGGCAAGGCCGCCGATGTCGTCGAGAAGATGGTCGAGGGCCGGTTGCGCAAATTCTACGAAGACAGCGTCCTGCTCGAACAGGTTTTCGTGATCGACGGCAAGGAAAAGGTCGGCAAGGTTCTGGCCGGGCTGGCGAAGGAACTTGGCAAGCCGGTCAAGGTCACCGCGTTCCATCGCTTTGCCCTGGGCGAAGGTATCGAGAAGGTTGAAACCGATCTGGCTGCCGAGGTTGCAAAAACGCTGCGCGGCTAGGGCGCCGCGCCTGGGTTGAACACCGCACAGAAAGACGCTTCGGCCGGATCGCGTGCCCGCCGGCCAGGCGCCGGAGGACATGATGGCTTCGCCCCTCTATCGCAGGGTGCTGATCAAACTTTCGGGTGAAGCGCTCGGTCGCGGCGGATTTGGATTTGACGCCGACGAGATTTCCCGCATCGCGGGAGAAGTGAAGGCGGTCTACGCCATGGGCGCCGAGATCTGCCTGGTGATCGGCGGCGGCAACATCTTTCGTGGCGCCGCCAATGTCGCGCCGGGGATGGATCGCGCGACCGGCGACTACATGGGAATGCTTGCCACCGTGATCAATGCGCTGGCGATGCAGGATGCCCTTGAGCGCAAGGGGATCCCGACACGGGTCCTGTCCGCCATTCCGATGGCGACCGTCTGCGAGCCCTATATCCGTCGTCGGGCGATCCGGCACATGGAAAAGGGGCGGGTGGTCATCTTCGCGGCGGGAACCGGCAACCCGTTCTTTACCACCGATACGGCGGCGGCGCTGCGGGCCGCCGAAATGAGCTGTCGGGCCCTTCTCAAGGCGACCCAGGTGGACGGCGTCTATACCGCCGATCCGAAAAAAGACAAAACCGCGACGCGGTTTGATCGCCTGACCTATCACGAGGTTGTAACCCGGAACCTCCAGGTGATGGATACGGCGGCCATCGCGCTCGCGCGCGAGAACAGTATTCCCATTCTCGTGTTTTCGTTACAGACTCCGGGCTCGATCGCCGGTGCTGTGACCGGGACGGGGAACTTCACCCTTATCAATGAATCGGGGTAGCGCCGTGAGTGGACTCGATTTCAATGACCTGGAGCGCCGGATGTCGGGTGCGGTCGACATCCTTCGCAAGGAATTCGGTGGCCTTCGCACTGGCCGCGCCAGCACCAACCTGCTCGAACCGGTGACGGTCGATGCCTATGGCAGCAAGATGCACCTCAGCCAGGTGGCAAGCGTAAGCGTTTCGGACCCGCGCATGCTGACCGTCCAGGTCTGGGATCGCGGGCTGCAATCGGCGGTGGAAAAGGCGATCCGCGAGGCCAATCTCGGTCTTAACCCGATGGCTGACAGCGGCGTCATTCGCGTGCCAATTCCGGAACTGACCCGCGAGCGTCGGGTCGAGCTGGGCAAGGCGGCAGGACGTTATGCCGAACAGGCCCGGGTTTCCGTCCGCAATGTTCGCCGCGAAGGGATGGATCGCCTTAAGAGATTGGAAAAGGAAGGCGAGATATCCGAAGACCAGCATCGCGACCAGAGCCAGCGGGTTCAGCAATTGACCGACCGCACGATTGCCAAGATCGACGAGCTTGCCAAGGCGAAGGAAGCGGAGATCATGCAGGTCTGAGCCCATGACGGTGGCATCGAGCTCGCCTGTTCAGGCGCTGGCAGCGCCGCCGGTCCATGTCGCCATCATCATGGATGGCAACCGCCGGTGGGCCGAGGCGCGGGGTCTTCCCCGGTCGCTGGGGCATCGCCAGGGGGCGGAAGCCGTCCGGCGCGCCGTATCCAGCGCCATCGAGCTTGGGATTTCGTATCTCACTCTTTACGTCTTTTCGTCCGAGAACTGGAAAAGACCGAAGGACGAAGTTTCCGATCTGATGGGCTTGTTGCGGCTTTATCTCCGCAACGAGATCAGTACCCTCCGATCCAATGGCGTTCGGATCCGGATGATCGGCGATCGGTCGCGGCTGGCACCCGAGATCGTCGCCCTGATTACCGATGCCGAGGAAAGCACGGCGCAGAACAACCGTCTGACCATGACGGTCGCCCTGAGCTATGGCAGCCGGGACGAGATTGTCCGCGCGACCCGTCTCATCAGCGAACAGGTCCGGGCCGGGCTGCTTGATCCGGATGACGTCACGGAAGATCTGTTCGAGCGCTATCTTGGCACACACGGGATTCCCGACCCGGACGTGATCATCCGGACCGCCGGCGAACAGCGCCTGAGCAATTTTCTGTTGTGGCAATCGGCCTATTCAGAATTCATATTCGTCAACAAGTTATGGCCAGACTTTGACAAAGAAGATCTGGCCAATGTGATCTCGGAATATCAGAAGCGCGAGCGGCGCTACGGGGCCCGGCTTGGCTGACGTGGCCGGGCGCAATCTGCGGCTTCGCATCTATTCTGCTTCCGTTCTTGCTCCTGCCACAATTCTGGCCGTCCTGGCCGGTGACCCCATCTATCCCGCCGCGGTGGTCGGGGTGGCTGCCCTGCTTTCGTTGGAATGGGACCGTCTTTGCCGGCGCGCGGACGACGCCGGGACGGGGGGCGGCGGCGTTCTGGCCGTCAGCGTCGCCCTGATGGTGCTGCTTGCCTGGGGCCATTCGGTACAGGCGGGGCTGGTGGCCTGCCTGGCCGGTGCGGCCGCAACGGCTGGGGCCGCCCGCCTGGATGGTCAAGATGTGGTGTTTTGGCGATGCCTCGGAACCTTCTATATTGGTTTACCAGCGGTCGCTATGATCGGGCTGCACGGCGCCGCGGGTGGGGGGGCGGATACAACCCTATGGTTATTTGGAACGGTTTGGGCTACCGACATCGGCGGTTATGTTGCGGGTCGGGTCATTGGCGGGCCGCGCCTGGCGCCGTCGATCAGCCCGGCTAAGACGTGGAGCGGAGCCCTGGGCGGGCTTGGACTGGCGGTCGCGGTCGGGGTGGGGCTGATGTTTGCGCTGGACGGACAGCCAGGGGCTGCGAGCGCGGGCGCTGCTTTGCTGATCGGGTTGGCGGCTGAAGCGGGTGACCTTTTGGAATCGGCCATCAAGCGGCATTTCGGGCTGAAGGATAGCGGCGATGCGATCCCGGGCCATGGCGGACTGTTCGATCGGCTGGATAGCCTGTTGCTGGCCGCGCCCGTCCTTTGGGTTCTGGTCGTCATGACGGGGGAGAGCCCGCTTGGCTGGCGATGATCGCAGCTCCGGCGCCGCCCGCTCTTCATCGGGCCTGCGGCGGAAACGGGTCTCCATTCTGGGCGCCACCGGTTCGGTCGGCCAGAATACGGTTGCCTTGATCGGCGAAGATCGGGACCGCTACGAGGTGGTCGCGCTGACGGCCAATCGGAATGTCGACCGCTTGGCCCAGCAGGCGCAAAAGCTTCGGCCACGCCTTGCCGTCGTTGCCGATCCAAGCAAGTACCTGGCCCTCAAAAATCATCTGGCGGGAACCGGGATCGCCGTTGCGGCGGGGCCGGAAGCGGTGGTGGAAGCCGCGGCTCTGCCGTCGGATTGGGTGATGGGTGCGATTGTCGGCGCGGCCGGTCTTGAACCGGTGCTGGCAGCGATTGCAACCGGCACCACCGTCGCCCTGGCCAACAAGGAATGTCTGGTGTGTGCCGGACCATTGATCATGGCGGCCGTGCAAGAGCATCGGGCGACCCTGGTCCCAGTCGATTCCGAGCACAGCGCGATTTTTCAGGTGTTTGATTTCGACGCGCCCGAAACGGTTGAGAAGATTATCCTGACCGCGTCGGGCGGACCGTTCCTGCGGGCCAGCCGTGAAGCCATGGCGGCGGCGACCCCCGAGCAGGCGGTCGCCCATCCGAATTGGGACATGGGAGCCAAGATCTCGGTCGATTCCGCAACCATGATGAACAAGGGCCTTGAGCTGATCGAGGCGTGCCGCCTGTTTCCTGTCCCGGCCGAGCGGATCGATGTCGTCGTTCACCCGCAATCGATCGTGCATAGCCTGGTTTCTTATGTGGATGGGTCTGTCCTGGCGCAGCTGGGCTCGCCCGATATGCGGACACCGATTGCCGTTGCCCTGGGCTGGCCCGGTCGAATCTCGGCCGGCGTGAAACGGCTCGATCTTGCGTCGGTCGGGCGGCTTGATTTTCTGCCGCCGGACGACGCCCGTTTTCCGGCCTTGCGTCTGGCCCGCGAAGCCCTGGCAAGCGGTCCGGGTGGCCCCGCCGTTTTGAACGCCGCAAACGAGATTGCCGTCGGGCAGTTTCTGGCCAGGCGAATAGGTTTTCTCGATATTGTCCGGGTCGTCGAAGAGACCCTGGGCCGGGTGGCCCATGGGCGGCTCGACAGTCTTGCCGAACTTCGCGTTCTGGACGGTTCGGCCCGCGAGACCGCGCTTTACCTGTCGCGCGGCGTTGCGGTCGCACAATAGGGACCGGGAGGCCCGCCGATGCTTGATTTTCTGTCTGGCGTATGGGGATATGGCGTTCCATTCCTTGTCGTTCTGACCGCGGTTGTGTTCGTCCACGAGCTTGGCCATTACCTCATGGCGCGGCAATGCGGAGTCCGGGTCGAAACCTTCTCGGTCGGATTCGGGCCCGAGATTTTTGGCTGGACGGATCGCACCGGGACGCGGTGGAAGTTCAGCGTGATTCCCCTGGGCGGCTTCGTGAAGATGTTTGGAGATGCCGATCCGGCCAGCCGGCCTGACCGCGGCTTGCAGGCCATGACCCCGGAAGACAAGGCCCTATCGTTCCACTTCAAGCGGGTGGGACAGCGGATGCGGGTGGTCTTCGGCGGGCCGGCGTCGAACTTCATATTCGCGATCATCCTGCTGGCCGGCTTGTTCATGATTGTCGGGCAACCTTCGACGCCGCCAGATATCGGCACGGTGCAGGAGGGCAGCGCCGCCGAGGCGGCCGGGTTGAAGCCGGGCGACGTCATTGTCAACATCGACGGCAGCAGGGTCGAGCGCTTCGAGGATATCCAGCGGGTGGTCCGCGACCAGCCCGGCAAGCCGATGACCGTCGTCCTGAAGCGTGACGGCAGGGAAATGGTCATCACCGCCACGCCCCGCGCGACCGATGTTACCGATCGCCTGGGCCAGACCCATCAGATCGGCCTGCTGGGCATCGGCCGGGCAGGCATGGTCTTTGTCCGCTACGACCCGCTGACCTCGCTCTGGTACGCCGTCCGCGAGACCTATTACCTGAGCTGGGGCACGCTCAAGGCGGTCGGCCAGATCATCGCGGGGACCCGGACGGCCGACGAGCTTGGCGGGCCGCTGCGGATTGCCCAGATGTCGGGCAATATGGCCGAGCAGGGGATTGTCAGCTTGGTCTGGTTCATCGCCGTGCTCTCGGTCAATCTTGGCCTGATCAATCTTTTTCCTGTTCCGATGCTCGACGGCGGCCATCTGTTGTTCTATTCGATTGAGGCCTTGCGCGGCCGCCCTCTTGGCCAGCGGGCACAGGAGTATGGATTCAGGATCGGCCTTGCCCTGGTGTTTGCGCTCATGCTGTTCGTGACCTGGAATGACCTTGTCCAGCTAAAGGTTGTCGCATTCTTCGAGGAGCTTTTGACCTGAAATGCGGCAAGCGCAGTTCCGTCCGGGCATCACGGTCGTGACCGGGGTCTCGATCCGCAAGGCGCTTTGCCTTGCGGTCCTCTTTTTGGTTCTGCCCGCCAGCCTTGTCCTGGGCGTGGCTGGCCCGGCCTTGGCACAGACCCGCTTTGCCGAGATCCGCGACATCCAGATCACCGGCAACCAGCGGGTCGAAGCGGAAACGGTCCTCAGCTATCTCCAGGTCCGGACGGGGGATCCGTTCGACCCGGATCGGCTGGATCGTTCCCTGAAGAGCCTGTATGCCACCGGATTGTTTGCGGATGTTACCCTTAACAGGGAGGGCGACGTCCTTGTCGTCCGCGTGGTCGAGAACCCGATCATCAACCGGCTTGCCTTCGAGGGGAATCGCCGGCTGAAGGACGAGGATATCGAACGCGAGGTCCAGCTGCGGCCACGCACGGTCTTCACCCGCAGCCGCGTCCAGGCTGACGTCAAGAGAATCCTCGAGCTTTACCGTCGCAGCGGCCGCTTTGGAGCGACCGTCGAGCCCAAAGTCATTCAGTTGCCGCAGAACCGGGTCGACCTGGTTTTCGAGATCAACGAGGGGCCGGTCACCAAGATCCGCTCCATTCAGTTCGTTGGCAACAAGCGATACTCGGACGGTGATCTGCGCGAGGCGATCCGGACCCGCGAAAGCGCGTGGTGGCGGCTGCTGACCAGTGACGACACCTATGACCCGGATCGGCTGACCTTTGATCGCGAACAGCTGCGTCGATTCTATCTTTCCAAGGGCTATGCCGATTTCCGCGTCGTGTCGGCGATTGCCGAACTGACGCCGGATCAGCAGGCCTTCGTGATCACCTTCACGATCGAGGAAGGCGATCGCTACCGGTTCGGGAAGATCGACGTCCAGTCCCAGATCCGCGACCTTGATCCGAAGCAGATTTCCGAGGCGGTGCAGACCGAGGAAGGCGACTGGTATAACGCCGAACTCGTCGACAAGACGGTCGATCGGCTGACCGATGCGGCTGGCTCCTTTGGGTATGCATTTGTCGATATCCGGCCCCGCACCCGCCGTGATCGCGAGGCGCGAATCGTCGATCTGACCTACGATGTCCAGGAAGGTCCCAAGGTTTTCGTCGAACGCATCGAAATCAAGGGGAACGTTCGGACCCTGGACAAGGTCATCCGCCGCGAATTCCGCCTGGTCGAGGGTGATGCCTTCAACACTGCCAAGCTCAGGCGGTCGCGACAACGCATCCGCAACCTCGGGTTCTTCGAGACCTCCGAGGTCACGAACTCGCCGGGCAGCACGCCGGACAAGACGGTTGTCGATGTCAAGGTTACCGAACGTTCGACCGGGGAAATCAATGTCGGTGTTGGCTACTCGTCATCGCTTGGCGCGCTGATTGTCGGTGGTATCACCGAGCGCAATCTGCTTGGCCGTGGGCAGACGGTCCGCCTTGACCTGCGCGCGGCCCAGAAGCGCCAGGAAATTGATTTCGGATTTACCGAGCCCTATTTCCTTGACCAGAACCTGTCGGCGGGATTCGATATCTTCCGGATCACCCGCAACCTGCAGCGGCAGAGTTCCTACAGCGAGCGCACGACCGGACTTAATCTGCGATCCGGTTATGAGATCGTCGAGTATCTGTCGCAGCGGCTGACCTATGGTTTTCGATCGATCGATATCGGCGATATCCAGCAGAACGCGTCGACCTTCATCAGGCAGCAGGAAGGCAAGTCGTCAACGTCATTTGTCGGTCAGGAACTCACCTATGATCGACGCGACAACCGCCTCGACCCGACCGAAGGGTATGTCGTGCGGCTTGGAACGGATGTTGCCGGTCTGGGCGGCGACAACCATTGGTTCCGGACCCGCCTGGGAGCGGCCAACTACATCCCGATCTTTTCCGACTGGACGTTCGGGGCGCTGGCGTCGACCGGCTATATCATCGGGCTTGATGATGACGTGCGCATCGGCGACCGGTTCTTCGTCGGCGGCGACACCTTCCGGGGCTTTCGCGACGGTGGTATAGGGCCGCGCGATGCGACGACTGGCGATTCGCTTGGCGGCAATACCTTCGCGGTCGGCACCCTGGAAATTCGCGCGCCATTGGGCCTGCCGAACGAATTCAACATCAAGGCCATTCTCTTTACCGAGTGGGGTACGGCCTGGGATATCGACGCAACCGGGCCCGGTATTCTTGACTCGAATGCGCTCCGGGGTAGTGTGGGTCTGGGCCTTGCGTGGCCATCTCCGTTCGGTCCCATTCGGGTCGATTTCGCCGTGCCGGTGATCAAGGAGACGTTCGACAAGACCGAATTTTTCCGCTTCAGCTTTGGGAGTAAGTTCTGATGACGGCAGCCGTACGGTGCATGACAGGGTTGGCCGGGATGCTCCTGGGTGCGGCGGTGATCGTCGGCGGCGTCATGGCCGGAATCGGTTCGGCGGCGGCCCAACAGGCCCAGCGCGCACCGGCGCAACGACCGCAAGAGTCCCAGGACGCTCAGCCACGGGCGGTGGTGTTCGGGTTCGGTGTGGTCGATACCCGCGCGGTGCTTGAGAAGGCCGATGCCTCGAAGCGCCTGCGCGAACAGATTGAAGCCGAGCGGGCAAAGCAGCTGCCGGAAGCGACCGCCCTTCAGAACCAGATCAGGCAGGGTCGCGATGAACTCGAGCGGCAGCGCCTGGTTCTTTCGCCGGAAGCCTATGCCGAGCGTCGCCGTGCCTTCGAGCAGCAGCTCCAGGACATGGATCGGCAGATGCAGGAAAAAGCCAAGCCGATCGCCGAGGCGGCGAACGCCGCTGCCCGGCAGATCGAAAACACGGCACTCAAGATCGTTGATGCGATTGCGCGGGAAAAGAACATTGTGATGGTGTTTCGCCGCGAGCAGATCCTGATTGCCGACAGGCGTCTGGATCTGACCGACGAGGTCATCGCCCGCCTCAACAAGGAGCTGCCGCGCGTCTCGCTTGCGCCTGCGCAGCAGCAACAGCAGCAACAGCGCCCAGCCCAGCCGCAACAGCGCCCGGCCCAGCAGCAACAGCGCCCCGCGCAACAGCCGCAGCGCTGACCCCGATGGCCGACCGTCGCTTCTACAGCGTGGCCGGCCCGTTCTCGCTGGCCGAGCTGGCCAAACTGTGCGCCGGCGAGCTTGCGCCAGGGACTGATTCAGGCCGGCTGATCCATGATGTGGCGTCGCTGACCGACGCCGGACCTGACCATGTGACGTTTTTCGACAATCCGCGCTATGCCCAGGCCTTTGCCGAATCGAAGGCCGGGGCCTGCATCGTGCATCCGGATCATGTGCCTAAGACCCCGGCCGGAATGGGTCTTATCGTCACGCCGACGCCCTATCTTGCCTATGCCAAGGTGGCCCAGGCCTTTTATCCGAAACGGCCGCCTGTGCCTGGCGTTGCAGCGTCGGCATGGGTCGACCCCGCGGCCAGGGTCGGGGCCGGCAGCCGGATCGATCCGGGGGCGGTCATCGAAGGCGGTGCGGAAATCGGATCGGAATGCTGGATCGGCGCCAATTCGGTGATCGGCCCAGGGGTGGTGCTGGGCGATCGCGTGCGCATCGGTCCGCGAGTGTCGTTGAGCCACTGCCTGATCGGGTCGGATGTTTTGATTCTGGCTGGCACCAGCATCGGTCAGGATGGCTTCGGCTATGCCCAGGGGCCGGGCGGCCACGTCAAGGTGCCCCAGCTTGGCCGGGTTATCATCCAGGATCGGGTCGAGATCGGCGCCAACTGCACCATTGATCGCGGTTCGGGCCCCGATACTGTTATCGGCGCGGGCTGTATTATTGATAATCTGGTGCAAATCGGGCACAACGTTCGCCTCGGGATGGGGTGCGTCGTGGTTTCGCAGGTCGGCATTTCGGGCAGCGTGCGGGTCGAGGATGGAGTGGTGATCGGCGGCCAGGTCGGCATTGCCGGCCATCTGACGATCGGCAAGGGGGCCAAGATCGCCGCCCGGTCCGGGCTGATCGGCGACGTTCCGGCCGGGCAGGTGGTGGCCGGGTTCCCCGCCTTTCCGATCAAGGAGTTCTTCCGGCAGGTCGCGGTGCTGTCCAGCCTGGCCCGGTCGTCCCGCGGCCGGAACAAGGCAAAAAAGGACGACTGATGACAGCGGACCCGGCACAGAAGGGAAGCCAGCCAGGCGACCATGAAATCGACATCGGCGGCATTCTTCGTATGCTTCCGCATCGCTATCCCTTCATCCTGGTCGATCGGATTGTCGAGTTCGTCCCCGGCGTCAGCGCAACCGGCATCAAGAATGTCAGCATCAACGAGCCGTTTTTTCAGGGCCATTTCCCTGGCAATCCGGTCATGCCGGGCGTCTTGATCATCGAGGCCATGGCGCAGACCGCCGCGACGCTGGTGGTGAAGACGGTCGGCCCGGACGCCGAAGGCAAGCTGGTCTATTTCATGTCGATCGAAAACGCCCGCTTCCGCAAGCCGGTCTTTCCGGGCGATTCGATGCGGATCCTGGTCACCAAGCAGCACCACCGCGGCGCGGTCTGGAAATTCAGCGCCGAGGCCAAGGTCGAGGGACGGCTTGTCGCAGAAGCGCGCTATACCGCGATGATTCTGGACAAGTGACAGGAATGCCCCGCATCCATCCAACTGCCATCGTCGAACCGGGCGCCGAGATCGCCAGCGATGTCTCGATCGGCCCCTATTGCGTGATCGGGGCCGAGGCGCGGCTGGCTGCCGGTGTCGAACTCAAGTCGCATGTGGTGGTGGCGGGACGCACATCCATCGGCGAACGCACCCGCATCTATCCGTTCGCGTCGATCGGACACGCGCCGCAGGATCTGAAATATCACGGCGAACCGTCGCGCCTCGAGATCGGGTCGGACAACGTGATTCGCGAACACGTCACCATGAACCCCGGGACCGAAGGGGGCGGCATGCTGACCCGGGTCGGCAGTCACTGCCTGTTCATGGTCAGTGCCCATATCGCCCATGACTGCATCGTCGGCGATCATGTGATCATGGCCAACAATGCCACCCTGGGCGGCCATGTCATCGTCGAGGAATACGCCATTCTTGGCGGACTGGCGGCCGTGCACCAGTTCTGCCGGATCGGCCGCCATGCGATGATCGGCGGCATGTCGGGGGTCGAGCACGACGTCATTCCCTATGGCCTGGTGATGGGTGACCGCGCCAGGCTGAACGGCCTCAATGTTGTCGGCCTCAAGCGTCGCGGCTTCTCGCGTGACGATGTGCAGTCGCTGCGCAAGGCCTACCGCCTGCTGTTCGCGGAGGAGGGGACAATGGCGGAACGCGTCAACGATGTGTCCGAGCTTTACGCAGGCAACCGGCCGGTCAAGGAGATCCTTGATTTCATCCAGGGCGCGTCCTCGCGATCGATCTGCGTGCCGAAGCCCGAGAGTGCCCCCTAAGCTTGGCGTCATCGCCGGTGGCGGCCGCCTTCCGGCCTTGCTGACCGCTGCGGCACGCGGGCAGGGCCGGGATGTATTCGTCCTTGCCCTTGAAGGACAGACAGACGCCGCGACCGTTGACGGCGTCGAGCACGCCTGGGTCAGGCTTGGTGCGGTCGGAAAGGCGATCGCCGTCCTTCACGATGCCGCGGTCAAGGACCTGGTCCTGGCCGGACGAATCGAACGCCCGTCGCTGTTCCAGTTGGGTTTCGACGCGCGCGGCGCGCGATGGCTTGCCAAGGTTGGGCGCCATGCCCTGGGCGATGATTCCCTGCTGACGGCGATCATTCGTGAACTGGAGGGCGAGGGATTTGCTGTCGTGTCCAGCCAGTCGATCCTTGACGGGATGACGGCGCCGATGGGCCCCATCGGCCGCTTGCGCCCCGATGTGGATGCTGAACGCGATATCCGGCGCGGCGTGGCCGTCGCCCGCGCCCTTGGCGAGGTGGATGTCGGGCAGTCTGTTGTCGTCCAGCAGGGGATCGTCCTGGGCGTCGAAGCGGTCGAGGGCACCGACGCGCTGATCGAACGATGTGGCGGGCTGCGGCGTGCCGGCCGGGGGGGCGTGATGGTCAAGCTTGTGAAGCCCGGCCAGGATCGTCGTGCGGACCTGCCGGTGATCGGGGTGGCGACAGTTGCCAACGCAGCGCGCGCCGGCCTGATCGGGATTGCGGTCGAGGCTGGCGGTGCCCTGATCATCGACGGCGCGGCGGTTGCCCACGAGGCCGATCGTGCCGGCATCTTCGTCGTTGGCATCGACCCCGCTTCGCCGGGCGAGACGATGTATGACGACGGCGGCTGATCCGGAACCAGGGGGCGGTCCGCTGGTTTTTCTTATCGCCGGCGAGGTCTCGGGCGATGCCCTAGGGGGGCGCCTGATGGCAGCCCTTAAACGCAAGACCGGTGGCCGGGTTCGTTTCGCCGGCGTCGGCGGCGAGACGATGGCGGCCGAGGGGCTGCAAAGCCTGTTTCCGATCACCGAGATATCGCTGATGGGGGCCGCCGAGATTCTGCCCCATCTGCGCCGGATCCTGCGGCGGATCGACCAGACGGCCGACGCCGTACGCCGCCTGAAGCCGGCAGCCCTGGTCACGATCGATTCGCCGGCCTTCGGCCTGCGGGTTGCGGGGCGCGTCCGTGGACTTGGGCTTCCGCTTATCCATTACGTCGCTCCGTCGGTCTGGGCCTATCGCCCCGGCCGCGCCCGCAAGCTTGCCCGCCGGATCGACCACCTGCTCTGCCTGCTGCCGTTCGAGCCGCCCTATTTCGACGCGGTCGGGCTTGCCAACACGTTTGTCGGCCATCCCGCGGTGGCCGAGCCGATTCCCCCTGCGGATGGGCAGGCCTTTCGCGACCGGCACGGCATTCCCGCCGATGCGCCGGTCCTTTGTGTCCTGCCTGGCAGCCGGCGCACCGAGACCGAGCGGCTGCTGCCGGTCTTTGGCGCAACCGTGGCGATCCTGGCCGCGGATCACCCGCGGCTCCGCGTCGTGGTGCCGACCGTGCCCGGTGTCGCCGCCGATGTGCAGAAGGCGGTCGAAGGATGGAGCCGGCCGGTGACGGTCTGTGACGGGACCGAGAAATGGGATGCCTTCGCCGCGTGCGATGCGGCGCTTGCCGCCTCGGGCACGGTGACGCTCGAACTGGCGCGCCTGAAAAAGCCCATGGTGGTCGCCTATCGCATGCATCCGCTCACAAGCCTGTACATTCGCCTGAAGGCGCGGGTGAAATTCGTGTCGCTTCTGAACATCGTGCTGGGTCGGGCGGCGGTTCCGGAATATCTGCTCGGGGCCTGCCAGCCCGAACGCTTGGCCCCGGCTGTGGCGCGGCTTCTTGATGACGTCAAGGACCGTGCCGCCCAGATCGAAGCGACCCAGGATGCGCTCAGGCTGATGGGGGCGGGGGGCTTGTCGCCAAGCGACCGGGCGGCTGATGTCGTTCTCGGGCTGTTGGGGCCTCGTTCATGAACCCGCTCGCAGGATCGAGCTGATCCGGCGCCCCAGAATCCAGCCCTCATGAACGGGGCGGCCGGCCGGGTGATCAGGCCCCGGCCAGATCTGCGCCAATGGCGGCCATTTCCTTGGCGCGTGCGCCGCGCTCAAGCGCGCTTTTCGACGCCGCCTGGCCGCGAAGCCCGCGGGCATAGACCCCCTGCATGATGGCAGCCAGCCGGAAGCAGTTGAAGGCCAGATAGAAGTTCCAGTGCTCGATCTTCGACCGGCCGGTCCGCTGGCAATAGGCGGCGACGTAGTCCTTCTCGGCCGGAATGCCAAGTGCCGCCACATCGGCCCCGCGCAAGCTGCCGCGGCCCTGGTCGAATACGTAATAGGGCATGCAATTGTAGGCGAGGTCGGACAACGGATTTCCGAGGGTGGCCAGTTCCCAATCCAGAACGGCAAGAACCTTGGGGTCGGTCGGATGGAAGATCATGTTCTCAAGGCGGAAGTCGCCATGGACAAGGGTGGTGCGGTCATCCTCGACCATGTTCTTTTCGAGCCAGGCCATCAGGCGGGTCATGGCCGGAATTTCTTCGGTCTTCGAAGCCTCGTACTGACGCGCCCAGCGGCTGAATTGGCGGGCGAAGTAGTTTCCGGGGCGGCCGAAATCGGCAAGCCCGACCTTCGCGACATCGACATTGTGGATGCGGGCCAGGCTGTCGTTCATCGCGTCATAGGTTCGCGCCCGGTCGGCTGGCGAGACGCCGGGAAGATCGAGACGCCGCAGGATGCGCCCCTCGACAAACGCCATGATGTAGAAGGCCGTGCCGATGACCGAGGCATCCTCGCACAGGGCAAGCGCCGGGGCGACCGGAACGCCAGTCCCGGCCAGGGCCTTGATGACGCGGAATTCGCGGTCGACGGCGTGCGCCGAAGGCAAAAGCTCGCCTGGCGGCTTCTTGCGCATCACATAGCGCCGCCCGCCACCATCGGTCAGAAGAAAGGTCGGATTGGACTGTCCGCCTTCGAACTGGCGAATGGAAAGTGGACCCTGGAAGCCCGCGACATTCGCCTGCATGTACCGGTGCAAAGACCCTTCGTCGAAGCGATGGACATCGCGCACAGGCGTGATCTCGGGGTTTCCTTCAGCAATCGACACGTTGCAAGACCTCTGTCAGATCAAGAAGTGGGCCAGCAAGCCGGCCATCAGCGCCAGCGCCGCCATGATGCCAAGCCAACGGCCCGAATCCTGGACGCCGGCTGGAAAATTGTCGTTCGCCGCCACGAATCGCAGCCGCAACAGCAGGCGCGGCGACATGGTCGGCGCCGCCGCCGGCCGCGCGTCCGGCGATTGCTGGCCGGGGGTTGACGGGCTAACCACGTTTGTTCATCGGCACGAATTCGCGCTTGGTATGCCCTGTATAGAGCTGGCGCGGCCGGCCGATCTTCTGGCTGCTGTCTTCAATCATCTCGCGCCATTGACAGATCCAGCCGACCGTGCGCGCGACGGCGAAAAGCACCGTGAACATCGATGTCGGGATGTTCATGGCGCGGAAGATGATGCCTGAATAGAAATCAACGTTGGGATAAAGCTTGCGTTCGACGAAGTAGGGGTCCTCGAGGGCGATGCGTTCAAGCTCCATCGCAAGCTGAAGCAGCGGCTCGTCCTTGACGCCCAGCTCGTTCAGGACCTCGTGGCAGGTCTGGCGCATCACCTTCGCACGCGGGTCATAGTTCTTGTAGACGCGGTGGCCGAACCCCATCAGGCGGAAATTGTCCTTGGGATCCTTGGCGCGCTTCAGGAACTCGGTGATCTTGTCTTTGTGGCCAATCTGCTGAAGCATATTGAGTACCGCCTCGTTGGCGCCGCCATGGGCCGGCCCCCAAAGCGAAGCGATGCCGGCTGCAATGCAGGCGAACGGGTTGGCACCCGACGAACCGGCGAGCCGCACCGTCGAGGTGGAGGCGTTCTGTTCGTGGTCGGCATGCAGGATCAGGATGCGATCCATGGCGCGGGCCAGAACCGGATTGACCTTGTACGTCTCGCACGGCACGCCGAACATCATGTGAAGGAAATTTTCCGCGTAGCTCAGGTCGTTGCGCGGATACATGAAAGGCTGGCCGATCGAATACTTGTAGGCCATGGCCGCAATGGTGGGCATCTTCGCCACCAGCCGATGTGACGCGATCCTGCGGTGAACCGGGTCGTTGATGTCCGTGCTGTCATGGTAGAAGGCCGCAAGGGCGCCCACCACGCCGCACATCACCGCCATGGGGTGGGCGTCGCGCCGGAACCCGCGAAACAGAAACGTGATCTGCTCATGCACCATGGTGTGCATGGTGATGGTGCGCTGGAATTCGGCCTTCTGCGCGGCATTCGGAAGCTCGCCATTCAGCAGGAGATAGCAGACTTCCAGGAAATCGCTTTTCTCGGCGAGGCTCTCGATCGGGTAGCCGCGGTGCAGCAGCACGCCTTCATCGCCGTCAATGTAGGTGATCTTCGATTCGCAGCTGCCGGTCGAGGTGTAGCCCGGGTCATAGGTGAAATAGCCGGTATCGCCGTAGAGCTTTCGCACATCGATGACGGACGGGCCGACTGTTCCATCCAGGATTGGCAGCTCATGAACCTTGCCGGTTCGATTGTCGGTGAGCGTGAAGGTATTTTTTCCAGTCGTCTTGGCTTTGTTCATGTTCTCCCACCTCATTGACCGGCCCAGTGCAAAGGCTCCGAGACATTAGCCTCACGGAGCCCCTTTTTCAATTCGTCAGCGATGCTGAAATGCGTTAATTGTCAAACCACTACGGCGTCAATCCGGGCCAGGCACTCGGCCTGCCCGAGGATCGTCATGACTTCGAAAATGCTGGGCGATGCGGTCGAACCCGTCAGCGCAACGCGCAGGGGCTGGGCAAGATCGCCAAGCTTGACCTGCTCCTCCTCGGCGAACCGGCGGGCCAGCAGGTCGAGTTCAGTTTCGGACCAGCTTGCCGCTGCCCGAAGGCGGGGGGCAAGCCTGCCCAGACGGGCGCGGGCCTCGGGTCCCAGCAGCTTGGCGGCCTTGTCCGAGATCGGCAGGGGCACGGAGCGGGCATAGAAGGCGGCGCCCTCGGCCAGATCGATCAAGGTCTTGGCGCGCGGCTTCAGCCCGGCAAGACCGCGGCGCAGACGGTCCAGCGCTTGCCCCGTCGGGACATGCCCCAGTATGGCGGTCAGGTGTGGTACGGCCAGCGCCACCAGCCGGTCGTCGTCCGCCTCGCGCAGATAGTGGGCGTTGACCGCCAGAACCTTGGTCATATCGAACCGGGCCGGCGATCGTCCAACCTCGGCCAGGTCGAACCAGGCAATGGCCTGCCGGGTGGATATGATTTCGTCGTTGCCATGAGACCAGCCCAGGCGAAGCAGGTAATTCCGCATCGCCTCGGGCAGCAGCCCCATGTCCCGATAGGCGTCCACCCCAAGGGCCCCGTGGCGCTTGGAAAGCTTGGCGCCATCGGCGCCGTGGATCAGGGGGATATGAGCGAATTGCGGCACCGGCCAGCCGAGCGCTTCGTAAATAACCTTCTGGCGGAAGGCATTGGTCAGGTGGTCGTCGCCCCGGATGACATGGGTGATGGCCATGTCATGATCGTCGACGATGACCGACAGCATGTAGGTCGGGGTGCCATCGCCGCGCAACAGGACCAGATCGTCAAGCTGGTCGTTGGCGACCCGAACGGGACCCTGGACCAGATCATCGATCACGGTTTCGCCGCCGATTGGCGCCTTGAACCGGATCACGGGCTTCATGCCGGGCGGCGCCTCGGCCGGGTCGCGGTCCCGCCAGCGGCGGTCATAGGGAACGGCACGGCCCTCGGCCTTGGCCTTTTCCCGCATCGCCTGAAGCTCCTCGGGCGTGCAATAGCAGCGATAGGCGGAACCGCGGGCCAGCATCTCGTCCACCACCGCCCGATGGCGGTCGAACCGCTGTGACTGATAGACGACATCGCCGTCCCAATCGAGTTCGAGCCAGCCAAGACCATCCAGGATGGCGTCGATCGCCGCCTGGGTCGAGCGCACCCGATCGGTGTCCTCGATCCGCAGATGAAAGGTCCCGCCGTGGTGGCGGGCGAAAAGCCAATTGAAAAGGGCGGTTCGGGCGCCGCCGATATGAAGAAATCCGGTCGGTGAAGGGGCGAAGCGGGTGACGACGGTCATCGGTTCCCAGGAAATGGATCGGCTGATACGCTTCCCTCAGGTAGCACATCGGCGCCATGGATACATCACAAGCGCTGAACCGCATAACCCGTCTTACCCACAGGGGACGGGACTGGGTTGCGGCGCAGGCCTCGACCGAGGTCGACCGCTGGCCGCTCTGGCTTTCCGTCGGACTTGGCGGCGGGGTGGGCCTTTATTTCAGCCTCGGCGCAGAGCCTGATTGGCTGATCGGACCGGCTGGCGTTGCAATGGCATCAGCCGTGTTTGCGCTTGGCGCGCGGCGCTGGCCGGCCGCGACACCGGTCATGGCCGTTGTGGTCGCGATCGCCTTGGGGTTCCTGTCCGCCCAGATCCGCACCTGGTCGGTGGCGGCGCCGCGCATCGAGCGCCAGATCGGACCGGTTGCGGTGACGGGTCAGGCCGTCGAGGTTGAAACAAGGCCCGACAGCATCCGGATCGTTCTGTCATCGGTGCTGATCAGGGGGACCGAGGCGGACGCAACGCCCGAACGGGTACGGCTTGTCCTGCGCGGGGTGGAAGCGGTGCCGGTGCCTGGCCAGTGGCTTGCAATGCGGGCGATCCTATCGCCCCCGCCACCGCCGGTCCTGCCCGGCGCATACGACAATGGGCGGGCCCTGTTTTTCGATCGCATTGGTGCGGTCGGCTTCGCGATCGAACGCCCGACGCCCATCGACCCGCCGGCGGGCCATCAGGCCGGGGGCGATCTGCTGGATCATCTGGCGGTCTGGCGCCATGTCGCCAGCATCCGGATCCGCGACGCACTGCCGGGGCCGCCGGGCGCCCTGGCCGCCGCCCTGATGACCGGCGACCGATCCGGCCTTTCGGAACAGGACAATGCTGCCCTGCGTGATTCAGGGCTTGCCCATATCCTTTCAATTTCCGGCCTGCATTTTGCCCTGGTGGCCGGAACCCTGTTCTTCATCTTTCGCGCCCTGCTGGCGGCGTGGCCCGCCGTCGCTTTGCGTTATCCCATCAAGAAATGGGCCGCCATCGCCGCGTTCCTTGGCGCAAGCGGCTATTTCCTGTTTGCGATTCCAAGCGTGCCCTCGGCGCGTTCGTTCCTGATGCTGGGGCTGGTCCTGATCGGCGTTCTGGTGGACCGGGTCGCCCTGACCCTGCGACCTTGCGCCCTGGCCGCCGCGGCGATCCTGCTTGTCCAGCCTGAAAGCCTGCTGGGGCCCAGCTTTCAGATGTCGTTTGCGGCGGTCATCGCGCTGATCGCCGCGTATGAGAGCCTTGCGCCACGGATATCCGCGTGGCGGCGGCCGGGCGGCATTGTCCGCACCGCGATTGTCTATCTTGGCAGCATTGCCCTGACGTCGATCATCGCCGGTGCCGCGACGGCGCCTTTCGGGATTTACCATTTCAATCGGCTGGCGACCTTTGGGCTGGTGGCAAACCTGATTGCGGTGCCTGTCCTGGCGGCCTGGGTAATGCCGCTCTTGATCATCGCCTTCGTTCTCATGCCGCTCGGCCTCGAATCCTGGGCGCTTGCGGCAATGGGGTGGGGGAACGACGCGATCCTCGGGGCGGCGCGGTGGGTGGCCGAGTGGCAAGGGGCGGCCCTGACCGTGCCGTCGCCATCGATCATCGGGCTTGCATCGGCCACCCTGGGGGGACTTTGGCTTTGCCTGTGGCGGCAACCCTGGCGCCACATGGGCTGGCTTGGGATCGGCGCCGGGCTTGCGTCCATTCTGGCCTATGTGCCGCCCGATATTCTGGTCTCGGGGAACGGGCGGTTGTTCGCCGTGCGCGGCGCGGATGGAAGCCTGGCGTTTTCATCGGCCCGGGTCCGGAGCTTCGACGCCGAGATCTGGCGCCGGCGCGACGGCATCCCCGAATCGGGGCCCCTGTGGCCGCGTTCCGGCACAAGCGAGGATGGGCGTTTAAGCTGTGACGATCTTGGCTGTGTCTATCGCGCCCGCGGGCATGCGGTCGCGCTGGTCCGCGATGGCCGCGCCCTTGATGACGATTGCCGGTCGGCTGATATCATCGTCGCCGTGATACCGGTCCGGCGGGGCTGTCCGTCGGCAAGCCTTGTCGTCGATCGGTTCGACCTGTGGCGACACGGTGCCCATGCGATCTATCTCGACGGCGGCCGCCGGATCGTCAGCGTTCGGGACTGGCAGGGCGAACGACCATGGACCGCCCGGCCCGAACGCGCATCCCGAAACGCCGCGGGTCCAGAGCCGCGCGCGCGATCCGGTCGCTAGAATTTGGCGATTAAAAAATGCGATAGGCTCCGTCGATGACGAAGGTATCGCCCGAGTGATAGGCGGATGCGTCGCTGACCAGATAGACCGCGATCCCGCCGAAATCCTCGATTTTTCCCCAGCGCCGCAACGGCACCCGCGGCAGCACCGCGTCGCGGAATTTGTCCCATGCAAAGGCTTTTTCCGTCAGCCGCGTTTCGATCCAGCCCGGCAGGATCGCATTGGCGCGGATGCCGTAGCGGCCATATTCGGTGGCGATGGCCTGGGCCATGGCGATCATGCCGGCCTTGGTTGCGCCGTAATGCTCGCCACGCGCCTGGCCCATGACCGCGGCCAGGCTGCTGGTCACGGCGATCGAACCGCCCTTGCCGCGCTCGATCATGTGCTTGGCGGCGGCCCTCAGGGTGAAGAAAGTGCCGTCCATGTTGACGCGCATGACGCGCCGCCATTCGTCGGCCGACATCTCGGCAAAGCCGGTGGCAAGCCGCCGGTTGGTGCTGACCCCGGCATTGGCAAAGCAGGCGTCGACCTTGCCCAGCTTGGCGACCGTTTCGGCAAAGCCTTCCGTTACCGCCTTTTCGTCAGCGATATCGCAGGCCAGCACCACAACCTTTCCACCGTGGGCTTCCAGGCGCTGGCGCGCGTCGTCGTTGGCCTTGGGGTCCGTGCCCCAGATGGCGACCGCGGCGCCGGCCTGGGCGATGGCATCGGCCATTCCAAGCCCGATCCCGCGATTGCCGCCGGTGATCAGGGCGCATTTGCCGGTCAGGTCGAAAGGCGTGTAGGGCATGGGGACAATCTCCTGTCAAAGCGCATGGCCGCCTGGCGAATCGGGCTCGACTCGCTTCATGGCTGCCGGCTTAGCAGGACGGCGCGGCGAACGCACTCTCAATAACGGCGGATCAGTCCGACCAGCCGGCCCTGGATCTTGACTTGGTCGGGACCAAAGATGCGGGTCTCGAACGCCTTGTTGGCCGGCTCAAGCGCGACCGATTGCCCGCGTCGGCGCAGGCGTTTCAGCGTCACCTCGCCATTATCGATCAAGGCGACGACGATGGCGCCGTTATCGGCGGTTTGACAGCGATGGATGATCGCGGTGTCGCCGTCATAGATGCCGGCATCGATCATCGATTCGCCTTCGACCCTGAGCGCATAGTATTCACCCGGGCCAACCAGGCTGGCCGGGACGTGAATGGTTTCGGTTTCGTCGCGCAAGGCCTCGATCGGCGTCCCGGCGGCAATCTTGCCGTAGAAGGGCAGTTCGATGGCCCCTGGCTCGTCGTCTGCGCGCGCGACAGCGCGTGGCGCGGCCTGGGCCGCCGGCGGGGCAAAATCGCCCCGTATCACGGTTGGCGAGAACCCGCGGGCGGGCGAAGCCGCCGATTCCGAGGGCGCCGCCGCGTCGGGCATCCGCAGGACCTCAAGGGCCCTGGCCCGATGCGGCAGACGGCGAATGAAGTTCCGCTCTTCCAGTCCCGTGATCAGGCGATGCACCCCGGACTTGGACTTGAGACCGAGCGCTTCGCGCATCTCGTCGAACGAGGGCGAAATGCCGCGCTCGTTCAGGCGCTGCGCGATGAAGACCAGGAGCTGGTGCTGCTTTTTCGTCAGCATGATTTCTCGCCACCTTTGCCGGGCCCGCCGCGGGGTAAAAGAACCGTGGGCTAGAAAGAACAAAGACGCAACTATGGTGTTTGTTCTAGTTTAGTTCTCGGTTGCGGTCAAGCCGATCATGGCTGGTCCCGTGCTGGCTTGGCCCCGTGCTGGCCTGGCGGTCTGGACGCGTGTCTTGCTAAAGCCGGAAGAGCGGCGCTGCGAGAGGCAGGATCGGAACCATGTCGCCGGCGGCGGCGGCCGGTGCATGGGGCGGCCGAATGACAAGGCAGTCCGCGGCCGCCAGCACCGAAAGCATGGCGCTGTCCTGGACCGGAAAGACCCGGACCCTTTCGCCGCCGTCGGCGGTGATTTCGCGGCGCGCGCGCATGAAGTCCTCGCGCTCGTCATTGGCGGGAATATCGGCTGCCAGGCGGGCCGTTTGCGATTCGCGCGGCGAGGCCGGAAGCCCGAACATCGCTTCCATGGCGGCGCGCACGAACAAGGCTGTGCAAACCAGGGCCGAAACCGGATTGCCGGGCAGGCCAAGCAGCGGAGTGGCGCCGATGCGGCCGAAAATGAGCGGCTTTCCCGGCCGGATGGCGATCTTCCAGAAATCGAGGGTGAAGCCGACCTCGCCAAGCGCCGCGCGCACCAGATCGCGATCGCCCACCGAGGCCCCACCGATGGTGACAAGAAGATCGGCGCCGGTCGCACCATCCGCCATGCGGATCAGGGCGTCCCGGTCGTCAGGCGCGATGCCAAGATCAATCGCCACGCCGCCGAAAGACGAAACCGCGGCGGCAAGTCCCAGGCTGTTGGTGCTGATGATCTGGTTCCCGTCGCGCGGCTCGCCCGGCATGACCAGTTCGTCGCCGGTGGCAAGAATGGCCACTCTTGGCCGTCGCACCACCCGAACCCAAGGCACGTTCATGCCGGCGGCCAGGGCAATGTCGCGCGGCCCGATTCTGTGGCCCCGGGCAAGGCCGATCGTGCCGGCGCGAAAATCATTGCCGGCGCGGCGAATGTGACGTCCTTGGGAGGCGCTGCGGCGGACGATCACCAAAGCGCGGTCGGGCGCCGCTTCGGTATGCTCCTGGATGATGATGGTGTCGGCGCCGGCCGGCACCGGGCCGCCGGTAAAGATTCGTACGGCCTGGCCGGCGGCCACAATCCCGGCATGGGCGCCGCCTGCGGGCGCTTCGCCAACCACGCGCAGGGTTGCCGGCACCACGGCGACGTCTTGGGCGCGGACCGCATAGCCATCCATGGCCGACACATCGACCGGCGGCTGGGTGACCCGGGCCGTGACTTCCTCGGCCAGGACCCGCCCAAGCGCATCGCCAAGCGACACCGTCTCGGCCGCAAGGGGATGGAAGGCGCCGCGAATGTGCGCCAGGGCTTCATCGACGCTGATCATGGCTTGGCCTGCCTAGGGTTTGGCCTGCGTGTCAGAGGCGGCATTGTAGGTTCCGGATTTTCCGCCCGACTTGTGGACCAGGTGGATGTCGGCAATGCGCATGCCGCGATCGACCGCCTTGCACATGTCATAGACGGTGAGGGCGGCAACGCTGACGGCGGTCAGGGCTTCCATCTCGACCCCGGTGCGACCCACCACCCGGGCGGTGGCGGTGATGTCGACGGCGTTCCGGGTTGGGTCACAGGCAATCTCGACAGCAACCGAGGTAAGCGGCAGCGGGTGACAGAGGGGGATCAGTTCGGCAGTTCGCTTCGCCGCCATGATGCCGGCAAGCCGTGCCGTGCCCAGCACGTCGCCTTTCTCGGCGCGCCCGGCCTGGACAAGGGCGAGTGTTGCGGCATTCATCAGCACGGTTCCCTGCGCGATGGCTGTTCGCTCGGTCGTGTCCTTGGCGCCCACATCAACCATGCGGGCCTTGCCGGTCGGATCGAAATGGGTGAGCGGGGCCATGGGCATGGATCCTTCAGACCCGCGCCCGGCGCGCCGATTGGCCGGCCAGCAAGGCCCGCGTCGCGGCGGCCACATCCGCCTGGCGCATCAGCGATTCGCCGACCAGGAAGCATCGCGCGCCGACGGCGGCCATTCGGGCAAGATCCGCAGGGGTTGAAAGGCCGCTCTCGCAGATCAGCAGGGCCGAGGCCGGAACCCGCGGCGCAAGCCGTTCCGTTGTCGCAAGATCGACCGTCAACGTCTTGAGATTTCTGTTGTTGATGCCGATCAGGTCAACCCCAAGCGCGACCGCGCGATCAAGCTCAGTCTCGTCGTGGACCTCGACCAGCACGTCCAGACCCAGATCACGGGCCACGCATTTCAGTTTGCGCGCCTCGGCATCGCTGAGCGCCGCCATGATCAGCAGAATGCAATCGGCGCCGATCGCGCGGGCTTCCACCACTTGATAAGGATCGAGGGTGAAATCCTTGCGCAAGACCGGCAATTCGACCGCTGTACGGGCTGCCACCAGATCTTCGTCACGGCCCTGGAAATAGGGCGTGTCGGTCAGGACCGACAGACAGGCGGCGCCACCATCGGCATAGGCGCGGGCCAGGGATGGCGGATCGAAATCGGCCCGGATCAGCCCTTTGCTGGGCGATGCCCGCTTGATTTCGGCGATAAGCCCGTAAAGTCCTGCGTTGACATGCGCGCGCAATCGTTCGGCGAACCGCCGGGGCGGCGACTGCTGGCTTGCAGCCGCTTCCAATGAAGCCAGGGATCGGCGGCCGCGGCACATCTCGACGTGCTTGCGCTTATCGGCGCAGATGCGGGCCAGGGTATCGCTCACGAAGCGGCCTCGGCCACCACTGCCCGGTTCGAGATCTCGACAAGGCGCCGCAGGGCCGCCGCCGCCAGGCCGGCATCGATCGAGGCTTCGGCGATTGCGACCCCCTGTCTGAGATCGCGGGCGTGATCCGCCACCATCAGGGCGGCGGCCGCGTTCAAGACGACGATATCGCGATACGGGCCTTTTTCGCCGTCCAGCAGCCGGCGCAGGGCCTCGGTGTTGGTTGCCACGTCGCCGCCCTTCAGGCTGCGGGGATCGGCAAGCGCAAGGCCGGCGTCCTCGGGCCGGAGCTCGAAGGTTCGTACCCGGTTGCCATCCCATTCGGCGACAAAGGTTGTGCCGGTGGTGGTGATTTCGTCGAGACCGTCGGAGCCGTGCACGACCCAGGCCTTTTCGGCGCCAAGCGCCCCCAGCACCCGGGCAATCGGCTCGACCCATTCATGTCCGAACACACCGATCAGCTGGCGCTTAGCGCCGGCCGGATCGAGAGCGGCCCGAGCAGATTGAAAATGGTCCGGGTGCCCAGCTCGCTTCGGGGCCCAGCAACGAACCGCATGGCGCTGTGATGGCGAGGGGCCATCAGGAAACCGATTTTTGCTGTCCACAGCGCCTCGCGCACAAGCTGCATGTCGGCGTCGATCTTGACGCCAAGGCCGCCCAGCACATCGGCTGACCCGGATTTGGATGACAGCGCCCGGTTGCCGTGCTTGGCGACCGGAACCCCGCAACCGGCCACCACCAGCGCGGTTGCGGTCGAGATGTTGTAGGTGCCCGACGCATCGCCACCGGTGCCACAGGTATCGATGGCGTCTGGCGGCGCGTCTATTCGCAGCGCCTTTGCCCGCATGATGCGGGCGGCGCCGACATTTCATCAACCGATTCGCCGCGCACCCGCAAGGCCATCAAAAAGGCGCCGATCTGGGCCGGGGTTGCTTCGCCGGACATGATGATCTCGAAGGCGCGTTCTGCCTGGGCGGCCGTCAAGGGCCGGCCCGTGGCGGCAAGGCCAAGAAATTCCTTCATCCGGTCGCTCACGCGGCAAGCCCCCCGGCCGGAATGCTGGAAAGGAAGTTGCGCAGCAGGTCATGGCCGTTCGACGAGGCGATGCTTTCCGGATGGAACTGCACGCCCTCGACAGCAAAGCGCCGGTGCCGCAGCCCCATGATCAGCCCGTCGTCCGTTTCGGCCGTGATTTCAAGCACCGCGGGCAGGCTGGTCCGCTCGACGATCAGGGAATGGTAACGGGTGGCGCGAAAGGGATTGGGCAGGCCGCGAAACACGCCCGTCCCCCGATGGTGGATGTCGCTCAGCTTGCCGTGCATTGGCTCGGGCGCCCGCACGACCCGGCCGCCAAACGCCTGCCCGATCGCCTGATGGCCAAGGCAGACGCCAAGGATCGGCACCGTGCCGGCCGCCAGGCGGATCAGATCCAGGCAGATGCCGGCACGGTCGGGGTCGCAAGGGCCGGGTGACAGCACGATCGCCTCGGGTCGCAGGGCCATGGCTTCGGTGGCGCCAAGCGCGTCGTTGCGCTTCACGACCACCTCGGCACCCAGCTCGCCCATGAAGTGGACAAGGTTGTAGGTGAAGCTGTCGTAGTTATCGATCAAAAGGATCATGGCCCATGCAACCACTTGATTTATATGTATTATATAGATCTGCCCGATCACCGGCCGGCAGCAGTCACGCCGCCGCTCCTTAGGCCCGCCAAGCGACACGATCAGGCTATAGACCGTTGCCGGATTTGCTTCAATGCCGCGGAACGGCCCGCGCGTTGGGGCCAAGGGTTGGAGGCCGAGGGTCAGGTCTGGGGGTAGCGAAGCCACGCTGCGTGCCCCGGCGGCCGGATAATGCCCCGACCGGATAACACCCCAAGACCGGATAACGAAAGCGGCGGCCCCGTCCTGGAACCGCCGCCAACGCTGGAGGAGGATTTGACCGGCTCCAACGCGTGAAGATCACGTCAGGTGGGCAAGACACCCGGACCAGAGAACGCTATCCGGGTGTCTTGTCCCTGGGTGTCTTATCCCTGGGTCACAGGCTGCCCCAGAAGTCAAACGGAGCCGGAACCGCTGGAACCGGCGGGACGGTGCAGGTGATCGGCGGGCAATTGAATCCCACATGCACGAAGTCATCGGCATTCGAGCCTGCCACCGTGTTGGTCGCGAACACGGGGGTGAAGTCGAGCCCCTGCGTGAAGTCCGATGCCGCGTTCAGAATGGTCAGCTTCTGGCCATTGTTGAACAGGACATAGACATCGTTCGTGTCGCCGTTGACCTGGTCACTGACAAAATCGGCAGCGATGAATTGCACCTTGACCGGGGTGAATTCCGGCTGGCCGCAGAGCCAGATCACATCGCCGGAATCCCAGTCGGTAATGACATCGTTTCCGGCGCCATCGGCTTGCTCGTAGAGGAAGATGTCGGTTCCGGCGCCGCCGGACATCGTGTCGTTACCCTTGCCGCCGTAGATGTAGTCGCCTCCGGCGCCGCCGCTGATCTTGTCGTTGCCATCGCCGCCAGAAATGGCGTCATCGCCATCGCCGCCGTTCAGGGTATCGGCACCGGCTTCACCGAGAATGACGTCGTTGCCAAGATCACCGCTGATGACATCGTTGCCGTCACCGCCAAGCATGCAATCATTGCCATCGTCGCCATGCATGGAATCGGCACCGGTGCCGCCACTCATCTCGTCATCGCCGATGCCGCCGGACATGGTGTCAGTGCCGTCGCCACCGTCGAGAACGTCATTGCCGTCGCCGCCGGTCATGGTGTCATTGCCGGCATCGCCACCGATCTTGTCGTCACCAATGCCGCCGCTGAGCGTATCGTTGCCCGCACCGCCGCGGATGACGTCATTGCCTTCTTCGCCGTTGATGGTGTCGTTGCCGCCATCGCCGCGCAGCCGGTCATCACCGAATCCGCCATAGATGGTGTCGTTGCCCGAGCCGCCCGACACGAGATCGTCGCCGCCACCGGCAAAGATGATGTCGTTGCCGGCGCCGCCGAGAATTTGGTCGTCGCCACCGACCGGGCCAAGCGCGATATCGTCACCGAAGATGGTATCGTTGCCAGCGCCACCGTCGACAATGTCCGATCCCTGTCCGGCGATGATCTTGTCGGCGCCACCGGCACCGCAGATGTTGTCGGATCCGTCGAAGGTGATGATTTCGTCGGCCGTGTTCGTCGATTGATGCCAGCCCGGAACAAGCGGGAAACCAGGCGGGGCAACGAAATCGACGTCGTTGGTTCCAATAATGACTGCCATGACTTGCCTCCTGTGTTGTCCTGGTGGGAATGTGCCTGGCCGCCCCCCAGACGGAGCCAGTGGCTGATGTCAGGGCCATGGTCAGGATTGACAATGCCCCCTCAGTAAGCTCGGAAATATCATGCTCCCCCTTCTGAGGCCCCCCCCAAATGGGGTGATTCGTCGCCTAGCCGGTGGTGGCCCTGAGCCGAGCCAGGTATTCCTGCATGCCCTGTTCCATGGTGTAGGTCGGCGCCCAGCCCAGTTCCGCCCTGATCAGCGCATTCGAGAGGATCGGGATCCGGCGCACCGGGTGCGTGCCGAACGTGATTTTTGCGCCGGGGACCAGGGTATTCCGAACATGGTCGGCGCTCTCGCCGGCCGTTCGGGCATCACCGCTGACATTGAAAATTCGAACCCTGGGTTTCGGCGCGTTGAGAGCGACCCGGAACACGCGCGCCACATCCTCGACGTAGGTCCAGTTGAACATCTGGTCGGCGGGCGGTGCCTCGTAGTCCCGCCCCTGGAACGCGCGCTCGACCAGCAGGCAATAGAAATCGCCGGCGGTCTGCAGCCGACCGGAACGCCCAACGCCATAGATCGAGGTCAGGCGAAGGCCAATATGATCGAGCCCGAGCCGGTTCGCATAATCCTCGGCAACCATTTCGTTGAAAAGCTTGCACTTGCCATAAAGGCTGATGGGGCGGCAGGCGGCCGTCTCGTCAAGCGGCTCGGCCGAGGCGGGAATGACCGGGTGATAGCCATACGCCGCACCCGAGCTTGCCCAGACCACCCGGATGCCCATGATGCGGGCGATCTGAAAGACATTGTTGGTGCCATTGATATTGACCTCCATCCCGCGATCGGGTGCCCCGTTGAGCGCGAAGATTGCGTAGCCAAGATGGACGATGCGCTGCACGTTGCAGCGCTTGACGACATCGAAAAGCTCGACCGCCTGGGCCTGGTCGCCCTCGACGACGGTCACTTTTCCTTGCAGGTCGGCAATGTTCTCGGTGTTGATGGTGGTGTCGAACAGAACGATCGGCCCTTCATCGTGCGCAAGCAGGTGACGCGCGACATACGAGCCAAGAAACCCGGTACCACCTGTGATGAGTGTTGCCATGGATGTCTCCTCGCTGGCGCGGCGCGGATGGCTTTCTTGCCGGGCCTGACCCAGCCTGGCCAATGTGCCGCGGCAGCGGGAATGGTATGGCATGGGGATTGGCCGCTCCAGGGGGATCGGCCCTTCCGAATCTGGCATGGCTCCCCTAGATTCGCGGGCCGGGAATCGGGCAAGCAGAGGAGTCTGGCATGAGCATGAGCAAGCGCCCAGACCAACGATTAGCGGGTCGTGGCCGATTAGCGGGTCGTGCCGTGCTGATAACCGGGGCAAGCCGGGGGATCGGCCGTGCCATCGCCGAGCGGTTTGCCGAGGAGGGGGCGGATCTTTTCCTGAGCGCCACCAGGATCGAGGGGCTTGGCGACGTGCGGGCGGCCTGCCAGGCGCGCGGGGCCCGGGTCAACGTTTACGCGGCCGACGTGGCGGATCGTGTTCAGGTCGCGGCGATGGTCGATGCGGCCGCCGCCTCGTTTGGGCGCATCGACGGGCTGGTGAACAACGCCGGCATTTACAAGGCCGCCCGCTTTGTCGACTACGATCCCCGGGATTTCGATGACGTGATGCGCGTCAATCTCTATGGGGCCTTCCACGTCATGCAGTTGACGCTGCGCCGCATGCTGGCGCAGGGCCATGGCAAGATCATCAATATCGCGTCCACGGCTGGCAAATGGGAATCCCCGAACCAGGCAGCCTACAACGCCTCGAAACACGCGCTGGTCGGTCTGACCCGGTGTGCAGCGCTCGAGACCGCCAATCGCGGCATCACGGTGAACGCCATCTGTCCGGCATTTGTCGAAACCGACATGTTGCAGGATTTCAAGGTCCATGCCGACATGGCCGGCGTAAGCTTCGAGCGTTTCCGGGAAACGTTGCTGGCCCGCGTGCCCATGGGCCGGTTCGTTCAACCGATCGAAGTTGCGCATCTGGCCGTGTATCTCGCATCGTCCGAATCCGACACCATGACCGGCGAAACCCTGACCCTCGCCGGCGGGATGCGGATGGGGTGAGGCGGTTTTCCGCGGCCATGGCCTTTCCGTTGGCGGCAGCCCCATATAGGTTGCAGCGATGATCGAGGGAGGCGCGGTGACAACAGGCCATCATCCGGGCCAGACATGACACGTCGGCAGAGACGTTTCCGCCGCCGCTTTGCCGCTTGGGTCGGGCAACCCTGACTGTCGCTGTGCTTGCGATGGGGGTTGCTGTGTTGCTTGGGCTTGGCGGCGGCGCGGTGATCGGATCGCTGTGGAACGCCGAGACGCCGAAGCTGGCATCGCGGTCCGCATCAGTCCCGGCACCGGCCGGGCTGGCCGAAAAGCCACGCCCACCGGCGCAGGCCGACGATCGACCAGGATCACCACCGAGATCGCCGGACGAATCGCACGCGCTGCCTTTGCCGCCGCCTGTTCCGGATCGATCGGGGCCGGATCGATTGGCCAGGGATGGCAAGGCGGGCGGGGATCTTCCGGCTTGGGAACGCTTTGCGGCATTGCCGCCCCCCATCGAGGGGCGGGCCATGATCGCCATCGTGATTGATGATCTGGGCATCGATCGGCCGCGCACGAACCGGGCCATCGCGCTGCGGGCGCCGCTGACGCTTGCCTTCCTGCCCTATGCCCGCGGCTTGCCTGAACTGGTGGCGCGGGCGCGCAATGCCGGCCATGAAATTCTTGTTCACGTGCCGATGGAGCCGGACAGCGGCGAGGTCGATCCAGGGCCGAATGCCCTGCAGATCGGGCTTGGCCAGGGCGAAACGCTTAGGCGTTTGCGCTGGGCGCTGGATCAGGTTCCGGGCCACGTCGGCATCAACAACCACATGGGAAGCCGCTTCACCCGCGACGCGGCGCTGATGGAACTGGTGGTTGGCGAGCTCAAAACCCGCGGACTCTTGTTTCTCGATTCCCGCACGACGCCGCACTCGCGCGGGGACGAGATCGCCCGCCGCTACCATATTCCGGCCGCGGTGCGAAATGTCTTTCTCGACGACGAGGACTCGCGGCCGGCTATCGCAGCCCAGTTGCGTGAAACGGAAATGCAGGCACGCCGGCGTGGCTATGCCATCGCAATTGGCCACCCGCGTGACATCACCCTCGAACTGCTCACCGGCTGGTTGCCTCGCCTCCAGGAGCGAGGCTTTGTGCCAGTGCCGGTGAGCGTGATCGTTCGACAGAGCGGTGGCGCGTAGAAGACTGTCCCTATGCGCGGCCGAGACCAAGGTCCTTGGCGATCGAGGTCTTCAGAACCTCGGTCGAGCCGCCACCGATCCGGTTGATGCGGGAATCGCGGTAATGGCGCTCCATCGGGAAATCGGGCGTCATCGAATAGCCGCCCAGGATCTGCATGCCGTCATCGGCCACCTTGTGATAGACCTCGGTCGCATAGATCTTGGTGACCGAGGCCTCGGTCCGGCAGGGAAGCTTGGCGTTCAGGCGGCGGGCCAGATCATAGGTCGCGACGCGTACCAGATGGACCTGCATCTGCATCTCGGCGATCTTGTGCTGGATGGCCTGGAAGGACCCGATCGGCTTGCCGAACTGGATGCGGTCCTTGGCGTACTGAACGGCGCAATCCAGCGCATTCTGGGCACAGCCGATCGACTGGGCGGCGATGGCGAAGCGCTCCTTCTCAAGGTTGGTCATCAGCTGGTTCCAGCCGTTGTTGAGCTTGCCCAGCAGATCGCTCTTGTGGATGCGCACGTCTTCATAGGTGACCCGATTGGTGCCCACCATGTGGAAGCAGAGGGTATTCAGGCGCTCGATGGTGATGCCGGGTGTCTTCGGGTCGATGAAAAAGGTGCTGATGCCCTTGTGGCGCGGCGCGCTGGGATCGGTGCGCACGACCAGGACCGTGCGGTCAGCCAGGTCGAGCTGGGAGTTGAAGATCTTGGCGCCGTTGACGATGAACCAGTCGCCGTCCTGCACGGCGCGGGTCTGGATGCCGGCCGCATCCGAACCGGCATTGGGTTCGGTCAGGCTGAGCGACGACTTGAACTTGCCGGCCGCGATCAGCGGCAGGTATTTCTTCTTTTGCTCGTCCGAGCCATAGGTCAGCAGCGATTGGGCGCCATGGCAGGCGGCGCGATAGTACAGGGCCGAGAAATCGAACGAGGCATAGGACAGCTCTTCGAGAATGATCCCCATCTCGATCCAGCCCAGGCCCGAGCCGCCGTACTCTTCGGGGATCGCGGCGCCCAGCCAGCCCATCTTGCCCACCTTGTCAAAGGCTTCGAGCGGGGCCCGCTTGGCCGCTTCGCATTCCCGGATATAGCTCTGCGGAACCTCGTTGCGCACAAAGTCGCGCACCGAGTCGCGCAGGATCAGCTGTTCCTCGGTAAAACCAAAATCCATTCCGCCCCGCATGCCCAGGTCCTTTTCAGTTGGTGCGTTCCACCCCGGTCCGCTGCCACGACAACATTAGTGCAAAGACCGGCGCGATTGAACAGCCTGGATGGATCGCTGGGCGCACATGAGAATGGCCCAAATGAGAATGGCCTGGCATTCGCCAGGCCATTCCTGGCCCGCGGCCTGGCTGGGCCGCAGGCAGGCGCGAAGATGGCCGTCAGTTGCCGCGGCGGTTGGCATTCACCAGGCGGTACATGCCTTCGATGTTGAGCTGGAACATTTGTTCGTATCCGGCCCAGGTCTTGTAATTGGCCATGCGCTCGGTCACGACCGGTTTGATTTCGGCCAGCGTCTTTCCCTCCCGCGAAAGGGCAAGAACAAGGCCGCGCATCTCTTCGGTGTACTGACGAAAGGCAGTGGCATTTCCCTTGTTGCCAAGCGGCCCATGGCCCGGCGCCAGGATATCGAAGTCCATGGCTTCGACGCGGCGGATCGATTCTATCCAGTCATTCAGATAGGCATCGGGCCAATCGCGAAAGCTGACCGTGTTGACAGGGATGAAATCGACCGCAAAAAGCACCCGTTCACGCGGGAATCGCATGACGATCGAATTGTCGGAATGATTGCGGCCGACGAAGGTCAGCTCGACGACCGTCCCGCCAAGCTCGATGGCCATCGATTCGCTGAATGTCACATGCGGCGGGAAGGTCGGCCGTTTCTCGCCAATGATGACCGGCTTGGCATTCTCGTGCGCGACGACAATGGCCGTATCGGCGAAGACCTCGCCGCCTGAAATGTGGTCGGCATGATCATGGCTGTAGATCAGGTAACGGACAGGCTGGCCGAAACGGCTTTGCAATTCGGCCTTCAGCCAGCGGGCCGCCTCGGCATTGATGGGGTCGGTCGCGATGATGCCGGCCGGCGTGACCGCAAAGACCGAATAGTGGCCATTATTGCGAAAACGATAAATCTCTCCGGCAATCCTGGTGATCTCGCGGATGGCGGGCTGGGCCTGCTGGGCAAGCTGGACTTCGCCATCATGGTCATGATCGGGGTGACGGGCGTCGGCCAGCGCAAGGCCGGGCGCCGTCAGAACGGCAAGGACGGCAAGCCTGGACGTCAATTGGCGGAAGATCATGGAAAGGATCATGGGCGGCCTCCGGTTAAGGGGTGGTCGAGTATTAGGCAAACACACCAACCGGCCGGATCCTTCCCGCCCTTTGTGTCGATCACCAAATCTTGAAAGGACCTAATGCCGTTCGGCGAAGCGGAGCGCTTCCTCGGCGGCCCTGATCAGGGCGCGGGCCTTGTTGCGGCTTTCCTGGTATTCCGATTCGGGATCGCTGTCGGCGACGATGCCGCCGCCCGCCTGGACGAACAGGGTCTGGTCCTTGACCAGACCGGTCCGCAGGGTGATGCAGGTGTCCATGTCGCCGTTAGCCGCGAAATAGCCAACGCAGCCGGCATAGGTTCCGCGCCGGTCGGGCTCCAGCTCTTCGATGATCTCCATCGCCCTGACCTTTGGCGCGCCGGATACTGTTCCCGCCGGAAAGCCGGCAATCAGGACGTCCAGCGCATCGAAGCCCGGTTTCAGGCGCCCTTCGACGTTCGAAACGATATGCATGACGTGGGAATAGTATTCGATCACCATCTGTTCGGTGACCCGAACCGAACCGATCTCGGCGATCCGTCCCATGTCGTTACGCCCAAGATCAAGCAGCATCAGGTGTTCGGCCAGTTCCTTCGGGTCGGCCAGCAGGTCCTTGGCCAGCGCCGCGTCCTCGGCGGCATTGGCGCCGCGTGGCCGCGTGCCGGCCAGCGGACGGATGGTCGCCTGATCGCCCCTCAGGCGCACCAGGATCTCGGGGCTCGATCCGACGACCGAGAATCCGGCAAAATCCAGGAAAAAGAGGAACGGCGACGGATTGACCCGCCGCAGGGCCCGATAAAGGGAGAACGGCGGCAGCGAGAACGGCACCATGAATCGCTGCGCCAGCACCACCTGAAACACGTCGCCGGCCCGGATATAGTCCTTGCCGCGCTCGACAATTTCAAGAAAACGCGCTTTTGGCATGTTGGAGGCCGGTTCAGGCAGCGACACGCGCTCTGACGGCGGAACCCGCCGGCCCGAAAGGCTGCGATCGAAGTCGGCGATGGTCTCGCTCAGGCGCTCGCGAGCCCGCTCATAGGCGGCGCGGGCATCGCTTCCGTCGCGCGGCCAGACCGGCGTGACGACCGTGACCGAGTCTTCGATGTTGTCGAAGATGGCGACAATGGTGGGGCGGACAAAAATGGAATCGGGCACGCCCAGAACATCGGGATTGGTGGTGGGCAGCCTCTCCATCAGTCGGACCATGTCGTATCCCATATAGCCGAACAGGCCGGCAGCCATGGGCGGTAACCTGGCCGGAAGATCGATGCGCGATTCCCGGATCAGGCCGCGCAGGCTGGCCAGGGCGGCGGAACCCGCCGGCTCGAAGCCATCGTCATCCACCAGGGCGTGACGGTTGATCTCGGCCTTGTCGCCGTGACAACGCCAGATCAGGTCCGGCTTCAGGCCGATGAAGGAATAGCGCCCTCGGACGGCACCGCCCTCGACGGATTCGAACAGGAACGCATTGGGGCGGCCGCTGGCAAGCTTGAGAAATGCCGAGACCGGCGTTTCGAGGTCGGCCACCAGCTTGGTCCATACCACCTGCGGCCGGCCGACCTCGTAGCTTGCCGCGAAATCGGCAAAGGTCGGCTCGACGATCATCGTTCGGCGTAACGTTGCGCCAGCACATCCCGATTGATCCGAACGGGATAGCGCTTTTCAAGCGAGTGTCCGTACTGATTGAGAATATCGCCAGACAGGTCAGCGGCGAGACGCGCTTTCAGCGCATCGCGCGCCGCCTGCTCGGCGGCCGGGTCGGGCGTCCGGATCTCGGCCAGGCGGGCAACCAGGTAAACGTCCCGGTCCCCGGCAATGGTGGTCTCGCCGATCTTGATGCTGAACAACGCGGCAACCAGTTCGCCCGGCAGGCCGGGTTCTGCCCGCGCATCGGCCCGCGCGATGGGCTGCGTGGTCCGGAAGACCAGGTTCTCGGTCTGGGCAATGGTGGCGGCAGCGGTTCCCGCCTTCAGCCGTTCGGCAAGGGCTTCGGCGCGCTCGCGGGCGGCGGTATCCCGCGCGACATGGGCCATTGCCGCAAGAATATCCTTCCGCGCCTCGACGATGTCGCGCGCCTTGCGTGGTGTGACCTGATCCACCCTGACGACAAAGATCGTGTCATCGCTGCCTTCGACGACACCGCTATCCGTCTTTTCGGCCGTCGCGAAGGCGGCCCGCAGGATGTCCCGCGACAGCTTGCCATCGGCGGCCGGCTTTCCGTCCGGGGCCAAGCCGCGATTATCGACGGCTTCCACCCGCAGGATGGACTGGCCAAGGCGTTGCGCGGCGTCTTCGAGACTGGCACCGCTCGCGATTTCATCCTGGAGCTGGTTCGAAAGGCGGTAGAGAGGAATCGACGCCTTGTCCCGGGCCAGGGCCTTGGCCAGATCGTCGCGCACTTCCTCGAAGGCCTGGCGCCGGCCCGTCTCGATCTTGCTGACCTTGACCAGATGCCAGCCGAGTGGCGAGGGAAGGGGAACGCTGACCGCGCCCTCGGCCAAGGCGAAGGTTGCATCACCCAGTTCCGGTGGCAGATCGCTCTTGCGCACCCGCCCCAGGGAAAGGACAGCCACGCCCGTCTCGCCGGATTCGGCGGCAGCGGCGGCCAGGTCACGCCCCTGGTCGATGGCGGACCGCGCCCGGCGGGCCGCTTCCTCGGTCTGGAACACGACTTGATCGACGGTCCGCCATTCCGGCTGCTCGAACTCGGCGCGACGCTCCTCATAGACTTGGCGAACCGTGGTTTCGTCCACCCGGGCCTCGGCCGCCAGCGAGTCGATGTCAAGTATCAGCACGGTCAGCGCCCGGTATTCGGGCAGCATGAACAGGTCCTGATGCTCGCGCCAGAAGGTCTCGATCGCCTCGTCCGATGGCACGGCCGTCGGGGCCGGCGGCAAGGGGACGGCAATGATTTCGGCGACGCGGCGCTCGCCCCGATGGCGAAAGACCAGATCGACCAGGATGTCTGGGGGCGTCAGGCCCGCCGCAACCCCGGACGAAAGCCGGTCGCGGCCGATATCCTGTTTCAGCATTGCGACATAGCGGCCTTCGTTAATGCCGGCACGCAGCAGAGTCTGCTGAAAAACGGCCCGGTCGAACGAACCGCGGATGCCATGGAATGCGTCGGTGGCTTCGATATGGCGCCGAACCACATCGTTGGGGACCAGAAGGCCGAGACGACGGATCTCTTGGTCGAACAGGGCGCCCGTGGCCAGACGGGACGCGACACTGTCGCCAATCCCCATGCGAAAGGCCTGGGTACTATCAAGGCGGCCGCCGAACAGCGGCTGCAGGCGCTCCACCTCGCGGCGGAAGGCCTGGTCGAACTCGGCGATCGAAATATCGACATCACCGACCGAAACCGCCGGCGCGTTGGCGCCGGGGCCGCGAATCATGTCACCGACGCCCCAGATGGCAAAGCTTGCGACAAGAAGAAGCAGCAGGACCCGAACGACCCAGCTGCCAGAACGTTTGCGGATGGCATCAAGCATGAATCATGCACATGTCGTGGTGAATGAGGTTCTCGGTCGGAAGGCGGGATGATAGAGGCCGGGGGTGCCGTGCCGCAACAGCGGCGTTCGGCTCTGGGGGATGGCCCAATCACGGGTTTCCCTGGTCACGGATTTTCCAGTCCTGGGATTTTCCGGTCCTGGATTTTCCGGCCCGGGCCGAGCTTGGGCTTGTCTGTATCGCGCCAAGCCGCTAGGCGTGGCACAGATCGCGGCCATTGCCGGATGCCCCATCCAGAAGGAGTCCCTGTCTTGCCCAAGGCTCATCCTCTTGTTGCTGGAAACTGGAAGATGAACGGTCTTGCCGCCGACGGTGTCGCGCGGGCCCGGGACATTGCCAGGCGCCGCGGCGCCGAGCCCGGTCTTGACTGTGAAATCCTGATCTGTCCGCCGGCGACCGTGGTGCGTTCGGTGAGCGAAGCGCTGGGCGGCAGCGCGGTCGCGCTGGGCGGGCAGGATTGCCATGCCGAGGCGAGCGGCGCCTTCACCGGCGACGTCAGCGCCGAGATGCTGAAGGACGCTGGCTGCCGGTATGTCATTCTTGGCCATTCCGAGCGCCGGGCCCTGCACGGTGAGAGCGATGCCGTTGTCCACGCCAAGGCCAAGGCGGCATGGCGGGCCGGGCTGGTCGCCATCGTCTGCGTTGGCGAGACCGAGGCCGAGCGGGATGCAGGCCAGACGCTGGCCGTGGTCGGGCGGCAGATTGCGGGGTCGATCCCCGCGGGTGCCACGCCCGACCCGCTTGTGGTTGCCTATGAACCGGTCTGGGCCATCGGCACCGGGCGCACACCCACCCCGGCCGAGGTGAATGAGGTCCATGCCGAGATCCGCCGTGTGCTTGGGCAAAGGGTCGCGGCCGGCCGGCCGGTTCGGATCCTGTATGGCGGGTCGGTCAAGCCGGACAATGCCAAGGTCTTGCTGTCCCTTCCGGATGTCGATGGCGCGCTGGTCGGCGGCGCCAGTCTCAAGGCCGATGATTTCTGGGCGATCGCAATGGCTTATCGGCGCTAGAAGGTCAGGCTGGCACCCGCTGCCGAAAGGGGCTAAACAGCGGCGACTATTCCCCCGGGGTTGGGGACGGATGTCCGTCGGAGAGCGTTGTCATGATTACGGTAATCCTCGTCATCCATCTTTTTCTGGCGATCGCGTTGATCGGGGTGGTGCTTCTTCAGCGGAGCGAAGGCGGCGCGCTTGGGATTGGCGGCGGCGGCGGGGGTGGATTCGGCGGCATGATGACCGCGCGCGGACAGGCAAATCTGCTGACGCGGGTGACGGGCGGGCTGGCTCTGGGCTTTTTCCTGACCAGCCTTGGATTGGCGCTGCTTGCCAACAACACGGGCAGCAACCGATCGATCATGGATACGCCCGCCACCGGCGCGCCGGCGGCGCCCCAGATACCGGCCTTGCCAGCGGCGCCCCAGCGCTGAACGTGGCCCGTCTCGGCGATCGCAGCGCGGCCCCCTGGTTGCATGGGCCGACCGGGCCGGGATGCGTTCGCCCTCGATGCGTTCGCCCTCTGGGAAGACCCAACCACCTGCTGTATCGTGAGCGTCCATGACGCGTTTCATTTTTGTGACCGGCGGCGTCGTTTCCTCATTGGGCAAGGGCCTGGCGTCGGCATCCCTCGGCGCGCTGCTGCAGGCGCGGGGCTATACGGTTCGGCTGCGCAAGCTTGACCCGTATCTGAACGTCGACCCGGGCACCATGAGCCCCTATCAGCACGGCGAGGTCTATGTCACGGACGATGGTGCCGAGACCGATCTCGACCTTGGCCATTACGAGCGCTTTACGGGGGTTGCGGCGCGGCGCGGCGACAACATCACCACCGGGCGCATCTATGCGGACGTCATCGCGCGCGAACGGCGCGGCGACTACCTCGGCCGCACGATCCAGGTCATTCCGCATGTCACCGACGCGATCAAGGAATTCATCCGCGCCGACATCGACGGCACGGATTTCATCATCTGCGAGATCGGCGGCACGGTCGGCGACATCGAAAGCCTGCCGTTCCTCGAAGCCATTCGTCAGTTCGTGAATGAATGGGAACCGGGCCACAGCCTGTTCGTCCACCTGACCCTGGTGCCGTGGATTCCCTCGGCCGGCGAGCTCAAGACCAAGCCGACCCAGCATTCGGTCAAGCAGCTTCTGAATGCCGGGATCCAGCCCCACATCCTGCTGTGCCGCTGCGACCGCGAGATCCCGCCGTCGGAACGCCGCAAGATCGCCCTGTTCTGCAACGTCCGCGAGGAAGCCGTCATTCCGGCCGTGGACGTCGATACGATCTATTCGGTCCCCAGCCGCTATCATGCCGAAGGGTTTGACGTGCAGGTATGCCGGCATTTCGGGCTCGATGCATCGCGCGAGCCCGATCTCAGCCGCTGGGATGAAATCGTTCACCGGGTGCGCGCGCCCGAGGGCGAGGTGACCGTCGCCATCGTCGGCAAGTACACCAGCCTGCTTGATGCCTACAAGTCGCTGGCGGAAGCCCTGACCCATGGCGGTATCGCCAACAACGTCCGGGTCAACATGAAGTGGCTCGACGCCGAGATCTTCGAAAGCCCGGATTCGATCTTCCATCTCGAAGAGGTTCACGCGGTTCTTGTCCCCGGCGGATTCGGCGAGCGCGGCGCCGAGGGCAAGATTGCCGCCGTGCGCTTTGCGCGCGAGCGCCAGGTTCCCTATTTCGGCATCTGTTTCGGCATGCAGCTTGCGGTGGTCGAGATCGCCCGCGACGTTGCCGGCATCAAGGGTGCGGGCTCGACCGAATTCGGCCCGTCTGCCGAACCGGTCGTGGGGCTTCTCACTGAATGGACGCACGGTAACAGCGTCGAGCGGCGCAGCGCATACGCCGACAAGGGCGGCACCATGCGGCTTGGCGCGTATCCCTGTCAGATCCAGCCCGGCACGCGCCTTCACGAGATCTATGGCAGCGACCGGATCGCCGAACGCCATCGCCACCGCTACGAAGTGAACATCGCCTATCGTGAGCAGCTCGAACGCGCAGGCGTGGTGTTTTCCGGCATGTCGCCGGACGGAACGCTGCCCGAGGTGATCGAGATTCCGCAGCACCCCTGGTTCATCGGCGTTCAGTTCCATCCCGAATTGAAATCGAAGCCGTTCGATCCGCATCCTTTGTTCAATTCGTTTATCGCGGCGGCAGTCAAGCAGTCGAGGCTGGTCTGATGGCGGCGGCGCGCGAAGTCCGGATCGGGCCTGTGTCGTTCGGCAATGATCGCCCACTTTCGGTCATCGCCGGTCCATGCGCGATCGAAAGCCGCTCGCATGCGATCGAGGTCGCCCACGCCCTGAAGGAAATCGCGACGACACTTGGGATCGGGCTAGTCTACAAGTCGTCCTTCGACAAGGCCAACCGGTCCAGCGCCGCAAGCGCACGCGGCATCGGCATGGGCGAGGGGCTGCCGATCCTGGCCGATGTGCGTGCAGCAACCGGCCTGCCGGTGATTACCGATGTCCATACGGCCGAGCAATGCGATACCGCCGCCCAGGCCGTCGATGCCTTGCAGATCCCGGCCTTTCTGTGCCGTCAGACCGATCTTCTGGCGGCAGCGGCGGCCACCGGCCGCCCGGTCAACATCAAGAAGGGCCAGTTCTTGGCCCCGTGGGACATGGCCAACGTGGCCGCCAAGATGGAACGCGGCAACAATCGCAACATCCTGTTGTGCGAGCGCGGCGTGAGCTTCGGCTACAACACGCTGATCTCGGACATGCGGGCGCTGCCCATCCTTGCCGCGACGGGCTATCCCGTCATCTTCGATGCCACCCATTCGGTTCAGCAGCCGGGCGGCCTTGGCGAGCGGAGCGGCGGCCAGCGCGAGTTCGTTCCCGTCTTGGCGCGGGCGGCCGTTTCGGTCGGGGTCGCCGGCGTCTTCATCGAGACCCATCCCGATCCGGACAGGGCGCCAAGCGACGGGCCGAACATGATCCCGCTCAAGCAGCTTCCCGCCCTGCTTGCGGCCTTGATGGATTTCGACCGCTTGGCCAAGGCGAACCCGATCGTTTGACCGAAGGTCTGAATTCCTTGTTCCAAATTCCTTGTTCCAAGTCGTGAATCAGAGCCCGATCCAGAGGGAGTGACCCGGAAGTGAGCGCCATCATCGATATCGTCGGCCGCGAGATCCTCGATTCGCGCGGCAACCCGACCGTGGAAGTCGACATCCGTCTCGAAAGCGGCGCCTTCGGGCGGGCGGCGGTTCCATCTGGCGCTTCGACCGGCGCCCACGAGGCGCACGAACAGCGTGATGGCGATGGCGCCCGCTATCTTGGCAAGGGCGTGCGCAAGGCCGTCGATGCGATCAATGGCGAGATCTTTGACGCGCTTCAGGGCCTGGATGCCAGCGACCAGGAAGGACTGGATCGCACGCTGATCGAAATCGATGGCACCGAGAACAAGTCGCGTCTGGGGGCCAATGCCATCCTTGGCGTCAGCCTGGCGGCGGCGCGGGCGGCGGCCGAGAATGCCGGACTTCCCCTTTACCGCTATGTGGGCGGCGCCCATGCCAAGACACTGCCGGTGCCGCTGATGAACATCCTCAATGGTGGCGCCCACGCCGATAATCCGGTCGATTTCCAGGAATTCATGATCATGCCGGTCGGTGCGCCATCCTTCGCCGAGGGATTGCGCATGGGGGCCGAGGTGTTTCACGCTTTGAAGAAGGCTCTCAAGGGTGCGAACCACAACACCAATGTCGGCGACGAAGGCGGATTCGCGCCCAACGTCCGCAGCGCCGAGGAGGCTCTTGACGTCATCATGCGCTCGATCGCGTCGGCCGGTTACAAGCCGGGCAAGGACGTGACGCTCGCCCTCGATGTGGCATCGACCGAATTCTATCGTGACGGCAAGTACGTGCTTGAAGGCGAGGGCAAGAGCCTCGATGCCGCCGGCATGGTCGCCTATTACCAGAAACTTGTGAAAGGCTATCCGATCGTCTCGATCGAAGACGGCATGGCCGAAGATGACTGGGATGGCTGGCAGGCCCTGACCCGCGCGATGGGCGATCGTGTCCAGCTGGTTGGCGATGATCTGTTCGTCACCAACCCGAAGCGCCTGCGCCAGGGAATCGCCCAGCGCACGGCCAACGCGATCCTGGTCAAGGTGAACCAGATCGGTACGCTGTCGGAAACGCTGGAGGCGGTCGAGACCGCCCACCGCGCCGGCTACCGGGCGGTGATGTCGCATCGCTCCGGCGAGACCGAGGATGCCACCATTGCCGATCTGGCGGTCGCCACGAACTGCGGCCAGATCAAGACCGGGTCGCTGTCGCGCTCGGATCGCCTGGCAAAGTACAACCAGCTTCTGCGCATCGAAGAGGAACTCGGCGCCTCGGCCGTCTATCCGGGTCGCGCGGTCCTGCGGGCGGGCTGATCGGTCAGGCGCCGTCCGGGGCGTTTGGGGCCTGGTCCCGCAGGGGGCGCTCGGCGGCCATGCGTGCGGCGGCCGAGATGGCGTCGGCGGGCAATCCAGCCGGCGCATGGACGACGACGCGGGGATAGGCAAACTGCACGCCGGCGTCGCGGAATTCCTGCTTGATCCGTTCAAGAACCACGCGCCGCAGAACGAACTGCTCGCGGGGCTTGCACTTGAACTTCACCCGGACGGTCAAGGCCGAATCGGCGAACGCGACGATACCCTGGCTTTTCAAGGGCTCGATGAAACGATGGCCATGCTCGGGATCGGCCAGCAGGTCGGCGCCGATCTTCTTGATGATCTTCTTCACCAGGTTGATGTCGCTGTCGTACTCGATGCCGAACTCCATCTTGTAGATGGCCCAGTCGCGGCTGTAGTTGGCGATCGATTTCAGTTCCCCGAACGGGATCGTGTGCAGGGCGCCGCGGTGGTGGCGGAGCGTCAGCGAGCGGAGCGAGATCCGCTCGACTTCACCTCGGATGTTTCCCATCTCGATGTACTCGCCGATGCGAAAGGCATCGTCGATCAGGAAGAACACGCCTGATACGATGTCGCGGACCAGAGTCTGGGCCCCGAAGCCGATGGCGATACCGACGACGCCGGCGCCGGCCAGCAGCGGCCCGATGTCGATGCCGATCGACGACAGCATGATCATCACCACCACCGTGACCAGAACAAAGAACAGGAAGCTTTTGACCAGCGGCAAAAGGGTCTGGGCGCGCGTCGCCGCGCGGCTGGCCTCGCTGTCGGCGGCCGGCCCGCCGTTCTGTTCGTCGACGTGCTCTTCGGCCAGCTTCCGGTCGACCCATACGGTCACGAACTCCCACAGAACGGCGGCAAGCAGCAGCGTAATTCCCATGTCGATCGCCGCACGCAGGACGCGCGCGCCGCCAGAGGTCGCGAACCAGGCGAAGATCCCGAAGCGGCCCGCTTCCGCCAACAGGACCGCGGCAGACAGCCCAAGGAAACCCCGCAGGCTGAAGCGCAGGAAGGCATCGAGGCGGGCGACCGATGCGTCAGTAGATTCATCGGCGCGCAGACGAAAGAAGATCGCAGCCATCGTCCGCTCGATCAGGGGAATCGCAAGAACGATGATGACGGCCAGGACCGCACTCAGGCCCTCGTCGAACCGGCCAAGCACGGTGTTCGCGGCCCAGAAGATGAACGCAAAGACGACGACCAGCGCCACCAGGCCGGGGGCGGCGTTGGCCCAGGCCGAACGCCGTCCCGCCGCAAGGGTGTCCGCCCGGCGAAGGACCGAGCCCGCCACATAGATCGTGAGCAGCAGCCCGAAGATCAGCAGATGAACCTGGAGCAGCGGCTCGGGAACGCCAACCAGCCGGAACAGGGCATGGGAAAAGGCCGCGAAGCTGACTACCGCCGCCGTTCCCGTCAGTTGCCGTTTCAGCCGCGTCGCTTCCGCATCGCCAACCGGCAGCAGGCGGCGCTCAGGGGCAGCGGGGCTCAGGATCCGCTCGGCCAGGGCAGCGACGGCCCGCGTCGTCAACACCACCAGGATCACCGCGACCACCAGTTCCCGCATCGGATCGTAGCGTTCCAGAAAGACGAGCGACGTCGCGCCTGCGGCAAAGGTAAAGGCTCCGAGCGCAATGGCATCGAGAAGAAGGCCCATGCCGGCCGCCGGCCAGCGGCCGCCCATCGGCCGGGCGGGCGGGGCGCTGGCCGCCCCACCGCTGCGAAACAGCAGCAGGCGGATCGCAAGCTCGACCCCAAGGGCAACCGCAAGCGCGGCAAAGACCACCAGGATGCCGTTCCAGAAGGCCGGCCAGCCCTGCAGGTCGGTCAAAAGCTGAAACGACTTGTGAATATCGGCATCGGCATCGCCGACCGCCTCGATGATGGCCCGGCGCCGGTCATGGAGCGTCTGCACATTGCTGCGGACCATCATCAGAACGCCGGCGAAGCCGCTGTCGGACTTGTTCGCCGCTTGGCGCTGCGCCGCTTCGTCCTTCAGCTTCTTGATCAGCAGGCTGCGCGCTTCCGGGTCGGTGACGCGGGCGACATAGCGGTCCACCTCGTCGGGGCCAAGGTCATCGGGTGGCACAGCCGTTCCGGTTGCCGCCGCGGCCGCGGGCGGGGCGCTTTCCGCCGTCTGCGCTGCTGACCGATTCGGCGCCAGAATGACGACGAACGTAAGAACGGCGCCGGCAAGGCCCATGATCCAGGCCCGGTTCATCCAGGCCTTGGCCAATCGCACCCCTGGCTGTCCGTCAGGCGTTTGCTGTCGAGCCATTGCCGATCTCCCAGCCGCGTCTCTGCGAATCATATCGACCGTTGGGCCGGAACAATAGACTTCGCTGCGAAGAAAAGACGCTAAGCCGTGGGTATTCCCGCGCTTTCAGCTTGACCCCGGCCGGCGCCTGTGATTTTCGTTGCGTCATGAGCCTGATCCTGGACGCACAGCGCCGCGCCCGGCCCCTGTTCGGGCCGCTGGCCGGCCTTGCCCTGCTTGTCTACTTCGCCTTTCATATCATCCAGGGCGAACGGGGCATCATCGCTCTTGCCCAGGTTCAGGTCGAAATCAAGCAGGCTCTGGCAACCAAGGCCCGTGCCGAGGACGTCCGGCGCGCCTGGGAGAACCGGGTCGAACGGCTGCGGCCAGACAGCATCGACCCCGATCTGCTTGAAGAACGGGTAAGGGCGGTTCTGGGGGTTGTCCGCGATGATGAAGTGGTCATCCTGCGTCAAAGTTCCGAAGCCTCGGGTCGTAACCTGTTTATTGCAAGACCCTGACGCCCCAGGCGACCTGCGGGTATCAGTGTTGCTGGCCAGGGCTGTTCAGCGTTCATTTATTCTCATTGTATGACAATGGCTTCGACTGCCGGCGCGGCTTGAAAAGGCGGCCGCGTCGGTTTACGTAAAGAACGCTCTCCCTTCGGCCGGATCCGGCCGTCCAACCTGTGCGGTAGTCCGATGGCCGTAGCCAAGCGTCCGAAAGCCGCGAAATCCACCTCGGGCCGGGGCAAGCCCGCCAGTCGATCCGCATCATCGCCGAAGACGAACGGTGGCCCCGTGGCCAGGCCTGCTCCCAAACCGGCCACCAAACCAGCGCGGCCGGCCAGGGCCGCGGCAGCCGGCCACGATCCCAGCCCGGCGGACGCGCTTCGATTCTATCGCACCATGCTTTTGATCCGCCGCTTCGAGGAAAAGGCGGGCCAGATGTATGGCATGGGTCTGATCGGCGGCTTCTGCCATCTCTACATCGGCGAAGAGGCCGTCGTGACCGGCGTGCTTGCCAACCTGAAGCCCACCGATTCCGTCATTACCAGCTATCGTGACCATGGTCACATGCTTGCCTGCGGCATGGATCCCAAGGGCGTCATGGCCGAGCTGACCGGACGCCGCACTGGCTATTCGAAGGGCAAGGGCGGGTCGATGCACATGTTCAGCACCGAGAAGCGGTTCTACGGTGGCCATGGCATTGTCGCCGCCCAGGTGCCGATCGGCTCGGGCTTGGCCTTTGCCCATCGCTATCAGGACGATGGCGGTGTCGCTGCGACGTTCTTTGGCGAAGGCGCCGCCAACCAGGGCCAGGTCTATGAAGCCTTCAACATGGCCGCGCTCTGGAAGCTGCCGGTTCTCTATGTGATCGAGAACAATATGTATGGCATGGGCACCTCGGTCGAGCGTGCCGCTGCCGTGCGCGAGATGTACAAGCACGGGCTGGCCATGGACATTCCAAGCGAGCCGGTCAACGGCATGGATGTCTTCGAAGTCTGGCGCACAACACGTAAGGCGCTTGACCACATCCGCGCCGGCCAGGGGCCCTACCTGCTTGAGATGAAAACCTATCGGTATCGCGGCCATTCCATGTCCGATCCGGCCAAATACCGGACCCGGGACGAGGTGCAGAAGGTGCGTGCCGAGAGCGATCCGATCGACCGGCTGGGGATCTGGCTGCGTGACAACGGTCATGCCGACGAGAGCGCGCTCAAGGACATCGATCGCGAGACCAAGGCGATCGTTTCCGAAGCCGCCGAGTTTGCCCAGGAAAGCCCCGAGCCCGATCCGTCCGAGCTCTACACCGACGTGATGGTGGAGGCGTAATGCCGATCGAAGTGCTGATGCCCGCGCTGTCACCCACCATGACCGAGGGCACGGTTGCAAAATGGCTGAAGGACGAGGGCGAGCGCGTCGCCGCCGGTGACGTGATTGCCGAGATCGAAACCGACAAGGCAACGCTCGAGCTTGAGGCGGTCGATTCGGGCGTGCTTGCGCGCCGCCTGGTGCCAGCTGGTGCCAAGGGCATCAAGGTCAACCAGGTTATCGCCTTGCTGGCGGGCGAAGACGAAGACGTGAAATCCGCAGCGGCGTTTCAGCCCCAGGCCGCGGCAGCGGCGCTTCAACCCCAGGCCGCGCATGACACACCCGGGCCCGCCCAGGCTCGGGGCCCGCGTAATGGCCGGGATACGCCGCTGGCCGCAAAGCCGGTACCGGTCGCTGCCCCGCCGCCGGCCGATGTGGCCTATGTCGGTCAGACGGTCACCCAGACCATGCGCGAAGCCTTGCGTGACGCCATGGCCGAGGAAATGCGCCGCGATTCGACCGTGTTCCTGATGGGCGAGGAAGTCGGCGCCTATCAGGGGGCCTACAAGGTAAGCCAGGGGCTGCTCGATGAATTCGGCCCACGACGGGTTGTCGATACCCCGATCACCGAGCACGGCTTCGCGGGACTGGGCGTCGGCGCCGCCTTTGGCGGGCTCAAGCCGATTGTCGAATTCATGACCTTCAACTTTGCCATGCAGGCGATCGACCACATTATCAACTCGGCGGCAAAAACCCTTTACATGTCGGGCGGCCAGATGCGCTGCCCGATTGTTTTTCGGGGCCCGAACGGCGCCGCAGCGCGGGTCGCCGCCCAGCACTCTCAGTGTTACGCAAGCTGGTATGCGCATGTGCCGGGGCTCAAGGTCGTTGCGCCCGCAACGCCGGCCGATGCCAAGGGGCTGCTCAAGGCGGCGATCCGTGATCCGAACCCGGTGATCGTGCTTGAGAACGAGATCCTCTATGGCCGCACCGGCGAGGTTCCCACCGATCCGGATCATGTTGTGCCGATCGGCAAGGCCAGGATCGTCCGGCCGGGCCGCGACGCCACCGTTGTCGCGTTCTCGATCATGGTCGAGAAATCCCTGGCGGCGGCCGAGATCCTGGCCAAGGATGGCATCGAGATCGAGGTGATCGATCTACGGTCCTTGCGGCCGCTTGATGTGGAAACCGTGATCGAATCGGTAAAACGCACGAATCGCTGCGTCTCGGTCGAGGAAGGATGGCCGGTCGCCGGCATCGGCTCCGAGATCGCCGCTCTGCTGATGGAACAGGCTTTCGACTGGCTCGATGCGCCCATGGTTCGTGTCGCGGGCGCCGATGTGCCGCTTCCCTACGCCGCCAATCTGGAAGCCCTGGCCTTGCCGCAGCCGCACGACATTGTCGAAGCGGTGCGGCAGGTCATGCAGGGCAACTGAGGCCGTCCCGCCATGGCCGTCCGGATCCTGATGCCGGCCCTCTCGCCGACGATGACCGAGGGGACGGTTGCGCGATGGCTGAAGAATGCAGGCGATCGCGTCCAATCCGGCGATGTGATCGCCGAGATCGAGACGGACAAGGCCACCGTCGAACTCGAAGCGGTCGAATCCGGGGTGATCGAGAAACATGTTGTCGCGGCCGGCGCCAAGGGTATCAAGGTCAACGATGTGATCGCCATCCTTCGCGAGGACGGAGACGATGCCGCCACCCTGGCCGCCGCTGAGGCGGCCGCGGCTTCCGGGCCAGCGCCGATCGCCAGACCGCCGGCCGCAATGCAGCCACCGGCTGCGGCCATGCCTGCAGCCGTGCCAGCCGCTTCACCAGCCGCCTTGCCAGCGGATCGCGGTCAGCGGGAAGGGCGCGTCATGGCAAGCCCGCTTGCCCGGCGCATCGCCGCCCGGCGCGGTGTCGACCTTGCCACCGTGGCTGGAAGCGGTCCGCATGGCCGGATTATCCGCAAGGATGTCGAATCTGCGCCAGGCCGCAAGGCGGCGCCGGTAGGCGGGGCGCCGGCCCCTGTCGAGATGGCCGCGCCCGACAGCTACACGGACGAACCGGTCACAACCTTCCGGCGGGCCGTTGCCGAACGGATGGTCGAATCGGTCCGGACCATTCCGCATTTCTATCTCAGCGTCGACTGCCGGATCGATGCGCTTCTTGCCCTCCGCAAGCAGATCAACGCGCTGGACGAGGCCAAGATCTCGGTCAACGATCTTGTCATCCGGGCGGCTGCTCTGACGCTGATCGAACGGGCTGAGGCCAATGTCGCCTGGATGGGCGAGACCATCCGCCACTACAAGACCGCCGACATTTCGGTGGCGGTGGCAACGCCACGCGGGCTGATCACGCCCATCATCCGCGGCGCCGAGCGGAAATCCGTGATCGCCATCGGCCGCGAAATGCGCGATCTTGCCGATCGGGCGCGGGACGGCAAGCTGAAACCCGCGGAATACCAGGGCGGGACCTTCACCATTTCCAATCTTGGCATGTTCGGGATCAAGCAATTCGATGCCATCATCAATCCGCCCCAGGCCTGCCTGTTGGCGGTCGGCGCCGGCGAGCGCCGCCCGGTTGTGGCCGAGGACGGGACGCTTTCGACCTCAACCCTCATGACGGTGACGTTGGCGGTCGATCATCGCGCCGTGGACGGGGCGGTCGGCGCCGCATATCTGGCCGCATTCAAAAAGATGATCGAGACACCGTTGCGGCTGCTGGTCTAGCGGCGGCGACGGGCGGATAGCGAAGGGATAGGAGCGTTGAGCGAGACCAGATTCGACATCGCAATTCTGGGCGGCGGCCCCGGTGGTTATGTGGCTGCCATTCGCGCCCGGCAGCTGGGCCTCAAGACCGCGCTGATCGAGCGCGAACACCTTGGCGGCATCTGCCTCAACTGGGGCTGCATCCCGACCAAGGCCCTGCTGCGGACGGCCGAGATCCTGCATCTGGCCAGGAACGGCGCCCATTTCGGGCTGACCATCAAGGATATCAGCTTCGACCTGAAGGCCGTCGTCGCCCGCTCGCGCAAGGTGGCGGCCCAGCTGAGCGGGGGCGTCAAACACCTGATGAAAAAGAATGGCGTCACGGTGTTCGACGGCCATGGCACGCTGCTGGGTGGCGGGCGGATCGGGGTGAGCAAGGATGGAAAACCGATTGCCGAGCTGAGCGCGAAGTCCGTGATCCTGGCCACGGGGGCGCGGCCCAAGTCGCTGCCCGGGGTAGAACCGGATGGCAAGCTGGTGTGGACCTATCGGGAAGCCATGGTGCCGCAACGGCAGCCGAAGTCGCTTCTTATCGTCGGTTCGGGTGCGATCGGGATCGAGTTCGCCAGTTTCTACCGCGCCCTGGGCACCGAGGTGACGGTTGTCGAGGTCGTCGACCGGATCCTGCCTGCCGAGGATGCCGAAATCTCGGCCCTTGCCCGCAAGGCCTTCGAACGCGATGGAATCAGGATCGAAACATCGACCACCGTCAACGCCTTGCGGAAGAACGGGACTGGCGTCGCTGCCGTGCTTGAAAGTGGCGGCAAGCGGCGCGACCTGGCGGTCGAGGCCGTGATCCTGGCGGTCGGCATCCAGGGCAATGTCGAGAACATCGGCCTCGAGAAAACCAAGGTACGGGTCGAGAAGGGGCATGTGGTCGTGAATGACCGGCTGGAGACCGGAGAGCCCGGGCTTTACGCCATCGGCGACCTGGTCGGCCCGCCATGGCTTGCCCACAAGGCCATGCATGAAGGGGTGCTGGCGGTCGAGCGCATCGCCGGGCTCAAGGGCGTCCATGGCCTGGACCCCAAGGCCGTGCCGGGCTGCACCTATTGCCGGCCGCAGATCGCAAGCATCGGCTATACCGAGGCGCAGGCGAAGGCGGCGGGCTTTGCCATCCGGGTCGGCCGCTATCCGCTGATCGCCAACGGCAAGGCCATTGCCCTTGGCGAGCCGGAAGGCATGGTCAAGACCATCTTTGACGAAAAGACGGGTGCGCTGCTGGGAGCCCACATGATCGGCCCCGAGGTGACCGAACTGATCCAGGGCTATGCCATCGCCCGCGGACTGGAAACGACCGAAGCCGAGCTGATGCAGACGATCTTCCCGCATCCGACCCTGTCCGAGGCCATGCATGAATCGGTGCTGGACGCCTATGGCCGGGCGCTCCATATCTAGATCCGCAAGACCCGAACACCAGGAATCGAACACCAGGAACTGAATGCATGAGCGTCGATACAGACCCGGCTCGCCTGCGACACCCGGAAAAAGCGCACCGTCCGTCAAGCGTGCCGGCTCGCAAGCCCGAGTGGATCCGGGTGCGGGCGCCAAACTCGCCGGTCTATGCCGAGACCAAGGCCATCGTGCGCAATCACGGCCTGCACACCGTGTGCGAGGAGGCAGCCTGCCCGAACATCGGCGAATGCTGGGGCAAGCGGCACGCCACCTTGATGATCATGGGTGCGATCTGTACCCGGGGCTGCGCCTTCTGCAACGTAGCGACCGGCCGGCCGGGGGTATTGGACCAGCGCGAACCCGCCCGCGTCGGCGATGCGGTTGCCAAGCTTGGCCTGAGCCACGTGGTCATCACGTCGGTCGATCGTGACGATCTGGCCGATGGCGGGGCGCACCATTTCGCCGCTGTCATCGGCGCCATTCGCCAGGCGTCGCCCGCAACCACGGTCGAGGTTCTTGTCCCCGATTTCCTGCGCAAGGACGGTGCCATCGAGGTGGTGGTCGAGGCGCGGCCGGACGTGCTCAACCACAATCTGGAAACGGTGCCGCGCCTTTATCCGACCGTGCGGCCCGGCGCGCGCTATTTCGCGTCATTGCGGCTTCTCGATCGGGTCAAGACCATCGATCCCGCAATGTTCACGAAATCCGGCCTGATGGTCGGCCTGGGCGAAAGCGATGCCGAGGTGCACCAGGTCATGGATGACCTGCGCGCTGCCGATGTCGATTTCCTGACGATCGGCCAGTACCTGCAGCCGACACCGAAACATCATCCGGTCGACCGCTTCGTAACCCCGGACGCCTTCAACCGCCTGAAGCAGATGGCGCTGGGCAAGGGCTTTCTGCTGGTCGCAGCGACGCCGCTCACCCGGTCGTCGTACCACGCGGACCGCGATTTCGCCTTGTTGCGCGAGGCACGCCGGCAGGCCCGGCCCGATATCGCGCAAGCCTGATTTCGTGCCGACTCACGCCGAGAAGCGGATCGTTCCCTATACGGCCGAGCAGATGTTCAATCTGGTCGCGGCCGTTGAACGCTATCCGGAATTCCTGCCTTGGTGTGTCGGCGCCCGCATTCGCAGCCATACCGGCAACGAGATCGTGGCCGATCTGGTAATCGGCTTTCGCATGATCCGCGAACGGTTCACATCCCGTGTCGTTCTTGTGCCCCACCAGCGCATCAACGTGAGCTACACTGAAGGGCCGTTTCGCTATCTGAACAACCATTGGGTGTTCGAACCACGGCTCGATGGCGGCTGCCAGATCGAATTCTATGTCGATTTCGAGTTCCGATCCCGGTTGCTTCAATCCCTGGTCTCGGTCGTGTTCAACGAGGCGGTCAGACGGATGGTCGCCGCTTTCGAAGCGCGGGCGCGGGCCATCTATGGCAGGCCGGTCACGCCAGCCGCGACAGAAGAAGCAGCGCCGCCCGCACGGTAAGAAGACGCACGTCGGTGCGTGTTCCCGAAAAGTGATGCATTTCATGCACGACGTCGGGAGCGCGGCCATCGCGTCGCCGCGCAGCCGCGATATGGACAAGCCCGACCGGCTTTCCGGGACGGCCCCCGCCCGGGCCGGCAATGCCGGTGACAGCGATCGCCAGATCAACGCCACCCCGCGTCACGGCCCCGACCGCCATGGCGCGCGCGACCGGCTCGCTGACGGCGCCATGGTCCGCAAGCAGCGTTTCAGGCACGCCCAGCAACGCGACCTTGGCCGCGTTCGAATAGGTGATGAAGCCCCGGTCGAAGACATCAGACGAGCCGGCGACCTCGGTCAGGCAGGCGCCGATCATCCCGCCCGTGCAGGATTCGGCAGTGCCAAGGCAGAGCCCCGCCCTGCGGTAGCGCGCAATGACGTCGGCAGACAGCTCGACAAGGTCGGGCGGAAACATCACGCTCCTGGCAGCAGCCATTGGGTAATCAGCATCGCGGCGCCAGCATAGATCGCAGCCAGCAGATCATCCACCATCGCGCCGATCCCGCCCTTGATGCGGCGGTCGGCCCAACTTACGGGAAACGGCTTGGCGATATCGAAGATCCGGAAGAACACGAAGCCCAGCACATAGAAGCCCAGGTCTGGTGGCGCCAGGGCAAGCACGAAAAGCTGTGCCGCCACTTCGTCGATCACCACGGCCGAGGGATCCTCGATCCCGGTCGCCTGGATATAGCGTCCGGCCGCCCAGACGCCGGCGGTGAACGCAAGCGCACCAAGGGCCGCTACGGCCCAGCTTCCAAGCAGGGCGTATGCGCCCCAGGCGATCGGCAGGGCGATCAGCGCGCCGAATGTGCCTGGTGCCGCCGGCAGGAAGCCCACCCCACACGCCGTGGCGATCAGGCCGGCCGGGTCGGAAAGGGGCAGTCGGGTCGGAAGGCGGCTCATATCATCGCAAATGGCGCGGTGTCGCTACTGTGGCAAGCGCCTGGGCGGCGATGCCTTCGCCACGGCCGGTGAAGCCCAGCCCCTCGGTGGTCGTCGCCTTGACGCTGACCCGCTCGATATCAAGGCCCAGAATGGCGGCAATGGCCGCGCGCATCGCGTCACGATGGGGTGAAACCTTTGGCTGTTCCGCGATCACCGTCACGTCAAGCGACAGGATCGTGCCGCCCCGCGCCGCCACCAGACTGGCGGCATGGCGCAGGAACTGGCTTGAATTGGCGCCTTTCCAGCGCAAATCCGAAGGCGGGAAGTGGGCCCCGATATCCTGGGCGGCAATGGCCCCCAGGACCGCGTCGGTCAAGGCATGCAACCCGACATCGGCGTCCGAATGGCCGACCAGCCCATGGTCGTGGGGAACCCGAACCCCGCACAGCATCACATGGTCGCCGGGGCCGAAGCGATGAACATCGAATCCCGATCCTGTCCGCGTTTCCATCGGGTTTCCTCCAAGCAGCCGCGCGGCAAGATCGAAATCCTCGGGCGCGGTGATCTTGATGTTGTGCCGTTCGCCAGCAACCAGCGCCACCGCAAGGCCGGCGTGTTCCGCGACGGCGGCATCATCGGTCAGGTCAAGGCCGGCCGCCGCCCGGTGCGCCTTGAGAATGGCATCGAAGTGGAATCCCTGGGGTGTCTGGGCCTGAAACAGGCCGTCGCGGGGGATGGTTGCGGCGATGCGGCCGTTCTCGCCCCGCTTCAGGGTATCGGCCACCGGCAGGGCCGGGACTGCCGCCGGCCCATGGGCAAGCGCCGCCAGGACCCGGTCCAGGGTCGGCCGGCCGACCAGGGGCCGCGCCGCGTCGTGGATCAGCACCCAGTCCGGCGGCGACGCCTTGGCCAGATGTTCGAGCCCGAGCCGGACCGATTCCTGCCGGCTTGCTCCGCCGGCGACCGGCGGCGGCAGGTCAAGGCCGGCGACGGCGGCGTCATAGGCCATGCGGTGCTGGGGATCGATGACCACCTGGATGCGGCCGATCCCGGCATGGGCCGACAAGGCATCGATCCCACGGCGAAGCAGGGGGGCGCCAAGCAAGTCTCTGTATTGCTTTGGTTTTTCACCGCCCGCGCGAACCCCGTGGCCGGCGGCGACGACAAGTGCGGTGCAGAAAGGCATGTCCCGTTGGTCCGCCGCTGTATGGGGAGCGAACGCTAACCGGTGGCGGCAGGGCTGCCAAGCAAAGATGCATATGCCGGCGGACCAAAAAAGAGCTTGTCAAAAGGTTAGTTTTTAGGCAGATAATATTTTGCATACAAAATGAGCAAAATAGCCAAGATCCAGACTCCGACACCACCGCCCTTCGATGGCGGCGCCGTTCTCAATGCGCTGGCCGATGCGATCCTGGTGGCCGAGGCCGATGGGGCCATCCTGTATGCCAATGTGGCCGCCGAAGAGTTCTTCGCCACCAGCCTGGCCCAGATGCGCCAGTTCGGATTGGACTACCTGCTGCCGGCCGACAGCCCGATCTTTTCCCTGGTTCGCAATGTCGCCGCGGACGGCAACCGGGTCTCGGAATACGAGGTCGAGCTTGAAACGCCGCGCATCGGACCGCGGCTTGTCACGCTGCAGGTGGCGCCAGCCGTCGATGCGCCGGGCCGGGTCGTGGTTTCGATCCACGATCAGTCGCTGGCCCGCAAGATCGATTTCCAGATCTCGCATCGCAACGCCGCCCGGTCGATGACGGCCATGTCGGCGATCCTGGCCCATGAAGTGAAAAATCCGCTGTCGGGAATTCGCGGCGCGGCGCAGCTTCTGGAACAGGGGGTCTCGTCGCGCGAACGCGATCTGACCCGCCTGATCTGCGACGAGGTCGACCGGATCTGCGCCTTGGTCGACCGGTTTGACATGTTCAGCGACCAGCCGACGCTGCGCCAGTCTGCCGTCAACATCCATGAAGTTCTCGACCATGTGCAGCGGGTCGCTGAAAACGGCTTTGGCCGCCACATCCATTTTGTTTCTATCTACGACCCGTCCTTGCCGCCGGTACGCGGCAACCGCGACCAGCTGGTGCAGGTGTTTCTCAACCTGGTCAAGAACCGCGCGGTCTACATGCGCGCGCCGAAGCGGAAGGGCGAGATCGTCCTATCCACGACCTATCGCCATGGCATCAGGTTGGCGGTCGGCGGCGGTCCGACCCGCTAACACCTGCCGCTGGTCGTCGTGCGTCCGTGGGATAATGGGCGAGGGCATCTCCGAGGATATCTCCGGCCCCTTCTACCGGACCCATTCATCACCACCAAGATCAATGGCAGCGGCCTTGGCCTTGCCATTGTCGCCAAGATTGTCGACGACCTGGGTGGCGCCATCGAATTCGACAGCCAGCCGGGCCGAACGACGTTCCGGGTCATGCTCGCCGGTCGCCAGCATGGCCGACGCCAAACGGGAAGGGTCCTGATCGATGGCAAGACCAGCCACAATCCTGATTGCCGATGACGACCGGGCGATTCGGACCGTGCTGACCCAGGCGCTTGGCCGATTGGGACATGACGTCCGCGCAACCGGCAACGCCGCCAGCCTGTGGCGCTGGATCGCCGACGGCGATGGAAATCTGGTCATCACCGACGTGGTTCTGCCGGACGAGAACGGCCTCGATCTCATTCCCCGCATCAAGAAACTGCGCCCGGATCTGCGGGTGATCGCCATGAGCGCCCAGAATACGCTGTTGACGGCCGTCAAGGCGGCGGAACGGGGCGCATTCGAGTATCTGCCCAAGCCTTTCGATCTCAAGGACCTGGTGGCGCTTGTCGAGCGGGCCTTGTCCGCCCAGGCTCCGAACGCCACCCCTGTCCCGGACGATGAAGGCGAAGAGCAGCTTCCCTTGATCGGCCGCTCGCCGGCCATGCAGGACATCTATCGGACCCTGGCACGGCTGATGATGAGCGACCTGACGGTGATGATCACCGGCGAATCGGGCACCGGAAAGGAACTGGTGGCCCGGGCCCTGCACGATTACGGCAAGCGCCGCAAGCGCCCATTCATCGCCGTCAACATGGCGGCGATCCCGCGCGAGCTGATCGAGAGCGAGCTGTTCGGTCATGAAAAGGGCGCTTTCACCGGCGCCACGGCGCGAACCGTTGGCCGCTTCGAGCAGGCGGATGGCGGCACCTTGTTCCTGGACGAAATTGGCGACATGCCGCTTGAAGCCCAGACCCGTCTGCTGCGCGTTTTGCAGGAGGGGGAATTCACGGTGGTGGGCGGCAACCAGCCGATCCGCGCCGATGTCCGGATCGTGACCGCGACCCACCGGGATTTGCGCCAGCTTGTCCGCCAGGGCCTGTTCCGCGAAGACCTGTTCTATCGCCTCAATGTCGTGCCGATCCGCCTGCCCCCCCTGCGCGAGCGATCGAGCGATATTCCATTGCTTGTCCGCCATTTCCTGAAACAGGCCGCCGACGAGGGACTGCCGGCCAAGACGGTCGATGTCGCCGCCATGGACCGGCTGGTGGCCTATCGCTGGCCCGGCAATGTCCGCGAGCTGGAAAACCTGATCCGCCGCCTGTGCGCCCTTTATTCCGAAGACACGATCGGCATTGACGTGATCGAGCTTGAGCTGACCGAGGTCGCCCCGCCGGACGAAGCATCACCGATTCCCGAGGTTGTGAGCCTTGAATCGGCCGTCGAGCACCACCTGCGGCGCTACTTTGCCGCCCACAAGAACGGGCTTCCCGCACCGGGCCTTCATGAACGCATCATCAGCGAGGTGGAAAGGCCGCTCATCTCACTCAGCCTTGCCGCCACGCGCGGCAATCAGATCAAGGCGGCCGATCTCCTTGGCTTGAATCGCAACACGTTACGGAAGAAAATCCGCGAGCTTGATATCCAGGTTGTCCGAGGCCCGCAGGCATGAAATCTTCCGAGCCGGCGACGCCCGCTGCAGCGGGCGTCGTGCCGTCGCCGTCTCCAGCCGAGCCTGAATCGCAACGCTGGTGGTCCGTGCTGGCGTCCGGACGGTGGGGGCGCCGGATCACGCTGACCATCGCCGGGCTGGCCATTGCGGCCGGCATGGCGACCTATGGCGCACTGACGGAATCGCTTCCCTTCGATTCGAGCCCCAGCTCGACGCTGATCCTGCTCAACATCGACCTGGTTCTTCTGCTGCTGCTGGGTGCCATCGTCGCAAGCGGCGTCGTCAGGCTGTGGGCCGAGCGTCGCCGTGGCGCGCCTGGCTCACGCCTTCATGTCCGGTTCGTCCTGCTGTTCAGCGTGCTGGCCGCCTTGCCGACAATCATCGTCTCGATCTTTTCAGCGCTGTTCCTCGACCTTGGGCTTCAGTCGTGGTTCAGCCGTCGGGTGGGAACCGTCCTCGATCAGTCGGTGGCCGTCGCCGAAGCCTATCTGAAAGAGCATCAGCAGGTCATCCGCGCCGATGCGCTTGCCATGGCCAACGATCTCAATCGCGACGGGCCGGCCGCGCTTCTGACACGCCCGGCCTTCTTCGGCCAGATCGTCAATGCGCAGGCGGCGATCCGCTCCTTGAGCGAAGTCACGCTCTTCACCGGCAACGGCGACGTGCTGGCGCGTGCCGGGCGAGGGACCCTGCTCGATCCGGCCGAGATTCAGCCCGAGATGCTTGAACGGGCCCGCCAGGGTGAAGTGGTGGTCATGGTGAGCGACAAGGAGGACCAGGTCCGCGCCCTGCTGCGGCTGGACCGGTTCTTCGATACCTATCTGTTCGTTGGCCGGGCCGTCGACGCCCAGGCGTTGGGCCACATGGAACGGACCCGCGCCCTGGTCGCGGATTACAAGCTGCTGGAAGGGCAGCGGTCCGGCTATCAGATCACCTTCACGCTGATCTTCGTGGTGATCGCTCTTCTGGTCCTGCTGGCGGCGATCTGGATCGGCCTGGTTTTCGCGACCCGCCTGGCAAAGCCGCTCTCGTCCCTGGTGACCGCTGCCGAGCGGGTGCGCGCCGGCGATCTGTCCGTCCAGGTTGCGGAAACGCAGGATTCCGACGAAATCGGCGTCTTAAGCCGCAGCTTCAACCGCATGATCAATCAGCTCGAAGGACAGCGTGCCGAGCTGATCGATGCGAACCGGCAATCCGAGATGCGGCGCCGGTTCACCGAGGCCGTGCTGGGTGGCGTGTCGGCCGGAATCATCGGCCTCGATTCCACCGGTCACGTTCACTATCCGAACCGGTCGGCGTCGGACCTGCTCGGTGTCGACATGAATACCATGGTGGGCCGGCAGATCGGCGAAATCGTTCCAGCCATGGGCCAGCTGCTGGACGAGGCCCGGCGACAGGTCGACCGCCCGAGCGAGCAGCAGATCGAGCATCGCCGGAGCGACGAAACCCGTATCCTTCTTGTCCGGGTCGCAGCCGAGCGCGAGGGCAAGGACATTCGCGGCTTTGTGGTGACCTTTGACGACATCACCGAGCTGTTGGCCGCGCAGCGCAAGGCCGCCTGGGGTGACGTTGCGCGCCGGATCGCCCACGAGATCAAGAACCCGTTGACGCCCATCCAGCTTTCCGCCGAACGGCTGAAGCGGAAGTATCTGGACCAGATCGATATCGACCGTGACACATTCATCATCTGCACCGATACGATCGTCCGCCACGTCACCAATATTGGCCGCATGGTCGACGAGTTTTCTGCCTTTGCCCGCATGCCGGCCCCGATCTTCCGCCTTGCCGACCTGCGCGAGATCTGCCGCCAGGCCGTGTTTCTTGAAGCCGGCGCGGAACCCGAGATCGATTTTCAGATGGATGTTCCTGATGACCCGGTTCGCATTTCATGCGATCCCCGGCAGGTTGCACAGGCGCTGACGAATCTCTTGCGAAACGCCGTGCACGCGATCGAGGGGCGCACCGCAGCCGGGGACGGGGTCCTGCCGCCCGGCCGCATTTCGATCCACTTGCAGTGCGAGCAAAATCGGACCAGCATCATCATCGAAGACAATGGCAAGGGCCTGCCGGCTGAACTCAAGCCCCGGTTGACCGAACCTTATGTGACGACCCGCGAGCGTGGCACGGGGCTGGGGCTTGCGATCGTCAAGAAAATCATGGAAGACCACGGGGGCGAAATCCGGCTCAGGGATCGCGAGGGCGGCGGCGCAGAGGCACGGCTGGTGTTTCCGGTTGCGGCGATCAGGACGGCGGCCGCCCCGGCCAGTGAGACACAGGCCAGTGAGACACAGGCCAGTGAGACACAGGCCAGTGAGACACAGGGCCGGGCGTAACGATACGCCAAGCGTGACGATGCGTTCTAACGGGGAATGGGGACCGCGGCAGTGCCGGCCGAAATTCTGATCGTTGACGACGAGGAAGACATTCGCTCGGTCATGACCGGCATCCTGGCGGATGAAGGTTACAAGACCCGGCAGGCGCACGATTCGACCAGCGCGCTTGGGGCCATCGCCGACCGGCGGCCTAATCTGGTGCTGCTCGACATCTGGCTGCATGGCAGCGAGAAGGACGGGCTCGATATCCTGAAGATCATTGCCCGCGATTATCCCGATGTTCCCGTCGTGATGATCTCGGGTCACGGCAATGTCGAAACGGCCGTGACCTCGATCAAGCTCGGCGCGTATGACTACATAGAAAAGCCGTTCAAGGCCTCGCGACTGTTGCTGGTCGCGCAGCGGGCGATCGAGGCGGCACGCCTGAAAACCGAGAACGATCATCTGCGCCAGCGGGCGGGACAGGACAACCAGCTGCTGGGCAAGTCTGCCGCGATCGCGCAGCTTCAGGCGCTGATCGCACGGGTCGCGCCGACCGGCAGCCGGGTTCTGATCACCGGCGCGCCCGGGACAGGCAAGGAAGTGGTCGCCCGCCAGCTTCACGCCTTGTCGAAGCGGGCCGAAGGCCCGTTCGTGGTGGTGAACTGTGCAGCCCTTGGCCATGACCGGATCGAGCGCGAACTGTTTGGCGTTGATGCCGGCGGCGAGACCCCGGGCAGCCCGCCCAAGGTCGGAACCTTCGAGCTTGCTCATGGCGGAACGCTGCTGCTGGACGAGGTTTCCGACATGCCGCTCGAGACCCAGGCCAAGATTGTCCGGGTCTTGCAGGACCAGAGTTTTCTCAGGGTGGGCGGCAGCAAGCGCATTGAGATCGACGTTCGGGTGATTGCCACCACCAACCGGGAACTGGACAAGGAGATCACCGCCGGCCGATTCCGCGAGGATTTGTACTATCGCCTGAATGTCGTTCCGATCCGGGTTCCGGCCCTGGCCGAGCGGCGCGAAGACATCCGGTTGTTAATTCAGCATTTTTTGGACCGCGCCGCGCAGATCGCCGGCCTGCCGCCGCGCCGGCTGAGCGAAGAGGCGCTGGTTGCGCTCGAAACCTATGACTGGCCCGGGAACGTCCGCCAGCTTCGCAATGTCGCCGACTGGATCTTGATCATGAACGATGGCGACAGTTCAGAACCCGTCTCCGTCGAGGGGCTGCCGCCCGAGACGCTGGGCACGATGCCGGCGGCCTTGACCGGGGACCGCAGTGCCGAGGTCATGTCGCTGCCGCTGCGTGGCGCGCGCGAGGCCTTCGAGCGCGAATACCTGCTTGCACAGGTACGGCGGTTCGGCGGTAATATCTCGCGCACGGCGGCGTTCATTGGTATGGAACGGTCCGCGTTGCACCGAAAACTGAAGAGTCTGGGCGTCAGAACCGATGCGAAAACGGACTGAGCCTGAATCCACGGCCAGCCCCCGGACCGAGAAAGCCCCATGAAAATCATCGTGCTTGGTGCCGGCCAGGTTGGATCCAGCATCGCGCGCTATCTGGCCAGCGAAGGCAACGACGTGACGGTCGTTGATCAGTCGGCCAACCTTATTCGGGCGCTCCAGGGAACGCTCGATGTCAAGGCCCTGGTCGGCCACGCTTCCAACCCCGATATCCTTGAAGGGGCGGGGGCCGCCGATGCCGACATGGTGGTTGCGGTCACCTACAGCGATGAAGTCAACATGGTGGCCTGCCAGGTTGCGCATTCGCTTTTCAAGGTGCCCAAAAAGATCGCGCGGGTTCGTGAACAGTCGTACCTGAAGAAGGAATGGTCCGACCTTTTCAGCGGCGAGAATATGGCCATCGACGCCATCATCTCGCCCGAAATCGAGGTGGCGCGGGCGGTCATCCGGCAGCTGGAAATGCCCGGCGCGCGCGAATCGATCACCATGGCCGATGGCCGGGTGCGCGTGATCGGGGTTCGCTGCACAGAAGAAACGCCGGTCATTCGTACGCCGCTCCGCCAGCTGTCCGGCATTTTTCCCGACATGAAGATCATCGTCGTGGGCATCCTGCGCGGCGGGGCGACCATCGTGCCGATGCCCGATGACCAGATGCAGCCTGGCGACGAAGTCTATTTCGCCGTTGACGCCAAGCATGTCGATCGCGCCATGACGGCCTTTGGCCACGAGGAGCGCGAGGCCCATCGGCTGATTATCGTCGGGGGCGGCAATATCGGCTTTTTCCTGGCCCGCGAGATCGAGGAACACCATCGCAGCGTGAACGCGAAGGTGATCGAAATCGATCCGGCGCGTGCGGATTTTGCGGCGCGGCGCCTGAAGCGGATCGTTGTCCTGTGCGCCGACGCCCTGGATGCCGAAGCCCTCAAGGAAGCCAACATTGCCAGCGCCGAAACGCTGGTGGCGGTGACGAACGACGACGAGACCAATATTCTGACCTCGCTGCTGGCCAAGCGCAGCGGATGCAATCGCGTCATCACCCTGATCAACAAGCCGAGCTATGCGCCGCTGGTGACCGATCTTGGTGTGGACGTGGTGGTCAGCCCGCGCGGCCTTACGGTTTCGACCATTCTTCAGCATGTCCGGCGGGGCCGGGTTCGCGCCGTGCGCCCGATCGGCGATGGCTTTGCCGAGATCATTGAGACCGAGGTCATGGAAACATCGACCCTGGTCGGGCAATCCCTGCGCGATTCCAATCTTCCGGATGGCATGATCATCGGCGCGGTTGTGCGGGGCGATCAGGTCATCCTGCCGCGCGGCGATACTGTGCTCGAGGCCCATGACCGTGTCATCATGCTGGTCCGGCCCGAAGCCATGCGCCGGGTCGAACGCTTTTTTTCCGTGCGCCTCGAATATTTCTGATCACGCCCATGCCACGAATGACCTATGTGAACGGCCGCTATCTGCCCCATCGACTGGCAAAGGTCCATGTCGAGGACCGTGGCTATCAGTTCGCCGACGGCGTTTACGAAGTGATTGCGACCCAGGACGGAACGATCGTCGATGCCGCGGCGCATCTCGATCGGCTGGACCGATCCCTGGCTGCGCTTCGCATTGCGTGGCCGGTGGCGCGCACAACCCTGATGGTCATCATGCGCGAAGTGATCCGCCGCAATCGCCTGACCGCCGGCGGCGGCATGGTCTATGTCCAGGTCACGCGGGGCGTCGCACCACGCGATCATGCGTTCCCCCAGCCTGCCACCCACCCATCCCTGGTCGTCAGCGCGCGGCGCGCCAAGCCGGTCGACCCCAGGATCAGCCTGGACGGCGTGCGGGTCATCACGATCCCGGATATTCGCTGGGGCCGCTGCGATATCAAGTCGGTGGCGCTGCTGCCGAATGTCCTTGGCAAGCAAACGGCGCGCGAGGCCGGCGCCTTCGAGGCATGGCTGGTTGATGGCAAGGGATTCGTGACCGAGGGCACATCGACCAATGCGTGGATCGTCGATCCTGCCGGACAGCTGGTGACCCGGCATGCCGATCAGGCGATCCTGCGCGGCATCACGCGCCTGACCGTCAGCGATCTGGCCACCGCCACCGGCTTGGCGGTCGTCGAGCGCGCCTTCACGGTGGCCGAAGCCAGGGCGGCCCGCGAAGCGTTTCTCACCAGCACGACCGGTGGCGTCGTTCCCGTGGTCCAGATCGACGCGGCCCGGATCGCGGACGGCCGCCCCGGGCCGGTCGCCATGCGCCTTCGCGAGGCCTATTTCCGAACCATGACCGGAACCCCTCGATGAACAGCCTGGCGAAGCCACGCGCCATCTTGTTCGATTGGGACAACACCCTGGTCGATTCATGGCCCGCCATCCACGCCGCCATGGCGGAAACGCAACGCGCCATGGGGCAGGCGGCCTGGACCCTGGCCGAAACGCGGGCCAATGTGCGACGTTCGCTGCGGGATGCGTTTCCCGACATGTTTGGCGACCGTTGGACCGACGCCCGCGACATTTTCTACAAGACCTTCCTGGCGGTTCATCTTGACCTGCTGGAAGCGCGGGCAGGAGCCGCCGAGATGCTGGCCAGGCTGAACGATGCGGGTCTTTACCTTGGCGTCGTCAGCAACAAGACGGGGGACTATCTGCGCCGCGAAGCCAGCCACCTCGGCTGGTCACGATATTTCGGTCGCCTGGTGGGGGCGACCGACGCTGCGGCCGACAAGCCGTCCGTCGCACCGGTCGATCTGGCGCTGTCCGGCAGTGGCGTGGCCCGTGGCACCGACGTGTGGTTCGTGGGTGATACCGCCATCGACATTGAATGCGCCCGAAATGCCGGGCTTGCCGCCATCCTGATGGGCGATCTGCCGCCCGACGCGCCGGAATTCGCCCGGCAGGCACCGGATATGGTACTGAAATCGTGTCCGGATCTCGTAATCCTTGTCCTCGGCCAGCACGATCCATATGTATACAAAAGAGATACTGGGGGTTAATTAGAGAGCAGACGCCGTGACCACGACACTCAAGCCCGCCACCTTCGCCGGAAAGACTGGCGAAAGGGCTCGGTTGCATCTTGCTGCCGGGAAAAAATCAGAAACGGGGAAAACCATGCCATCCGAGAAAAATCAAAACGTTCAAGACGTGTTCTTAAACTATGTCCGCAAGAACAAGACGCCACTGACCGTATTTTTGGTCAACGGCGTGAAGTTGCAGGGCGTCATTACCTGGTTCGATAATTTCTGTGTTCTTCTGCGCCGCGACGGCCATGTTCAGCTTGTCTACAAGCACGCCATTTCGACCGTCATGCCGACGCAGGCCATCCAGTTGTTCGAGCCGACCCGCGAGGACGAAACCGCTGGCACGGATGCCGGATCGTAGACCTGATCGTAGACCCGGGGATCGCGTCCCACTCGGCCCAGCCTTGGAAACGGCTGACAGCGCGACCCGCGCGGTCGTCATCCACCCCATCCTGCGTGGTGGGGAAGGCAGCCGTGATCCAGCCGCGCGCGATCCCGCTGCCCAGTTGAACGAGGCCGTCGCACTGGGTGCGGCAATCGGCTTGTCTGTCGTCGCGGCTGAAGCCGTGCCGGTCCGTGATCCCAAGCCGGGGATGCTTCTTGGCGAGGGAACCGTCACCCGGTTCAAGGAACGGGTCGCCGAATGCCAGGCCGAGCTGGTCATCATCGACGGCCCGCTCAGCCCCGTTCAGCAGCGAAACCTTGAACAGGCCCTTGCCTGCAAGGTGCTCGACCGGACGGGACTGATCCTCGAGATTTTCGCGGCCCGTGCCCGGACCCACGAAGGGCGCCTTCAGGTCGAGCTGGCGCGGCTCTCGTACCAGCGCAGCCGCCTGGTCCGAAGCTGGACCCACCTGGAACGCCAGCGTGGCGGCCGCGGAGGGCGCGGATTTCTTGGCGGGCCCGGCGAACGCCAGCTGGAATCGGACCGCCGGCAGATCGCCGAACGCATTCTCAAGATCAAGCGTGAACTGGACGAGGTCCGGCGGACTCGCGGCCTGCACCGCCAGGCGCGCCAGCGCGTTCCCTATCCGGTGGTCGCCCTGGTGGGCTATACCAATGCGGGAAAATCCACGCTTTTCAATGCAATGACGGGCGCTTCTGTGATGGCGAAGGACATGCTGTTCGCCACCCTCGATCCGACCATGCGCGGCATCACCTTGCCGTCGGGCCGGCGGATGATCCTGTCCGACACGGTCGGATTCGTTTCCGACCTGCCAACCGATCTGGTCGCAGCCTTTCGCGCAACCCTCGAAGAAGTGCAATCGGCCGACTTTATCGTTCATGTCCGCGATGCGGCCAGCCAAGATTGCGAGGCCCAGCACGGCGACGTCATTCGGGTTCTGGCCGATATCGGAATCGAGGATCCGGGCGGCACCCGTGTCATCGAGGTCATGAACAAGATCGACCTCCTGCCGCCTGACGCCCGCGAGCGCATCGTGAACCAGGTCGGGCGCCAGGACAACCTGATCGCGGCCTCGGCTGTCACGGGCGAGGGGATCGGCGCCTTGCTGGACCTCATCGACCGGCGCCTTGCGGCGTCTCGTCAGGTCATCGAGGTCGACCTCGATCATGGGGCGGGATCCGTGCTTGCCTGGCTCTATCGCCGCGGTGACGTCATCGACAGGAAGGACGGCCCCACCGGCATCCACCTGACGGTCGGACTTGCCCCGGCCGACGTGGCGCGCTTGCGGCGCATCCAGGCCGACCATCGGCCGGTGGTGCAGTAATTGGTGGCGCAGTAATCGGCGGCGCTGTAACGACGCAAAAATTCCTGCCACACGAGGCCCGGTAAGCGCCCGACCCTTGACACCCAGGGGGGGCGTCCCTAATTTGGCACTCACGTGAATGGAGTGCTAATACCAACCCGCCGGGCGCCTGCCCGGCGACTGCGTTCACGAAGGATTTATCTCGACCATACAAGCGCTTACGAGGGAGATTTCGAATGAATTTCCGACCGCTCCACGACCGTGTGCTGGTCCGCCGGGTCCGCGAGGAGGAGAAGACGAAAGGGGGGATCATCATCCCCGATACCGCCAAGGAAAAGCCGATGGAGGGCGAGGTGATCGCCGTCGGCTCCGGCACCCGCGGCGAGGATGGCAAGCTGCATCCTCTCGACGTCAAGAAGAATGACCGCATCCTGTTCGGCAAATGGTCCGGCACCGAAGTCAAGATGAAGGGCGAAGAGCTCCTCATCATGAAGGAATCGGACATCCTCGGCATCATTGAAAAGTAAGAACGGTAAGGAGCAGCCATGCCTGCAAAGGACGTAAAATTCGGCGGCGCTGCGCGCGATGCAATTCTGCGCGGTGTCGACATTCTGGCCGATGCGGTGAAGGTCACCCTCGGTCCCAAGGGACGCAACGTCGTCATCGACAAGTCGTTCGGCGCACCGCGCATCTCCAAGGACGGCGTGACCGTCGCGAAAGAGATCGAGCTGGCCGACAAGTTCGAGAACATGGGCGCCCAGATGGTGCGCGAAGTCGCAAGCAAGACCGCCGAAGTGGCGGGTGACGGCACGACCACGGCCACGGTGCTGGCCCAGTCGATCGTCCGCGAGGGCGCCAAGTCGGTGGCCGCCGGCATGAACCCGATGGATCTGAAGCGCGGCATCGATCTTGCGGTCGAAGTGGCGATCAAGGATATCCAGAAGCGGTCGAAGAAGGTTGCCACCAGCGAAGAGATCACCCAGGTCGGCACCATCTCGGCCAATGGCGAGCGCGAGATCGGCGAGATGATCGCCCGCGCCATGGACAAGGTCGGCAAGGAAGGCGTCATCACGGTCGAAGAGGCAAAGGGCCTTGAGACCGAACTCGAAGTGGTCGAAGGCATGCAGTTCGACCGCGGCTATGTGTCGCCCTATTTCATCACCAATGCCGAGAAGATGATCTGCGAGGTCGAGGACCCCTACATCCTCCTGCACGAGCCGAAGCTTTCCACGCTTCAGCCGCTGCTGCCGATCCTCGAGGCGGTTGTCCAGACCGGCAAGCCGCTGCTGATCGTCGCCGAAGACATCGAAGGCGAGGCTCTGGCAACCCTGGTCGTCAACAAGCTGCGCGGCGGCCTCAAGGTTGCGGCGGTCAAGGCGCCGGGCTTTGGTGATCGCCGCAAGGCGATGCTCGAGGATCTTGCCATTCTGACTGGCGGCCAGCTGATTGCCGAAGACCTGGGCATCAAGCTCGAGACCGTCACGGTCGACATGCTGGGCAAGGCGAAGCGCGTCGTCATCGACAAGGACAACACCACCATCGTCGATGGCGCCGGCAAGAAGAAAGAGATCGAAGCCCGCTGCAACCAGATCCGGGCCCAGGTCGAGGAAACCACCTCGGACTATGACCGCGAGAAGCTGCAGGAACGCCTGGCAAAGCTGGCGGGCGGCGTGGCCGTCATCCACGTCGGCGGCGCCACCGAGATCGAGGTGAAGGAGCGCAAGGACCGCGTCGATGATGCGATGCATGCCACCCGCGCCGCGGTCGAGGAAGGCGTGGTTCCGGGCGGTGGCGTTGCCATGCTCTATGCCACCGATGTGCTGGCGAAGATCAAGTGCAACAACCACGATCAGCAGATCGGGGTCGATATCGTGCGCAAGGCGATCCAGGTTCCGGCCCGCCAGATTGCCCAGAATGCGGGCTTCGACGGATCGGTGGTGGTCGGCAAACTGCTGGAACAGAAGAACAGCGCCTGGGGCTTCGATGCCCAGAAGGGCGACTATTGCGACATGATCAAGGCCGGCATCATTGATCCCACCAAGGTCGTGCGCATGGCGTTGCAGGATGCGGCCTCGGTTGCCGGCCTCCTGATCACGACCGAGGCGATGATCGCCGAAAAGCCGGAACCGAAGCACGACCATGCCCATGGTGGCGCACCGGGTGGCATGGGCGGCATGGGTGGTATGGGCGGCATGGGCGGCATGGGATTCTGATCTGCCGTACCCGATTGCGCCATGAAGCCGGGAACGGGGCCACCCCTGGGTGGCCCCGTTTCATTTCTTTGGCTAGGCTGGTCGTCCCGAAGCCGGGTTCGGGTCCGGTTTCTATGAAGAGGTCGGCATGGCTCGCGTGCATCTGCCGCGCTCATCCGATCCGCAAGAGGAGACGAACATGGTTCAATCGACCTTCAAGGTGTCGCTTGCCGTGGCTGGCTTCGCGGCGCTGACGCTGGCTTCCGTATCGGGTGATGCGGCCGCACAGACTGTCAAGGAGCTTCGCTATTCCACCGGCGTGCCGCCAAAGCACGTGGCGACCGTGCATGGCATCGAGCCCTGGATCCAGGCGGTCGAGAAGGCCTCGAACGGCCGGATCAAGGTGAAGAACTATGTCGGCGGCCAGCTTGTTCCGTTGCGGGCGTCGTTCGCCGGCGTCAAGGATGGTGTTGCCGATGGCGCCATTTACGTTTTCACCTATTACCCGGCCGAATATCCGATCGAGAAGCTGATCTCGACGGTTGCCCTTGGTAGCGAGGACCCGGTGGCGCTGGCGGCGGCGACCACCGAATTTCAGCTCCTCGATTGCCCGGATTGCCTGGCCTCTTATGCCCAGTACAACATCGTGCACACCGCCGTCTATGCGACGACGGCCTTCCGCCTGATCAGCAACCGCCCGATCATCACGATCGACGATGTCAAGGGCAAGAAGGTCCGCATCTCGGGCCAGGCCCTGAACAAGGTTTTCGCGGCGATGGGCGCGCTGACCACCACCACCGGCGGCGAAGACCAGTACCAGGCCCTTGCATCCGGCGCGATGGATGCTACGGCGCAGGCGATTGGGGCGCTGCGCAGCTACAGCCTGTGGGACGCGGCAAAGAACGTCACCGATCTGCCGATCGGCGCCCTTCCGTCGATCTCGCCCGGCACCTTCAATCGCCAATTCTGGCAGGGCCTGTCGGCCGAGGATCGCAAGGCGATTCTCGAGACCATTCCGATCGCGGCGGTGGGTTCGACCATCGGTTACATCGTCGGTGACGAAGAAGTGGCGAAGGAGGCGGCCAGCAAGGGCGTGACCATCCATCGCCCGGCGCCGCAGTTGAAGACCCGGGTTGCCGAACTCCTGAACGAGGGCGTTGCCGACGCGATTGCCGAGGCCAAGACCGCCAACGTCAAGGATCCGGAAGGCAAGGCCAAACGCTATCTGGCCCTGATCGCCAAGTGGGAGAAGCTGGTGGCTGGCAAGCAAAAGCTTTCCGACGTCAACGACGTTGTCGCCATCTGGAACAAGGAAATTACCGCAAAGCTGCAGGCCGCCAGTTTCGGCATGTGAGCCTTCGCGGATTCGGTGATCCGCGCCATCGTCTCGCGGGGTCGTTCTGATCGGGCGGCCCCGTTTCCTTTCCGGGGCATTTCTCTGTTCGACGCGCAGAAGGATCGATGACCATGAACTGGCTGGCGCTTGCGATCGCGGGGCTGATGGAAGTGGGGTGGGCGATCGGCCTTAAATACACCGATGGCTTTACCCGTTTGTGGCCGTCGCTGGCCACGGTTGCCGCGATGGCGGCAAGCTTCTTTCTGCTGTCCTTTGCGCTGAAGACCATTCCGGTCGGCACCGCCTATGCGGTCTGGACCGGGATCGGCGCGACCGGTGTCGCGCTTGTCGGCATGGTGGTGCTGGGCGAAAGCGCGTCCCTGCCACGCATACTGTGCATCGGGCTGATCGTTGCCGGGATCATCGGCCTCAAGCTGGCGGCCTGACGCGGCCGCCATCAGGCCGTGATGCGCAGCGGCCGGGCCGGGTCGGCGGGCGGTTCGACCCAGCCGATGACGGCCGCGTCGGCATAGCCGGCTTGGCGCAAATCCAGGATACAGCTTGCGACGCGGTCTGGCGGGATGCCGGCCAGCAGGCCACCGGCGGTCTGCGGATCGAAGAGAAGCGCCATGCGCGGATCGCGTGCCAGCGCCGGGTCGGCTGCGATCAGGTGCCGGGCGCGGGCATTGGCGGTGGCGAGCGAGCTTGCGACACCGGCCCGTGCCATGTCGATTGCGCCGGCCAGAGCGGGAATGGCGCCAAGGCTGATCACGGCGCCGGTTCCCGATGCCCGCAGCATCTCGATGACATGGCCGGCCAGGCCGAAGCCGGTTACATCGGTGGCGGCTGTCGCGCCGGCCGTGCGGACCGCCTGGGCGGCAGGCGCAAGCGGTGCCAGCATTGCCGCGATGGCGGCGTCGATCCAGCGCCCCCTGGCCAATCGGCGCTGGTCGGCGGCGAACAACACCCCCGTGCCGATGGCCTTGGTCAGGATCAAGGCGTCTCCGGGCCTAAGGCCGCCCTTGCGCAGGATGCGGTGCGGATCGACAAGCCCGTTGACGGCAAAGCCCAGGGCAAGCTCGGCGCCTTCGCCGCTGTGCCCGCCCAGCAGGGCAACACCATCCCGCGCCAGGATGGCCACCGCGCCGGCCAGCAATTCAGCCAGCAGATCCTCGGTTTTCACGTCCAGGCCGAACGGCAGCGTGGCGATGGCCAGCGCCGAATGGGGCTCTGCCCCCATGGCGTGAATATCGCCCAGCGCATGGCTGGCGGCGATCTGCCCGAAAACATAGGGATCATCGACCAGAGCGCGAAAGTAATCGACGCTCTGCACCAGGGCCTGTCCCGGCGGGATCGAAAACACGGCCGCGTCGTCCGGCGCTGCCAGACCGACCATGACCCCGGCCCCGGCCTGTTCGGGCAGGCGGGCCAAGGCCCGGCCAAGCACGCCTTGTGCGACTTTCGCCCCGCAGCCGCCGCAGCGCATGGCCGCGTCGGCCAGCAGCGCCCTTGCCTCGGGATCGGCAAGCGGGATGGCGCTTTGCCTTGGCGGCGCCGCTTCCATCACCGGCAGGTCTGAAAAACGCCGCATGAAACCGCGGTCGATATGGTCCTTCCAGCGCCACACCCAGCCCCCCTCGACCGACCACCTGCCGCGGGCGGCAACCGCGTAGCGGGGACCCGTGGCAAGAATGGACAGGAACTGCCGTTGCGGCCGAAAGGGCTTCAGGCTTTGGCCAAGCACGGCGCGGCGCAGATTGGCGGCCAGCGGAGGACCCTGCCGGACGGCAAAAACGCCCGCCTTGGGGCGCGGATGGTCGATCACGGCCGCCGCATCGCCGGCGCCGAACACGGCATCATGCGAGACCGATTGCAGCGTTTCCCGCAGGGCAAGGAAGCCGCGCGCATCGACGCCAAGGCCCGAATCCCTGAACCATGATGGCGCCGCTGCGGCCGTGGCCCACAGGGTGGCGTCGCTTGGCATGTCGCGTCCGTCCGCCAGGCAAAGGCGATCGTCCTCTACCCGGGTGACGGCGTGGCTTGTCGCGATCTCGATTTGCGCATCGGCAAGAATGCGCTCGATCCGCCGCCTGGCCGTGGCCGGATAGCTGGGCAGGATGGTGGCGGTATCCGTCACCAGCCGGAACCGCGGCATCAGATCGGGCCGCTTGCGCGCGGCAAGCGCGGTGGCCAGGGCGTATTGGATGGCAAGGACCATCTCGATGCTGCCGGCGCCGCCGCCCACCATGCTTATGGCCAGTGGCCGCTCGGATGCCAGGATTCGCCGCTCAAGGCTGTGCCAGCGGGCAAGAAAGGTGCTGATCGGCTTGACCGGGATCGCATGCTGGCAGGCGCCGGGAACGTCGCCGGTATTGGGGGTCGAGCCGACATTGATCGAAACCAGGTCATAGGCGACCGGCGGCCGGTCCCGGCAGATCACGCGGCCGGCGGCGGGATCAAGCCCGATCGCTTCCGCGCCGATGAAGCGGGCCCCCGCGAAGCGCGCCAGCGGCCGCAGATCGATATGGGTGTCGTCGAAGGAATAGTGTCCGGCCACAAGGCCCGGCAGCATTCCGGAATAGGGCGTGTGGGTGTCCCTGGCGATCAGGGTCAGGCGCAGGCCCGGCACCGGCGCCATCCCAAACCGCATCAGCACGCCGGCATGAGCATGGCCGCCGCCGACCAGGACAAGATCCTTGAGAACCGGAATCACCGCGCGGTCCATGCACCCTCCGCCAGCCCGATCCTAGGTCATAGCGCCGGCCGCCGGCCATCGGGCTGATGGGTGGTCTGCTTCGCGCATGGGGCCCCGTTACCAAACGTTAAGGCTGACAATCCGATAATACCCGTTCCGGCCGGGCAATGCGCCACGGCCAAGCCTGGGAATCCTGCCCATGATCTCGCGCGCCAATCTTCCCCTATTTCGCCCGCGCCTGCCGTCGGCGGCCGCCATCACGCCCTATCTGAAGGCGATCGATGCGGCGCGCTGGTATTCGAATGGTGGGCCGCTGGTCGTCAGCCTGGAAGAGCGGATCGCCGATTATCTGGGCGTGCCATCGGACGGCGTTGCGAGTGTCGCGAACGGAACGTTGGGCCTTGACCTTGCCTTGCAGGCCATGGGCGCAAAGCCGGGCACGCTTTGCATGATGCCATCATGGACGTTTGCGGCGACGCCGGCGGCGGCCCAGCGTGCTGGCCTGGTGCCGTGGTTCGTCGATGTCGACCGGGCAAGCTGGGCGCTGTCGCCCTCGGCGGCGCTCGGTCTCGTGCGCAAGGCGCCCGGCCGCATCGGCGCGGTCATGCCGGTCAGCGTGTTCGGCGCGCCGGTCGATAGCATCGGCTGGGACCGCTTCATGGAAGCGACCGGCATTCCGGTCGTGATCGACATGGCGGCGGGGTTCGACACCGCAAGGCCGTCCCGCGCGCCGGTGATGATCAGTCTCCATGCCACCAAGGCGGTCGGCGCCGGCGAGGGCGGTATCGTTGCGTCGCAGGATGCAGGCCTTGTGCAGGACATTCGTGCCCGCGCCAATTTCGGCATGAAAAAGGGCTCGCGGCTTGCCGATCTTGCCGGCACCAACGCAAAGCTGAGCGAATACGCGGCCGCCGTCGCCCATGCATCGCTCGACGCATGGCCGCAGACACGGCGCGCGATCGAGACATTGTCGAATGCCTATGTCCAGGCGTTCGCTAACCGGCGCGGCATCATGCTTTCCCCCGGCTTCGGCGCTGGCTGGGTCGGCTCGACATGCAATGTCGCGCTCGATGTCGCAGACAGTGAAGGCGTGATCGAATCGCTGGCCGCCGACGGGATCGAGGCTGGCCGCTGGTGGCGGCGCGGTTGCCATGTCCAGCGCGCCTTTGCCGATTGTCCGCGCCTGCCACTGCCGGTGACCAAGGACCTGGGCCGGCGCGTGATCGGCCTGCCGTTCTCGGTCGACATGGGCGCCGATGACGTGGCGCGCGTTGCGGCCGCCCTCCGGTCAACGGTCGCACGTGCGGGCCTTGCGGCCTGATCGTTCCGGGGCAGCCAGCGCAGCGCGATGAGCGCGACCCGAGCCAGACTCGTCTTTCTCTGTAACAGGCCCTTTGCCCTCGAGGCCGCGCTCGGCTGGGCGGATGTCGAGATCGTCGCCGTGTTCACGTCGGCCGCCTCGACCGAGGTCCACGCCGTCTGCCGGCGGGCCGGCATTCCGTGGACGGAATGGCACAAGGGTTCGGTCGAGCCGATCATCGATGCCGCATGCAAGGGGGCGGCCCGGATTATCGTTTCGAACGGTTATCCCTGGATCATTCCGGCGACGCTGCTTGCCTTGCCGCGGATCGCGGTCGTCAATCTGCATCCCTCGCTGCTGCCGGCCGGGCGCGGGCCGCATCCGGTCAACCACGCGATCCTCGCCGGCCTTGGCGTGACGGGCGCGACCTGTCACTATGTCGATTGCGGGCTCGATACCGGCAACATCCTTGCCCAGTGCCGCTATCTGATCCCGCCCGATGCGACGGCCGCCGATCTCTATCGTCCGCTCTTTCGCCTTGAAGTCGAGGCCTTGCGCCTGGCCCTGCCCAGGATCCTGGCTGGCGACCCGGGCGATCCGCAGCCGGCCGACGGCGCCAGCACCTATCGGCGGTCCAAGGCCGACATGTGTTTCGATTGGTCCGAGCCAGCGCCCGTGTGTCATCGGCGCGTGCGCGCCTTCAACATTCCGAAGCTGGGCGTAGCTGGTCAACTGGCTGACGGCCGGCGCCTGCGCGCCTTTGCCAGCACCATCGCGGCCGATGCGGCCGATGCGCTTGCCCCCGGCGCCTGCCGCGGGGATGGCCATGCGCTGCTGGTCGGCACCGGTCGCGGCGTTCTGCGGCTTGATCGCTTTGTCTGGGAACCATGACCGCCCTATCCGTGCCCGTGGCGTCATCAGGCCAGGCCGCGCCGGCGGTCGGCTATGCCCATCCCGCCTATGCATCGACATTGGATGCGGCTGGGGATGCGGCTGGACGGACCATCAGCCTGGCCGGAAGCGGCGGATGGCTGATCGAGCGGCCGATCCCCGGCACGGATCGCAGCGATGCGGCGGCGCCCTATCCGCTTTTTTGCTGCCGCCACTGGTCGGCGCTGAGCGGCGATCTTGACGATCTTGCCGCGGCGCGCCGGCTGGTCAGCGTGGTCGGCGTGATCGATCCGTTCGCGCCGGTCGATGCCGGCACGCTGGCGCGCGCCTTTCCCGATCTTGTCCGGCCCTACAAGGAACACCATGTCGTGCGGCTCGACCGGCCGCTGGATCGGATCGCGACCAAGCACCACCGGTATTATGCGCGCCGCGCCCTGCGCACACTGGCCGTCGAGCCGGTCACCGATCTTGCCGGTTTTGCCCCGCAATGGGCGGCGCTTTATAGAAAACTCGTTCTGCGCCACGGTTTGCGGGGCCTTCACGCTTTCTCGGCCCAGGCGCTTGGCGATCAGCTTGCCGTGCCGGGGGCGGTCGCCTTTTGCGCCCTTGCGGATGGCCAGATCGTTGCGGCCCATGTCTGGTATCAGCAGGGCGAGATTGCCTATTCGCATCTCGCCGCGTCGAACGAGATCGGCTATGGCCACGCTGCAAGCTATGCCCTTCACTGGGAAGCGATCCGCTACTTTGCCGCGGCGGGGGTTGCGATCCTTGATCTGGGTGGCGCTGCCGATGGCGGGCGCGACGGGCTGCTTGCCTTCAAGGCAGGGTGGGCGAACGAAACGCGGATCGCCTATCTGTGCGGCCGCATCATCGATCGCAAGGCCTATCAGGACCTGGCGGCGGCGCGCGGCGGCACGGCCGCCGGCTATTTCCCGTCCTATCGCAGGCCGATGGGTTAGGCTTCGATCAGGGCGGCACGGACGGTGCGTGCCAGGCGGCGCATGTCGTCTTCGCTGTAGCGCTGATCGCAGGGCAGTGTCGCTTCCTGCCGCGCTAGTCTGGCCTCGAAGGAAAACTGCGGATTATCGACCGACAGGCGCGGCCAATGGCGCGGCACGAACAGCCCGTCACGGGCAAGCGATGCCGTAAAAGCCGCCGCGTCGGGCACCAGGACCGGAAAGCCGAGAGGCGTGAAATCGGGATCATGGATCGCGATCAGGCCGATATCGGCAAATTCGCGGGCAAGGATGCGAAAGTTCTGTCGGCGAATGGCCGTGATTCGGGATGCCGCGCTGCCGGCCAGCGCCCGGCAGGCGGTCCGGCTGATCGGCGCGTGGCCGGATGACATCCGCTTTTCGCTGTCGCGATAGGCAAGGTACGTATCGTTGCGCGGCACGCCGTCGTCAAGACGCATCAAAGGAAGAAGAAAGCTGCGGTCGCCGTCGTCCTTGTAGGCCGGCTCGGGTGTCGGGGCCCCGTCGACGCGGTAGACCAGCCCGCCATCCGGCGTGCCCAGGATCTTGCGCGGGCTGTAGATCACCCAGCGGCCCCACGGGTCGATGCCGGGATCGAAGGCCTGGGCACGGTCCTCGATCCAGGCGATCTCGCCGGCTGGCCACCACGCGGAACGCGGCGGATGGGGCGCGGCCGAAATAATCGACGGCAAGGACCGCATCGCCAGGGACAAGCCGGGGATCGAGTTCGGCCAGCCTTGGCGACAGATCGGCCTCGATCCCGAAGCGCAGGACCGGTACCCCGGCAACGGCCGCGACGGCTTCGATCTCGGGGCAGATATAGGCGGGCAGCCAGAGGCGGCGCGGACGCTCGGTCTCGATCACGTACAGCAAGGCCGAGCGCGCATTGCGGAATGCGCCAGCCAGGCGGCCGGCCTTGCTCCACAATCCCAGAACGCTGTCGGCGGCCGGAATGCGGCGCGTCGTTTCGAGCGCGAAAAAGCCGCCAATGGCGCGGCGTGGCGGATCGGCCGGGAGCGCAATGCTCACGGTCGGTTCTCCCGGTCGAACAGCCCGGTCAGGAAAGACGCGAATCCCCTGGCGCCTTCATCGTTGTCGAACAGGATATCTGTGTGCGCGGCAAGCTCGGCCTTGATGTGGGCGCGATAGTCGCGGTCCCGGCCCAGGCGAAGCGCAAGATCGACGTAGGCCTGCCGGTCCGGCACGACGAGTGCTGTGTAATCCATCAGGTTGTAGAAGGATTGCGTGCTGCGATCGCGGGCGAACACGCCGTTCAACGTCACGATGGGCGTGCCCATGGCAAAGGCCTGGTAGCTTGTATTGCCGCCGCCGAAATGGATGGTATCCAGCATCACGTCGACGGCGCCAAGCACGCCGATGAATTCGCCCACGCTGCGCCGCTTCAGCCAGCGGATGCGGCCAGCCACATCGGGAATGCTGGCCGCGAAGCGCGCTTTCAGAAGCTGGGTCCAGCGTGGCCGCGCGCCTTCGAACAGCACCAGATCACCGTTCGGATCGCCGCGCAGGATGTCGCCCAGCATGACGTCGAATTCGGGATGGAACTTGAACAGGCTCTGCGGACAGGCATAGATCGTGCGGTCGGCGGGCAGGCCGATGTCGTGGCGATCGATGCGGGCGCTTGGGCTTGGCCGCGCATAGACATGCGGCGGCTTCGGCATCATTGCCAGCCGTTCGGTATACTGTTCGGCGGCACCCGGGCCTTCGATATAGGGGCTGGTCAGCTGGAAATTGATCGTATCGATGCCGGTGGTGTCGGGATGGCCATGCAGGACGAACTGGAACGGGGCCAGCCGCGAGAAAGCCAGGAAATAGGTGACCGGCTCCATGCCGATATCCGGATAGACCAGCACGTCAAGGGCCGCCTGGGCCAAGGCCTCGCGGGCCGGATCGGTGGCGTAGGGGACCTCGACGACGCGCTCGACCTGGGCGCGAAAGGCCTTCGTCGTTTCGTCGCCGGCGCCCGAAAACAGGAAGACGGTGACCTCGAACTGGTCGCGCGGCAGGCACTGAATGAGCTTGCTGTACGTCCAACCAATGGCGTGATCGCGCAGGTATTTCGAGATGAAGCCGATCCGAAGCCTGCGCCCCGCGGGGCGCCCATCATCGGCTCGGCAATGCGGTGCGACATAGTTCAGGGCCGGGCACATGGCGCGATAGGCCTTGGCGATCGCCTGGAACAGATCGCGGTTGGGCAGCCCCTGATACGAATAATAGAAATTGGTCACCCCGACCTCGCGGGCCGGGTCGATCAGCCGGGGCTTGCGCTCGGCAAGGTCGTGCGCCGCCTGGGCGGTGCGGTCGCGCACCGCCCGGATTTCGTCCACGGACTGGGCGATGACGGGGCAGGCGAGCGCGTGCTTCACCAGGGCGCCCGCATGGCCCGCCAGGCGGATCGCGACGTCAAGCGCGGCGCGGGCTGGCGCCACGTCGCCGGTGATCAGCAGCGCGGTGCCACGGTTGATCTGCGCATCGATCATCTGCGGCTTGAGGGCAACCGCCCGGTCCAGCGATGCGATGGCCGATTCGACCTCGCTCAATTCCAGAAGCAGCGCGCCCAGGTTGTTGTGCGCCTCGGCAAAGGTCGGATTGATGGCCAGCGCCCGCTCATAGGCCGCGCGGGCGGCCGGCCCCTGGCCCAGGGCCCGATAGGCATTGCCCAGGTTGTTGAACGGCACCGGATCCCCAGCCGCGAAGGCGGTCGCCTTTTTCAGGAAGGGGATCGCTTCGTCATAGCGGCCAAGGTCGTTGAGATCGGCGCCGACATTGCAAAGACTGATCGGGTTCCTGGGGTCCAGCTCGGCGGCCCGCCGGTGGGCTTCATAGGCCTCGCCATAGCGGCGTTCGGATCGCAGCGCGGTGCCCAGATTGGCCCAGGCATCGGCCAGCCGTGGCGCCTTGGCAACGGCTTCGCGTAGCACGGCAATGGCGCCTGCCGTCTGGCCAAGCTGCATGAGCGCGGCGCCCGAAAGCTGGAGCGCCTGGGGTGCGCCTGGCACCATGCCAAGCACGCGATGGTAGATCTCGAGCGCCGCCAGGGGCTGGCCGCCCCGGTGCAGCTCGAACCCCTGGGCCAAAAGCCGGGCGGCGGCCGGCGGCAGGGCCGCCAGTCCTGATGCCAGGCCTGATGCCAGGCCTGATGATGGTCTGGTCGAGCCAACGCTGCGGGTTGCCTTGTGGCCCATGACCGGTTACCGGGCGATCGAAAGACGAGGCAGGGGCGGAGACAGGGGCATGGGCATGGGGCCTGTTCCGTCCTCGCGCACGAGACGAGCGAGATAATCGCCGTATTCCGTGCCCCGCAGGGCCGCCGCGTGGGCCAGAATCTGGCGATCGCCGATCCAGCCCTTGCGCCAGGCGATTTCCTCGATGCAGGCGATCTTCAGCCCCTGGCGCTGGTCGATGGCCTGGATGTAATTGGCGGCGGCAAGAAGCGAATCGTGGGTCCCCATGTCGAGCCATGCAAAGCCGCGCCCGAAGGCGTGAACGCTAAGCTGCCGGCGCCCGAGGTAAAGGCGGTTGAGATCGGTGATCTCGGTTTCGCCGCGGGCCGACGGGCGCAAGGATCGCGCCAGGCCGACCACATCCGAATCATAGAAATAAAGGCCGGGCACGGCATAAGGCGAAGGCGGCACGGCCGGCTTTTCGACCAGGTCCAGGACCCCGCCGTCGGCATCGAAGGTGACGACGGCGTAACGTTCGGGATCGCGCACGCGATAGGCAAAGATGGTCGCGCCCGTCTGGCGCGCGTCGGCCGCGGCCAGGGCCGGGATCAACTGCGAGCCGTGAAAGACGTTGTCGCCCAGGACAAGGGCGGCGGGTGATCCGGCCAGGAACCGCTCGCCGATCAGGAACGCCTCGGGCAGGCCGCGCGGCTCGTCCTGCACGGCGTAATCAAGGTTGATCCCAAGCCCGGTTCCGTCCCCCAGCAGGTCGCGGTAGAGCGGCAGGTCACGCGGGGTCGAGATGACCAGGATGTCGCGCAGCCCGGCCAGCATCAGGGTGGCAAGCGGGTAATAGACCATCGGCTTGTCATAGACCGGCAGCAGCTGCTTGCTGATGGCGCGGGTCAGCGGGGCAAGGCGCGTGCCGCTGCCGCCGGCGAGAATGATGCCCTTGCGACCCATGTCAGGCCTTCATCGGCCCATGGCGCGGGCGCCTGCGGTGGCGGGTCGCCCGGCGGATTGCGGTTTCTGGATCGTCGGCAGATCCACCATCCCGCCATGCAACGCCGTATCGCGGACGATGCGCTGCCAGCGCTCAAGCTGTTCGTACCAGTCGAGGGTGATGGTCTCGGCTGTCCGGTCGATGCGGCCGGCCTCGAGCGCGGCGACGATTTCGCGCACGCCGTCTGCCGCATCGAATCGGGCGTGCCAGCCGATCTTCTCGATCTTGTCGAAACTGACGCGGTACGAACGGCGGTCCGGCTCGCCATACCAGGCGATGCTGACCGGATTGGGCAGGGTCAGGATGACCGTTTCGGCCAGCGAGGCCAGCCGATAGGTGTTGCGTTCCGAGCCGATGTTGAAGATTTCGCCGTTCACCGTGGCCGGCTTGGCGCGCAGCAGGAACACCATGGCGGCGCAGGTGTCGCTGACATGCACCATGGGCCGCCACTGCGAACCGTCGCGCATCAGCGGCAGGTTGCCGGTCTTCCAGGCGCCATAGGTCATGCCGTTGATGGCCAGATCGAACCGCATCCGGGGCGAAACGCCGTACACGGTGGCCTGGCGGATGACGGTGACGCAGAACCGGTCGCTGGCCAGCGGCAGGATGTCGCGCTCGGCGGCCAGATTGGCCTTGGCATAGGTGGTAAGCGGTGCCGGCTCGTCCGCTTCGGTGACGATCCGTGCCGGATCGCTGAACCCATAAACGCTGCAGGACGATGGCAGGATATAGCGGGCAACCCCGGCCGATTTGGCAAGGGTCGCCATGCGGACGCGGGCGCGGTGATTGATGGCTTCGGTCGCATCCTGGAAACGTTCGCCGCTCGGATCGTTGGAAAGGGCGGCCAGGTCGATGACGGCCTGGGCGCCGGCGATGAAGGCGGGCGCCAGAAGGCGGGTATCCTCGCGAATCACCTCGAGCCGGGGGTGGGTGGGCAGCGTATGGCGGCCGAAAAAGAAGCGGTCCACGGCGCGGACCCTGTAGCCCTCGGCCAGCAGGGCCGGAACCAGGACCGAACCGATATAGCCGCCGGCGCCGGTGACCAGCACCAGGGCGGCGGAATCGTCGCCACGCGGCATGGCATGAAACCCCGTTCGTTGACGGTGATGCGACGCCGGGTGGCGACGCCCCTTGCGGGCCGTCGCCGGTTATAGGCTGTTAGTCTAAACGCTTGGTAAAGCGGCCGGAGGGTGCTTCGGGTCAGCCCTTGAAACGGGGACGGATCTTGGTCGCAAAGCGATCCATGCGGGTCAGCATCTCGTCGAGCGACGCACTGCGGAAATTGAGCGAGATGTTGGCAAGACCGATTGCGCCGAAGCGGGCAAGGTCCTCGACGATGTCGTCGTCGGTGCCGGTGAAGGCATGGCGCGATCCGTCGGTGGCCTTCAGTGTCTCGGTATCGGTATAGGCGCTCGAGAAATAGCTGAGCGCCACCGCGTCCGGCCTGCGGCCCGCCGCTTCCGTCAGCCGCCGCAGTTCGGCCGCCGCCCGGCCATAGCGCTCGGCCGTGTCCATCGGGAATTTCGGGCTGTTGCCGACCGGATACCAGGCATCGCCCAGTGCGGCGGCGCGCCGCAGGGCGGGCGGGCTTTCGCCGCCCACCCAGATGGGCAGGCCGGACTTCTGCAAAGGCTTCGGCGCGATCGAGATGTTGCCGAACGACACATAGTCGCCCTTGAAGCGCGGCGTATCGCTGGTCCAGATTTCCTTGAAGGCGCGGACGTATTCGTCCGTCACCTTGCCGCGCTCGGCAAATGGCGGCAGGCCCAGGGCCTCGAACTCTTCCTTCATCCAGCCGACCCCGACGCCAAGCGTCACGCGGCCCTTTGACAGCACGTCGATGCAGGCCAGCATCTTCGCGGTCACGATCGGGTCACGATAGGGGACGATCAGGACATTGGTGACCAGCCGGACCCGCGTCGTGGCGGCGGCCAGAAAGGCAAGCAGCGTCACGGCCTCGTAGTAGTCCGGGATCTTGCCGCGCGGCCAGGACCCGTCCTTCGAATAGGGGTAGGGCGACTTGATCCCGGACGGGATCACCAGGTGATCGCTGACATAGCAATAATCGAAGCCCAGCGCTTCGCCATGCTTGGCAACCCGCACGATGTTATCCGGCGTCGCGAACGGGCCTTGGACAGGCACTCCAAATCCGAATTTCATCTCTACTGTCCTCCGATCCGTGCGGTCAGGCGAATTGCCAGACGATCTCGCGGCGCGCGATCCGCCAGCCCTGGGCGGTCTTCACATAGCGGTCATGGTAGGTGCCGACCGCCGCCGGCGTGGCGCCCTGGACGACCGTTTTTCCGGCCGGTGGCGCGCCCTTGTAATGGGTCAGATAGGCCACGCCGCTGGCGGTGGTCGGGCTCTCGACCGTCACCAGGACCGTGGTAATCACGTGGCGCGAGACGAAGGAACGGTCGCGGGCCTCCATGGCCGCCTTGATGGCGGCCGGGCCCCGGTAGGTGCCGCGTGGGACCACCAGTTCGGCATCGTCGGCGAACAGGGCGGCGAATTCGTCATTGCGCCAGGCATCGACCAGCACCGCATAGGCGATGGCAAGGCGCGTACAGTCGGCTTCGATGGCGCGGCGTTCATCCTGGGTCATGGGTCCTTCGTCCTTTCAGCGTCTGCGCAAGAACAGCGGGATCGACCGGCGCTCGGCGAAACGCCAGCCATCGGCGGTCTTCACATAGCGGTCTTCGTAATAGCCGACCGATTCCGGCGCCGTGTCATAGACGACGGAATCGCCCGCAGCCGGGACCCCCTTGTACAGGGTCAGATAGACGATGCCGGTTGCGTGCGTGCTGTCCTGCACGGTGATCCTGGCGTTGGTCACGACATGGCGGCTCAGCTGCTTGCGGTCGCGGCCGTCCAGCATTGCGGCGATCGCCGTGTGGCCGCGAAACTCGCCACGTGCAAGAGAAAGAACGCCATCCTTCGTAAAGAGGTTGACGAACGCATCATGCCGATAGGAATCGGCCGCGTGCGAGCAATCGACCACGATCTTCAGGCAGGCTCGCTCGATGCGGTCGTGTTCGTCGTCGGTCATGGCCGTTTCATCCCCGCCCCCGATCCGCGGAACTTCGTATTGCGGCATTGTGAAAGACGGCGGCCAACAACACAAGGCGAAGTCGGTCGAACCTGTCCCGCCGGTTGCCGCGGGATTCTTGCCTGTCGCGACTGGGGCTGTCGCGCCCGGGGCTGTCGCGGCCGGGCCCGCCCGGCGGGGCAGGCGGCCAGGGGCGAAAAATAAAACACCAGCCCCCGGCGCGGGTCTCGGTCATTGTGCTGCCGTGCTTCGGTCACATGCCGTAGATGGCGGCGTCGATCTTGTCGAAGATTTCCTTCTTCATGACGGCCCCGATCTTAGCGCTGTCGCTTTCGATCGGGGTGACCAGTTTGACCCATTTTTCGTGGATCTCGCGGAACGCCGCGATCTTGGCGGCAGCGTTCTTCACCCCCTCTTTTTCGCGTGCGGCGGCGATCCCCTTGAAATCCTCGTTCATCCAGGCCGTGATCGCGGCCCGCATGGCTGGCGTCTGCGGGATGATGGTGACGCCCTTGCCCTTGGCTTCAGCCAGCATGGCCGCTTCGGCTTCGCCATCGGCGACCGACGGTCCGACCAGATACGGTCCGGCCGTGTCAAGGAACAGGCGCCGTTGCTCGGGTGTCAGCCTGCCCCAGGATTTCTGCGAGAAGGCAAACGGCGAGAACTGGAACGTGCCCAGGCTCGTCATGGTGATGTACTTGGCCGAATCCCAGAAACTGTAGGTCCGCACCGTCGAGCCGAAGGACAGTGTACCATCCGCCAGGCCCTGGCTCAGCGCCGTATAGATATCGTCGGCCGGCAGGCTGAGTGGGACCGCGCCGAAATTGGTGAGAAAGCGATTCCACAGAGCGGTGGCCGAGCGGATCTTCATTCCTTTGAGGTCATCGACCGAATTGACCGGCTTCTTGGTGACGATCCGGTAGGGCTGGGTCGCCGAATAGCCAAGATCGACGACACCTTGGGCCCGAAGCTGCTGAACGCAGTCCGTGCAATAGAGAAGGCTGTACTCGGTCACGGCGGCCGCCATCACCGGTCCAGAGCTGCCAAGAATAGAGATGTCCGCGACCAGCTGCGCGTCCTTGAGTTCAGCCGGGTGATACGAGGGCACGGCATTGCCAAGGTCGATGATGCCATCGCGGAGCCCGCCCAGCGTTGCCGTGAAGCTTAGCAACTGGCCACCAACGAAAAGCTGGATCTTGATGTCACCCCTCGAGCCATCCTCGATCGCCTTGATGAATGGCAGATAGCCCGCGACGATGACGGGGTGCTTGGCGGCATTGGCCGAATTGGCCTTGAGCTGGATGGCGGCTTCGGCTGTGCCAATGCCAAGCGCAACAACGCCGGCGACCAGCGCCGCAGAGAGTCGTTGGTGATGCATGTGTTTCATCCCTTCCCTGGTTTTTCGATCCGGGCTGCGGATCCTTGAACAGGATGGCCCGTTGCCCAGGCCCGCTTGCCTAACAAATGTTAGCCCTAACAAATGTTAGCGAAGTCACGGCCAATTCGCACCAGGGTATCGGTTCAGCAGATCGGGGTCCGGCCGGCGATGCTGTTCACCAGGCCTTGGAATAGCCTTTGAATGGCGTCGGAATTCGCTGGATGTCCTGGATCAGGTCGGGCGGGTAATCGGGCGCCGTATCCGGCATCAGATTCGCATAGATGGCGTCGGCATGATCGCCGATGCCGCGCTTGATCTCGCCGGCGATGGCCTTGTGGGTGCCGCGAAGCGTGAAAAGCTCGACAACGGAATCGGGCACCGAGCGGGTCATCTCGTCCCACTTCCCGGCCAGCGAAAGACGGTGCAGCTTCTCGCCCAGATCGACCAGCCCATGGAGCTTGAACACCGGCCAATAGGTGCGGGTCGAGCCATAGAAGGCAACCCGCGACCGCGCCCACTGGAACATGCGGTCGACGTCCGCTTCGGTCGGCCCGGTGCAGATGAACAGTCCCGACGTGACTTCGAAGGTCTCGCGCTTGCGGCCGCTTGCCTTCAGGCCGGCCTCGATGTGCGTCAGGCTCACCTCGCGCTGATAGCGCTCGGTGTGGAAAGGATGCAGGCGCACCCCGTCGCACACTTCGCCCGACAGCCGCTGCATGTAGGGGCCGACCGCGGCAATCGTTACCGGCACCGGCGGCAGGCCCTTGCTGGGCGGCACGAAATACGGGGTCATCAGGGTGAACTGATAATGCTCGCCGCGATAATCGAGCGGCGTGCCCTTTTCCCACGCCCGCCAGATCGCCTTCAGGGCAAGGACATAGTCCCTCAGGCGCGGCCCCGGCGCCGACCACGGCACGCTGAAGCGCCGCTCGTTGTGGCCCTTCACCTGGGTGCCGATGCCAAGCACCATGCGCCCGTTCGAGGCCACCTGCAGATCCCAGCAGGTGCTGGCGATGACCATCGGGCTGCGCGGAAAGGCAATGGCAACCCCGGTGGCAAGGCCGATCCGGCTGGTGTTCACGGCCGCCACGGCTAGCGGCATGAAGGGCTCGTGCTTGTTCTCCATGCTCATCAGGACGTCATAGCCGGTTTCCTCCATCGCCTTGGCGGCCCTGGCATAGGCCCGCAGATCGCCCTGGGGAACGGTGGCAATGACACGCATCGTCGGTCTCGCTGCTGTTAAAGGGAGTCGACCACCGCCTTGAAGCGCCGGATCGCGTCGACATGGGCCTCAGCCGATGTCAGGCCGGCATCCATGGTGTTGAGGGCGATGTGGGTTGCGCCCTGCCTGATCCAGGCGGCGGCCACCTTGGCCCAGGCGGCGGGGTCGTGGCCGTGGTCCTTCATGGCGACCCAGACCTGGATACCCAGATCGCGGATGTCGCGCTTTTCCTCGGCCAGGTACCGCTGGATCTTGTTCCACATGTGGGCGGCCTTTTCGGTCCCGGGCTCAAGCTCGGGGCGCGGGTACCAGCCCTGGGCATGGCGGGCGATGCGGCGCATGACCGCATCGTTGCTGCCACCCATCCAGATCGGGATCGGTCGCTTGGGCAGCGGATTGAGGCCGGCATCGGTGATCGTGTGCCACTGCCCCTTGAACGTGACGAGCGGCTTGCTCCACAGGGCCTGCAGGACCTCGATCTGTTCCTGCTGCTTCGGCCCACGGGCAACCATGGGCACGCCCAGCGCCTCGTACTCGACCGGGTTCCAGCCGATCCCGACGCCAAGCCGCATCCGCCCGCCCGACAGCACATCCACCTCGGCCGCCTGCTTGGCGACCAGGGCGGTCTGGCGCTGCGGCAGGATGATGACGGCGGTACCAAGCTCGATCCGCCGGGTCAGCCCGGCCACATAACCCAGCAGCACGAAAGGTTCGTGGAATGGGTGCGTGTGGCGATAGGGGCCTGCCATCTCTTTGTAGGTCGCGGCGTTGGCGCCCAGCACATGATCAAAGGCAAGCAGGTGCTGGAAGCCCAGGCCTTCGGCCGTTTCGGCAAAGGCCCGGATGGCGGCCGGATCGTTGCCGATCTCGGTGGTCGGAAAGACCACTCCGAAGCGGGGTGTCATCGGATCGATTCCTTGATGCGCCTGACGGCGGCGATGTGTTCGGACGCGCCCTTGAGCCCGGCCTTCATGGTGTTGAACGACACGTGGCTTGCCCCAGTTCGGTCCGCCACAGTTGCATGGTCCGGTGCCAGTCGTCCGGGGTCGACTTGGCATAGACCAGGCGGCCCTCGATGCCGATCGATTTCGGGTCGCGGCCGGCCTTGCGGGCGTAATCCCACATCCGCTCGACCAGGGCCTTCGGTTCTTCATGGCGGCGCGAGGGGCGCGGGGTCAGAAGCGGGTCAAGGCTTGGGAACTGCGGGTACCAGCCATCGCCAATGGTGCCAACCCGGCGGATGACGGGTTCCGCCATGCCGCCGAACCAGATCGGGATCGGACGCTGCCGGGGCAGCGGGTTGATCCCCGCATCCGGCACCGAATGGAACTGGCCCTTGAAGGTAATGAGCGGCTTCGTCCACAGCTCGCGCAGCAGCACCTGTTCATCCAGGCGGGGGCCGCGGTCGTCAAACGGCACGCCCAAGGCCTCGTATTCGACCCAGTTCCAGCCGGTGCCAACGCCAAGCCGCATCCGCCTGCCCGACAGCACATCCACCTCGGCCGCCTGCTTGGCGACCAGCGCCGTCTGGCGCTGGGTCAGGATCAGCACCGCGGTGGCCAGTTCCAGCCGTTTGGTGATGGCGGCCAGATAGCCGAACAGCACGAACGGCTCGTGGAACATGTCGTTCGCGATACGGCCCTTCAGGCGCTCGGCGTCATAGGTGGCGGAATTGGCGCCCAGGACGTGGTCGAACACCAGCAGATGGTTGACACCCATCTCTTCGACCGCCTGCACGTAATCGCGGACCGCGATCGGGTCGGCGCCGATCTCGGTTTGGGGAAACACGACACCCAGCTTCATGGAAGTTCCTCCGTTGGGTCGTCAGCCAAGGCTGCGAACCTTGCGCCAGATCCTGGCACGCGAGACCTTAGCACGATGGTCGCGGGGTTTAGAACCGTCCATGAGATCGCCCAAAGACGGACCCGTGCGAGCCGCTCATGTTCCAAATTCACGCGCGTCGATCTTGCTGTAGATCTCCTGGAACAGAAGATCCTCAAGCCCGGCCGCGCCAGCATCCAGCTTTGTCACCAGAGCGGACCAGCGGCGAACCAGCAAAGCATATCGTTCGACCAGCTCGCTCGCGGCGATCAAGCCGCGTCTTTCGGCAGCTGTGGACACCATGGCGACATTCTCGTTTCGGATCGTGACGTGGCGGGCGGCCATGGCGGTATTGGGCAGATGGAAGGTGACCGACTGATGGCCAAGCGCGGTGCGAATGGCGGTCTCGTCCGCCTGGGCTGCGCGCATCGCGGCGGCAAGGCCGTGGAACGCAGACACGATCAGCGCCGCCCGATCCCCGAGGCCAAGATCGGTCCAGGCCGACGTCCTGACATTGAAAAGAGCGATCGGTCCCGGCGTGCCGATCGGCAGATTCGTGATATGCGGCATGACCGTCCACAGGCGCCGGCCAACGAAATCGGGCAAGGTGACAACCTCGCCGTCGGGCGCAGCGACCGGGGCCGGTTCGCGGTCGCCGCCGGCTGGCCGTGGCCCGACCGGGGTGCCGCCCATCCGGCTCACCCAGCGCGAAAACAGCTCCGGAACGGCAATCCGTTTGCCGGTCATGTCGTCCAGCGCAGCGACCCGATTTCGGCCGGCCAGATAGGCGGCGGGCTTGCCGATGATGGCCAGCGGCAGGATGCCGGCCTTGCGAAACTCGTCGAGACAGGGCGGGCAGTGAAAAAGAATGAACTCGGTCCCGGCGCCGCCAAGGGCGAACGGGTCGGCGCCGATCAAGGCAAGGTCATGCAACAGAAGACTGAATGGAAAGACGTTGGGGAAGTGGGCGGGATCGACAAGCGCGATGTCCGCCCTGCCGCTTGCGAGCTGGGCAAGGGTCTCGTGCGGCGGGCTGGCGGCGGTCTTGTCTGCGATATCGAGCCGCAGGTTGCCGCCGCTCGCCTTGGCGGCCTGCAGACCGTAGACCCGGTAGCCCTGGGTGATCGATGCGCTGGCCGCCTCGCCGGGATTGGCGCGCAGGATCTCCACCGCATGGGTCTGGCGGGGGCCGCATGCCCAAAGGGCCAGCGCCAGCGCCGCGATCGGCGCGGCCCGCAGCCACATGCGCGCGCGGCCCGATGCGGCCCGTGATGGCGTGGCGTGGCGGTCTCTTTCCGTCCCGTCCATGATGCAATTATGATCCAACGCCGCCCGGCCAAGGAAGAGGTGGCGAACAGAAAGGCCCATCAGGATGACGTTACCTGCCTCGATCCGCGATCGTCTGGCGCTGCCCGCGATCTGTGCGCCGATGTTCCTGGTATCGGGGCCGCGGCTGGTGATCGAAGCCTGCAAGGCCGGGGTGATCGGCGGGCTGCCGGCCGCCAATGCCCGCGATCCCGAGGGCTTCGCGGCCTGGATGGACCAGATCGGACAGGAATTGGCGCAGGCGGCCGAGGCCGATCCGAAGCGGCGGATCGCACCGCTTGCGGTCAACCTGTCACTGTTGAAAACCCGCCAGGATGTATTTGAGGCCAATCTGGCCATCTGCAAGCGGCACCGGGTACCGCTGGTCATCACCGCGGTCGGCGACCCGACCGAGGCGATCAAACGGGTCCACGACTATGGCGGCCTGGTTTTTCACGACGTGACCACCATGCGCCACGCCGAAAAGGCGATCGCCGCCGGTGCCGATGGGCTGACGGCGATCGGCTGGGGCGGCGGGGGACATTCCGGCACCCTCAATCATTTTGCGTTCGTCGAGATGGTGCGGGCGATTTTCGATGGAACCATCGTGCTGGCCGGCAGCATCTCGACCGGCCGGGCGATCCGCGCCGCCGAGGTGCTGGGCGCCGATCTTGCCTATCTTGGCACCCGTTTCATCGCGACCCGGGAATCGATGGCGCCCGAACCCTACAAGCAGATCATGGTGGCCGATGGTCCCGACGACGTGATCTACACCCCGGCCATTTCTGGCGTGCCGGCGAACTTCCTGAAAAGCTCGATCAGATGCGTCGGGCTCGACCCCGACCGGCTGCCGCCGCCCAAGGGCGTCTTTCAGGCGGATCTGCCTGGCGATCTCAGGGCCTGGCGCGATATCTGGAGCGCCGGCCAGGGCATCGGCCTGATCAAGGACATCCCGACGGTTGCGGAGCTTGTCCAGCGCCTGAAACAGGAATACGAGGCCGCGCGGGCCCTGCCGTGATCAATCGACCCCCAGCGACAACACCTGGTTCACCCTCACCACCATGAACACCCATCCGCACCATCGGCAAGAAGGCCGATGGGACCGTATTCATGACCTTTGAACGGAATATTCTGATGCCGAAAAAGGTTACGCGGTGGCCGAAAACACAACCTATTAACAAGCTTAATAAGGGCCGCCGCGTTCAAATCTTGCATTGTCGTTCCGTGTTTTAATAGTCGACCGACAGGGAGCAAAGGCCGGCATGACCGCCGGCCTTTGCTTTATTTACTGGACAATCAGGCGTCCACCCCCTACCTGTCACCCTGCAACCAGGTTTTCGGTCTGCCTTGCCGACGCTCCGGTTCTCCGCTGCGCTCACTCAAGTCATCTCCAAGAACTCGGATGTCTTCGTCCTGTGCACCCCGCACAGGCGGGGTATTGCAGTGTCTGAACCAAGGAGGCCCGCATGGCCACTGGGACTGTCAAGTTCTTCAATTCGCAAAAGGGTTACGGTTTCATTCAGCCGACGGATGGCTCGAAAGACGTGTTTGTGCATGTGAGCGCCGTCGAGCGCGCCGGACTGCGCACGCTGGTCGAGGGTCAGAAGGTAACCTTCGATGTCGTGACCGAGCGCGGCAAGACCGCTGCTGGCAATCTGAAAGCCGAATAACAAAGCCGAATAATTAAAGACTGAGCGCGGGTGTCCGGTCGAAATCGGATCGGCGGCCGCTGCCAGGCTGAATACGGGTGAAGATCAGGGCTCGGCGCCTTGCCGCGGCTGGGCGGCCGAGCCGTTTTCCCCGTCTCAATCGACACAGACAAAGGAAATTCAGTGAAATCATTCAATGACTTCGGTCTTGCGGAGCCGCTTGTGCGCGCGCTGGCCGATGAGAACTATGTTACCCCCACGCCCATCCAGGCCGCGACCGTGCCGCTTGCCCTTGCGGGGCGCGACATCGTCGGCATCGCCCAGACCGGAACAGGCAAGACGGCCGCCTTCGCGCTGCCCATCCTGCATCGAATCCTGCTCAATCGGTTTCGTCCGGCCCCAAAGACCTGCCGCATCCTGGTTCTAAGCCCGACGCGGGAACTTTCGGCCCAGATCCTGGCGGCGTTCAACACCTATGGCCGCCATCTCCGCGTCAGCACGGCGCTGGCGATCGGTGGCGTTCCCATCAACCGACAGATCCGCGCCGTATCGCCCGGGGTTGAGGTCCTGGTGGCAACGCCAGGGCGGCTGCTTGACCTGGTCAAGAGCCGCGCGGTCATGCTTGACCGGGTCGAGACCCTGGTTCTGGACGAGGCCGATCGCATGCTTGACATGGGTTTCGTGCAGGATATCCGGAAGATCGTTGCGATCCTGCCGGCCCAGCGCCAGACCCTGCTGTTTTCGGCCACCATGCCGAACGCCATCGCCGAACTGGCGAAATCCATGCTGCGCGATCCGGCCCGGGTTGCGGTCACCCCCGTCGCGACCACCGCCGAGCGGATCGATCAGCGCGTTATCCACGTCGAACGGGCCGCCAAGCCCGCCATGCTGGCCAAGGTTCTTCAGGCCGAACCCATTGATCGCGCGCTTGTATTCACGCGCACCAAGCATGGCGCCGACAAGGTTGTCCGCGGTCTGGCCAGGGCCGGGATCATGGCCGAGGCGATCCACGGCAACAAGTCGCAAGGCCAGCGGGAACGGGTGCTGGCGTCGTTCCGGGCCGGGCGGCTGCGAACCCTGGTCGCCACCGACATTGCCGCGCGCGGCATTGATGTCGATGGCGTCTCCCATGTGATAAACTTCGACTTGCCCAACGTGCCCGACAGCTATGTGCACCGTATTGGCCGCACCGCGCGGGCGGGCGCCGAGGGCAAGGCGATCTCGTTCTGCGATGCCGAGGAAAGGCCCTTTCTGCGCTTGATCGAGAAGCTGATTCGCAAGACGATCCCGGCGACCGGGCAGCCGGGCTTGCCCCGGGCGGCCGGCGGCCGCTAGCGGCGCAAGACAAGGAGGGACGATGGCGAAGGAAGAACTGATCGCGTTCGAAGGCCTGGTGGTCGAGGTGCTGCCGGATGCCCGCTTCCGCGTCAAGCTGGATAGCGGGCAGACCATCATTGCCTATACCGCCGGCAAGATGAAAAAGAACCGTATCAAGACCCTGGCCGGAGACCGCGTCACCGTCGAGATGTCGCCCTACGACTTCGACAAGGGTCGGCTTGTCTTTCGTCACAAGGACGAAAAAGCCACCACCGGCGCCCCGCCGCCGCGGCGGACCTTCCGCCGCCGCTAGCCTAGCGCGGCAGGCGGTCCGCCATCCGGGAATCGTGCAGCCTGGTCTTTAGGAGACCAGGCTTCGCAGCATCCACGCCGTCTTCTCGTGAATCTGCATCCGCTGGGTCAAGAGATCGGCGGTCGGCTCGTCATGCGCGCTGTCCGCCAGTGGAAAGACCGAGCGGGCGGTGCGGGCGACGGCCTCGTGATCCTTGACAAGCTGGCGCACCATGGCCGTTGCTGCCGGAACACCCTTTGCTTCCGCAATCACGGTCAGTTTGGCGAAATCGGCATAGCTGCCCGGCGCATTGAGCCCCAGCGCGCGAATGCGCTCGGCGACCAGATCGACCGCAAGCGCAAGCTCGTTGTACTGCTGCTCGAACATCAGGTGCAGCGTCTGGAACATCGGACCCGTCACGTTCCAGTGGAAGTTGTGCGTCTTCAGATAGAGCGTGTAGGTATCGGCCAGAAGGCGGGAAAGCCCTTCGCCGATGGCCTTGCGGTCGCGTGCTTTGATTCCGATGTCGATGTCGTCGGCCATGGGTCGGCTCCGCCTGCCTGTTGATGATGTAAAAAAGATAGTGACTTCAGGCGGCTTTGCCAGGGGGTGCGTTGTCAGGGGGGCGCAAGCGCGTTCCAATCCCGCGTGATGCGATGCGGCTGCACAACAGCGCAAGGCCGCCGCCGATGACCAGGGTCGCCACCCACCAGCTTTGCCACAGCCCATAGCTTGACGACGCGATCGTGAAGGTGGCGACCGAAAAGCCCGTGATGGCTGCATGGCCCCACCGGTCGGGCGCCGCTCGCCAGGCGCGCAGGCTAAGATGAATGATCAGCCATGCCATCGCCAAGGCGCCCAGCGCCCCAAGCTCGAGCCACACCTGCACAATGAAGCTGTGCGGATGGAGGGGCAGGGCCTCGTCCATTGGCGGCGGGTCCGTGTTGCCGCCCGGCACCGCGCATCCCGCCATGTATTGTACCTGGCGCTTGGCGCCCAGGTCGCGCGACGATTCAAGCCCCCATCCCAGCACTGGCCGTGCGCGCCATTGCTCATACGCGAAGTTCCAGATGGCAATCCGGTGAAGGGCAGAACTTCGCGACCCCAGAAGATCGCAGATCCGCTCATTGACAGAGATCGGCAGGACCAGCGGCATGGCCAGCAGCGCGACAAGCTGGATGCCCAGCACCAGCCAACGCAGCCCCGGCAAGGCAAGAACGCCAAGCCCGGCAAGCAGGGCAAGCGACAGCGCGACCGTTGCCGTGCTGGACCCGACTGCGGCGATCGAAAGGACCGAGACCAGAACAGTGCCGGCCAGAATGGGCCGGCCGGTCCGCCAAAGCGCGACCGCAAGGGGCAGCGCGAACATGGTGTGCAGCGCCCCGCTCAGGCTGTAGGCAATGCCGATCGGGGCGCCCTTCGGGCGCAGCCACGCCGAAAGCAGGCCGTCCAGCTTGACATCGGCAAGTGCCAGCAGCGATGCCCCGATCAGCCCGGCGGCAAGCGGGGCGATCATGCGGCGCAGCGCAGGACCGGGTTCGCGCGGCACCAGAACGAACAGCAGGGTGGCAAGGCCGATCTCGACGATCAGGCGAAGCGCGCGCGAGAACGACGTTGCGGGCTCGAGCGCCCAGGCCACCGACAGAAGGGCGACCCCCAGCAAGGGCAGCGCCGGGCGAACGGCGCCGAGCAGGGCGCGATGTGTGAACCCGGGCGTAAACCCGGGCCCGCGAACCGAAAGCGCATAACTGGCGATCGTGATGGCGGGAAAGACGATCACGGTCGCGCGCGGGACAAAATAAAGACATGCGGCAAGAACGGCCACAAGCACCATACGGATGCCGGCCCCGGCGATGCGCCCGGCCTCTGCGGCTGGTTCGGCGGCGGTCATGGCTCGAAGCTGTTATACGAAACCCACACCCTTGTCATGTCGACAGATCCCGCCACCACGCCTTGCGATGGCCAGGTGCGGAATGCTTGGTGCGGAATGCTTGGCGCGCAATGCTTGGAGCCGCGCCTGGCCCAAACTACCATGCGGCGTGACCATGCGACTGCTTGGCGATATCGGCGGGACCAACGCCCGCTTCGCGCTCCAGCATCCAGGCCGGGCTGTGGGCCAGATCGCCTATCTGCGGACGGGCGATCATCTCTCGATCGAGGCGGCCATCGACGCGTTTCTCGCATCGGCTGCCATCTTTGGCCGCCCCCGCAGCATGGCGCTTGCCATCGCGGCACCGGTCGTCGGCGACCAGGTTTCGATGGTGAACGGCCCGTGGTCCTTCTCGATTGCCGCCCTTGGCGCCCGGCTGGGTCTGGATCGGATTGCCGTCCTCAACGATTTCGAGGCCCTGGCCCATGCGTTGCCAGCCCTGACGGCGGATGACGTCGTGCCGGTCGGAGGCGGTGTGGTCCAGGCCGGCGCGCCACGGATCGTGCTGGGCCCGGGCACCGGGCTGGGCCTTGGGCTTTACGTTCCGACCCCGCTGGGGGGCACGGCCATCGCGACCGAGGCCGGTCATGCCACACTTGCGGCGGCGGATGATGTCGACGCAAGGCTGATTGCCGTGTTGGGCCGGCGCTTCGGTCATGCCTCGGCGGAACGCGCGCTTTCGGGGGCCGGGCTTGCCAATCTGCATCAGGCCGTGGCCGAAATCGCGGGTGTGAGCGCGGCGCCGCTCGCGCCCGAGGCGATCACCATGCGGGCGCGAGACGGAAGCGACCCGCTTTGCACCGAAACGGTGGCACGATTCTTTGGACTGCTTGGAAGTCATGCCGGCAATGCGGCGCTGATGACCGGTGCCTGCGGCGGCGTCTATGTCGCGGGCGGGATCGTCGGGCGGCTGATTCCCGAACTGCTGGCGTCCCGCTTCCGCGAACGGTTCGTCGATAAGGGGCGCTACCGGGACTATCTTGGCGCAATCCCGACCGTCGTGATCGTCAGGCCGGACCCCGCGTTCCTGGGGCTTTCGCGTTATCTCGACCGCGCGCCGTGAACCAAAGGCATCATCGGATCGGCCCCTTGAACACGAAAAAGGCGCCAGCGCAGATCAGCGCGAAGCCGATCACGTGATTGATGGTAATCCGTTCGCCCAGATAAGTGACCGAGAACACCGCGAACACCGCCAGCGTCACCACCTCTTGGATCGTCTTAAGCTCGGCGGCGGAATAGACGCTATGGCCATAGCGGTTGGCTGGAACCGCAAAACAGTATTCGATGAACGCGATGCCCCAGCTTGCCATGACGACAATCCAAAGCGGCCGGTCGGTGAATTTCAGGTGGCCATACCAGGCGAAGGTCATGAAGACATTCGAAACCAGGAGCAGGGCAATGGGCAGCAGGGCAGGCGGCAGGAGGGACATGAGGTCGGCTCGGTTGTTTTGAATCGATCCAATCATAATGGCAGAAACGCGTTGACGGCGCGCGGCCTCTGTCTTGGCGCGGCCTGTGTTCTGAATGGGTGCTCTGAACGGGTGTCTTGAACGGGGGTCTTGAACGGATATCGGGGCCTGCTTGCAAAGCTGCGCCGCTTGGGCTGAACTTGAAAAGCACGCCCCTTGATCCCAGGCGGCGGTGCCCACCCCGGTCTTTCGGCACAGGATCATCAGGAGCACGTCATGAAAACACGCATCTGCCAGACCCTTGGCATCGAGGTTCCAATCTTTGCCTTTTCCCATTGCCGTGACGTGGTGGTCGAGGTCTCGAAGGCGGGCGGGCTTGGCGTGCTTGGCGTCACCTACAAGACGCCAGAAGAGCTTGAGCAGGAACTTCGTTGGATTGACGATCACATCGCCGGCAAGCCCTATGGCATCGATGTGCTGATCCCCAACAAGTATGACAAATCGGCGCGGCTTCGCATCGATCCGAACGATCTGCCCAAAGAGCAGGTCGAATTCATGCGCCGGGTCCTGGACGAGGCCGGCGTCGCCCGCCTGCCCCCGGGCGAGGGCGAGGCGATGGTGCGCGAACGTCTGGCCCGCATTCACATGACGCCCGAGCACGTGGTCGAGCTGATGGAGGTGGCGCTGCGTCACCCGATCAAGGCGGTCGTGAATGCCCTGGGCGTGCCGCCCAAGGACCAGGTCGAACGCCTGCATGCGCGTGGCATCAAGGTGGGCTCGATGGTCGGCAAGGTCGAGCACGCCATCAACCACAAGGCGGCGGGGGTCGACTTTGTCGTCGCGCAGGGCATGGAGGCGGCGGGCCATACGGGCAAGATCACCTCGATGCTTCTCTGGCCCCAGGTGATCGATGCGGTGCGCCCGCTTCCAGTCCTGGCGGCGGGTGGCATTGCATCGGGCCGGCAGATGGCGGCGGCGATGGCCATGGGCGCCGATGGCGTATGGTGCGGATCGGTGTGGCTTGGGACCCGCGAAAGCGAGGTGCTGCCCGATGTGAAGCAGAAGTTCTACAAGGCAACCTCGGAAGACACGGTCCAGTCGCGGTTGCGGTCTGGAAAGCCGGCACGCGTCCTGCGCAGCGCGTTGTCGGACGCGTGGGAGCGTCCCGATGCGCCACCCTTCGCGCCGATGCCCTATCAGACCATGCTGATGGTCGAACCGCATCTCCGGGCCGAGCGCGGCGACAAGATCGATTACAAGTATTATCCGGTCGGCCAGGCGGTTGGGATGATGAACGCGGAAACCAGCTGCAAGCAGGTGATCTACGACATGATGAACGAATTCGTCGAAGCGAGCCAGGCGCTGTGCCGCTTGATAGAATCAGATTGAACCTTCGCCGGGACCGCCGACGACCGCCCGGGCCATGAGCGCCCGGGTCATGAGCGCCGGGGTCATAAGCGCCCATGCCGCACAGGGTGGGGGCCGCGATCTTCGACTGGATTTCTTTCGCGGCCTCGCCCTGATTTTCATCTTCCTCAACCACATTCCCGGCAATGCGATGAGCTGGCTCAGCAGTCGCAATTTCGGGTTCAGCGACGCGACCGAGATCTTCATCTTCATTTCGGGCTATTCGGTAATCCTGGCCTATGGCGGGGTCATCGACCGTCAGGGATTCCTGCCCCTGACCGCCAGAATCTGGCGACGGGCGTGGCAGGTCTATGCGGCGCACATCTTTCTGTTCGTCGTCTTCGTCGCCCATATTTCCTATGTCAGCGAACGCTTCAATCCGGCCTTTGCCGAAGAGATGAACATCGGCGAGATCTTCGAGGCGCCGCACACCTTGATGTTCCAGGCGCTGATCCTGGCCTTCAAGCCTGCCAACATGGATGTCCTACCGCTTTATATCGTGCTGCTGGCCGTGTTTCCGCCGGTGATCGTACTGCTGAAGCGGCAACCGGCCTGGGTGCTGGCAGGATCGTTCCTGCTTTGGCTTGCCGTTCAGTACCGGCACTGGAACCTGCCCGCCTATCCCGATGGGGCCTGGTTCTTCAATCCGTTTGCCTGGCAGCTTCTTTTCATCGTGGGCGGCTGGTGTGCGTTGCGGCGTGACGCGGCACCGTGGCGGCGGATTCCGCCGCGGCTCGGCCTTGGCTTATCCCTGGCCTATCTGCTTTTCGCCCTTGCGATTGTTGCCACCTGGACCTATTCGCCATGGGCGGTCTACGTTCCGGTCTGGTTGCGTCAGATTCTCTACCCCATTGACAAGACCGAGCTTGACGTCCTGCGGCTCTTGCACTTTCTGGCTCTGGCCTATGTCGTGGTGGTCGTGGTTCGCCCTGGCGCGGCTTTTCTGGGTAGCTGGGCCGCGCGGCCATTCATCATTTGTGGCCGCCATTCGTTGCAGATATTTTGTACGGGAGTCTTTTTGTCCTTTCTCGGCCATTTCATCCTGTCGGAAGTGAACTCGAGTCTGGGCATGCAGGTTGGTGTCAGCCTTGCCGGCATCGCGCTCCTCGTTGGGCTTGCGGCAACCATTTCCTGGTATGACCGAGCCTCGGGCAAAAGGGGCGGCGGATCGCGAACCGCCGGCAGCGTGACGTCGTGATGCGCGCCTTGAAAGTTGGCTCGCTTGTCAGCCTTTGCCTCGCCGCATGGGGGGGATATCCGCTTGCGGCCGCCGAGGGTGGAAAAGATCGCTGCGTTTTCCCGGACGAGCTGAGATCGGCCAATTTCCCGCTGCCGGGCCTGAAGAAGCGTCTTCAGCAGACCAGTCAGATCGTGGTCCTGGTTCTTGGGTCGTCGTCGTCGATGACGGGGCAGCCGGCCAGGAATCCGCGATCCTATGTTCAGGATCTGGACCTTGCCCTGCAGGCGGCGTTTCCCGGCAAGACGTTTGTCTTGAAGAACCTGTCAAAGCGCATGCAGTCGGCCGCTGAGATGGCGCAGCGCCTGCCGGCCGACGTGATTTCCGGCCGCCCCGACCTTGTGATCTGGCAGACCGGGACCGTCGAAGCGGCGCGACATGTCGATACGAACAGCTTTACCGATGCGTTGATCCAAGGTCTTGAAGCGCTGCGCCGGGCCGGAATCGACGTCATCCTGGTCGGGCCGCAGACCCACAATCGACTGGCGACGATGATCGACGTCGAATCCTATAATGACGTCCTGGGTCAGATCGCCGACCGGGAAAGCGCCAGTTTCCTTTCCCGTTTCGACATCATGCGCTACTGGGAAGAGAGCGGGACCTTCGTCCTCGGATCGCAGGACAAGGGTGCCCAGATGCGGGAAGCCGGTGCCCAGAGCCAATGCATCACCCAGATTCTGGTCGAGCAGATTCGCCGCGCGGTGACGGAGACGCAATGATCCGTGCCGTGATCCGTGGACTTGCCATTTCTCTGCTGATCGCAGGCTTTTCGATCCAGGCCAAGGCGGGGGACGGGCCCTGCCTGACCCCGGACGGCCTGCTCGATCTGGGTGCCCGCCTGCCGCGGGTCGAGAAGCGCGTCGCCCAGGGCCAGCCGGTCGTGATCGTGGCGATCGGCTCATCATCGACGGCGGGCGCCGGTGCCAGTCGCGACGGTGCAACCTATCCGGCCCGGCTGGCGGCCTATTGGCCGTCGTTCTTTCCCGCCTCTCCGGTGACCGTCATCAACCGCGGCGTCGGTGGCGAGGACGCGCGGGAAATGATCGCGCGGTTCGAGCGCGACGTCGAAGCGTCTGGTGCGGATCTGATTCTTTGGCAACTTGGCGTTAATGCTGTGCTGCGCCAAAGCGGCGTTGCGGACCAGAAATCATTGATTGCCGACGGCATCGCCAGGCTGAAAACGCAGGGGTCGGACGTGGTGCTGATCGACCTGCAATTCGCGCCAAAGGTTGTTGCCGATCCCGACCACCAGGCCATGCAGCGGATGCTGAAAGATGCGGCCAGCGAGGCGGGGGTCGGCCTGTTCCAGCGGTTTTCCATCATGCGGTACTGGCGGGCAAGCGGCCAGATCTCGCCGCCCGCCATGATTTCGGCCGATGGCCTGCATCTGACCGACCACAGCTATGATTGCTGGGCTGGCGCATTGGCGGCGGCGCTGGCGCGATCCGTTCCGTCCCAGCCTGTGGCTGGTCTCGGGGCTGGCCCCATAGCTGGCCCCGTAGTTGGCGTTGCCGCAGCGCGCCTGCAGGCGCGGCGCTCGCCCTGAAAGAGCGGGCCCGCTCAAGGTCGCTTGAGCGGGCCTGTCTTGTCACACCGTGTCATGTCACACGGTGTCTTGTCGCACCGTCTTATGAACTTGCCTTCTTGGCCGCCGTCATAATGAAATCGAGCAGCTTCTGGCCGGGATAACCCTTGGCCGTCACCTCCTGGACCCATTTGGCCCACACCGGCTTGCCACCCTGCTCGGCCAGTTTGTCACGCTCGGCAGCCGTGAAATCGATCCGCTTCACGCCCTTCTTGATGAAGTCCGCTTCGGCGTCATCCTCGCCCTTCTGAAGGGCGGCAAGCTGGATGTTGGCGCCGGCCACGGCTTTTTCTGCGACCAGGCGCTGATACTGCGGCGGCAGGGCCTCGAACGCCTTCAGATTGACGAGCGACAGGCTGACCGGCGGGGTCAGCGCCATGCCCTTCGTGTACCAGGTGGCGACCTCGTGGATTTTCCAGGCCTGATGGGCGTAATAGCCCATCGAAAGCCCGTCCAGCAGGCCGCGCTCAAGAGCGGGATAAAGCTCGGACGATGTGAATGTCGTCGGCACGCCGCCGACCGCGCGGATGGCATCGCCCAGACCGCCAAGGCCGCGCAGCCGCAGGCCCTTGAAATCGGCAACCGCCTGGAGCGGCCTGCCCTTGCCCAGGAACTCGTAGAAGGGCAGCCCCGATGGTGCCAGGTACTTGGCCCCCCAGCGCTTGAAGTCGTTGTCGACCTCGGGCAGGCGGAGATACGAATCCTGAACCTCCTGCAAGGCGTTCAGCGTTGTCACCGGAATGAAGGGCAGGTCCAGCCCGCCTGCGGCTACCAGCTTGCCCGGCGCATAGCTCACCACGACCCAGCCACCCTGATAGGCGCCGATGGACAGGCCATCCAGAATTTCGCGCTCGGGCGCCAGTGTCGCGCCATAGTGATTCTTGATCTTGAACTTGCCGCCGGTGGCCTCTTCGACCATTTTGGCGGTCTCGTCGAACACGATGGTGACGCTGCGGGGGTTTCCGTACAGGGCGATATCCCATTGAACGGCTGGGCCATCGACGGTCTGGGCCGATGCTGCCGGCATGGCCGTCACGCCCGCGATGCAAAATGCGAATGCGGCTAGATTGCGACTTGTCGCGCCAATTCCGAATACCATGGGGTCCTCCTCATTGCGATTGCACCAGATTGATTTTTTGTTGAACGGCCCGGCCGCACCTTGGTGGTGAAACCGCTGGCGACCGCCGGTCATTACGCAGTGCAGTCCACGCCGAAGGCAAAATTATAGTTCGCCCGGGCCGGACTGTCCCGCGATTCCTGGGTGGCCGAGACGGGGGCCGAAACGGGGGGCCGAGACGGGGCGGCCGAAACGCGACAGCCCGCCCCGGGTTCCCGAGGCGGGCTGCGTGAATGCCCGAAGCCCTGCTGGCGGGCCGGGTATGGAGTGGCAATCAGGCCTACGAGCTTGCCTTCTTTGCCGCCGTCATAATGAAGTCGAGCAGCTTCTGGCCGGGATAGCCCTTGGCCGTCACGTCGACAACCCACTTGTCCCAGACGGGCTTTCCGCCCAGCTCGGCCAGCTTGGCACGCTCGGCGGCGGGGAAGTCGATCCGCTTCACGCCCTTCTTGATGAATTCGGCTTCGGCGTCGTCCTCGCCCTTCTGAAGGGCGGCAATCTGGACATCGGCCGCGGCCTTGCCCTTTTCCAGCACCAGCTTCTGGTATTGCGGCGGCAAGGCCTCGAACGCCTTCAGATTGACCAGCGACAGGCTGACCGGCGGGGTCAAGGCCATCCCTTTCGTGTACCAGGTCGCCACTTCCTGGATTTTCCATGCGGCATGGGCGTAATAGCCGAGCGACAGGCCGTCCAGAAGGCCGCGCTCGAGAGCGGGATAGAGGTCAGGCGACGGCAACGTCGTCGGTACGGCGCCCACCGCGCGGATCGCATCACCCAGGCCACCCAGGGCGCGCAGCCGCAGGCCTTTGAAATCGGCGACGCTCTGCAACGCTCGGCCCTTGCCCATGAATTCGTAGAACGGCAGCGGCGACGTGGTGACGTACTTGGTCCCCCAGCGCTTGAAATCGTTGTCAACTTCCGGCAGCTGCAGATAGGCGTCCTGCACGTTCTGCAGGGCGTAAAGCGAGGTGACCGGAATGAACGGCAGGTCCAGCCCGCCAGCCCCCACCAGCTTGCCCGGCGCATAGCTCACCACGACCCAGCCGCCCTGAAAGGCGCCGATCGACAGGCCATCCAGGATCTCGCGCTCGGGCGCCAGGGTCGCGCCGTAATGATTCCTAATCTTGAACTTGCCGCCGGTGGCTTGTTCGACCAGCCGCGCGGTTTCATCGAACACAATGGTGACACTGCGCGCCTGGCCATAAAGCGCCACGTCCCATTGAACGGCCGGGCCATCGACGGTCTGGGCCGACGCGGCCGACGCGGCAAACAGGCCACCAAGAGAAACGACAAGCGCCGACAGGATGCTTTGTCGGCGACCCACACGCATCGTCATGCATAGTCCTCCAGATTACAGACCAAATTACAGAAACGTGGCCCACAAACGGCCCGCCTTGCAGCGGCCAATCAGGCCCGGCGTGACTATACACCAGGGCTGACGGCTTGGAATACGGAGCCCCGATCGGCGTGGCGCGATTGCGTCAGCCGGCCGGCGCAGCTCTTTCGCCTTGATGATGGCGGCCTCGTTGGCCGTGTAGCTCCACCCCACCTTGTTCCGGCCTTGCTTTGCGGCCTATCCTGCTGCCGGTGTTGAGCGTCGACACAACAAGGGGGTCTGACGATGAGCATGGCTGTTTTCAAAATGTCCGGCTGGGTTGTGGGCGCCGCGCTTGCCGTCGGCATGGCCTTGCCGGCTGCCGCGCAGAAGGTTGAGGGACCCAAGGTCACGTGGAACTTCAACATGTATGGGCCGAAGCGTGCGGCCACCTGGGGCCAGGAAGAACTGGCGCGCCAGCTGAGCGACGCGACCGGCGGCAACTTCACCATGACGATCCATTATGGCGAGGTTCTTGGACCGCCGCGGGAAGCACTCGACGGCCTCAGCATCGGCGCGTTTGAAATGGCCATCGTGGGCAGTGGCTTCACGCCCGGCAAGATTCCGGTGATCGAAGGGTCGGCCCTGCCGTTCCTGCCGACGCCGACCATCTATCACGCAACCGAGGTCCGCGAGGCGCTGTTCTTCCATCCCTCGGGTCTGGCCGACATCGCGCGCTGGGGGGCGGTCACCATCATGCAGGTGCCGCTTGCGATCAACGAATTCATGGGCAAGGGCAAGCCGCCCTTGACGCTTGCGGAATGGAAAGGCAAGCGCTTCCGCGCGCTGGGCGGGGATGCACGGGCTTTGCAGCTTGTCGGCGCCTCGGGGGTCAACATCCCGGCCCCCGAGATCTATGGCGGGGTTGAACGCGGCATGCTGGACGGGATGTCGACCGCGCCTTATGCCTTCGTCTCGTTCCGGCTGCACGAGATTTCCACCTGGTACACCACCAATATGGGGCTTTCCTCCGCCTCGTTCCTTCTGCCGGCCAGCAAGAAGAGTTACGATGCCCTGCCGCCGCAGTATCAGAAGCTTCTCCACGACCTGTCGCCGGGGGTGATGCGGAAGTGGATCGAGGTCTTCAACGCCGATGATAACAAGGCGATCGAGCTGTTTAAGGCCAAAGGGCTGATGCCCATCGCCTATCCGGCAGCCGAGCTTGAGAAGCTGCGCAGTTCGGTGCGGCCGATCTGGGATGAATGGATCGCTACCGTCAACAAGCAAGGCTACAACGGTGCGGAACTGCTGGACGTGATGATCAAGGCCGCGAACGCCACAAAGGTTCCGGGCTGATCTGACCCGCGCCCGCAACAGCCCTGCAACAACAAGGTTAAGGCCGTAAGGGCGGCGCGATTGTCCGCCGCCCGCTTTCCCGTTGTGGCGCCGGCAAGACCTGAGAAAGGCGCGGAAATCGCGCCTTGTCTGCCCTTGGCCTTGTCTGCCCTTGCCTGGAAGACTAAGCTGCCGCCGGTTTTACACCGGAGCTGGGAGGTTATTGGGAATGATTCGATCCGTATTTAAAGCGGCCGGCCTTGTCGCGGGCGTTGCGCTTGCGGCGGGGGTGGCGGTGCCGGCTGCCGCGCAGAAGGTTGATGGGCCCAAGGTCACGTGGAACTTCAACATGTTCGGCGCGAAGCGCGCGGCCACCTGGGGCCAGGAAGAACTGGCGCGCCAGCTGAGCGACGCGACCGGCGGCAATTTCACCATGAACGTCCATTATGGTGATGCTTTGGGCCCGGCGCGGGAAAGCATCGATGCGCTTAGCATCGGGGCCTATGACATGTCGCTGATCGCCAGCGGGTTCACACCGGGCAAGCTGCCGGTGATCGAGGGTGGCGCCCTGCCGTTCCTGCCGACGCCGACCATCTATCATGCGACCGAGCTGCGTGAAGCCCTTTACTACCACCCGGCCGGCAAGGCAGATGTTGCGCGCTGGGGCACCATCACGATCATGCAGGTGCCGTTCGGCGTGAATGAGTGGATCGGCAAGGGCAGCCCGCCGCTGTCGCTGGCCGACTGGAAAGGCAAGCGGGTCCGTGCCCTGGGCGGTGACGCCCGTGCCATGCAGCTGCTGGGGGCGGTCGTTGCCAACATGCCGCAGCCGGAAGTCTATGGCGCCATCGAGCGCGGCATGCTGGACGGGGTTTCGTCGCTGCCTTATGCCCACGTGGCGTTCAAGCTGCACGAGATCTCCAACTGGTACACGACCAATATGGGGCTTTCGTCGCCGGCGTCCGCGTTGCTCGCCAGCAAGAAGTCCTATGATGCGCTGCCGCCGCAATACCAGAAGCTGGTCGCTGATCTGTCGCCGCCGATCATGCGGAAGTGGATCGATGTCTTCAAGCGCGATGACGACGCAGGTATCGAGGCCTACAAGGCGAAGGGGATGAAGGGCATCGCCTATCCGGAAGCCGAGCTTGAAAAGCTGCGCGGTTCCGTCAAGCCGATCTGGGATGACTGGGTCGCTGACGTGACGAAGAAAGGCTACGACGGCCAGGGCGCCCTTGACGCGATGGTCAAGGCGGCCAAGGCGACCAAGGTCCCGGGCCGATCGGGCATCGATCAGGCGGTTGCCGAAACGATACGCGGCGCGGCGGAGCAATCCCGCCGCTCCGTTCTGTTTTCGTGTGAGTTCTGTTTTCTCGCGCTGCGCGTGCTGTCGCGCCTAGACCATCGAGTGCGGATTGAACTTGGGCTTCCGCTTTTCGAGGTGGGACGCCAGGCCTTCCTTCACTTCCGGCCCCATGAAGCCCAGCATCTCAAGCGCGGTCGAGGCGTCGAAGATCGGCCCGGCCTGACGCAGCCAGTTGTTGAGGGCGTATTTCGTCCAGCGTACGGCCGAGGGCGCGCCGGCGGCAAGCTTGCGGGCCACGGTGAGGGCGGTTTCCTGCAGCTTGTCGTCGTCGACGCACATCGAAACAAGGCCGATCCGTTCGGCTTCGACGCCGCCGATCGGTTCGCACAGCAACAGATAGTACTTGGCCTTGGCCATGCCGCAGAGCAGCGGCCAGATGATCACGGCGTGGTCGCCAGCGGCAACGCCAAGCCGCGTGTGGCCGTCGACCAGCTTCAGGCTTTTGCCGGCGATCGAGACGTCGGCCAGGATTCCGGCGGTAAGCCCGGCGCCGACGGCGGCGCCCGTCATGGCCGAGACGATCGGCTTGCTGCAGTTGATGACGTTGTAGACCAGATCGCGGGCTTCCTTCCAGCTGTTCACCAGGTTGTCCCAGGTCGCCATGTTGTGCTGGATCAGTTCGAAATCGCCGCCGGCCGAAAAGGCCTTGCCTTCGCCCGTCAGGATGACGCAGCTCACATCCGGATCGGCGTCGATCGTGCGCCAGATGTTCGTGATCTGGGTGTGGCCCTTGATGGACACGGCATTCAGCCGATCCGGGCGGTTGAAGGTGACCCGCAGGATGCGGGGCTCGGGCCAGTCGATCTTCAGGTCGGTGAAGGCGGCGTAGCGGTTGTTCATTGGAAATTCCCTCCATAGATGAAAGCGGCGGCCGGTGTCACCCCGGGCTGCCGGCGGCATTGTGGCGGTGGCGTGCGAATGAATCCAGCCCTGTTCTCTGGAAAAGGGCACCATGGCGGCCTGGCCGGGGCGGCCGACGGGTCAAAGGTCGGTGTCGCCTTTCAGCAGGCGCTGGGCGATGGTGCGGCGCATGATCTCGTTCGTCCCGTCGGCAACGTTGACCTTGCGGACGGCGGCAAAGGCTTCGGTCAGGCCCAGTTCGTTGGTGAAGCCGATCGCGCCGTGGGTCTGGATGGCACGGTCGATGGCGCGCGCCGCCGCTTCCACTGCAAAGGCCTTGGCCATCGACATTTCCTTGACCGCCGGCAGACCGCGATCGAGAAGCTGGGCGCAGTTCAGGCTCATCACATGGGCGGCGTGGATCTCCATCGCCGATTCGGCAAGCGGAAACATGACCCCCTGATATTCGCTGATCGGCTGCCCGAAGGTCTGGCGGACCTTGGCATACGCGACCGCCTTTTCCAGCGCCCAGCGCGCCAGCCCGACCGCGCGGCCCATGTTGTAGACGCGTCCCAGCGAGACGCCCAGCAGCCCGATGCCGAACCCCTTGTGCAATTCGCCCACCAGCTGGTGCGGTTCGATCCGCACATTGTCAAAGGCCAGGATGCCTTCGTCGCCGCCGATATGGCCGTACATCTTGATCACGCTTTCGATCGCAAAACCCTTGGCGTCGGTGGGCACCAGGAACGTGCTGATGCCGCCCCTGCGCTTTGCGGCGGCATCCGCGTCGGTGACGGCGAAAACGATGACGTAATCGGCA
>JAXMDU010000009.1:0-124271 GCA_046348645.1 Alphaproteobacteria bacterium
AAGTCATCCGGATCGAACTGGAAATTAAGGACCCGGGCTTCGGCGCTGGCCGTAAGCATCAGGGCGGCAGCCCCCGCCAGAACCGGTATCCGTCTTGCTACGTTCCGCATGTCTTGGTCCCCCCGAACCCGCCGCACCGTCCGGTCCATGATCCGCCGTCGCGGATCCGCCTGCCCGACGGTGCAGACCCACTATCTAGCAAATCTCATGCCAAAATACAGAATTCTTCTTTATCAATGTGTTACGGGCAGGCCCTGCGGTTCCGGCCGCCTGTTTGTCAAGATTTCCGACAGCCAAAGCCGCAATTTTGACCTGGGTCAAGGCTTGCCTGCCGGGGATCGGGCATCGACATTACGGAGTCGAGCCAGGAGGCGTTGTGACCACCGATCTTGTCGCCAAGTATGACCAGCGGGTTCCCCGGTATACGAGCTACCCGACGGCGCCGCATTTCCACCCTTCGGTGGACGCGGTGACCTATCGCCGGTGGCTCGGCAGTCTGTCGCCCAGCACCAGCCTTTCGCTCTACCTGCATGTTCCGTTCTGCCGCGCACTTTGCTGGTTCTGCGGATGTCATACCAAGGCGACCCAGCGGGTGGCACCGATCGTGCGCTATGCCGAGCTGCTGGGCCGCGAGATCGACCTGATTGCCGATGCGCTGCCCGCGCATTTCACGGTCAGTCATATCCATTGGGGCGGCGGCTCGCCGACCCTGCTGCCGATCGAGGAATTTGCCAGGCTCTCGGCGCGGCTGCGCGAAAGGTTCGATCTGGCTCCGGATGCGGACATCGCCATCGAGATCGATCCGCGCACCGCCACCCAGCCGATGATCGCCGCCCTGGCCACCCATGGCGTGAACCGCGCCTCGCTTGGCATTCAGGATTTCGACCAGCGCGTGCAGGAAGCCATCAATCGTGTCCAGTCCTATGCAACGACCGAACGCGTCGCGCGATGGCTGCATGCGGCCGGCATCGACGCGATCAATCTCGATCTTCTCTATGGCCTGCCGCATCAGACGGTCGAAACGGTATCGGCCACGCTGCGCCAGGCGCTGACCCTGGCACCCGCCCGGATCGCGTTGTTCGGCTATGCCCATGTGCCCTGGATGAAAAAGAACCAGAGCCAGATCGACGAAAAGGCCCTGCCGTCGGCGGCTGAACGCGTTGCCCAATTCACCGCCGCGCAGAAGATCCTGCAGACGGCGGGGTACGTCCCCGTCGGCCTGGACCATTTCGCGCGCGCCGATGATGCGATGGCCGTGTCGCTGGCACAGGGCACGCTGCGCCGCAATTTCCAGGGCTATACCACCGACCGCGCCGATGCGCTGATCGGCCTGGGCGCATCGGCAATCGGTGCCCTGCCGCAGGGCTATGTCCAGAATGCCGCGGATACGGCAGCCTGGAGCCGGGCCATCGCGGACGGGCACCTGGCCGCGGTGCGGGGCGTCCGCCTGTCCGACGATGACCGGGTCCGGCGCGCCATCATCGAACGGCTGATGTGCGACATGGCCGTCGACCTTGATGCGATCGCCAGGGCTTATGGCTTCACGGCCGCCGATTTCGCGGCCGAGATCAGCGCCACCGCGCCGCTGGTCGCCGACGGGCTGGTTGTCGTCGACGGCGCATCGATCCAGATCACCGAAGCAGGCCGGCCCTATTCGCGTGTCGTCTGCGCCCTGTTCGACCGCTACCTGAACAAGGCCCAGCAGCGCCACGCCAAGGCCCTCTAGACCCGTCATGGCCGCCGGCCGGTGGGAGCATTTCCCCCATCAGGCCGACATGGGGATCCGGGGCGTTGGACCGACCGAGGCCGACGCTTTTGCCCAGGCCGCGCTGGCCATGACCGCCCTGATCACCGAGCCCGATGCCGTGCGGCCAGCCGAGGCCGTTGCCATCGCCTGCCAGGCCGCAGATCCGGACGATCTTTTCTATGACTGGCTGAATGCCCTGGTCCTGGAAATGGCAACGCGGCGGATGCTGTTCAGCCGGTTCGATGTCGTCATCAAGGGCGACCGGCTGGAAGCCAAGGCCTGGGGCGAGCCGATCATCGTTTCACGCCACAAGCCGGCGGTCGAGGTGAAGGGCGCCACCTATACGGCGCTTCGTGTCGGCCGCTCGGACCGGGGCGAATGGATCGCCGAATGTGTGGTCGACGTCTAGCGCGGCCGGACCCTAGCTGGTAACGCGCGGTACGCGGCATTTCGAACCTGAACCGGCCCAGGTTGCGCCACCGCTGGCGGCGGCGCGCAGGTTCATCGATGTATTCGTCGAGCAGCGCATGTGGCGATGGGTAACGCCCGCGCCCGGCTCGCCATCCGGGACCCGATACGAAAAGGCATGCCGATCGCAATCACCAGTCGTGGTGCGGCCACCCGGCATAACGATCCCTGAGGCCAGTGATGGAAAGACTGGCCGCATCGCTGGCACCCAGTTCCTCAATTGTGTCGGCGCGCTTTCCACCAGCAGCCTGTCATGGCCAGGACCGCCCGCGCCGAACGTGGCGCGAAGGCGATAGCCGTTCCTCCGCATCGCCCACTGCTTGCTTCGAACGTCGCGGTGTTTCGGTGTAGCCTTAACCGAGACCACGCTCTGGCGACCAGCTGAAGGGAGGACCCCATGACACCGCCACCGCTGCAACCGTAGCGCGACGGCACGCTGGCGGCCGGGCCGCACTGCACGAAGTCGCGGAATGCTATTTCTCGTCCATCGACAAGATTGAGCGCGCACAGACTTCGCCGTCGATGCCGCCATCGAATGTACAACGGCCAGCTCGAACTCAGCGGTCATGGCCAGATCATCGGGCGGCTGCGCGAGGTAGCCGCTTCACCACCAGCTCCAGCGCGGCCAGCGACATGTCGTTCAGCCTTTCCCGGCGATACCGCGGCCGGCGATATCTTCGCGATCGCCCATTGCCGTCGTCGGCCCGGCCGAGGGCGTCGTGCGGGTGGGGGATCCGCTATCGAGGATGGCCCTCGGCGCGGACGGATGGCTGGAAGATCCAGGCCTGGCATCTGCCGCTCTGGCGAAGCCTTGATGTCGTCCTGATCACCCTGATGCCGCCCAAGGAATAGACCGCCAGCCACCCGACCCCCTTCGAGGAGAACACCCATGAGCAAGCCCGCCCCGTTGTCGGCGCGCGATGTCGTGCGCACCGTAGCCCCGAAGCTGATCGAACTGACCGAGCCGGTGCTGTTCGAAGGCGACGTGTGGGAAAGGCCTGGGCTTTCAAGCGGGGATCGCAGCTTGATGCCATCGCGGCGCTGGCACTGGGTCGCGAGGCGCGAATGAAGAGCCGCATGGATCGTGCGCTCAATAACGGCGTCACCGACGAGATCATCGAGCTGGTCACCCATCTTGCGCCCTCGGGAAGCAGCCCGCCGCGACGACTGGGGCTGATGACCGCCAAGACCTTCTTCGCGCGCAGCGCGACGGCCGGCCATGCTACACCGCGCGGCGCCCGCGGATGCGCACATGGATCTGAGCCGCCTGACACAGGACAGCGAAACCCGCGGCGCAGTTCCGCGAGCAGGCGCGATGCACTGTGCGGCCGTGATCTATGCCACCGCCGATCTGATGCGGGACATGGATGACAAGGTCGCCGAGCAGATCACCAATGTCGCCACCCTTCCCCGGCATCGTGAACGCCGCCTATGCCCGATGCCCATTGGGGCTATGGCTTTCCGATCGGCGGGGTCGCAGCCTTCGACGCGGATCAGGGCGGCATCGTGTCGGCGGGCGGGGTCGGTTTCGATGTGTCCTGCGGGGTGCGCACCCTGCATACCGGCCTTTCGGTGGCCGAGATCGCGCGGTGCAAGGCCGCCCTGGCGGATGCGCTGTTCGACGCGGTGCCGGCCGGGCTTGGCAGCCGCGGCGCAATCCGGCTGGACGAATCCGGCATGGATGCCATGCTGGCGGGCGGCGCCCGCTGGGCGGTCGAGCAGGGGTGGGGCGAGGCCGACGATCTTGCCCGGGTCGAAGAGCATGGCGCCATGGGCGGCGCAATCCCCGAGGCGGTCTCGGCCAAGGCGCGCCAGCGCCAGCGCGAAGAGATGGGAACCCTGGGGTCGGGCAACCACTATCTCGAGATCCAGGAGGTGGACGAGATCTTCGACAAGGCCATCGCATCGCGATTCGGCCTTGCAATCGGCGATGCGGTCGTGTCGATCCATTGCGGCTCACGCGGGCTTGGCCACCAGATCGGCACCGAGTTCCTGCGCGAGATGGCGGCCGCGGCAGCGGGGTTCGGCATAGCCCTGCCCGACCGCGAGCTGGCCTGCGCGCCGATCCAATCGCGTCTTGGCGAGCGCTATCTTGGCGCCATGCGCGCGGCCATCAACTGCGCCCTTGCCAATCGCCAGATCATCACCCATCTGGTCCGCGCCACCTTCGGCCGCGTCTTGCCGCGTGCGCGGCTGCCCCTGCTGTATGACGTGTCCCACAACACCTGCAAGGTCGAGCGGCATGTCGTCGATGGCCGCGAGCGAACCCTTTACGTGCACCGCAAGGGCGCAACCCGCGCCTTCGGTCCCCATCATCCCGACCTGCCCGAGGACCTGCGCGACCTGGGCCAGCCGGTGCTGATCGGCGGCAGCATGGGCACGTCATCCTATGTGCTGGTCGGAACGGCCGAGGGCGAGCGTGCCTCGTTCTCATCCGCCTGTCACGGGGCCGGCCGGGCGATGAGCCGCCACGCCGCCACCCGCAAATGGACGGGCCGCGCCCTGGTCGATGAGCTTGGCCAGCGCGGCATCCTGATCCGCAGCCCATCGCTGCGCGGCGTCGCCGAGGAAGCCCCGGGCGCCTACAAGGACGTCTCGGCGGTGATCGAGGCCAGCCACGCGGCGGGCCTGGCCCGAAAGGTGGCAAGGCTCAGGCCCCATATTGTCATCAAGGGTTGAAGGCGGGCGCGGCTTTACAAGCTTGGGCCGGGTCTGGCAAGGTCCGCGCTCCTGTTCCTCCACAAGCGCAGCCCCCATGTCAAACAGCCGCCCCGCCAAGGCCCCATTCCAGCGCACCTTTACCTCGGCCGCGTTTGGCGATCCCGGCTCGGGATTCGCCGACCATGTCGGCCATCGCCTAACCGAATGGCGCGAAGAGGCTACGCGCGAATGGAACGTCGCAAGGGACAACGCTTCAATCGCTATGATCGGGTTCATGGCGGCGTCATTCTGACCCTTCTCGATGACGTGGGCGGTCGCACCGGCAATGCCCGGTGCCCGGCCATTACCGCGTCGCGGCGACCATCTCGTTCACCTGCAACTTTCTTCCAGCCGGCCAATACGGCGCACCTGATCGCCGAGGGGCGGATGGTGCAAAGTGGCCGGCGCAGCTATGCGGCACTGGTCGAGTTGCGGGATGCAGAAGGCCACCTGATCGCTGTCGGCCAGGGCGCCTATCGCTATGCGATGACCCGGCGGCGAAGCCCGAGGGCATCCACGCCCGCAGTCCGGCGCCATCGCTGCCGGCATCGGACAATGACCGGAAGCCGAAGCAGCGATCTTGGCGGATTCGACGAATCGGTCAGGTATGTGATCGCCGCCGATCAGGCCCGACCTGGCCCGGCTGGAACTGGCCATCGGCCTTCGCATTTGAACCGCCTGGGATTAAACCATGGCGGCGTCTTGACGCCTTTTAGCAACGAGAGAGAGAGAGAGAGAGAGAGAGAGAGAGAGAGAGAGAGAGAGAGAGAGAGAGAGAGAGAGAGAGAGAGAGAGAGAGAGAGAGAGAGAGAGAGAGAGAGAGAGAGAGAGAGAGAGAGAGAGAGAGAGAGAGAGAGAGAGAGAGAGAGAGAGAGAGAGAGAGAGAGAGAGAGAGAGAGAGAGAGAGAGAAAACGTTGATCGATGCGGCGGGCGGCCGTGCCGGAAATATGCATTGTACAGTGCCCGGGGACAAAGCGACATTCAGTCACGGTCTCGCTGACCGTCAATTTCCATCGCGCGATCCGCCATGGCCGCCTGATCGTGACGGGACGTCGTCTGGATGGCAGCCAGCGCATCTTCGGCTCGACCATCGAGGTCGGCACGATTGATGGGCCTTCTGGTCATACCGGACTGGGCGGCTATCGCTATCTGCGCGGCGGCAAAACGGCCCAGGGCGTATCGCTGGTGGCCTGTTCGGCCTGGATAACCTGATTGGATGCAGCCAGGCTCACTCACACGTTGACTCGGGGGCCGCCTCGCTCATCTTCGGCATCAGGCTGGGGTGTCCTGCAGGACTGAGATCATACCCACAGAACCTGATCTGGTTAGGACCAGCGAAGGAGCCAGTCATGCCAATCCGTTTGCCGTATCCAGTCTTCACCGCCGGCGCATCGCCGTCGCGCCTGCGCCCCCTTGTCGTGGTCTTCTTGTTCTGGCCGCCATGCCCGCCGGGCGAGCTATTCACTGCGATTGCCGATCCTGGTTCACTGACCTGGCTTCTGCGCCTTGAAGGCACCAGCCAGCGCAATGGCGCGATCCTTGCCCTGAACGAGATGGGGTCGGGGCTGGGCGTCGCGCATGAGGTGATCGACACGGCAACATCGCCCGAAGCGGCGGTGAACGCGTTCCTGAAGGCCGGGCGCGGCACGGGGGTGGTGGCAATGGTCGCGCCCATCCTTGGCACCCAGATGCTGGCGTTGATGCCGTTGGCGGCCGAAGCCGGGCTGCCCCTGGTCACGATTTCGGGCACGGCCGCCATTACCGAGCAAGGCAATCCCTATGTCTTCCGCTTCTTCCCCGGCGACGCGGTGGTGAAGGCCGCCCATGCGCGCTATGTGGTCGAGACCCTGGCCGCAAAGCGCCCGGCGCTTCTTTATCAGACCACCGCCTATGGCCAGAGCGGCCGCAACCACCTGGCCGCCGAACTGGCCGCGCTGGGGGCACCGCTGGTCTATGAGGAAGGCCTGTCAACATCGGTCAAGGATGTGCTGCCATCCCTGGCCAAGTTGCGCGATGCCGGCGCGGATGTGCTGCTTCTCCACCTCCATGCCCCGACCACCGCGCTTGCGGTGCGCCAGGCGGCGGGCTTCGGCCTTGCCCTTCCCATCGTCGCCGGCTCTGCCATGCACCAGCCGGCCACGGCCGCTCTTCTGGAACCGGGCGAGCTGAAAGGCGTGTGCGCCGAAACCGGTACCGCCCCCAACGCCAGCGGTGGTTCGGACCGCCTGAGCCGCTTTGCGGATGCCTATCGCGCCGCGTTCAAGGCCGAGCCCGATGCCTTTGCCGCCGGCCAATATGACGGGACCATGATGGTTCTATCCGCCATCGCCGCCGGCGCACGCACCAAAGAGGATGTACGCAAGGCCCTGGCCGACAGGTCCTATTCGGGTGTTGCCATGACCTATCGTTCCGATGGCAAGGGCAACATGGCCCATGACGCCGTGATCGTCTGCTACGATGGCGTAACCCGGGTGCCCCATATCGTCAGGCGCTACGAAAACCTGATCGGCATCGAGCCCCGCGGCTGACGCCGGCGCCAAGACTGTCCGGCACAAGATTGTCCGGCAAGGGCAAGATCAAGACCAAGGGCAAGATCAAGACATGGACGACCTGGCGTTCGCGCTTATCGTCAACACCCTGACCCTGGGCGCGGCCTATACCCTGGTTGCGGTCGGCTTCGTGGTGGTGCTCAACGCTGCCGGCGCGGTGAACTTCGCCCATGGTGATCTGGTCATGGCTGGCGGCTATGCCGCCATCATGCTGGCAGGCATTCTGCCGCTTCCGGCCCTGGCCCTGCTTCCGGCGGTGGTGGCGATCATGGCGATCCTGGGCCTGGCATTGTCGCTGGCCGCCTATTTCCCGATCGCCAGCCAGCCGCCGACCAGCCTGTTCGTCAGCACCATCGCGGTTGGGGCGATGCTGCAGCATGGCACGCTGGCCCTGTTCGGGGCCGAACCAAGAACGGGGCCGCCAATTGCCGGCGGCGCACCGGTCGTGATTCTTGGCGCATCGATCGGCCGCGATTCCCTTGTCGTCATCGGTGCGGCGGTTGTGCTGGTGGGCGCGCTGGCGTGGTTTCTCTATCGCACCCAGATCGGCCGCGCCCTGCGCGCGACGGCCCAGGACCGCGACATGGCGCGCGCCATCGGCATCCGTGTCCATCACATGATCGCGCTTGCGTTCATGATGGGCGCGGCCTTTGCCGGCGTGGCCGGGCTGCTGCTGGCGCCCCGCTATTTCATGTCGCCGGCCGAGGGCGGACCGCTCATGCTGAAGGCCTATATCGCAGCCACGCTTGGCGGTTGGGGACGTATCGGTGGCGCCGTCATCGGCGCACTGACGGTTGCCGCATTCCAGGTTCTGGTGTCACGGTTCGTTTCCTATACCGCGGCCGAAGCCCTGCTTTATGGCGCGATCCTTCTTGTGCTTGTCCTGCGGCCGCAAGGGCTGTTCGGCGATGCGGCGCATCGCCGGGCGTGATCGCGTGACGCTTGCTCCGAACGGCTGGGCCAAGGCCCCGACCCTGTTGCCGATGGGGCTTGCCGTCACCGCAATGACGATCTATGCGGCCGCCTTCGCCGATGCCTATGCGCTGCGGCTTCTTACGCTGTCGGGCATCTATGCCCTTGCGGCGATCGGCTATCAGATCGTGTTCGGGCATGCGGGCGCCATCTCGCTGGCCCAGGGCGCCTTCTTCGGCCTTGGCGGCTATGCCAGCGGGCTGCTTGCCCATCATTTCGGCCTGCCCTTCATCATCGGGTTTCCCGCCGCCATCCTGGCCGCCGCCCTGATTGCGACGGCGATCGCCCTGCCGGTTTTCAAGCTCGAGTCCCATTACCTCGCACTTGCGACCCTTGGCCTTGCCGAGCTTGCCCTGCTTGCGGTCCTGTCCTGGGAATCGATCACCGGCGGCGCCAATGGTTTGGCTGGCATCCCGCCAATTGCGATCGAGACCTGACGATCGGGCGCGCCAGTTGCTTTGTGCATGGGTGTGGCCTGGTCGCGCTGGGGTTCCGATCGCCAGTCGATGGCTGGCCGGGTTCACGGGGCATGCCCCGGCGACGATGCGCGCCGACCTGATCGCTGCCGCTTGTGCTGGCTCGATGTCGGCGGTGTGCTGCGCACCAAGGCCCTGGTGGCAAGCGCCATGTACGCGCGCCGCCGGCGCCCTGGAATAACCATACGGCCATGGCTGTTTCGCCCGGACCCCTTGGGCTTTTCCTGCCGCGAGGATACCCTGGCCGGACTCCGTCATCGGCGGCAGCCGGCAAATTTCATGCGATCAGGCGGCTCTTGCCAGTCCATCTGCCAGGAATGGTTCAGGTTCCTGGAACGGCACTACCTGCTTGCCTATGGCGCGGCCATGCCGATGACCGTGGTGCTGCCCAGGGCCTGGGACCCGCGCTGCGCCAGGTGTTCAGAAGGGCGCGCCGGCCACCCCTGTTCCACCTTTCGTCCCACCGTTGGCCCCACCATCGACAGGCCATCAGACAGGCCGCCAGCGAAAACCCGCCCTGCAGGCGGCATGCCGGTCCTCGAGATCGTCGCGGTCGGCAAGCGCTTTGGTGGTGTAATGGCCCTGGCCGACATTTCGCTTTCGGTCCATGCCGGAGAAATCCTCGGCCTGATCGGGCCGAACGGAAGCGGCAAGTCGACCCTGCTCAATGCCGTAAGCGGTCTTGTCGTTCCGGATGCGGGGCAGATTCGCATCGCCGGCCAGAATGCCATCGGCCGCCCGCCGCACCGCATCGCGGCCATCGGCGTCGGCCGCAGCTTTCAGACGCCGGCCGCGACAGGCCCGCTATCGGCTCTCGATCCTGTCGCCGTCGCCGCCGCGGCGGGTGGCGCCCGCTACGAACTGGCACGTTACGAACTGGCAAGACAGGCGGCCCTGGCCCTGTTGACCGAACTGGGCGCGCCGCCGCCGGGGGACGCGCAAACCCTGCGCCATTCTGCCGCCATGCTGCGGCGACGGGTCGAAATCGCGCGGCCCTGGCGCGGGCGCCACACATCGTCTTGCTTGACGAACCCGCCGCCGGACTGGCCGATCATGACCATCGGGACCTGCCCGCCTGCGCCGCTTCGCCGAATGGGGACCGCCATCGTCATTGTCGAGCACAACCTTCCGTTCCTGCTTGGGATCGCCGATCGTATCGTCTGCCTCGACGCGGGACGCATCATCGCGGAAGGATCGCCCGACGCCATCAGCCGGGACCGCGCGTGATCGGAACCTATCTGGGCGAGACGGGAACCGTGCCATGACCGAGGCGCTTCTCGCGATCGATGGGCTTTCGGCGTCGCAGGGCGATCGATCCGTCCTGTGGTCGCTCGATCTCCGGGTCGCGGCGGGCGAGATCGTTGCCGTTCTGGGCGCCAATGGGGCCGGGAAATCGACCCTGCTCAAGACAATCATGGGGCTGATCCCCGTCCGGGCGGGGCAGATCCGGTTCGACCGGACCGACATCACCGCCCATGCGCCCGAGGCCCGGGCCCGGGCCGGAATCGGCTATGTCCCGGAAGGACGGCGGGTGTTCCCGGGTCTTACGGTGCAGGACAATCTGGACGTCGCATGCCACGCGGGCGCGGCGGCACGGGCCAAGCGGCGCGCCAGGATCGAGGCTCTGTTCCCCCGCCTTGCCGAGCGACGCGGCCAGAAGGCCTGGTCCCTGTCAGGTGGCGAGCAGCAGATGCTGGCGATCGGCCGCGCCCTGATGGGGGCGCCCCGACTGTTGCTTCTGGACGAGCCATCCCTTGGCCTTGCCCCGCGCCTGATGGCCGAGCTTTTCGCAAGCCTGGCCCAGATCCGTGCATCGGGCACCGCCATCCTTCTTGCCGAACAGTCGGCGGCGCAAGCGCTGAAGATTGCCGACCGGGCCTATGGCCTTGGTCTTGGCCGGGTGGTCGCAAGCGGCGCGGCGGCCAGCCTGGCTGCCGATCCCGGCCTGGCCGCCGTCCTGGCGGGCCTGGTTCCGAAATCGTGAACGGCATTCGCTTTTAATCATTGCTTATCGCGGCCAAGCCATGATCCTTGCGAACGACCCGGCTTTCGCATGCAATCCGACCAGACGACCCAGAGGACCGGCCAGGGCGCCGGTGTGAAAACAGACATGACAGTTCATCCGGTCGTTCTATCCGGCGGTTCGGGAACGCGGCTGTGGCCTGTATCACGCGCCCTTTATCCGAAGCAGCTGCTGCCCCTGGTCAGTACGCGTTCCATGTTCCAGGAGACGCTGCTTCGCCTTCACGGCGACGGTCGGTTCGCGCCGCCGCTGGTCGTCTGTAACGATGATCACCGCTTCATCATTGCCGAGCAGATGCGAAGCCTGGGCGTCACGCCGGCCCAGATCGTCCTTGAACCCCTGGCGCGGAACACCGCCCCGGCCGTGGCAGTCGCCGCGCTGATGCTGACAGCCACCGCCCCTGATGCGGTCCTGCTGGTGTTGCCATCGGATCACACGATCGCGGATGCGGCCGCCTTTCGTGACGCCGTGATGGTGGCGGCAAAGGCCGCCGAGAGCGGCGCCCTGGTCACCTTTGGCATCAAGCCGACCGCGCCGGAAACAGGCTATGGCTACATCAAGCGCGGCGAATCATTGAGCGGCGCGCCAGGCTGCTTCCTGGTTGACCACTTCGTCGAAAAGCCGGACCGGCCGACCGCCCAATCCTATATCGCCGATGGTACGTTTCTCTGGAATAGCGGCATGTTCCTGTTTCGCGCCGACTGTTTCCTGGCCGAACTGGCGCGGCTCCAGCCAATGATGCTTGACGCCTGCAAGGAAGCGGTCGCCAAGGGCCGCCACGACCTGGAATTCGAACGCCTGGACAAGGATGCCTTCGGCCGTGCCCCGTCGATTTCCATCGACTATGCCGTCATGGAGCACACCCGGAACGCCGCCGTGGTGCCGGTCGAGATCGGCTGGAACGACGTGGGATCGTGGTCGGCCTTGTGGGAGATCACCGGCAAGGACGGCGCCGGCAACGTCACCCGTGGCGACGTGATGCTGAAGGACGTGACGAATTCCTATGTCCGAAGCGATGACCGATTCGTTGCGGCGATCGGGGTCGAGGATCTGATCGTCGTCGCCACCGACGACGCCGTGCTGGTGGCCAGCAAAGACCGGGTGCAGGACGTGCGGGCCGTCACCGATCACCTGAAGGCCAGCCACCGCACCGAGCACGAATTACACACCACCGTGTACCGGCCCTGGGGTTCGTACCAGGGTATCGGCGCAGGCGAACGCTACCAGGTGAAGCGCATCGTCGTGAAACCAGGTGGCCGGCTGTCCCTGCAGAAACATGCCAAGCGCGCCGAGCACTGGGTCGTCGTGCGGGGCACCGCGACGGTCACCCGGGGCGACCAGACCATGACGCTGCGGGAAAACGAATCGACCTTCATTCCGCTCGGTGTCGTCCACCGGCTGGAGAACCGGACCGGCGAACCGCTGGTCCTGATCGAAGTCCAATCCGGCGGCTATCTGGGCGAGGACGATATCGTCCGTCTCGACGATTCCTACGGCCGCAACTAGCTGTGAGCTTTCAAGAGGTTGTCCATTCGGCCTGTCTGGAGGAAGCTGAAGGTGTCAAAGCCGCAGCGATCCTCACAGGAGAGCCGAATGGACATGCATAAGAATGCCCGTCTGACGCCGCATGGTCGAGAGCGAATTGTGCGGCAGGTGTTGAGCGGTCAACGGCTGGCATCCGTCATGAAGCCGCGGGCGTCTGTTCGCGGACAGTCCGCAAATGGCACGCTTCCAGGCCGAGGGCCTGGCGGGCCTTCAGGATCGCAGCTCAAGGCCGCACCGCCTGCATCGCCCGACGCCGCAAGAGACCGTCGATCGGATTGAAGCGCTGCGGCGGGAACGGCGCCCAGCCTCGCTATCGCCAAGGAAGTCGGCGTCTCGCCCGCGACGGTCAGCCGGGTTCAGCGCCTGGGTTTGAACAGGCTGAAGGCCCTCGATCCGGCCGCACCTGCGTGCGCTACCAGCGCGAACACCCCGCGAATTGATCCACATCGACATCAAGAAACTCGGGCGTTTCGAGCGCCTGGCCATCGCGTCACCGGCGACCGTTCCGGTCAGAGCACCGGACGGCCAGCGGCCGGGGCGTCGGCTGGGAGTTCGTCCGTCTGCATCGACGACGCCTCGCGCGTCGCCTTCAGCCAGATCAGGCCGGACGAAAGGCCAGGAGCGCCACCGCCTTCCTCAAGGCTGCCATCGCTTATTACAAGAGCCTCGGCGTCACCGTCACCCGCGTCATGACCGACAACGGCCCCTGTTACATGGCCCGAGCCTTCGCCCGGCCTGCCGGCGCCTCAAGCTCAAGCACATCCGAACAAACCCTACACCCCCAAAACCAATGGAAAGGCCAGCGCTTCATCCAGACCGCTCAGAGAGGCCTATGCCCAGGCCTATCCCAACTCAGATCGTCGCGCCGATGAATTGCCCGTCTGGCTCCACCGATACAATTGCACCGACCCCATGGCGGCATAGACTAATTACACCTATCAGCCGCCTCGCCCTCACCGAGGACAACCTCTTGAGCTCCACAACTAGAGCCTTTCACAAGCGGCCCAGCACCTGATAAGCGTGTGGATATCCGCTCCGAACCCGGGTATATCGTTCATGGCCTGTTATGGGCGGGGGTCAGGGTGATGAACCGGGGAAAACACCCCCATGATCCAGTGGATGATCCTGTGCACAGCTTGGACAGCCTGTGGCCGGCTGTAATCGGCATCACCCGGTAGACGCCGCTCTGGTAGATGCCGCTCTGGCCTCGGGGCCGCTTCGGTCTAGAATTGGGACAAGACCCCGTTCGGAGATCGAAATCATGGCTGCCGAGACTGGAACGCCGGGGCGCGCAGATCCGCTTCTGCATCCCTACACGAACGAATCGAAGCTCGCCGTCAGCGGGCCGATGACCGTGACCGAAGGGCACGGCATCTATGTGCGCGATGACAAGGGCCGCACGCTGATCGAAGGTCTGGCGGGGCTGTGGTGCACGGCGCTGGGCTTTGGCAACGAGCGCCTGGCCGATGCGGCGTCGCGGGCGATGCGCCGGCTGTCGTTCTATCATGGCTTCGGCGGCAAATCGCACCCCGCCATGGAGGACTTGGCGGCGCGCCTGCTTGCCATTGCGCCCGCATCGCCCGATGGTCCGATGGCCAAGGTCTTTTTCGCCAATTCCGGGTCCGAGGCGAACGACTCGGCGATCAAGCTTGTCTGGTACGCGAACAACGCGCTGGGCCGGCCACGAAAGAAAAAGATCATCGGCCGCCGCCGCGGCTATCACGGCGTCACCATCGCAAGCGCCAGCCTGACGGGCATTCCCAACAATCACCGGTCATTCGATCTGCCCCTGCCCGGCTTCCTGCATACGGATTGCCCGCATCACTACCGGGAAGCGCAGCCGGGCGAATCCGAGGACGCCTTCGCGACCCGGCTTGCGCAGTCGCTCGACGATCTGATCCTGCGCGAAGGGCCAGAGACGGTTGCCGCCTTCTTCGCCGAGCCGGTCATGGGCGCGGGCGGCGTGATCGTGCCGCCGCAGACCTACTTTGCAAAAATCCAGGCCGTCCTGCGCCGCCATGACGTGCTGCTGATCGCCGACGAGGTGATCTGCGGATTCGGGCGCACCGGCCAGCGTTTCGGCTGCGAGACGTTCGGCATTGTTCCCGACATGGTGACGGTGGCCAAGGCGCTGTCATCGGCCTATCTGCCGATCTCGGCGCTCTTGATTTCGCCCCGCCTCGCCGACGCGATCCTGGCCCAAAGCGCCGAGATCGGCGTGCTGGCCCACGGCTTCACCTATTCCGGCCACCCGGTTGCCGCCGCCGTCGCGCTGGAGGCGCTGCGCATCTATGACGAGATCGACATCGTCTCCCACGTGCAAAGGGTGGCGCCCCGCCTGCAGAACGGGCTCCGCAGTTTCGCCAACAACCCCCTGGTGGGCGAGGTGCGCGGGGTCGGTCTGATCGCCGGACTGGAACTGGTGCAGGACCGGGCCAGCAAGGCATCCTTCCCGGCCGCCGCCGGGGTCGGCGCCTATCTTCAGGCCCGGGCACAAGATCATGGGCTTATCACCCGGGCGATAGGCGGAGATGTAGTAGCTCTGGCGCCGCCCCTTGTCATCACCGAAGCCGAGATCGATCTGGTCCTTGACCGTCTGGGCCGCGCCTTGGATGACACCACAACCTGGGCCCGGGCGCAGCGATTGATCTAGCGCATTGGACACCGCACCCAGTCGCGCTTTTCTTGCTGGTGTGCTAACTTATGCCCTGTCTGAAAAGGGAATAAGAGGCGGACCTGCGTTGTTCAGGACCCGGGACATTGTTAAGAATCCAGTCGGACGACCGGAACAAGACTAGAACTTTAGAATTAGACAAAGAATAAAAGCCACCATGGACTACAACAAGATACTTGAAAACGCCGTGGCGGGGCTCAGGCGCGAAGGGCGCTATCGGATCTTTGCCGATCTCGAGCGCCAATCGGGCAACTTTCCCTATGCCACGTTCCGACAGGCCGGCGACACCGCGGTCGTAACCGTGTGGTGCAGCAACGACTATCTCGGGATGGGACAAAACCCCGTGGTGATCGAGGCCATGCACGAGGCGATCGAGCGCGTCGGTGCGGGCGCCGGTGGAACGCGCAACATCTCGGGCACGACCCATTACCACGTGCTTCTGGAGCGCGAGCTGGCTGGCCTGCATGGCAAGGAAGCGGCGCTGCTCTTTACCTCGGGCTATGTGGCCAACGAAAGCACGCTGTCGACCCTGGCCCAGCTGCTGCCGAACTGCATCATCTATTCGGACGCCTATAACCATGCATCGATGATCCAGGGCATCCGCCACAGTGGCGCGCAACGGCGCATCTTCCGCCACAACGACCCCGCCCATCTTGATGCCCTGCTCTGCGACGACGACCCGACCGCGGCCAAGCTGATCGCGTTCGAGTCGGTCTATTCGATGGACGGCGACATCGCGCCGCTGGCCCAGCTTTGCGACGTGGCCGAGCGCCATGGCGCGCTCACCTATCTGGACGAGGTGCATGCGGTCGGCATGTATGGGCCGCATGGCGCCGGCGTGGCCGAACGCGATGGCGTCATGGACCGCATCGACGTCGTGCAGGGCACGCTGGCCAAGGCCTTTGGCCTGATCGGCGGCTATATCACAGGTTCGGCCGTCCTGGTCGACGCCGTGCGCAGCTTCGCGCCGGGCTTCATTTTCACCACGGCCCTGCCGCCGGTGATCGCCGCGGGTGCGCTGGCCAGCGTCCGCCATCTCCGCCAAAGCACGGTCGAGCGCACCCGTCACCAGGAACGCGCCGCAACGCTGAAACGCCTGCTGACGGAAGCGGGGCTGCCAGTCATGCCGTCGCCCAGCCACATCGTGCCGGTCCTGGTGGGCGATGCCCGGCTTTGCAAGCAGGCGAGCGACGAACTGCTGCGCCGCCACCGCATTTACATCCAACCGATCAACTATCCGACCGTGCCCAAGGGCACCGAACGTCTGCGCATCACGCCATCGCCGCTTCATACCGACGCGATGATGCACGAGCTTGTCGAGGCGCTGTTGAGCGTGTGGTCGCGGCTGTCAATCCGCCGCGCCGCCTGAGCGGCGGCACGACCCATCCGGCCGATCGGGTGATTCCCGTTTCGGCCTAGCGCGAGGCGGCCAGCTGGGGCGGGTTCTTGACCCAGACGACCTTGAACGGATAGGTCGTGCCGTCGTGCTCGGTGATTGATAGATATTCGCCTTCCCGGAAGCTGTGCGAAGCGAAGCGGAAGATCGGTTCGTCATCGGCATCCCCGACCGTATAGGAAAACGCCCAGCCATGCCGGCCATGCACCAGCTGGCCGCGCTCCTCGTCCCGTCCCCAGAAATGCCAGACCGTGCAGGCGCCGTGATGCTTACGCCATTCCTCCATGTTGAGGCTCCCCTGGGAATCGAGAGGAGCCACAAATTCGTAGCCATGCTGGCTGCTACCGTCGGGAAAATCCTTGGTCCGCGCCAGTTCAAGACGAATGAGCTTGAGAGCCACTGATTACTCCGTGTGGTTGGGTCGATCGAAATTCCGCCGGGTCGGATTAGTGGGCCATGAGGTTAGTGGGCCATGAGGACCGGGATCTCGGCATTGCGCATCACATGGCTGGTGGTGCCGCCAAGGATCATCTGCCGCAGCCGGCTGCGGGTATAGCCGCCCATGATCAGCAGATCGGCCCCGACCGACTTGCACTCGGCAAGCAGGGGCTCGCCGACATCGGTGCCGGGCGCATCGATCGCCGACATCTTGGCCTCGATCCCGTGCCAGGCGAGATAATCCTTGAGATCGTCGGCCGAGCTGGCCGAAATGTGCTCGCCCCACGACACGATCTGCACCCGCTTGGCACGGGCCAGGAACGGCAGGGATGACGCGACGGCCCGCGACGCCTCGACGCTGCCAAGCCAGGCAATCACCGCCGCATTGCCCACCTGCGCGGGCGCGGTCGGCGGAGCAATAAGCAGGGCCCGCCCGGTATCCAGCAGGGCAGCCTCAAGCGCCGTGGTCGACGGCAGTTCGGCCGACATCAGCGGTCGGGCGGCAACGATCAGGTCCGTGACCCGGCCCCGCCGTGCGATCACCTCTTCGTCGCGGCCGGCCAATTCGACCCAGGCGGCGGTGACCGCCTCGACCGAGGACGGCGATTCGACGATCGGCACGGAATGGGCCTTGCACAGCTCGTTGAACGTATCGCGCGCCTTGGTTGCCCGCTCGGCCGCCTCTTTTTCCGCCATCCGCAGGATGTCGTCGACCATCGCCCCCGACATGCCTTCGCCCATATACGGGATGGCCTGCCTGGGATCGGCGCGAACATGCAGGGCGTCGACATGGGCACCAAACTGCTTTCCCACCGCGAACGCCAAGCCGATGGTGCTGCGGTTCGATTCGGCCCCGCCGACCACCGCGGTGATTCGTTTATAGTCCATCCCAAGCCTCCCGTTGCATGGCCACGCATCGGCCAGTTGAATGTTCAGCCGAATCGCTGGCTCGCGCCATTGAGCCAAATCAATCGCCGGCGATCCAGTCAAGATTCAGGTTTCTACAATAGGCCCAGGCGGGCTTCCGCCGCTACTACCAGTTCATCAAATGCGCCCCGCGTGTCGAGGCTCTGCCAATCGATGGGCCCGGGATCGAAGGCCAGTTGCGCCCCGACAACCCGCGCATCCGCATCCGAGGCATCGCCCCGCCGCCGGTCGACCCGCGTTTCGAGCACCGCCCTTGGTGCCGAAAGCCAGAGCCCATCAAAACGGACAGCGGCCAGGGCGGCGACATCTGAAATCGCTTGCCGCTCGGCCGGCTGCGCATGCACGGCATCGACAATCACGCTCCACCCCGCCCGCAGCGCCGCCGCCGCCTGGGCGCGCATCGTCTCGTAGACCCGGGCCGTGACCGCCTCGGCATAGCCATCCGGGCCCAGACGCACGGTCTCGCCAACGCCCATCAGGCGCTTGCGGATCTGATCGCTGCGAACGAGAAGCGCCCCCGGCAGGGCGCCGACCCGGGGGCCAAGGCCCGGGCAAGGGTCGATTTGCCGCTTCCCGACAGCCCGCCGATCGCGATCAGCCGCACCGGCGCCGGCGCGGCAAGGCGGAGGGCGAGCGCCAGATAGGCCTGTGCCTCGTCTTCAAGATTCCTGGCCTCGGCCGCGTCGGGCTGGGCCTTGGCCATCGACAGGCCGACATGGGCGCGGATCGCCGCCCGCAACGACTGATAGAGCGGCAGCAGGGCAAGACCATCGAGATCGCCGGTCGCTGCCACATAGCGGTTGAAAACCGCCCAGGCGTGGCGATCGAGGCCGCGGTGGGTCAGGTCCATCAGCAGAAACGCAAGATCATAAAGGACATCGATGCAGGCAATCGGCTCGCTGAACTCGATGGCATCAAACAGGACCGGCTGCCCGTCGATCAGGCAGATGTTGCGAAGATGCAGATCCCCGTGGCAATGGCGCACGAACCCCGCCTGCGCCCGCCGATCAAGGAGCGCCGCGTGGCGATCGATTGCGGCATCCCAGCGGGTCTTGAGCGTCGCAAGAGCAGTGGCCGAAAACGGCCCCGCCGCCCCCAGATTGGCAAGCTGGTCTTCCGCGATCCGGACGGTGGCGGCCGCGCCCATGTTCGGGCCGGATCTGCGCCCCGGCATGGAACCTTGCGATGGTCTCGGCAAGGTCCGGCATCAGCGCTTCGTCCAGGGCTCCGTCTGCCGCAAGCGAATCGAATTGCGCGGCCGAATCGAAGCGCCGCATGACCACCACGTAATCGACGGCCCCGTCCGGCGCCCGGTCGGCCACCAGGTCGGCGACTGGCCCGAGCGTCAGGGTGCCACCGGGGCCGGCAAGGATCGGGGCCACACCAAGATAGAGCATCGGCGCAGTGCGGCGATTGAGACGGATTTCGCCTTCGCACATCCGCCGCCGGATCTCGGCGGTCGAAAAATCCATGTAGGGAAACCGGACGGCGCGCTTCAGCTTGTAGGCCCGCTCCCCCGCCAGCACCACCACCGCGCCATGGGTATCGATCCGGGTCGTCGCGGCGCCGCCATGGGTTTCACGGCAGGCCAGAAACGCGATGGTGGCGGTCTGGTCTTCGACAATGGCCATGGCAATGCACCGCCCGCAGCGTGACGCCGCCCTATGAGATCGGCTGCCGGTCGTCGCGCAGCCACACATAGAGCGCCGGAATTGTCAGAACGGTCAGCAGAGTCGCCGAGGCCAAGCCGAAGATGAGAGACAAGGCAAGGCCGTGGAAGATCGGATCCGGCAGGATGAAGGCAGCCCCCACCATCGCCGCCGCCGCCGTCAGCACGATAGGCTTGAAGCGGACCGCGCCCGCATCAAGCAAGGCCTGACGCAGCGCCGCACCTTCGGCCCGCCGGGTGCGAATGAAATCAACGAGCAGAATCGAATTGCGGACGATGATGCCCGCCAGCGCAATGAATCCGATCATCGAGGTCGCCGTGAATGCCGCGCCAAACATCCAGTGTCCGAGAACAATGCCGATCAGCGTGAGCGGGACCGGAACCAGAACGACCAGCGGCAGCAACAGGCTCCGGAACTGGCCGACGACGATCAGATAGATCGCGAACAGGGCAACGGCAAAGGCGGCACCCATGTCGCGGAAGGTGACGAATGTCACCTCCCACTCGCCGTCCCACAACAGGTTTCCCTGCGATTCGTCCTTTGGCTGGCCGTACAGGCGGATCGCCGGCGGCTCGTCCTCGCCCCAGTCCATCCTGCCAAGTTCGCGCTCGACCGCAAGCATGCCATAGATCGGCGCCTCGAACCGCCCCGCCAGTTCGGCCATGACCATCTCAACCGGATACCCGTTGCGGCGGAAGATCGCATACGACGCCGGCTCAGACCGCAGGCTTACCACATCGCCCAATTCGACCGTGCGCGGGGCATCGCCGGTCGGCCCGATGGCCGGCACGGGCGTGGAAAGCAGGCGTTCGCCCTGGAACAGGGCCGATTTCGGAAGCTCGATCGCGATGGCGATCGGATCGATGCCCTGGCCGCGATGGGAATACCCGATCGTCTTTCCGCCCAGCAGGACCGACAAGGTGTCGTAAACGGCCGCCTGTTCGACACCAAAAAACTCGAGCCGATCCTGGTCGATCGAGAACCGCAGCCGCTCGGCCGGTGTTGTCACGGTATCGTCGATATCGACAATAAAATCGACCGCTTCGAAGGCCTGGCGCACATGCCGGGCTAGGTTGCGCCGGTCCTCGGCCGTCGGCCCATAGATTTCCGCCAGCAGGGTGCTGAGAACCGGCGGCCCGGGCGGCACCTCGATGACACGCACCGTCGTACCTTCGGGCGTCGGCAGATCGCCAAGCCGCTTGCGAACATCGAGGGCAATATCGTGGCTGGTCCGCGAACGCTGGACCTTTGGCAGCAGATTGACCTGCAATTCGCCAAGCTCGGGCGAATTGCGCAGATAGGTATGGCGCACCAGGCCGTTGAAATTGAAGGGTGCCGCGGTGCCGGCATAGGCCTGCATGTGGGTCAGTTCCGGCAGGCCGCGCAATCGATCCGCTGCCGCGACCAGGGCGCGCTCAGTCGATTCCAGTGTCGATCCCGGTGGCAGGTCAAGCGAGACCTGCAATTCCGACTTGTTGTCGAAGGGCAACAGCTTGACCGTCACATCGGTGGTATAGAACAGCATGCAGGCCGCCACCGTGACCACGGTCACGGCCACAAGAAACAGGATCGACCGCCGTCGCCCGACCAGCAGCCGTCGCCCGATGCGCAGATAGAGGCGGCCGATCCGGCTGTCTTGGCCGTGCGATGCAAGCCGTGCCGCCTCGGCCTGGACGGCCGGATGCCGCGAGCCGCGCAGCTTGACCATCAGCCAGGGCGTGACCGTGACAGCAACAACGAACGAGAACAGCATCGCCACCGAGGCATTGGCCGGGATCGGGCTCATATAGGGTCCCATCAGGCCAGAAACAGCCATCATCGGCAGCAACGCCGCGATCACGGTCAGGGTTGCGCCGATGGTCGGGTTGCCGACCTCTGCCACCGCATCGATGGCCGAACGGACCAGCCCGCGCCCGTCATCCATGCGCCAGTGGCGCGCAATGTTCTCGACCACGACGATCGCGTCATCGACCAGAATGCCGATCGCGAAGATCAAGGCAAACAGGCTGACGCGATTGATGGTGTAACCCATGATCCAGGCAGCAAAGAGCGTGAGCAGGATGGTCGTGGGCACCACAACGAACACCACCAGCCCTTCCCGCCAGCCGACGACCAGGACGATCAGGCCAACGATGACCAGGGTCGCAAGACCAAGGTGGAAGAGAAGCTCGTCGGCTTTCTCCTGCGCCGTTTCGCCGTAATTGCGGGTCACATCGACCTTGACCCCGAACGGCAACAAGCGCCCGCTGATCGTGTCGAGCCGGTCCAGAACCTCGGCCGCCACGTCGACCGCGTTGGCGCCCTTGCGCTTGGCAATCGCCAGGCTGACGGCAGGAAAGCGGTCGAGACCCGATTCCTCGGTCTCCATTTTCTCCCAGGGCTCGAGATGCCAGACCCTGGCATCGACCGGCTTTGCATCGACCACGACATTGGCGACGTCCTTCACATAGACGGGCCGCCCATCGCGCGTCGTAATCAGCAGCAGGCCGATATCGGGAACCCCCTGAAGGGTCTGGCCCGCAACCGTCACCACCGATCGATCAAGCCCCCGCAGGATGCCCGCCTCGAAGGACCGGTTGGCATTGCCAACCTTGTCGACCAGCTGGTTGAGCGACACGCCGTAAAGCGAAAGCCGTTCGGGATCGGGCTCGACGCGAATCTGATCCGGCCGCCCGCCAACGACATAGGTCAGGCCGACATTGGGGACCTTGATCAGTTCGTGGCGGAGCGATTGGGCAAGATTGTAGAGCGCATTGTCGTTCCAGCGATCGCCGATTCCCTGCCCATGCAGGGTCAGGACCAGGATCGCCACGTCATTGATGCCGCGGCCGACAATGAGCGGTTCCGGAATTCCAAGCGGCTTGCGATCGAAATTGGCGCGGATCTCGGTGTGGACCCGCACGATGGCGTCATCCTCGTCGGTCCCGACCAGAAACCGCGCCGTCACCACCACGCGATCGTCGCGGGTCTCGGAATAGACGTGCTCGACGCCATCGATGCCCTTGATGATGTCTTCGAGCGGCTTGGTGACCAGTTCGACCGCATCGACGGCCTTGAGCCCATCGGCACGCACCAGGATATCGACCATCGGCACGCTGATCTGCGGCTCTTCCTCGCGCGAGAGGTTGACAAGGGCAAGAAGACCGGCCGCGAACGAGATCAGGAGAAAAAGCGGCGTCAGCGGCGATTCGATGAAGAACCGCGCGATATGGCCAGAAAGCCCGAGACTGGAAGGCCCAGGGCCGGGCCCGGTGCCGCTCAAGGCTTCACCAGGATGTCGCCTGGACGAAGTCCGGTCAGAATTTCAAGCCCGCCATCGGCCGGAAACCCGGTCTGCACGGCTGTCTCGGTGCCATCGTTCAGCCGCACATAGGACAGTCCGTCACGAATGATGAGATAGTCTTCGGGAATAACGATCGCGGCCCGGCGCCCGGTCGCCACCAGCACCCGCACGCGTTCACCGACAAAGTACTGGCCAAGCCCGGGCGCGGTCGCATCGGCGATGACGCGGCCCTGGATGATCTCGGGATAGACCTGCCTGATCCGGCCTTCGGTCAGCGCCGCGCGGTCCTCGGGCGCGGGCTCGGCCATCCCGCGCGCACCAACCAGGACCCGATCGCCGACCGTGAAGAACCGGGCATGCCGTTCAGGCAGTTCAAGGCGCAGGATGTAGGCTTCGGTCGCCAGGGTCGCGATCGTCTCGCCGGCCGTGACGACCGATTTCTCGGTCACGTGCACCCTGAGAACACGCCCCCCCTGCGGGGCCAGGATATCGCCTTCCGCCAGCCGCGCGGCAACCACGGCCCGCTCGGATCGCATGGCCGCCAGAGCCGCGCTGGCAGAATCGGACTCGGCCACCGCCTGTTCGAGCCGCGCCTGGCTTGCCGTGCCGGTGGCGCGCAGCGACCGGATGCGCTTCAGTTCGAGATCGGCAAGCTGGCGCTGGGATTCGAGTGCGCGGATGCGGGCATCAACGGCCGCAAGTTCAAGCGGCAGCTTCGGATCGACCACCCGGCCAAGCAGGTCGCCCGCCCCGACCAGCGACCCCTCGTCCACCGCAAGCGCCTCGACCGTGCCGCCAATCCGGGCCCGGGCAAGGGCCACATCGATGCTCCGGACCGTCGCAAAGACCGCCTTCCGGTCATCGACCTCGCGGGCCGTGACCACAAGCTCGTCGGCGGTGGCAGGCAACTGCGACCAACTCGCAAACAGGGCCGCCACCAGGCATGGTCCATAGACGGCCACCGCGATCTTGGCATGTCGCTTCTTCGCCATCCTCAACCTCACGATCCCGCACCACAATCCCGAGGCCTTGGAGAATCCGTTCCGCTGCCCCATATTTTCGCCATATTGCCATTCGGCACGCCGATGCCAACCGAATTCCTTGGCGCGCGGCGGCGGGTGCCCGCAGGAAAAGGATCTCAGCCATGACAGTCGACCGTTACGTTTTTGCGTTCGCCGGCATCGTGATCTTGGTCAGTCTGGGCCTTTCGCAGATCCATGACCCGGCTTGGCTGTGGCTGACGGCCTTCGTCGGCGCCAACATGCTTCAGGCGGCGTTCACCCGGTTCTGCCCCGCCGCCATGATCTTCAAGAAGCTGGGCGCAAAGCCGGGCGAGGTCTTTAACTAGGCGATCGCGTCCTCCCGTCTTCTGCATCTCCTGGCTTCTGCGTCTCCTGGCTTCGGGGCAACATGACCGACCCCGAAGGAGGGCGGGGGCCTCGATCAGCGAAACGTCGGATGCTCCTCCAGCAGGCCATAGGGGTCCTGGTGGACGATGATTTCGGCGCCCGGGAATGCCTTTCGAAGACGATCCTCGACCTCGTCCGAAATCGCGTGCACGCGATGCAGGTCGATCTCGCCATCCAGTTCGATATGGAACTGGATGAATGAATGGGCGCCAGCCGCCCGGGTCCGAAGATCGTGCATGGCGCGGACTTCCGGGTGGGCAAGCACGATCTCCTTGATCCGGTCGCGCTCGGGATCGGGAAGCTCGCGATCCATGAGCTGGTCAAGCGATGTCCGAACGATCAGCCAGGCGTTATAGAGGACGTAACAGCCGATCCCCGCCCCGAAGAGCGGATCGATCCACAGCACGCCCAGGGTACTGGTCAGAACGAAAGCCACGATCACGCTGCCGTTCACCAGCACGTCGCTCAGGTAGTGGAGCGCATCGGCGCTGACAGCGACCGATTGCGTTCGGCGGATCACCGATCGCTGATAAATCACCAGGGCGCCGGTGATGACGATCGAGAGCACCATCACGCCGATCCCGATATCTGAATCCTGAATCGGCGCCGGATGGAAAATGCGCTTCGCCGCTTCCATCAGCACGAAGCTTGCCGAGGCGGTGATGAACGCCGCCTGGCCCAGGCCGGCGATTGCTTCCGCCTTGCCATGGCCGAACCGGTGCTCGCGGTCGGCCGGCTGCAGCGCGTGGCCGATCGCAAACAGGTTGACCGCCGAGGCCAGCAGATCCATGCCCGAATCCACCAGGGTCGCCAGCATGCTGACCGCGCCGGTCAGCAGCAGTGCCCCGAACTTGACCAGGATCAGGATGATCGCGACGCAGACCGCGGCAATGCCGGCCGCCCGCATGAGCCGTGCCTTGTCGGCCGTAACGGCCGATGCCATGCCGTCGGTTTGCACCATGCCTTCGGTCGGGGACTGTTCTGTCATGGGTAAAGCTTGACCGTCGTCCACTGCCCGTCCGCCCGGGTGTAGACCAGCCGATCGTGAAGCCGAAAGGCCCCCGCCGTCCAGAACTCGATCCGGTCAGGCATCAGGCGGTAGCCGCCCCAGTACGGGGGGCGCGGGACCTCGCCAAGCCCGAATTTGAGACCGTAACGCGCAACCGCTTTTTCCAGTGCAAGGCGACTTTTGAGCGGGCGCGACTGCTGCGATGCCCAGGCGCCGATTCGGCTTTCCCGCGGCCGCGAGGCGAAATACGCGTCCGCGTCGGCATCGCTCACCCGCTCGATCCGGCCTTCACACCGGATCTGGCGCCGCATCGACTTCCAATGGATGCACAGGGCGGCAAAGGGATTGGCGGCCAGGTCCTGTCCTTTGCGGCTGTCGGTGTTCGTATAGAACACGAAACCGCCCTGATCGACGCCCTTGAGCAGAACCATCCGTACCGATGGGCGACCCTGCGCGTCGGCGGTGGCCAGAGCCATCGCCTCGGGGTCTTCGGGCTCGCTTCGCCGCGCCTGGTCAAAAAGGTGCTGAAAAAGACTGAACGGGTCATGCGGCTGGTCGGTCATGAGCTTTCAAACCTGGGATTTTCAAACCTGGGTTGGCGCCGATCCGGGCGCCATAGCTTCGCCATAATGCCTTGTTTACATACCATCGGTACCCATGTGGTTGGGAACCCCATGTGGTTGGGAACCATCGTAGGCCTTCTTCGATGCGGCCGGGCCAAGACTTAGATTGAGAATGAGGTTGAGAATTAGGTTGCCGGAGCGCACGAAAAAGGTGGGATGACGTTGGACGAGGGATTGGCCATGTTGAATTGGAAGATTGTACCGGTGGCGGTTGCGGCGCTGGCCTTGGCGGCCTGCGAATCGACCGGTGGTCAGAAACAGACGGTCGGCACCGTGCTGGGTGGCGTCGGCGGCGCGGTCGTCGGCTCGCAGATCGGCGGCGGAACGGGGCGGATTGTCGCCGTGGCAGCCGGCACACTGCTGGGCGCCCTTTTGGGCAGCGAGGTCGGCCGGTCGCTTGACAAGGCTGATCATGCCTATGCCCAGAAGACGACCCAGCAAGCGCTAGAAACGGCGCCGGCCGGATCCCCGACCACGTGGCGCAACCCGGATAGCGGCCATTCCGGCACGGTCACGCCGACCCGCACCTATGAAACGACCCAGGGCCAGCCTTGCCGCGAGTTCCAGCAGACGGTTACAGTCGGCGGCAAGACCGAGCAGGCCTATGGCACGGCGTGCCGGCAGGCTGACGGAAGCTGGAAGATCGTGAACAGCTAGGACGAAGCGCGCCACGGGCCGTCGCACCATGCGGCGGCAGCGGCCGGTGGCGCGTTGAAGGGTATTCATGCGCGATCCCTATACGGTACTTGGCGTTGAACGGTCGGCCAGCGCGGATGCCATCAAGAAGGCCTACCGCAGGCTGGCCAAGAAATATCACCCCGACCTGCATCCGGGCGACAAGCGGGCCGCCGACGCCTTCAAGGAGGTCAACGCCGCTTACGACCTGCTGTCGGATGCAACCAAGCGGGCCCGTTTCGACCGCGGCGAGATTGATGCCAGCGGCGCCGAACAGCGGGCCTACAGCTATCAGGAAGGATTTTCCGGCGGCGGACAGGCCGGCGCGCCTTTCGGCCACAATTTCGGCGCCGACGACATCTTTGCCGATTTGTTCGGCCGCACCCGGCGCAGCGGGCGTGTCCGCGGCAACGACCTTCGCACCAGCATTGAGATCGGCTTCGTCGATGCCGCCTTGGGCGCCCGCAAACGCATCATGCGCGACGGGCGGTCGCTTGACGTGGTCATTCCGCCCGGGACGGACGACGGCCAGACCCTGCGCTTGAAGGGCCAGGGCGGCCCGGGCCTTGGCGGTGGGCCGGCCGGCGACATGCTGGTCGAGATCAAGGTCCTGCCTCATCCGCAGTTCCGGCGAGAGGGCGATGACATCGTCATCGATCTGCCGATCAGCCTGTCCGAGGCCGTGCTGGGCGGAAAAATCACCGTGCCGGTCCTGGAAGGCAAGGTCGCGCTCAATATCCCAAAGGGCGCCAACACCGGCACCAAGATGCGGATTCGCGGCAAGGGCATCCCGCGTCGCGATGGCAGCCGCAGTGACGTCTATGTTGTGCTTGCCGTCATGCTGCCGCCCGAGCCCGATCCGGACCTGACCGCGTTCCTGGCCCGATGGGCGCCCAGCCATCCTTACAAGGTCCGGAACGAGTAGCGCGCCGGGACCCTATCATCGCACTCGAAACACCTCGTCACTGCAGGGGCAAGGATGCTACGTCTTTCATCCCCGATGACGTGGCGAGCCCATGCTTTCCAACAAGGCAAAATATGCGTTGAAGGCCCTGATGTATTTGATCGAGCATCGGGAAAGAACGCAGATCCCGATCGGCGAGATCGCGGAAGCCGAGAACATCCCGCGCAAGTTCCTTGACGCGATCCTTCTTACGCTGCGAAAGCATGGCTATCTGGCAAGCGCGATGGGCAAGGCAGGCGGATACCGCTTCGCACGTGCGCCAGATTCCATCACGGTCGGCGAAATCATCCGGGTGCTGGACGGCCCGCTGGCGCCAATTCCCTGTGCAAGCCGGACCGCCTATCGGCCCTGTGCCGACTGCGCTGACGTCGAAACCTGCCATGTCCGGCTCGTGATGCTGGATGCCCGCGATGCGATCGCCCTGGTGCTCGACAGCACGACCCTTGTCCAGATGCACACCAAAGGGGGAGAGCCTTCTAAGTTGCTGACGTAACTTAGAAATATTTTCTTCTATCAAATTAGTAGAACTTATGCTCTCCTGGTTCATCGGCACTGACCGGAACGGAGAGACGACATGAACAAGAGCAAGAACGTCACCATGACCGCCGTGGCCGCCTTCGTGATCGCCACCGTCATGATTGCAGGCGCCCCCTTCGGGGCGGCCAATGGCCAGACCGCCAACCAGACCGTCAATCTGCTCAACGTATCCTACGACCCGACCCGCGAGCTTTATCGCGAGATCAACGTGGCGTTCATCACCGAATGGAACGCCAGCAGCGTGCGAAAAATCGCCAGCATCCGCCAGTCCCATGGCGGGTCCGGTTCCCAGGCCCGGGCTGTCATCGACGGCCTTGATGCGGATGTGGTGACGCTGGCGCTGGCCGGCGATATCGATGCCATCGCCAGCCACACCACCAAGCTGCCGAAGGACTGGCAGACCCGCCTGCCGCACAACGCGTCGCCTTACACATCGACCATCGTGTTCCTGGTGCGTAAGGGCAACCCCAAGGGAGTGAAGGACTGGAGCGATCTGGTGAAGCCTGGCATCCAGGTGATCACGCCCAATCCGAAAACGTCGGGCGGAGCGCGCTGGAACTACCTGGCGGCCTGGGCCTATGCCAAGCGCACCTTCAACGACGACGAGAACAAAGTCCGTGAATTCATGGGCAGGCTGTTGGCCAATGTCCCGATCCTTGATAACGGGGCGCGCGGCGCCACCACCACCTTTACCCAGCGTGGCATTGGCGATGTCTTCCTGTCCTGGGAGAACGAGGCGTTCCTTGCGCTGGCCGAGTACGGACCCGACAAGTTCGAGATTGTCGTGCCCAGTCTCTCGATCCTTGCCGAGCCGCCGGTCGCCATCGTCGATGGGAACGTTGATGCCAAGGGCACCCGGGCCGAGGCCGAAGCCTATCTGCGCTTTCTCTACTCGCCAAAGGCGCAGGCCATCATTGCCAAGAACGGCTACCGGCCGCGCGAACCGCAACATGCCGATCCCAGGGATGCCGCCAGGTTTCCTGATGTGATGCTGGTCACCATCGACGAGGCATTCGGCGGCTGGGCCAAGGCGCAGCCCACCCATTTCGGCGACGGTGGCACGTTTGACCAGCTCTACAAGCCGGGCCGCTGAGCCGCATCATGGGGCCGGCAATCACACCAGGATGGCGCGAACGGAGCATGCTGCCGGGCTTTAGATTATCACTTGGGATCACCGTCACGGCGCTGTCTCTTGTCGTCTTGATCCCGCTGGCGGCCCTGATGCTCAGGGCGGCCGGCGCCGGCCTGGACCAGGCCTGGGCGCTGGCCAGTTCGGCACGCGTGCTTGCGGCGCTGCGTGTCTCGTTCGGCTCCGCATTCCTGGCAGCCACGATCAACGTCGTCTTCGGCTTGATCATCGCCTGGGTTCTGGTTCGCTACGAGTTTCCGGGCCGCCGCTTCATCGACGCGGCCGTGGATCTGCCTTTCGCTTTGCCGACCGCGGTGGCCGGCATTGCGCTGGCTGCCCTCTATGCCCCAAACGGGTGGATGGGAGCCTGGCTTGCCCCTTGGCATCACGATCGGCTATACGCCGGCCGGCATTCTGATGGCCCTGATCTTCATCGGCCTGCCCTTTGCGGTGCGTACCGTCCAGCCCGTCCTGGCCGAGATGGAGGCAGACCTGGACGAGGCCGCGACGCTTCTGGGTGCAAGCCGCAGGCGCACAATCTTCACGGTGATCCTTCCGCCCACCCTGCCCGCCGTGATGACAGGCTTCACACTTGCCTTTGCGCGCGCCATCGGCGAGTACGGTTCGGTGATTTTCATCGCCGGCAACATTCCCATGGTGTCCGAGATCGCGCCGCTGCTGATCGTGATCAGGCTTGAACAGTTCGACTATGCCGGCGCGGCCGTGATCGGCATCATGATGCTGAGCCTTTCGTTCGTTCTCATCCTTGCGCTTAACCTTGCCCAGGCGCTGCTGCGCCAGAAGCTTGGTCATGTCTGATACTGCATTGTCGAAACCCGTGCACCCCGGACCCGTCGCAACATCGCATCAGGCGGCGCGACGCGAGAGCGTGACAACCCGTATCATCCTGATCGGCATCGCGCTTGGTTTCCTCGGGCTGTTTCTTGCCCTGCCGCTTGCCATCATCTTCGTCGAAGCCCTGGCGCGCGGCTTTCCGGCCTATCTCGACGCGCTGTCCGACCCGGATTCGGTGGCCGCCATCAGGCTGACGCTGCTGGTCGCCGCGATCGCCGTTCCCTTCAACGTGGGGGTCGGCATCGCCGCCGCCTGGGCCGTGGCCAAGTACGAATTCCGCGGCAAAAGCTGGCTGGTCACGCTCATCGACCTGCCGTTCTCGGTCTCACCGGTGATTGCCGGGCTTGTTTACATACTGATCTTCGGCGCACAGGGCTATTTCGGAGCATGGCTGAAGAGCCACGACATCCAGATCGTCTTTGCGCTGCCCGGAATCGTACTAGCAACGCTGTTTGTCACCTTTCCGTTTGTGGCGCGAGAGCTGATCCCGCACATGCAGGCGCTGGGCAAGACCGATGAAGAGGCGGCCCTGACACTTGGGGCCTCGGGATGGCGAACCTTCGTCGCCGTCACGCTGCCCAACATCAAGTGGAGCCTGCTTTACGGCGTTCTGCTGTGCAACGCGCGCGCGATGGGCGAATTCGGCGCGGTCGCGGTCGTCTCGGGCAAGATCAGAGGCCTGACCACGACAATGCCGCTGCATGTCGAGATTCTCTACAACGAATACATGTCGGTCGCCGCCTTTGCGATGGCCTCGATCCTTGCGCTGCTGGCCCTGGTGACCCTTGCCGCCAAGACCGTGCTCGAATGGCATTTCGCCGACGAGATCGCGGCCAGCCGGCATTGATGACGACACACCTTGCCAAGGGAGAAGAAAAACATGTCCGTGTCCGTCACCATCGACAAAGCCGCTCGCCGGTTCGACGCATTCACGGCGCTCAAGGGCGTGTCCCTGACGATCGAACCGGGCGAGCTGGTCGCGCTGCTTGGCCCATCGGGTTCGGGCAAGACAACCCTTCTCCGGCTGATTGCCGGTCTTGACGAACCGGATGGCGGCACCATCCTTTTCGACGGTGTCGATTCCCGCGCGCTGTCGCTGCGTGAACGTCGAATCGGTTTCGTTTTCCAGAACTATGCGCTGTTTCGCCATCTCACGGTGGCTGGCAATATTGCGTTCGGGCTGAAAGCACGCCCCCGCGCTGAACGCCCATCCCGCGCCGAGATCGCAACCCGGATCCGCGACCTGCTCGACCTTGTGCAGTTGCAGGGCCTGGACAGGCGCTTTCCGTCGCAGCTTTCGGGCGGCCAGCGCCAGCGCGTGGCCCTGGCGCGGGCGCTGGCCATCGAGCCGCGCATCCTGCTGCTTGACGAACCCTTCGGCGCGCTTGATGCCAAGGTGCGAAAGGACCTGCGCCAGTGGCTGCGGGACCTGCACAGCCGCACCGGTCATACCACCGTCTTTGTCACCCATGACCAGGACGAGGCTCTGGAGCTTGCCGACCGGGTCGCGATCCTCAACCAGGGGCAGATCGAACAGGTCGGCACGCCGGACGCCATCTACGACTACCCCGCCACGCCATTTGTTTGCGGATTTCTGGGCGATGCCAACCGGCTGCCGGTTGAACTGAGGGCCGGACAGGCGCTCTTTGCGGGGCAGCCAATCTATCCGGCTGCGTCAAGCAACCGCAGCGGACAGGCGCATCTTTATGTGCGGCCGCATCACTTGAAATTCGACCATCCGGATCGAGCGCCGCTGAGCGGTCTTGTCCAGATTGTCCGCCGCCACGGGGCGATCCGTCGCGTCGAAGTGGCGATCCGGGGGCTGGCGACCCGGCTTGATGTCGACGTGCACAGCCAGATGGCGCCATCGGTCGGCGAACGCGTGGGACTGCGGATCACCGGTGGCCATCTCTTCGCAGCGGCGTGACCGGCGCCATCACGCCGGCGTGCTTGTCTCGGCCAGCCACCGCACGACCGCGCGCAGGGCTTCGGCATGCTCGGTGCCCTTTTCGGTCTCGGCCCGAAGAATTGCGAACTGCTCATGGGCGCTTGTTCCGCGGGCCAGGATCGTGCCGATGTGGTCAAGCTCGCCCGCGCAGTCCAGGGCCAAGGCATCGTCACGCAGCGCCGCGACGAAACGTTCGATCGCTGACCGGGCCGATATGACCTGCCCTGTCCCGACATCCACCATGGTGGCATCAAGCCCGTCGCACTGCACCTGCCACTTGTTCTCGTCGGTCAAGGCCATGACTACGCCGGTCGGCATCGGCCCGAAGCCGGGTTCGCGGACAAGGCGATGCACAAGGCAGCGGTAAAGATTGGCGATCGCAACGGCATCGTCGACACGCGTCACGGCATCGCAGATCCGCAGTTCCAAAGTTGGATAGCGAAGCGACGGGCGCATCGCCCACCACAGGAAGGTCGCATTGGGAATGATCTTGGCGCCCTGCAGCGCCGCGACATAGGCCGCGTATTCGCCTTCGTCCCGGAACATCGGCGGCAGGCCGGCGCGCGGCATCTCGCCATAGCCGGTCATCCGATAGCCAAGCATGCCAGTCCATTGCCCGCGCCAGAATGGCGATGACGTGCTGAGGGCAAGCAGCAGCGGCAGATAGGGAATGCAGCGCGCCATGATCGCCACCCGTGACTGGCCGTCTGGCACTTCCACATGAACGTGCAGGCCCGAAAACATGTTGCGAAACGCCAGCATGCGCGTATCCCGGACCACTGTTGCATAGCGCGCACCGGGGCTGGACCGTGACTCGTGCCAATCGAACATGGGATGGGTCCCCGCGGCGATGATTCCAAGGCCATGCTCGGCCGCGATTGCGCTCAGGCGGCGACGGAGTCCCGTCAGGACCTTGCGGCATTCCGTCGCGCTCGCCAAGGGCGGAGTCTGGATCTCGATCTGCGACTGGAGCAGCTCTTTCGAGACGTCGGGCAACCCCTCCTTGACGGCTGACCAGAACGCCGGCGGCATCACTTCGCTGGCGTTTCCGCTCGTGCGGTCAACCAGAAAGAATTCTTCTTCCATCCCGAATCGAAAGGCAAACGTCATCGGATCGCTGTCCCCTGTCCTGGTGTTTCAAAAAAAATCGAAACGAGTTCGTAGCAATTCATCAATCTTCGTTAACAGGGCATCAACACACCCGGGGCGATAATCCCATGTTCGCTGAGCAACAATTATCAGGAGTTCGTCCCATGAGAATGCTGCGTGTCATGGTCCTGCTTCTCGGTCTTGCTGGGCTCAGCGGTTGTGCGGCGGTCGCCTTGACCGCGGGCGGAATCGCCGGCGGAGCCGGCGTCGATCACACATTGAGCGGCATCGCCTACAAGACGTTCGCCGCGCCCATCGAGAATGTGCGCCTCGCCACGCTTCAAACTCTAAAGCAAATGGACATGAGCGTGAAGGATGATCGTAAGGTCGAGGCCGGCTGGGAAATCACGGCGAGCGCGAACGATCGCGATATCAATGTCGAACTCGAGGCGCTCACGCCGCGAACGACCCGCATGCGCGTGGTCGTGAACAAGGGCGAGATCTTCTTCAAGGATGCGGCAACAGGGACCGAGATCATCGTGCAAACGGCAGACAAGCTGGTGCAGCAGGCGAAGCGCTGACCGGCATCGCATGACGTGATGGGAGAAGGATGATGAAACAATTTCATTTGCTTGCACAAACTGCACAGTTCGGACTTGTCGCCGCGATCCTGGCCCAGGCCGGGATGGCCCAGACAGCGCTGGCCCAGACGGTCGATTCGCAGACCACATCGGCGCAAACCACCCCTGTCGCGACCACGACCGCGCCGGCGACAACCACGACGACCGGCGCACCGGCGGTCGGGACATCATCCACCACCGGCGCCTATGAAAAACTGTCGCCCGGCAACAAACGCATCGCCGATGCCCTGTTCGACGGCCAGTCGATCGGGACCAACGGCGGCGAGGCCTGGTCGCTCGACAAGATTGCCGCCACCCATCAGGACGGGCGCGGCTGGGGCGAGATCTTCAAGGACATGAAATCCCAGGGCCTCACCGATGCCAAGAACCTGGGTGAACTGGTGAGCGGCCGCTACCAAGCCCGCACGACGTCGACCGAAACCGGATCCGGGGCCGTGACAATCACGACGGCCAGGGGCCGCACCGATACGATCCGGACCGGCCGGGGCGACCATGAAAACCAGTCGACCGCGGCCAGAGGTTCCGCCGCAAAACCAGGCCGCGACAGCGACGATCACGGCATGGTCACTGGCCGCGGCCCGGGCACGCAAACGGGTGCCCGGGCCGGTGTTGATCACCGTGGCAGCCTCGACGTCGGGGCCGGCGCGCAAGGTGGCCGGAGCGCCGGGATCGTCACCGCGCGCGGCGGCGGAGCTGGGGCGGGATCGAGCGCAACGTCCGGCGGCGGACGGGGAAAATCCGGCAAGGCCGACTGATCACCCCCGGATTGCCACAAGGCATGGCGCCGCCCGGCCGGTCCATCGCCGGCCGGGCGGCGCCACGTTCCAGTCCCGGCATCCACCCTCACCTTCCTCCCCCGCAGTTTTCTCCACAGCTCGCCGAGCGGGCCTTTGACACCTGCTTCCGAGTCCCGCGCGCTGACCGGCCTCTCGAACCGGCGCCATCTTTGACGTATGCTCGGGTCAATCCTGCGCCGGAGCTATGCAGTGTTTGGGCCATCAGGATCGCGCCGGGCCGCGTGATCCACAGTGTCTGGGCCCTGCCCGATCACGCAAGGCAAGGGCCGGCCGAACGCGATGCTTCCGGCCCGTTGACCCCAAGGTTTGTCCATGCAACGTCACGACCCCACCGCGCTGAGAGACGCGCTTGCCCGCCAGGCGGCGGCACACACCGTTGGCTATGGACGCCCGCCGCCTGGGCCTGATGCAGTCCGAATGCTCCGCCTGATTGGTACGATCTTTCGGACGCCCACGCGCTGGCAGGCGATCGGCCTGATCGGGGCCATCGTCGTGATCACCGTAAGCGAAGTGATCGCCATGCTTCGGCTTGCCACCTGGAACGCCGATTTCTTCAACCTGCTGGAGAGCAAATCGCTCCCGGGCCTGGCGACCCAGTCGTGGATTTTCGTGGCCATCGTCGCGAGCCTGATGCTGCTTCAGTCCGCAAGCCTGCAGACCAAACTTTATTTGCAGATCCTGCTCCGAACCCATCTGACGCGAACCGTCAGTGACGCATGGATGTCGGACGGGCGACAGGTCCGCATCCGGAACATCGGGGGCACCCACGACAACGAAGACGGGCGGATCGCCGAAGATGCCCGGGTCGTCTGTGAAATGATCGTCGAGTTCCTGGTCTCGCTGCTCTATGCCGTCCTTCAGCTGATATCGTTCATTGGTGTGCTGTGGCTTTATTCGGGACCGCTGACCATCGCAGTTGGCGGCGACGTGGTCACGATTCCGGGCCACATGGTGTGGGTGGCGCTGCTCTATGCCGGGCTGGGGGCCACCATCACGATCTTCATCGGCCATCCACTGGTCCGCGCCACCGAACGACGCCAGGCTGCCGAAGCGGCGTACCGGGCACGTCTGGCCAATGCCGTCACCCATGCGTCGTCGATTGCGCTCACGGGCGCCGAGGGCGGCGAGCGCCGCCGGCTGGCAACCGCCTTCGAGCAGATCCGGGCGGCCTGGAAGACGCAGATCATGTCGTTGCGCAACCTGCTTTTCTTCTCGGCTGGCTATGGGCAGCTCACGCTGGTTCTGCCGCTCCTGGTCCTGGCGCCGCGCTACTTTGACGGCGACATGAGCCTGGGCACGCTGATGCAGGTCACCATCGCCTTCGGCCAGGTGACGGGTGCCTTGTCATGGCTTTCCGGCAATTTTTCGAGCATGGCCCAGTGGGAAGCATCGGCCGAGCGCGTGCTCAAGCTGCACGACGCCGTCACCTCGATCGGCGACGGGTTCGGCGTGGCTGGCAGCGGGCGGTTCCTGCGGTTGCAGGTGAATGGCCCGAACCTGACGTTCCAGGATCTCAGCCTTGTGACCCCGGACGGCGAGGTGCTGATCAAGCATTTCTCCGGCGAGATCAGGCCGGGGGAACTGGTGGTCGTCGAGGCAACGCCACAGGCCGCCGAGGCCCTGTTCCGCGCGGTGGCCGGATTGTCGCTTTGGGGCGCCGGGCGGATCGAACTGCCCGAGGATACGACGCTCTTCTTCATGGGCGAGCGCCCGTACCTGCCGGCGACGACGCTGCTCGACGTGCTGACCGAGCCGCAGACGCCCGAGGGGCTGGGCGAAGCCGATGTTGCACAGGCCTTGGCCGCTGTCGGTCTGACCCAGCTCGTGCCGCTGATCGATACGGCGGCCGCGTGGGAACAGGAGCTTGGGATCGAGGACCAGCAGAGGCTCGGGTTCGCCCGCGCCATCCTCCACAGGCCGCGCTGGATCCTGATCCACGGCGCAACCAGCGCGCTCGACGCCAAGACCGAGGAAAGCCTGATGGACTTGCTGACACGGCGTCTGCCCGATGCCGCCCTGGTCACCATCGCCCACCGCCCCATATCGGAATGGCGGTTCGAGCGGCGCATCTCGCTTTCGGTGGAACCGGCCTGACAGCCGGGTTGCGATATCCGCCGTCGCGGGCATCAGAACCCCGGGCATCAAAACCCCAGGCATCAGAACCCCAGGCATCAGGGTTCAGGCGGACCCTTGAGCTCGACCGTGTTGCCGTCCGGGTCGCAGACATACAGGGACGGCCCGAAGCCATCGGCGCCGTAGCGCCGTGCCACGTCGCCGGCGGGAATGCCATGCGCAGCCAGATGGGCGGCCAGCCTGTCCCGGTCGAACGGCGCGATCCGAAGGCAGAGATGATCGACATTCCGCCCGTCGCGGCCAGGCGCCGCCCCGCCCTGGCGGCCCAGGGTCCCGTCGATCGCCACCAGATCGATCAGGGAACGGCCGGCTCTCAACTGCCAGAGACCCAGTTCGGCAACCGTCCGTTCGACCGGCAGGCCCAGCGCATCCCGGTAGAACGCCAGAGCCCGGCCAATATCGGCGACCCGCAGAACGACATGGTCGATCTGCACCACCGTGAAGGGCCGGGCATCGTTTTTCCCGATCATGTGACCATACCGTCAAGGCATGCCTGCCATGCCCTAAAATGGGTGCGTTTTCTTTGACGGCCAAGCGCCATGGTGTAGGATGCCGGCGCCCCCACAGGAATATCTCATCGATTATCAAGAGGTTCGCATGTCCGTTGCCAGTTCCCTCATGGCCGGAAAGAAAGGACTGATCATGGGTGTTGCCAATGATCGGTCGCTCGCCTGGGGCATAGCCCGGACCGTCGCCGCCCACGGCGCCGACGTCGCCTTTACGTATCAGGGCGAGGCGCTGCAAAAGCGGGTCCTGCCGCTGGCCGAATCGCTTGGGTCCAGGATCGTCCTGCCCTGCGACGTGACCGACGCGGCCAGCATGGATGCGGTGTTCGCCCATCTGTCCAAGGCCTGGGGGAAGATCGATTTCCTGGTCCACGCCATCGCCTTCTCGGACAAGGAAGAGCTCAAGGGCCGGTACCTCGACACGACCGCCGAGAACTTCAACCGAACCATGGCGATCTCGTGCTACTCGTTCACGGCGCTGTGCCAGCGGGCCGCCGCCCTGATGGCCGATGGTGGCAGCCTTCTCACGCTCAGCTATTACGGCGCCGAGCGGGTCATGCCCCATTACAACGTCATGGGCGTGGCCAAGGCGGCCCTTGAAGCCAGCGTGCGGTATCTGGCCATGGATCTCGGCAAGCAACGGATCCGGGTCAACGCCATTTCGGCCGGCCCGATCAAGACCCTGGCCGCCTCGGGCATCGGCGATTTCCGCTATATCCTCAAGTGGAATGAATACAATTCACCGCTGCGACGGAATGTCACCATCGACGAGGTTGGCGGCGCCGGGCTCTATCTGCTGAGCGACATCTCGTCGGCCGTGACCGGCGAGGTCCACCATGTCGATTGCGGATATAATGTCGTCGGCATGAAGGCGGTCGACGCGCCCGACATCTCGGTCGTGTAACGCCGCCGCCGCGAGGCTCCAGCCATGGCCGACAACAGTTTCGGAACCCTGTTCCGTTTCACCAGCTGGGGCGAAAGCCACGGTCCTGCCATCGGCTGCGTGATCGACGGCTGCCCGCCCCGCCTGCCGCTGGCCGAGGCCGATATCCAGCCCTGGCTTGACCGCCGCCGCCCCGGCCGGTCGCGCCATACGACCCAGCGGCGCGAGCCCGATCAGGTGCGCATCCTGTCCGGCGTTCTGGACGGCCGGACGACGGGCACGCCGATCGCGTTGATGATCGAGAATGTCGATGCGCGCTCGAAAGACTACGGGCCGATCAAGGACAAGTTCCGCCCCGGCCATGCCGATTTCACCTATTGGGCGAAATACGGCATCCGCGATTATCGCGGCGGCGGCCGTTCATCGGCACGGGAAACCGCCGTTCGGGTTGCCGCCGGCGCGGTGGCGCGCCTCGTCCTTCGCCATCTGATCGGCGAGACCGTCTCGGTACGGGGCGCCCTGGTTCAGATGGGGCGACACGGGATCGACCGCGGCCGATGGGATTGGAACGAAGTCGATCGCAACGACTTCTGGTGCCCGGATGCGAAGGCGGCAGCCGAGTGGGAAGGCATCCTCGATGGCATTCGCAAGGCCGGATCGTCCACCGGCGCGGTGATCGAGCTGATCGCGAGCGGGATTCCGGCCGGGCTGGGCGCGCCGCTCTATGGCAAGCTCGATGCCGAAATCGCCGCGGCACTGATGGGCATCAACGCCGTCAAGGCCGTCGAGATCGGCGACGGCATGGCCACCGCCGCGCTGTCCGGCGAAGAGAACGCCGATGAAATGCGGATGCAAGACGGGCGCGCGATCTTCCGGTCCAATCATGCGGGAGGCATATTGGGCGGCATTTCGACGGGCCAGGACATCGTCGCCCGCTTTGCCGTGAAACCGACCAGTTCCATTCGCACCCCGCGCAAAACCGTCACCACGACGGGTACCGAGACCGAAATCTCGACAACCGGACGCCACGATCCGTGCGTCGGCATTCGTGCCGTCCCGGTGGGCGAAGCCATGCTCGCCTGCGTTCTGGCCGATCAGCTTTTACGCCATCACGCCCAGTGCGGATGGCCGATCCCGGCAATCCCCGACAATCCAGGCATGACCAGGTAATCGACGAAAGGACAGACGACAATGGCGGTACGCATGCGGACGGAAACCGATTCGATGGGCGCGCTTCAGGTGCCCGCGGATCGCTATTGGGGCGCCCAGACTCAACGCTCGCTGCAGAATTTCCGCATCGGCGGTGAACGCATGCCGGCGCCGCTCGTCCATGCCTTCGGTATCCAGAAGAAGGCGGCCGCGCTGGCCAACATGACACTTGGCGCCCTGGACAAGAAACTCGGCAACGCCATCATCCAGGCCTCGGAAGAGGTCGCCGCCGGCAAGCTGGACGATCATTTCCCCCTCGTCGTCTGGCAGACCGGGTCCGGTACCCAGACCAACATGAACGTGAACGAGGTGGTGGCCAATCGCGCCAACGAGATCCTGGGCTCGCCGCTCGGCAGCAAGCGCCCGATCCATCCAAACGACCAGGTCAACATGGGCCAGTCGTCGAATGACAGCTTCCCGGCCGTGATGCACATCGCCGCCGCGACCGAAATCAGCCAGTCGCTGCTGCCGGCCCTTGACGGGCTGGCCAAAGCGCTTGGCGCCAAGGCGCGCAGCTTCAAGACGATCATCAAGATCGGCCGTACCCATCTGCAGGACGCGACCCCGCTTTCGCTCGGCCAGGAGTTCTCGGGCTATGCGACCCAGGTGACAAACGGGATCCGCCGGGTCAAGGCGGCGCTGCCGTCCCTCTATCAGCTGGCCCAGGGCGGCACGGCGGTGGGGACCGGGCTTAACGCCCAGGTCGGCTTTGCCGAGCGCTTCGCATCGGAAGTGGCGAAGATCACCCGCCTGCCCTTCGTGACCGCCAAGAACAAGTTCGAGGCCCTGGCCGCCCATGACGCAATGGTCGAAGCGTCCGGCGCGCTCAATGTTCTCGCCGCTTCGATGATGAAGATCGCCAACGATATCCGCCTCCTGGGCTCGGGGCCGCGCTGTGGCATCGGCGAGATCCAGCTGCCCGAGAACGAGCCCGGCTCGTCCATCATGCCGGGCAAGGTCAATCCCACCCAGGCCGAGGCCATGACCATGGTCGCCGCCCAGGTGATGGGGAACCACGTCACCGTCACCATCGCCGGTTCGAACGGCCATTTCGAGCTGAACGTCTTCAAGCCGGTGATCATCTTCAACGTTCTGCAGTCGATTCGCCTGCTGGCCGATGCGGCCCGCAGCTTTACCGACAACTGCGTCGTCGGGATCGAGCCCAACCGCGAGCGCATCCGCCAGCATCTGAACGAATCGCTCATGCTGGTGACGGCTCTTAATCCGCATATCGGCTACGACAACGCGGCCCAGGTGGCAAAGAAGGCGCACAAGGAGAACAAGACGCTGAAGGGCGCCGCCGTCGAGCTTGGCCTGCTGACTGCCGATCAGTTCGACCGCTGGGTGCGGCCCGAGACGATGATCGGGCCAAGCAAGGGCACCAAGAAAAAATAAGGAGCGGCATGGCCGAGGGGCGCGAAAACGACGGGCGCAAGCGCTCGGTGCGCATTCACGGCCATCGAACAAGCATCTCGCTCGAAGAGCCGTTCTGGCAGGCCCTGAAGGCCGCGGCCGCCCGCCGCGGCCTGTCTGTCAGTGCGCTGGTTGCCGACATCGACCGCAGCCGGACCGGCAGCCTGTCATCGGCGATCCGCGTCTTCCTGCTTGCCGAAGCGGGGGTGAAGGCGAATGAGAGCCTTTCAGGGCCGGAATGACGGTCGGAATCTGACGGCTGACCGCGGGCCGCAGCCCGGCTAGTCTTGGCGGCAGCAGCGGCGATCAGGGCCGCTTGCCGATACGATGATCGGAGTGCTGCCATGACAGTCGAAGACATCATCATCGCCCATTACCGGCGCCCGGGCCTGGAAGACGCCATCGTCGCCGCGCTGGCGGCGACCGGCAAGAACACTGATCACATCGATCCCGCCGACCTTTCCGGCGCCGACGAGTTCCACCTGGGCTGGCGGCCGGCAACGGTTGCGTTCGCCGAGGCGCTGGGTTTCGCGCCCGGTGCGCATGTTCTCGATATCGGGTCCGGCGTTGGCGGCCCGGCGCGCGTCTTTGCGGCCATCCATAGCCTGCGGGTGACCGGCATCGATCTGACTCAGGATTACGTCGATGCGGCGAACGGCCTGACGCGCCGCTGCGGCCTTGCCGATCGGGTGTCGTTCAAACAGGCGAATGCGCTTTCCATGCCGTTTGCAGCGGCAAGCTTCGATGGCGCCTATACCATCCATGTAGCGATGAACATTGCCGACAAGGCGTCGCTCTATGCTGAAATCAGGCGCGTCTTGAAGCCGGGCGTCCGGTTCGGGATCTATGACATCATGCGCGTCGGCGCCAGCGACATTCCCTATCCGATGCCCTGGGCGGCAACGGCGGAAAGCAGCTTCGTCGAGACAATCGCCACTTATCGGCGGCTGGTCGAGGCGGCGGGCTTTGCAATCGAGAGTGTGACGGACCGCGGCGACATGGTGCGCGAGCTTGCCCGCAAGATGCGCGACCACGCGGCGCGGGAAGGCGCGCCGGCGCTTGGGCTGCACACGCTGATGGGCGCCGCGACCAAGGATCGGATCCGCAATGTCATGCAGTCGCTGGAAGCGCGGCTGATTGCCCCGACCCAGATTATCGCCCGGGCAATCTAAAGCCGTTCAAGACCATCTGATGCCCGGCCCTGGTGATGCCTGGCCCTGGTGAGGGGCCGGACCACCCTGTTTCTTCCCAATTTAATATATAATAATTCTAAGTATTGATCTTAAAATAGCGGCGCATCACAATGTGCCGTCATATCCTGCGGCCTGGCCTGATGCCGCGCCCGACGGTCAAGCGGCTGCGCCAAGCCAATCGGACAAGCCAATCGGAACGGTGCGAAAGGATGCAGCCATCATGGACATGAAACGGATCATGCAACTTGTCGCCGGGGGCGCCTTGGCGGTGGGGCTTGCCGTGGCGACAGGCAACGCCATCGCGGCCGACGGCCCGAAAGTGCTGAGCGGGAAATCAGTTGCCGTTGGCCAGGGAAAGGCGCGCGTGGTCGTTGCCACCAATGCGGCAGGAAAGCCGATCGCGCTGGGCGTGCGCCTGGACGCGGCGGCGCTTAAGGGCCTGCCCGAGGCGACGCCCAGCCAGCACGAATGGGAATACGTGCTTGAATTGCCAAAGGGCGGCCCCCGGACAGGCTTCGACCATGTGGTTCTCAACTGGAATCCGAAAGGCCACGAGCCGCCCGGCATCTATGACACGCCCCATTTCGACGTGCATTTCTATTCGATCAGCGCTGCCGAGCGGGACGCCATCACCTTCAAGGGCACCGACAAAAGCGGATTTGCCCAGCCCGATGCGGCCCTGGTGCCGGCGGGCTATGTTGTTCCGCCAGACACCGCAGTCGAAAAGATGGGACTGCACGGCATCGACCCCAAGGGCCCGGAATTTCGGAAACACCGGTTCACCCACACGTTCATCTATGGCTATCACAAGGGCCGCCAGATCTTCGTCGAGCCGATGATCGCCAAGGATTTCCTGGAATCGCGGCCCGATGTCACGACCAAGATCGCAGTGCCGGCAAAATACAGCAGCCCCGGCCATTATCCGACCCGCTATCGGGTCGCCTATGATCCGAAACTGGATCAGTATGTCGTGATGCTGACCGGCCTTGCCGAGCGAACCAGTCCCTGACACCCCGTCTTAGCGGCCCCGTCTTAGCGGCCAAGTCCGCGCAGCAGCCCGCGCAACACGTCCTCGGGCTTTTGCGCCCCGCTGCCCGGCTGCTGGCCGGCGGGCGACTGTGGCGTCTGGGGAGTCTGGCCGCCACCCAGGCCGCGCTGCAGCAGGCGCCCCACACCCCGCTGCACCAGGTATTGCTGCAAGGCATCGGTCTCGATGAAGCGGCGTGGCTTGTCGAGCGCCCCTTCAAGCCGGAAGCCGACGGCCGGCGCATTCGGATGCTCGACCAGCCGAAAGGCGCTGCGGGATTGCAGCGTCCAGGCCGGCAGATCGATGGTGGCGGTCCCGTCTCCTGCTGCGGCATCCGCCACCAGCCTGAGATCACTGGTCCGCACAACCCCCCGCTCGGCCACGAACGTGCCGGTCAGCGCACTGAATGGTGTATTGCCGCCTTGCATGCCGGCCTGGGCAAGAGCAATCAGATCGGTCACCTGGTCGATCCGCTTCAGGCGGTCACTGATGGCCCGCAGATTGAGGCCGTTCAACACGCCATCCGTCACCTGCAGATCGGCCTTGCCAGCCAAGCTTCTTACCAGGGCCGCCTCGCTCGCTCCCGATGCGGTCCAGGCCGCAACCAGATTGGCTGTCCCCTCGGTCACCCCGACTCCGTCTTCGCTGACCAAGCCCGCCTCGTGCAGGCGCGCCTTGTCGAGCCTGATATCAACGCTGGCCCGTGGTTCGGCTCGGGCATCCAGCCGCGCGTGCCCTTCCAGGCTGCCGCCCCAGAGGCCGCCTGTCAGATGGCCAAGATCAAGAACACCGTTCGCCAGCATTGCGACCGTCTCGATCCGGGTCAACCGCAGGGTCTGATAGGCGACGCCCCCGGCGCGAAGCTTCAGATCCGCGTCGATGTCGCGCAAGGACGAAAGATCGAGCGCCGCCGCCGACCACCGGCCGGCCGCGGCCTGGGCCAGCTGGATCGGCTGGGCCCCGGCGTCCGCCACCCGCACCGGCCGATCAAGTGCCGCACGGCGTTCAGCGGGCAGGAAGCGATCGACGACAATATCACCCGCAACCAGATCGGCGCTCACATGCGGGCGCGCCCCGTCGAACCGGATCGCAACCGATCCATTCGCAACCGTGGGACCGGCCTGGAACTTGAGGTCGGTGACGTCCAGCCTGCCGGGGGCGCCCACGATCTTGCCGCTGACAGCCGCCGGGCCAAGATTGCCCGCCCGCGCGCGATAGGTGGGGGCGAACGTGCGAATGAACTGGCCCAGTTCGGGGTGGCCTGTCGCCAGATCCAACGCGTATGTCGGCGCGCCAGCAAGGCCGGCACGCCCCTTGAGATCGGTGGTCGCGCCGGCCGCTTCGATACGCGCGGCAAGCGCAAGGTCAGCGAGGGTTCCCTTGATATCTGCATCGACGGAAACCGCGCCCAGACGGTCCGGCGAAACCGGTGGCTCGATCCCCGCCAGCCGAAAAAGGCCGCCGATAGTGGCCGCCCGTGCCGCAACCTTCAGGTCCGTCGTTTGGATCCCGAGCACGCCGCTTGCATCCAGGCTTGCCCCGCCAAGGTCGGCAACGGTAAGCCGCCGCAAGGTAAGCGCCCCTGGCGCAAGGCCGAAATCGACATGGGCGTCGCGGATCGCAACGCCCGCATAGCCAAGCCGGCCGACCCGCAGATCCGCATTCAGGTCAAGATCGGCGGCAAGCAGCGGATCGAGCGGCGATGCCGCCCCGGTGCGCGCCGGTGCCTGGACCGGTGCCTGGGCCGGCGAAGACAAGGCGGGCGCCGCCGACCGGGGAACCGCCGACGGGGAAGAACCGGCCAGATACGCATCAAGATCAAGCCGATCGATCACCAGCGCCGCACCCAGCCTGGGGCGCGCGCCGGCCTTGAACGATAGGGCGCCGGTCACGCGCGATGCATCGATCCCCGCATCGATCTGCTGCAGGCGAATGTCATCGGTATCGGCTTCGATGGCCGAACGCAGGGCGAAACGCCGCAGCCGATCGCCCGGTACGCTTCCAACCGACACGTCGAAGGCTTGCAGCGTATCGCGCAGACTGTCGGCGCTGGCATCGATGCGGCCACGGAACTTGGGCTCGCCGCCAGCGACCGTCAGGTTGCCCGCCATCGCCAACCGGGCATCGCCCGGCAGACGCGCGCCAATCTGCTCGACATCGATTCGCCCGTCATGGAGACGCCCGATCAGCTTGACGTCGCGAATCGCCTCGCGATTGTAGACCAGCGCATCGATGCCGATATCGGCCGCGATCTCAAGATCACGCGGCAGCGTGAATCCGGCGCCTGCCTTTGCGGCTGCATCCGATGGCGTACCGCGTGACGGCGTGGTTGCAGGCCCGGATGGTGCCGCCCGGCGCCCCGGCGCGGGTGCGGCCTGATCGGCCCCGAGCAACCCGTCAAGATCGATGCGCCCCGCGACAAGCAGGATATCGCCCCGCATCTTGATATCGCCCCGCATCTGGGCGCCATTTTCAAGCCGCGCCGCGCCATTGATGACTGCATCGCCAAGCTTGATCTCGATGTCGTTGATGGCGATCGCCTTCTCATCGCCTTCGATGCGGGTGGTCAAGGCCAGCGGTTTTGTCACCGGCATGCGCGAACCCAAAATGGCCGCAAGCTGGGACGGGCTGGTCACATCGGCGGCCAGGCGGGCATTGATCCGGGGCACCGGCACCAGGGCCGCGGTGCCCTCGATCCGTGCGGCAAGCCCACCCTGCGGGAACCTGACCGCGACGCGGATCGGGGCCGCGCCTTCGCCCAGCGTGCCGCTCTGCGCCTCGATCGCGATCGCCTGGCCACGCAGGTTGGCCGTACCGTTCACCGCGAAAGGCCCATCCAGCGATCCGGCACTCAGGCGCAGGTCGATCGCCTCTGCCACTTCAACCCGGTCCGTGCGCGCATCGCGATAGGTGACGCGCCCTGCTTCGATGCGAACATCGTCAAGCGCAATGGCGGGAGGCGATCCGCCCGCGGCGGATGGTTGTCCGGTCGTCTGGCCCGCTGTCCTCGACTCAGGCGTCCTTGACTCAGGCGTTTTGGCGAATGTCCAGTTGTCGCGGCCATCGGCAAGGGTCTCGAACAGAACCTCGGGCCGGACGATGCGGACGCTGCCGATTTCAATCCGGCCCGTCACCAGCGGCAGGATGGCAATACGCAGGCTGATGCTTTCGACCCGCGCCATGTCGGGCGCCGAGCCGCCCGGAATGTTGCCAAGGCGGACATTCCGGATTTCCGCCGTCGGCTGGGGCAACAGGCGAACGGCAATCGGCCCATCAATGGCGATGGGCCGACCCAAAGCGGCCTCGCCTGCGGCCGCAATCCGCGGCTTGTAGGCGTTCCAGTCGATGAATGACGGGGCCAAAAGCGCAGCCCCGATGGCAACAACCAGAACGCTGCCAAGGCCGATCGCCACCTTCTTCATGCCTGAACCTCCGCTCTGGGCCCAATCCCCATGCCGGGGGTTGCAAGCCGGCGTGGCTGGGATAACCTGTTTCAGTGGTTCCTGAAGCCGCGTGTTCCCCAGGGGTAAATTGGGGTGGGAAAGGCGAGGACGCAACATGGGCGATATCATCAACCTCAATCGCGTCCGCAAAGAGCGGGAACGTGAGGCGCATCGCAAGCCGGGGGCCCGACATATCAAGGCGGGGATGACCAAATCGGAACGGACGAACATCCAGCGCAGCCATGAACGGACCCAATCCGATCTTGATGGCAAGAAGCTGAATGGCGAATCCGTCCCGCCAGAAAGCCCAGAAAAACGCTAGCACCGCGTCCGTCACAACAAAGGGCCCGCCATGGTTCAGGACGAAACCTATCCCATCACCGAAATGCCGCTGCCGCGCATCCGGGCGGCCGGTGTCGAACGGCCATGGACCTGGCTGGCCGCCGGGTGGGAGGATCTTTGGCGCACACCGGGGGTAAGCCTTGCGTATGGCGCGATCATTACCGCGCTGAGCTTTGCATTGACGGCCGGGCTCTACTGGGCCAATGCGTTCTTTCTTCTGCTGCCCCTGGCGGCGGGCTTCATGCTGATGGCGCCGATCCTGGCGGTCGGTCTATACGAGATCAGCCGGCGTCACGAAACGAACGAGCCGGTCACCATAACCACCGCCCTGTTTGGCTTCGGACGGCATGGTGCCCAGTTGGCCGGCATGGGCGTCGTGCTGATGATCTTTCTGCTAGCCTGGATGCGGCTGGCGACGCTGATCTTCGCCCTGTTCTTCGTCGGCGATGCGCCGCCGTGGGAAAGCTTCATCGCAACCGTGTTTTTCTCGATCGAGAGCATCCCGTTCCTGATCGTCGGAACGGCGATCGGGGCAGTCGTCGCCTTCTTCGTCTTCGCGATCTCGGCCGTGTCGATCCCGATGATTCTGGACCGCGACACCAATGCGATCATCGCCGTTCTGGCAAGCCTGACGGCCGTTCGCTACAATCTGAAAGCCATGCTGGTGTGGGCCTCTTTGATCGTGCTCTTCACGACCGCCGGACTGGTGACGGGGTTCCTGGGCCTTGTCATCACCTTGCCCTTGATCGGCCACGCGACGTGGCATGCCTACAAGGATCTCATCCAACACTGACGGGCGGGATCGGCGCCCCGATCCGGGAGACAACCACATGAAAATAGAGGGCAAGGTCGCGGTCATCACCGGGGCCGCAAGCGGCATCGGGCGAGCCCTGGCGGAACGCTTTGCCCGCGAGGGTGCGGCGGGCCTGGTGCTGGCCGATATCCAGGATGCACCCCTGAGCGCGGTGGCCAGGTCCGTCAGCGGGCTTGCGGTGCGCTGCAATGTCGCCCGCGAGGCCGACATCCACAACCTGGTGGATCAGGCGGAAAACGCCTTTGGCCGGGTCGACGTGTTCGTGTCCAATGCCGGCATTTATCGCGGCGGCGGCGAGGATGTGCCGGATGCTGTCTGGGCCCTCAACTGGGACGTCCATGTCATGGCCCATGTGTTCGCAGCCCGGCGCGCCCTTCCGGCAATGGTCAAGCGCGGCAGCGGCTATTTCATCATTACCGCGTCCGCGGCGGGGCTTCTGTCCCATGTCAGCGCGGCCAGCTATGCGGTCACCAAGCATGCGGCGGTTGCCTTGGCCGAGTATCTTGCCATCGCCCATGGCGATCAGGGCGTCCGGGTCTCGGTGCTCTGCCCCCAGGCGGTGCGAACCGCGATGACGGCCGGCATCACCGGCACCGCAAGCTCGGTCGATGGCATCATCGACACCGAGGCCTTGGCCGACTGCGTGATCGAAACCATGGACCGCGAACAGTTTCTGATTCTGCCGCATCCGACCGTGCTCGACTATCTCCGCCGCAAGACCGCCGATTACGACCGCTGGCTGGCGGGGATGCGCAAGCTGCGCAAACGTTACGTCGAAGGCCCGTGACGGTGCCAAGACCTGCCACCATGGTCGCAGCGACCCAGGGTGATGGGGCCCAGGGCGATGGCATGAGGTCATGACGACATGAGGTCATGACGTGGAGATCTGGGGGAAGATCGTCGGCGGCGTGGCGGGTTTTGCCATAGGCGGGCCGATCGGCGCCACGATCGGCGTGGCCGCCGGCCATTTCTTCTTCGATCGTGTCAGGAACAAGCGCCGCGGCGCAGCGCCCGGCCCAGGCGCAACGCTGGCATCGTCCGATCAGCCCGTCTTCACGACCAGCGTGATCGTGCTGTGCGCCAAGATGGCCAAGGCGGATGGAATCGTCACGCGCGCCGAGATCGATGCGTTCAAGCGGCTGGTCGAGATCCCGGCCCATGAACAGGCCGATGTTGGCAGGTTGTTCGACCAGGCGCGCGAGGAGGCCGGCGGATATGAACCCTATGCCCACCGGGTGGCGCGGCTGTTCGCTGACCGCAGGTCGGTGCTCGAGGACCTGCTCCTTGCCTTGATCGCCATTGCGCGCGCCGACGGCCATATCCATCCGGCCGAGATCAGCTACCTGCGGGCGGTCGCAGAAATTTTCGAGATCAGTGCCGCCGAGCTCGACCGGCTAGTTGCCGCATCCGACCCGCCCGAGGAGCGCGATCCCTATCAGGTTCTTGGCGTCAACCGCCAGGCGACCGACGGCGAGATCAAGGCGGCCTATCTGAAACTGGTGCGCGAGCATCACCCCGACCGCGCCAAGGCCCAGGGCCTGCCGGATGACCTGGTGCGGCTGGCCAATGATCGGCTGGCCGCCATCAACGCGGCCCACGACCAGATCCGCCGCGAGCGTGGCAATCTCTAGGACATGATTCTCTAGACCATCATGCAGATTGACGATATCCCATCCCCCAATTTCGATGCGCGTGCCGCAGGCGGGCCGATCGATATCCTGCTCCTTCATTACACGGGCATGCCCAGCGCGGCCGATGCCCTGGAACGGCTTTGCACCCCGGAAGTGAAAGTCAGCGCCCATTACCTGATCGACGAAGGCGGGCGCATCACGCGCCTGGTCGCAGAGGACCGGCGCGCCTGGCATGCCGGCGTTTCATCCTGGGCCGGTGCCACCGACATCAACAGCCGCTCGATCGGGATCGAGCTGGCCAATCCAGGCCACGAATTCGGCTATCGCCCTTTTCCATCCGCTCAGATGCAGGCGCTGGTCGGGCTGGCCCACGACATCATGTCGCGCCACCCCATCCCTGCTCGCCGCGTGCTTGGCCATTCCGATGTCGCGCCGACCCGCAAGCTTGACCCCGGGGAGCTGTTCGATTGGCCCTATCTGGCGGCCCGGGGCATCGGCGCCTGGCCCGCGACGGCACTGGTGGTCGCGCCGCCCGCGGCAAGCGAGGGACCCGCCCTGCTGGCTGCCTATGGCTATGACATCGCCGATCCGGTTGCCGCGGTACGGGCGTTCCAACGCCATTTCCGGCCGGATCGCATCGACGGCGCCTTCGATTCCGAGACCCTGCTCAGGCTTGCCGCCCTTAGCCTGATGGATCGTTGACCGGCGCCCCCTGCGCGCCTAGGTATCTGGCGGGCCAGATGGCCGGATGGTCGCTCCGCGCTTTGCGCGGGGAGGAAAGTCCGGGCTCCACGAAGACACGGTGCCGGGTAACGCCCGGCGGGGGCGACCCCAGGGACAGTGCCACAGAAAGCAAACCGCCCGCGTCCGCGCGGGCAAGGGTGAAAGGGTGCGGTAAGAGCGCACCGCGCCGCCGGTAACGGCGGTGGCAGGGCAAACCCCACCGGGAGCAAGACCGAATAGGGGCGGCACGCCGCGCAAGCGGCAGATCGGTTTTCGGATCGTCGCCCGGGTTGGTTGCACGAGGCGTCCGGCAACGGACGTCCCAGAGGAATGACCGTCTCGGTCCGGGTTTCACCCGGAGCGAACAGAACCCGGCTTATAGGCCGTCTGGCCCGCCCCTCGATCGACACTCCTCAACCCCATGGCCACCCCCATGGGCAACCCAAGGCCACAAACAGAACATTTAGAGAACATAGTTCTGCCGTAATTGTTGTGGATATTGTCAAACAGTGCTCTAGGCGGCCGAAATACCCCAAGAATTACTGCTCGATTCCATTGACGCCCATATAAACCCATGTTATCCCAAACACTCCCATCCAGGGCGTTGGATGGGAATGCGGAACTGTGCCGGAGAGGGGCTTTTTCCGGCGTCGTTTCGGGGCACAAGGGGGCGAGCGGTGGCGCTCTTCTTATCGACATTCATCAATGCCATTGACCGCAAGGGGCGGGTCTCGGTTCCGGCCCCTTTCCGCGCCGCCCTTGGCAGCCAGAACGGGATTGTCGTTTTCCGTTCCTACAAGGCGGCGGCACTGGAAGGCAGCGGCATCGACCTGATGGAGCGCCTGGGCGCCGGGCTCGACCGTCTGGAGCTTTTTTCGGATGACCGCGACGACCTGGCGGCGACGATCTTCGCCGATTGCCACCAGCTTCCCATCGACGGCGAAGGCCGCGTCGTCCTGCCCAAGGATCTTCTGACCTTTGCCGAGATCGCCGACAAGGCCGCCTTCGTCGGCCGCGGCCCCACCTTCCAGATCTGGGAACCCTCGGCCTTCGCGCGGTTCCAGGCCGAAGCCCGGGCCCGCAGCCGCGAGCGCAAGCTGACCCTGAAGCTTGAACCGCCGACACCGGGCCACCCGGCCGGAGAGCGGTCATGACCGCGTCGGCACACGCCATGCACGTCCACCAGCCCGTGCTGCTGGCCGAGGTCATTGCCGCGTTGGCGCCGCACGATGGCGGCGTCTATGTCGATGGCACCTTTGGCGCCGGCGGCTACAGCCAAGCCCTGCTTGCCGCTGCGGCCTGCCGGGTCTGGGCGATCGATCGGGACCCGGCTGCCGTCGCGGCGGGCCATGTCCTTGCGCAACGCTATCCCGGGCGCTTCAAGGTCCTGCAGGGCTGCTTCGGCGACATGGCCGAAATCATGCGCGGCGAAGATGTCGCCGGGGTTGACGGCGTCACCCTCGACATCGGCGTTTCGTCGCCGCAGATCGACGATCCGGCACGGGGGTTCTCGTTTGCCGCCGATGGCCCCCTCGACATGCGGATGGACCCCACCGCGCCGGGGCCGACCGCGGCCGATCTTGTCAACACCCTGAGCGAGCGTGACCTTGCCGATCTGATCTTCGAATTCGGCGAGGAGCCGGCCGCCCGCCGCATCGCGCGCGCCATCCTGCGCCGCCGCCGCGAGCGCCCTTTCACCCGGACGCTGGAACTGGCCGAGGTCGTGCGATCGGCCGCCGGCCGCGGCGCATCGCGCATCCATCCGGCAACCCTGACATTCCAGGCCCTGCGGATCGCGGTCAATGACGAGATCGGTGAACTGCGCCGCGGCCTGCAGGCCGCCGAGGATCTTCTTGTGCCGGGCGGCCGCCTGGCTGTCGTTGCCTTTCATTCCCTCGAAGACCGCGAGGTCAAGCATTTCCTCGCTCAGAGAAGCGGCCACGGCGAAGTACCGCCTCGCCATCGGCCGCCTGCGGTGAACACGCGGACACCGACTTTCCGTCTTGTTCACCGCAAGGCGATCCGTCCACGCCCGGACGAGATCGCCTCCAATCCCCGCGCCCGTTCGGCCCGCCTGCGCGTGGCCGAACGGGTCGCCACCGCACCGGGAGGCCGCGCATGATCCGTCGCGCCACCGTGCTGTCGTTCGCTCTGGCGCTGGGCGCCGGAACGGCCTTGTTCGTCGTCAAGCACGAGGTCCAGAAGCTTGAGGAAGACCTGGGGCGCATCACCCGCGCCACCCTGGCCGACCAGGAGGCCGTTCATGTCCTGAAGGCGGAATGGAGCTATTTGAACGAGCCGTCCCGCCTGCAGCGCCTGGCCGAGAAACATCTCGACCTGAAGCCGGTCACCGCCCAGCGTCTGGTCGATCTCGACTCTCTGCCCTGGCGCCGGGGCCCCACCCTGGCCGAAAGCGTGGCCGACGACCGGGCCCCGACCGACAGGGCGCCGGGCGAAGAGCCGCGCAGCGCTGCCCCGCCCTTCCCGCCCGAGCTTCCCATGGCCCGGGCGCGCCATGCGGCGGCGCGCATCGGCGCATCGCCGGAGACGCGGCCATGATCTTCTTCCGCCGCCGCCTGCGCACGACACCCGAACGGCTGAAGCCGCTGCCGCTGCCGCCCGAGGCGCCGCACATGGTGCGCCTGGATGGCGCATCGAAGGCCGCCATGGATACCGGCCGGACGCGCCTGTTCGTCACGGGTGTCGTCATGGGAACGGCGTTCCTGGCCATTGCCGGCCGGCTTGTCGATGTCAGCGTGTTCAAGCCGACCGGTGAAATGCGGTTCGGACGCACGACCGTCAGCGCGCCGCTGATCGTCCAGCGTGGCGATATCACCGATCGCAACGGCGTTCTGCTCGCGACCAGCCTGCCGACCGCGTCGCTTTATGCCGACGCGCGCCGCGTTCTTGACCCGGCCGGGGCGGCCACCAGGCTGGCCCAGGTCCTGCCCGGCCTTGACGTCGAGGACACCCACAACAAGCTGGCCAGCGGCAAAAGCTTTGTCTGGATCCGGCGCAACCTGACACCCCGCGAGCATTTCGAGGTCAATCGGCTTGGGATTCCGGGGCTCGACTTCCAGCGCGAGGAGCGTCGCGTCTATCCGCAGGGGCAGATCGCCGCCCATGTGCTGGGCTTCACCGATATCGATGGCTACGGGATTTCCGGCGTCGAACGGGTGTTGGACCAGGCCCTGCGCGAGAACAACGAATCGGTACGCCTGTCGATCGACATCCGCCTGCAGCATCTGGTGCGCGAGGAACTGCGCCGCGCCATGGGCGAATTCCAGGCGATCGGCGCGACGGGCATCATTCTTGACGCCAACAATGGCGAGGTGCTGGCGCTCGAGTCGCTGCCCGATTTCGATCCGAATGCCCCGGCCAGCAGCGACACCGAGGCGCGCTTCAATCGCGCCACCCTGGGCGTTTACGAGATGGGCTCGACGTTCAAGATCTTCAACACGGCGATGGCCCTCGATTCCGGCACCACCAGCATCAATGCCGGCTATGACGCCAGCCACCCGATTCAGGTTGCACGCTTCACGATCCGCGACGATCACCCGAAGGCGCGCTGGCTCTCGGTGCCCGAGATCTTCATGTATTCGTCGAACATCGGCTCGGTGAAGATGGCTCTCGACGCGGGCACCAGGACCCAGCAGGCCTTTCTGAAGAAGATGGGTATGCTCGATCCGGTCAAGATCGAGCTGCCGGAAGTGGGCATGCCGATGGTGCCCTCGCCTTGGCGCGAGATCAACACCATGACGATCGCGTTCGGGCACGGCATCGCCGTGACGCCGCTGCACCTGGCCAGCGGCGTGGCGACCGTGGTCAACGGCGGAACCCAGTACGCCCCCACCTTGATCCGCCGCGCGGGCGAAGCGACCGGCAACCGGGTGATTTCGGCCAAGACATCAGCCACCATGCGGAAGCTGATGCGCCTGGTGGTCGAGCAGGGAACCGGCAAGCAGGCCAACGTGCCGGGCTACCTGACCGGCGGCAAGACCGGCACCGCCGAAAAGGCAAGCAGCGCCGGCTATCGCCGCAAGGCGCTGATTTCCTCGTTCGTCGGCGCCTTTCCGATGAACGACCCGAAATATGTAGTCCTGGTCATGCTGGACGAGCCGAAGGGCAACCGCAGCACCTACGGCTTTGCATCCGGCGGCTGGACGGCAGCGCCGACCATGGCGCGGATCGTCAATCGCATGGCGCCAATGGTCGGGATTCCGCCAATCGACGATGCGGCGCCCCAGGTTCGCGACGCGATCGCCATCGATCTCAATTCCAGAGGGCGAACGCTTGCATCTTACTGAATTGATACGCGTCGGTGGAACGGAGCGAGAGACGCGAGACAAGGCACGGCCGGACGTGGATATCATTGGGATCACCGCCGATTCGCGCGCCGTCAAGCCGGGCTTTCTGTTTGCCGCCCTGCCCGGCTCGCGCAGCGATGGTCGGGCCTTCATCGCGGAAGCGATCGGCCGCGGCGCGGTGGCGATCCTGGCATCAGAGGGAACGCCGCTTTCCGATCTGTCCGGCGTCCCGCTGATCGAGGACCGTGATCCACGCCGCCGGTTGTCCCTGATCGCGGCGCGCTTTCATGCCCCGCAGCCGAAAACCGTTGTTGCGGTCACCGGCACGAACGGCAAATCGTCGGTCGTCACCTTTACCCGTCAGATCTGGGCGGCGTTGGGCCACAAGGCGGCCAGCATCGGGACCCTTGGCATCGAGATCGAAGGCCAGACGGCGGTCGCGGGCCCGGGCCTGACAACGCCGGATGCGGTGGCCCTGCACGCATCCCTGGCCGGACTTGCCCGCAGCGGCATCGACCATGTCGCCATCGAAGCCTCCAGTCACGGGATCGAGCAGCGCCGCCTGGATGGGGTTCGCTTCGCCGCGGGCGGGTTCACCAATCTGAGCCGCGATCATCTCGACTATCACGGTGACATGGAATCCTATTTTGCCGCCAAGGCCCGCCTGTTCGATACCGTCCTGCCCGACGACGCGACCGCGGTGCTGAATGCCGATTCTGCCGAATTCGACGCGTTGGCCGAACGTGTCGCACAGCGCGGCCTGACGCTGGTGTCCTACGGTGCCAACGGCCGGGATCTGCGGCTTGTCGGCGCCCGGCCGGACGGCGCCGCCCGGCAGCGCCTTGACCTTGATTGCTTCGGACGGGCCTTTACCGTCGGGCTGCCGCTGGCCGGGGCGTTCCAGGCCGCAAATGCGCTCTGTGCGCTGGGGCTTGCGGTGGCGGGCGGCGCCAGGCTGGAGGCGGCCGTCGGCGCGCTTGAGAATCTGAAGGGGGCGCGAGGACGGATGCAGGTTGTCGGGCATCTGGCCAATGGCGCCGCCGTCTATGTCGATTATGCGCACACGCCCGATGCGCTGGCCCAGGCCCTTCGCGCCCTGCGCAGCCATTGCCGTGGCCGGCTGATGGTCGTGTTCGGCTGCGGCGGCGACCGCGATCCGGGCAAGCGCCCACAGATGGGCGCCATTGCCCAGGATCTGGCTGACATCGTCATCGTCACCGACGACAACCCGCGCAGCGAAGCGCCGGCCGCCATCCGGCGTGCCATTCTGGTGGCCTGCCCCGAGGCGCGCGAGATCGGCGACCGGGCCGAGGCGATCGGCGTCGCAATCGGCGATCTGGGCCCGGGCGATGTGCTGATGATCGCGGGCAAAGGCCACGAAACCGGCCAGATCGTCGGCCCGACGATTCACCCCTTCAGCGACATCGATGTTGCGGCCGACGCGATCCGCGCCCAGGGCGGAGATCTGGCATGACTGCACAGCCCCTCTGGACCGCCGCAGAAGCGGCCCTTGCCACCGGCGGACAGGCCCAGGGGACATGGCGCGTCCATGGCGTTTCGATCGACAGCCGCTCGACCGCGCCCGGCGACCTGTTCGTCGCCGTGATTGGCGAGCGCAACGATGGCCACCGCTTCATCAACGCCGCGTTCGAGCGCGGCGCGGCGGCGGCCATGGTCAGCCGCGTTCCCGAGAACCTGCGGCCCGATGCGCCGTTGCTGGTGGTCGCGGACACGCGCAAGGGGCTGGTTGATCTGGCATGCGCGGCCCGCACCCGCACCCGCGCCCGGGTTGCCGCGGTGACCGGCAGTGTCGGCAAGACCGGCACCAAGGAAGGCCTGTTCCTGGCCCTTTCCGCACTGGCCCCCACCCATGCAAGCCAGGGCAACCTGAACAACGACTGGGGCGCCCCCCTCAGCATCGCGCGGCTTCCCGCCGAGACGGCCTTTGCCGTGTTCGAACTTGGCATGAATCATGCCGGCGAGATCGCCGCGTTGACGCGCCTGGTCAGACCCGATGTCGCCGTCATCACGGCCGTCACGGCCGCCCATACTGAATTCTTTTCGTCCCTCGACGCGATTGCCGACGCCAAGGCCGAAGTGTTCCTGTCTGAACCGCCACCGGGCACGGCCATTCTTAACCGTGATAGCGCCTATTTCGAGCGTCTTGCCGGCGCCGCCAAACGTGCGGGGATCGGCCGCATCCTGGGCTTTGGCGCCCATACAGCAGCCGATGTGCGGCTGATCGACCATCGGCCCGACGAGACCGGTGCAACGGTCGAGACGCTCGTGCTTGGGCATTCCATGACCTATCGCCTGGGGGCGCGGCCCCGTCATTGGGCGATCAACAGCACCGCCATCCTGGCCGCTGTCCACGCGCTGGGCGCCGACGTCGAACGGGCCGCCGCCGCGTTGGCCGACTGGCAGGAAGTGGAAGGCCGGGGCCGGCGCTTCCGGGTAACGGTCGGCGACGGATCTTTCCTGGTGATCGACGAATCCTACAACGCAAGCCCTGCCGCGATGGAGGCGGCCATCGCCGAGCTTGGTGCAACCCAGCCGGGTCCTGGCGGGCGCAGGATCGCGGTTCTGGGCGACATGCTGGAACTTGGCGCCATCGCCGAAGAATGCCATGCGCGCCTGGCCGGGCCGCTTCTCGCCGCGTCCGTCGATCGGGTCCTGACCGCCGGTCCCTTGATGGCACGCCTGCGCGACAGCCTGCCCGAGCGGCTGCGCGGCCTGCATGGCCCGAATGGCGAGGCGCTCGCTCTGCTGATCGTAAGCGGCGTGCGGGCCAATGACGTCGTCCTGGTGAAGGGATCCCACAGCCTGAAGATGCACGCTGTCGTCGATGCCCTGCGCCGCGCCGATTCAGCGGCTGATGAGGCCGGCCGAGGAGGAATCCGCCATGCTCTATAACCTCCTCACACCGCTGGCCGACGATTTCCAGGCCTTCAACCTGTTCCGCTATCTGACGTTCCGCACGGGCGCGGCCGTGGTGACGGCCCTGTTCCTGAGCTTCGTGCTGGGCCCCACCCTGATCCGCTGGCTGAAACGCCTGCAGAAGGATGGCCAGCCGATCCGCGAGGATGGGCCGGAATCCCACCTGCTCAGCAAGAAGGGAACGCCGACGATGGGGGGATTCCTGAACCTCATCTCGCTCCTGGTCTCGACCCTGCTGTGGGTCGACCTTACCAACAGCTATGTCTGGATCGTGCTGTTCGTCACGGTGGGCTTTGGCGCCATAGGCTTTGCCGATGACTTCCTGAAGCTCACCCGGCGTTCAAGCCGGGGGATCTCGGGGCGCATCAAGCTGGTGACGGGCTTCGTCATCGCCATCGTCGCGACGATGCTGGTGACGGCGCTGGCCCCGGCCGGATTGGCGGGCGCCATTGCCGTGCCGTTCTTCAAGAACGTGCTGCTGCAGCTTGGCTGGTTCTTCATCCCGTTCGGCGCAGTCGTGATGGTCGGCGCCTCGAATGCGGTCAATCTGACCGATGGACTGGACGGGCTTGCCATCGTTCCGATCATGATCGCAGCCGGCTGTTTCGTCCTTATCAGCTATCTGGCCGGCAACATCGTCTTCGCCAACTACCTTCAGATCCACTATGTGGCGGGCGCGGGCGAACTGGCCGTGTTCTGCGGTGCCTTGGTCGGCGCAAGCCTTGGCTTCCTGTGGTTCAACGCGCCGCCGGCGATGGTGTTCATGGGCGACACCGGCTCGCTGTCGGCCGGCGGCGCGCTGGGCGCGGTCAGCGTGATCACCAAGCACGAACTGGTGCTGTTCATCATTGGCGGCCTGTTCGTGCTGGAAGCGGTATCGGTGATCGTCCAGGTCGTATCGTACAAGCTGACCGGCCGCCGGGTCTTTCGCATGGCGCCCCTGCACCACCATTTCGAAAAGCTGGGCTGGCGCGAGCCCACGATCGTGATCCGGTTTTGGATCATCGCATCGATCCTCGCTCTGGCCGGCCTGTCGACCCTGAAGCTGAGGTAGCCGTGATCCGCGCCCCCGCATACAGAGGTCAGACGGTTGCCGTGCTCGGGCTGGGACGATCGGGCCTGGCGACCGCCCGTGCCCTGGCGGCCAGCGGCGCGCGCGTGCTGGCCTGGGACGACGACGCGGCCAGGCGCGCCGAGGCCGAGGCCGCCGGGATCGCCCCTGGCGACCTTGCGGGCTGCGACTGGACACAGGTGTACGCCCTGGTGATGAGCCCGGGCATCCCGCTCCATTTCCCCAAACCCCATCCGATCGCGGCGGCCGCCAAGGCGGCTGGCTGTGCGGTGATCTGCGATGTCGAGATCCTGCTCGCAAGCGAGACCGGCGCCCGCGCCGTCGGCATCACCGGCACCAACGGCAAATCCACCACAACGGCCCTTACCGCCCATATCCTGCGCACGACCGGCCACGCGACAGCGCTGGGGGGCAATATCGGCATTGCCGCCCTGGCGCTCGATCCACCAGGACCCGATGGCATCTACGTTCTCGAACTTTCCTCGTATCAGCTCGACCTGATGGCGACCGCCGGGCTTGACGTTGCGGTCCTCCTCAACATCACACCCGATCATCTGGATCGGCATGGCGGCTTCGCGGGCTACGTCGATGCGAAACGGCACATCGTTTCGCTTCTGCGTCCGGCCGGGACCTTCGTCGTCGGCGTCGATGACGAACCGTCACGCGCCATTGCTGATGCAGCGCGGCGCCGGGGCGTTCGGGTCGTGCCGATTTCAGTCGGTGGCGATGCCGCGGGCGGCATTTCCGTCCGGGACGGCATTCTTGTCGATGATCTGGGCGGCGCCGGGCGGACCGCCGCCGATCTTGCCGCCGCGCCGACCCTGCCCGGCCCCCATAACTGGCAGAACGCCGCCGCCGCCTATGCGACGGTCCGCGCGCTTGGCGTACCGGCCGCCCAGGCGGCCGCAGCACTGGCCACCTATCCAGGCCTTGCCCACCGCCAGGAACTGATCGCGACCGTCAACGGCGTCCGCTACATCAACGACAGCAAGGCAACCAACGCCGATGCGACGGCAAAGGCGCTGGCCTGCTACCGACGCATTCACTGGATCGCGGGCGGCCGCGCCAAGGAGGGCGGCATCGCAAGCCTGGCGCCGTGGTTCGATCGCATCGCCTGCGCCTATCTGGTCGGCGAATCGATGGATGCCTTCGCCGCCACCATCGCCGATCGCATTCCATGCCGGCGCTGCGGCGACTTGTCGGCCGCGCTGGCCGAAGCGCATCGCGCTGCCCAGGCCGAAAGCGCCACCCAGGCCGGCCGCGAGGCGGGCCCGGTGGTCCTGCTGTCCCCGGCCGCGGCATCGTTCGACCAGTGGCGCGACTTCGAGGCGCGCGGCGATGCCTTCCGCGCCATGGTGCGAACCCTGGCCGGCCATCCGCGGAGGGCCTGCGCGTGAAGGAATTCGCCCGCACCGATACAAGCCTCATCGCCCGGTGGTGGTGGACCGTCGATCATTGGTCGCTCGGCACCCTCGCGATGCTGATCGGTGTCGGTGCGATCCTGTCGCTGGCCGCCAGCCCGTCGGTGGCCGAGCGCATCGGGCTCGAGCCGTTCCATTTCGTGCGCCGCCAGTTCATCTTCCTGCTGCCCTCGGTCGCCATTCTGGTCAGCGTTTCACTTCTGTCGCCGCGTGCCATTCGGCGTCTGGCCTCGATCATTTTCCTGGTTTCGGTGGCGCTGCTGGTCCTGACCCTGCTCTTCGGCCCCGAGATCAAGGGCGCGCGCCGATGGATTGCCATCGGCGGCCTGTCGATCCAGGCCTCGGAATTCATCAAACCGGCCTTTGCGGTCGTTTCGGCCTGGATGTTCGCCGAGCATTGCAAGGGCGAAGGCTTTCCCGGCAAGGCGGCCGCCGTTTTCCTTTACGTGATTGTCGTGGCCCTGCTGCTTCTGCAGCCCGATCTGGGCATGGCCATCGTCGTTTCGACCGTCTGGTTCGTGCAGTTCTTTCTGGCCGGCCTGCCGCTTCTGTGGGTGGTCACCCTGGGCGTGGCGGGGGTCGCGGGATTGATCGGCGCCTATCTGGTCTTCCCCCATGTCGCAAGCCGCGTGGACCGCTTCCTCGACCCGTCATCGGGCGACAGCTATCAGGTGGAAAAGGCGATCGAAGCGTTCATGAATGGCGGCGTGCTTGGCCGCGGGCCGGGCGAAGGCACGGTCAAGGAAGTGCTGCCCGATGCCCACACCGATTTCGTGTTCGCGGTGGCGGGCGAGGAGCTGGGGCTTGCCGCCTGCCTGATCATTGTCGCGCTGTTTGCCTTTGTCGTCCTGCGCGGTTTCGGGCGCCTGATGCAGGAGCGCAGCCTATTCGTCCTGATCGCCGGGTCGGGCCTGCTGGTCCAGTTTGGAATCCAGGCGATCATCAACATGGCGTCGTCGCTGCGCATGATGCCGACCAAGGGCATGACACTGCCGTTCATCTCGTATGGCGGGTCGTCGTTGCTTGGTCTTGCGCTTGGCATGGGAATGATGCTGGCCCTGACCCGCCGGCGCGCAGCCTCGGAGGATACCCTGTGAGCGGGGTGCGACGCAGCATCGTCCTTGCAACCGGCGGCACCGGCGGCCATGTCCTGCCGGCCCAATCGCTTGCCCGCGCGCTTGCGACGCGCGGCTTCGCGCCCGTCCTGTTTACCGATCGGCGCGGCCTGGCCATGAAGGAAAAGGGCGACTTCATCGATGCCGTGGCGATCCCGGCCGCCACGCCCAGCGCCGGCGGCGTGTTTGGCCGCGCCCTTGGCATGGCCGAGACATTGCGCGGCACCCTGATCTCGTGGCGCTTGCTGGGCCGGATCAGACCCGGCGCCGTGGTCGGCTTCGGTGGCTATGCATCGGTACCGGCCGTTCTGGCTGCCAGCCTGCGCCGCCTGCCGACCATCATCCACGAGCAGAACGCCCTGCTGGGGCGCGCCAACGCCTTTCTCGCGCCGCGTGTCGATTGCATCGCAACCTCGTTCACGAACACGCGCGGCCTGAGCGTCGCCGACCGCGACAAGGCGACCGTCACCGGCAACCCGGTGCGGGCCGCGATCGCCGCCCTTGGCAGCACGCCCTATCCGGCGCCCGGGCCGGACGGCCCGTTCACGGTGCTGGTGATCGGCGGGAGCCAGGGCGCACACATCTTTTCGACCGTCGTGCCGGCCGCGATCCGGTTGCTGCCCGAGACCCTGCGCGACCGCATTCGCCTGAGCCAGCAGTGCCGCAAGGAGGATCTCGACAGTGCCGCCACGGCCTATCGCGGGATGAAGCTGGCCGTCGAGCTTGCCCCCTATTTCGATGACATGGCCGAGCGGCTGGCCAAGGCCCAGCTTGTCATCGCCCGGGCCGGCGCCAGCACCGTCGCTGAACTGGTGGCGGCCGGACGGCCGGCGCTGCTGGTGCCCTATCCCCACGCCGCTGACGACCACCAGACCGATAACGCCAATGCGCTGGATGAAGCCGGCGCCGCCTGGCTGATGCCGCAATCCGCCTTCACGCCCGAGGCGCTGGCCGCCCGCCTGGAGGCCTTCATGGGCCTGCCGCTGACGCTTGAAAAGGCGGCCGCATCGGCGCGGCGGCTTGATCGCGGCGATGCGGCGGCGCACCTGGCCGATCTGGTTACCAGCGTCGCGCTGGCCGATGGGGGTGGATCGAAAACGGCGACGATCATGCGGGAGATCGCAGCATGAAAGCGCTTCCCTTCTCCATCGGCATGATCCATTTCGTCGGCATCGGCGGCATCGGCATGAGCGGCATTGCCGAAGTGCTGCACAATCTTGGCTATCGCGTTCAGGGCAGCGACGTGTCCGACAGCGCCAATGTGCGGCGGCTTCGGGCGCTGGGCGTGCCGGTCGCCATCGGCCATCGGGCCGAGAATCTTGGCGACGCACAGGTCGTCGTCGTTTCGTCGGCGGTGAAAACCGGCAACCCCGAGATTGACGCCGCCCGCGCCCGCCTGATTCCGGTGGTGCGGCGCGCCGAGATGCTGGCCGAGCTGATGCGGCTCAAATGGTCGATCGCGGTCGGCGGGACCCATGGCAAGACGACGACCACATCGATGATCGGTGCGCTTCTCGATGCGGCCCAGTTCGACCCCACCGTCATCAATGGCGGCATCATCAACGCTTACGGCACCAACGCACGCCTTGGCGGCGGTGACTGGATGGTGGTGGAAGCCGATGAATCGGATGGGACCTTCGTAAAACTGCCGGCGACGATCGTCGTTGTCACCAACATCGATCCTGAGCACATGGAGTTCTATGGCGAATTCGCCGCGGTACGGAACGCGTTCGGCAGCTTTGTCCAGAACATCCCCTTCTATGGTTTTGCCGCACTGTGCATCGACCACCCCGAGGTCCAGGCACTGATTCCCCGGGTTCTCGATCGCAAGATCGTGACTTATGGCATATCAGCCCAGGCGGATGTCCGGGCAATCAACATCACCCCGAAGCAGGGCGTCATGCATTACGACGTGGTGATCGCCGACCGGCCCAACCGCGCCGGCCGCACCATCGCCGGCATCGCGCTGCCGATGCCGGGGCTGCACAACGTGCAGAACACGCTGGCGGCCATCGCGGTTGGCGACGAGCTTGGCATCCCCGACGACGCCATGCGCCGGGCCCTGACCGGATTCACCGGCGTGAAGCGGCGTTTCAGCCGGGTGGGCGCCGGGGCGGGCCGCGTCGTGATCGACGATTACGGCCATCACCCGGTCGAGATCCAGGCGGTGCTGAAAGGCGCGCGGATGGTCGCGGAAGGCTCGGTCGTGGCGGTCGTCCAGCCGCACCGCTTCACCCGCCTGCGTGATCTGTTCGACGAATTCTGCACCTGCTTCAACGAAGCCGACGCCGTGATCGTTGCGGACGTCTATCCGGCCGGTGAAACGCCGATCGCCGGCATCAACCGCGATGCGCTGGTGCACGGCCTGCGCCGCCACGGCCACCGCAAGGTCGTCCCGCTTGAAAGCCCCGATCAGCTTGCCGAAACGGTGCTGGCGGTCAGCAAGGCGGGTGACATGGTGGTGTGCCTGGGGGCAGGCAGCGTCACCAACTGGGCCCACGAGTTGCCGGCCGCGCTGGACGCCCTCGGCGATCCGAAATCCGGCGTCGCGCCGAAACCAGGGCGCAAGACATGATGCCGGCCCGCGTCTCGAAATCGCGCCTGATCGAACAGCTGCCGCCCGTGCGCGGCCGCTACACCGAAGCCATGCCCCTTGACCGGATCACCTGGTTCGGTGTCGGCGGCCCGGCCGAGGTCGGCTTCCGCCCGCTCGACGTCGATGATCTCTGCACTTTCCTGCAGGGCAAGCCGGCCGATGTGCCGGTTACCGTGATCGGCGTCGGCTCGAATCTCCTGGTCCGCGATGGCGGCATTCCGGGCGTCGTGATCCGCCTTGGCCGCGGTTTCACCATCATCACCATCGACGGCCATCAGGTCGAAGCGGGCGCCGCCGCGCTGGATGCCAATGTCGCGCTGGCCTGCCGCAACGCCGGCGTTGCCGGTCTTGAATTCCTGTCCGGCGTGCCGGGCACCATCGGGGGTGCGCTTCGCATGAACGCCGGCGCCTATGGGCGGGAGATGAAGGACGTCGTGCGCCACGCCGACGCGGTGGACCCACAGGGGCGGTGCCATCGCCTGTCGCCCGCCACCCTTGGTTTCACCTATCGCCATTCGGCAATCCCGCCGGATTGGATCTTCGTCGGCTGCACAATGGACGGAAGGCCGGACGATCCGCTCAGCATCGCGCGGCGGATGGCCGACATTTCGCGGTCACGCGAAGAGTCGCAACCCATCCGCACTCGCACCGGCGGCAGCACCTTCACCAATCCGCCCGGCCACAAGGCCTGGGAGCTGATCGATGCGGCCGGCTGTCGCGGGCTGCGCGTCGGTGGCGCCATGGTCTCGGAGAAGCACTGCAACTTCCTGATCAACACGGGAACCGCGACCGCGGCCGATATCGAGACCCTGGGCGAAGAGGTGCGGTCGCGCGTGTTCGCGGCCTCGGGGATCCGCCTGGAATGGGAGATCCGCCGCATCGGCGTTCCGGCCCGGCCGGACCGCGAGGCCGAAGCATGAGCGCCATGCGCCACATCGCCGTGCTGAAGGGCGGCCTGTCGCCCGAACGCGAGGTCTCGCTGGTCAGCGGCCAGGCGGTGGCACGCGCGCTGCGCGATCGCGGGCAGCGGGTGACCGAGATCGATGTCGGCGCCGATATCGGCGCGCTGCTCAGGGCGCTCGATCCGAAACCCGATGTCGTGTTCAACGCCCTGCATGGCCGGTTTGGCGAGGATGGCTGCGTCCAAGGACTGCTCGAGCTTCTGCGCATCCCCTACACCCATTCGGGCGTCGCGGCGTCGGCCATCGCCATGGACAAGCCGCTGGCCAAGCGGCTGTTCGCCGAAGCCGGCCTGCCGCTGGCCGACGGCCGTGTGGTGAGCCGCGCCGAGTTCGCACGCGGCGCCGGCATCGACAAGCCCTATGTGGTGAAACCGCTCAACCAGGGGTCCAGCGTCGGCGTCCGCGTCGTGTTCGCGAACGATCCCGATCCGCGCGCCGACGAGATCGACTGGGGTTATGGCGACCGGGTCCTGGTCGAAAGCTATGTGCCGGGCCGCGAGGTCCACGTGGCGGTGATGGGCGATCGCGCCCTTGGCGCCGTCGAAATCAGGCCGAAGGGCCGCTTCTACGACTACACGGCCAAGTACACGGCCGGCGGAGCCGATCATCTGATGCCGGCGCCGCTGAACGCGGCGGCCTATGCCGAGGCGCTGCGCATCGCGCTCGGCGCCCATCAGGCGCTGGGCTGCCGGGGCGTCAGCCGCGCCGACCTGCGTTACGACGACACCAACGTATCGGGCGACGCCATCGGCCGCTTCGCTCTTCTGGAGGTGAACACCCAACCGGGCATGACGCCGCTTTCGCTGGTGCCCGAGATCGCGGCGCATCTGGGCATCGGCTTTGCGGACCTGGTCATGTGGATGGTGGAGACCGCGCGATGCGACGCATGACCGCGAAAACAGCCCGCAGCGGTGATCGTCAGCGGCCGGCCCCGCGCCGCCCGCTGCGCAGGCGCGCGGCCATTCTGGGTGCGGCCGGCGCCGGTCTGATCGCGGTGGGCGGGGGCCTGTGGCAGGCCGGTCTTGTCGACCTGGCGGTCGACCGGGTCACCGAGGCCCTGCTCGAAGCGAGCGGCGACTTCGGGCTCCGCATCGAGAACGTGCTGGTCGAGGGGCGGTCCGAAACGGGCCGCACCGCGCTGCTCGAGGCCTTTGGCCACGGCCGCGGCGATCCGGTCTTCGCGGTCGATACCCGCGCCGCGCGGGCGCGGATCGAGGCCTTGCCCTGGGTTCGAAGCGCACTGGTCGAACGGCGCCTGCCGGATACCATTTACCTGCGCCTTGCCGAGCGCCGGCCGATGGCGCTCTGGCAGAGGGGCGAAACCTTCGTGGTCGTCGATTGGGACGGCGTCGTCGTCGAGAAGAACGATGTGATCCGCTTCCGCAACCTGCCCGTGATCGTCGGCGACGATGCGCCGGTCGAAGCGGCCCGCCTGTTCGCATTCATGGAGACGGCGCCCAATCTCAAGGCCCGCGTGGTGGCCGCGGTCCGGGTCGGCCAGCGGCGCTGGAACCTGCGCCTCGACAACGGCATCGACGTCCGCCTGCCCGAAACCGAGCCCGCCCTTGCCTGGGCGCAGTTCGTCGAACTCGAGCGCGGGCAGAAACTGACCTCGCGCGACATCGTCGCGATTGACCTGCGTCAGCCCGGACGCCTGATCGTACAGATGACACCAAGCGGCGCCACCCGTTCGCGCGTTCCAGCCAAGGATACATAGAAAAAGCCATGAGCAAGACAACGAATCGCCTGCGCAATGGCCTGGTTGCCGCTCTCGATGTCGGATCGACCAAGATCTGCTGCTTCATCGCCCGTGTCGAAGGCGGCGACGTGCCCCGCGTCATCGGCATGAGCCATCAGGTTTCCGAAGGCGTCCAGGCCGGCACCGTGACCGACATGGATGCGGTCGCGAATTCGATCCTGACCGCCGTCCACGCCGCCGAACAGATGGCGGGCGAGACGATCCGCAGCGTGCTGGTCAATGTCTCGTGCGGGCGCCCCTCGTCACGCACCGTGCGGGTCGAGGTCTCGATCGCCGGCCACGCGGTCGGCGATGCCGATATCCGCAAGGTCCTGGCGCAGGCCGTGGCCCATCACGAGCCCGGCGAGCGCGAGCTGCTTCATTCGATTCCCGTCGGCTTCACCATCGACGACGCGCGCAACATCCGTGATCCGCGCGGCATGTTCGGCGAACGGCTGGGCGTCGACATGCACATGGTGACGGCCGCCGCGGGGGCGCTGCGCAATCTTACCAGCTGTGTCGCCCGCTGCCGTCTGGATGTCGATGCGGCCGTCGCATCGCCCTATGCCTCGGGCCTGTCGTGCCTGGTCGATGACGAGCGCAAGCTGGGCGCCACCGTCATCGACATGGGCGGCGGCACGACGACCATCGCGGTTTTTGCCGACGACCAGATCATCTTTTCCGACAGCGTGCCGGCCGGCGGGCTGCATGTGACCCACGATATCGCCCGCGGCCTTGGCACCCCGATCGCCGATGCGGAACGCATGAAGACACTGTTCGGAAGCTGCATCCCGTCGTCGTTCGACGACCGCGAGCTGATCGACGTGCCGCGCATCGGTGAACAGGATGCGGATACCGCCAATCATGTCCCGCGCAGCCTGCTGGTCGGCATCATCCGGCCGCGCCTGGAAGAGATCTTCGAGCTGGTGCGCGATCGGCTGGAAGCAAGCGGCCATGACCGGATTGCCGGCCGCCGCGTGGTCCTGACCGGCGGCGCAAGCCAGCTTCAAGGCGTGACCGAACTGGCATCGCTGATTTTCGACAAGCAGGCGCGGCTTGGCCGCCCGGTCGGCATTCCCGGCCTGGCCGAGGCGACCGGCGGACCGGCCTTTTCCACCGCGGCCGGCCTTCTTCTTTACACGCTGCGTGAATCCCGGCGGCCGCTTCCGGCCCGCGGCGCCGCGCCACGGGCGCGGAGCACGGCCCCAAGCAGCCGGCCCAAGGCTCATGCCAATGGATCGAACGGCCTGTTCGGGCGCGCGGGCCATTGGCTTCGGGAGAATTTTTGATGAAGACCTGATGCAACCCATGATCCGGCGCCCGGCAACCGGCGGGCGCGCCAGCGGAACGGCACCGGTTAGGCCCTTGGAACCATCAAGAATCAGCTATCGAGCGCGGAGGACGTCATGACCATCAATCTCAGCATCCCGCACAACGAGCCCGCCCTGAAGCCCCGTATCACCGTCATCGGCGTCGGTGGCGCCGGCGGCAACGCGGTCAACAACATGATCGCGTCCAATCTTGAAGGCGTCGACTTCATCGTCGCCAACACCGATGCCCAGGCCCTTGCCCGCTCGCTCAGTTCGCGCGTGCTCCAGCTGGGCCTTGCCACCACCCAGGGCCTTGGCGCCGGAGCAAGGCCCGAGATCGGCCGCGCCGCCGCCGAGGAAATCTACGATCAGGTGGTCGTCGAACTGCAGGGCAGCCACATGGTGTTCATGGCGGCCGGCATGGGTGGCGGCACCGGCACCGGCGCCGCACCGGTCATTGCCCGTGCCGCCCGCGAACAGGGGATCCTCACCGTCGGCGTGGTTACCAAGCCCTTCCACTTCGAAGGCCAGAATCGCATGCGCATCGCCGAAGAGGGGATCCGCGAACTGCAGCAGTATGTCGATACGCTGATCGTCATTCCGAACCAGAACCTGTTCCGGATTGCGAACCAGCACACGACCTTCGCCGATGCCTTCAAGATGGCCGACAACGTCCTAATGTCTGGCGTGCGCGGCGTGACCGACCTGATGGTCATGCCGGGCCTGGTCAACCTGGATTTTGCCGACGTCCGCTCGGTCATGAGCGAAATGGGCAAGGCGATGATGGGAACCGGCGAAGCCGAAGGTGAGAAGCGCGCCATCCAGGCGGCGGAAGCGGCGATCTCGAACCCGCTCCTTGACGATGTGTCGATGAAGGGCGCCCGTGGCGTTCTGATCAACATCACCGGCGGTCTCGACATGACGCTGTTCGAGGTCGACGAGGCCGCGAACCGCATTCGCGACGAAGTCGATCCTGACGCGAACATCATCTTCGGTTCGACCTTCGACGAGAAGCTCGAGGGGCGGATGCGGGTCTCGGTCATCGCGACCGGGATCGATGCCGCGGCCCAGGCGAAGCCTGTTCCCAGCCGATTCACCGTCGTCGGCGGATCCGAGATCCGTCGCCCCGCCGCGAGCGCCGCGCAGCCGGCCCCGGCTGTCCAAATGGCCCAGGCTGTCCAAAGCGTTCGGCCGGCCACCATCGCCCAGGCGGCCCCGATGGCCCAATCCGTTGCGGCCGAGGCAAAGGCACAGCCGGCGCCCGCCCAGATGCCCGAGGTGGCCGAAACCCTGGAGATGCCGCTCCTGTTGAAGGAGGAAGCCGCGCCACCCGCCGCAGAACGGCCGGTTTCGGGTGACGCCGCACGGCTCGAACTGCCCTTCATTCCGCCGCGCCCAGCCGAACCCGCCCGGACCGCCGCAACCACCGCCACGGCCGATCCCTTCGCCGAGGCGGCCATTGCCAATGGCGGCGGGGAAATGGGCCGGCGGCCGGGCAATCCCACCGCCGGCAGTGGGCGTGGGCTGAGCTTCTTCGAGCGCATGACCGGCGGCCGCGCCCGCCAGCGCCGCGCCCAGGAAGAGGCAGCTATCCAGACCCAATCCGCCCTGGGTCAGCCCACGGCCAACCCCGCCCCCGCCCCAAAGGCGCAGCAGCCGGCCGCCAGGCCGGCGGCGGAAACCCCGGTCCAGCCGCGGCTCGGCGGGCTTGATGCCAAAGAGCGCATCAACCTTAAATCCGGCGAGGACGACCTTCTCGACATTCCGGCCTTCCTGCGCCGGCAGGCCAACTGATCCTGCCCGTTACGGCGGCCCCGAACCCCAGGGACCGCCGTAACGGAGCGCCGTAACATTCTGCAATAATTGTTGATTTGAGCGCTCCGGGACCTTGCTGTTACAACCCGGAGCGTTCGATCCTGCGGCCAAAGCCTGCCAGCGGGGATCGCGGGGGCAAGGTTCATTATGATTTCCAGACCGATCGTCAGACAAAAGACGCTGAAGAATTCGATTGGATGCTCGGGCACCGGGCTGCATTCGGGGAACACCGTCACGATGGTTATCAGCCCCGCCGAACCCGGCAGCGGCATCCGCTTCCGGCGCACCGACATCACCGGCGGGGGCGCCGAAATTCCGGCCACTTGGCGGCATGTCGTTGCCACCCAGATGTGCACGGTCATCGGTAACGATAACGGCGTGACGGTTGCGACGGTCGAGCATCTCATGGCGGCCCTGGCCGGCCAGGGGATCGATAACGCCGTGATCGAGCTGAACGGGCCGGAAGTTCCGGTCATGGACGGCAGTGCCGAGCCCTTCGTTTTTCTGATCGATTGCGCCGGTATCGTCGAACAGGACGCGCCGCGCCAGGCGATCCGCATCCTGAAGCCGGTCGAGATCGTATCCGGTTCACGCCGCATGTCGCTCCGCCCGAGCGACGAGCCGACCATCGAGTTCGAGATCGATTTCGAAAGCGATGCGATCGCGCGGCAATCCTGTTTCTTCACCCTGACCGAAGCGACCTTCAGGACCGAGATCGCCCGCGCCCGCACCTTCGGCTTCGAGCACGAGGTCGCGCAGCTGCGCGCGGCCGGCTTGGCGCGCGGCGGGTCGCTAGCCAATGCCGTTGTCATCAGCGGCGATCGGGTCCTGAACGCCGAAGGCCTGCGCTTCACCAACGAATTCGTCCGCCACAAGGTGCTGGACTGCGTGGGCGATCTGTATCTGGCGGGAGCGCCTATCCTGGGCCATGTCTCGGCGCGCCGGTCGGGCCATGCCATCAACAACCAGCTGTTGCGCAAGCTGTTCGCCGATCACCGCGCCTGGCGGGTCGAGACCATGGTCGACGAGACTGCCGGCAACGCACCCGCCACATGGGAGCGCGAGCCGCTGGTCGCTGCCACCGCCGCGGCCCAATAGCCCACCCGAACGGCCGGTTTTAATACGGTTTTGCGGCACCCATCCCTTTACGGGGTGATGGCGACACATGATATATTGCGCCCATGCATACATCCGATCCGAAGCCCGTCTGGCTCCGCGCCCGCAATCTTGTATTCGCCCTGGCCACGGCAGTCGTTCTTGCCGCCTGCTCGGGGACGAAGGAAAATCCCTATATCGAGGCGCCGGTCGAGAACCTCTACAACGGCGCCATGGACGCCCTGATGGCCGACGACATCCCGGCCGCCATCAAGCTGTTCGACGAAGTCGAGCGCCAGCACCCCTATTCGGTCTGGGCGACCAAGGCCCAGCTGATGGGCGCCTTTGCCCGCTATCGCGGCAACAAGTATGACGACGCGATCGGCGCGCTGGACCGGTTCATCCAGCTTCATCCCGGCAACCGCGACACGGTCTATGCCTATTACCTGAAGGCGCTTTCCTATTACGAACAGATCACGGATGTTGGCCGCGACCAGGAAACCACCGCCCGCGCGCGCGCCGCGCTGGACGAGCTGGTCCGGCGCTTTCCCGATTCCCGCTATTCCCGCGATGCGAAGCTGAAGCTCGACCTGACCCTCGACCATCTGGCGGGCAAGGAGATGGAGATCGGGCGCTATTACCTGACCCGCAAGCAATACCTGGCCGGCATCAACCGCTTTCGCCGCGTGGTCGATCTCTATCAGACGACGACCCATGTGCCCGAAGCGCTGCATCGCCTGACCGAGTGCTACCTGGCCCTGGGACTTGAAGAGGAAGCAAGGAAGACCGCCTCAGTGCTGGGCCACAATTATCCCGGCAGCGAGTGGTACACCGATTCCTACGCCATCCTGACCGGCATCGACGTGCGGCCGCAGCACGAGAAGCGGGGCTTCATCAGCCGGGCCTGGAACACGGTCTTCTGATGCTTTCCAGCCTGTCGATTCGCGATATCGTGCTCATCGACCGGCTCGACCTTGCCTTTGAACCGGGGCTCAATGTCCTGACCGGCGAGACCGGCGCCGGCAAGTCGATCCTGCTCGATGCGCTGGGCCTGGCCCTTGGCGTGCGCGGCGATGCCAGGCTTGTTCGCCAGGGCGTGGCGCAGGGCAGCGTCGCCGCCGTGTTCGATCTGCCGCCGTCCCACCCCGTCAACAGTCTGCTGGCCGACCACAACCTGGATGCCGCCGAATCCATCGTGTTGCGCCGCGTCGTTTCGGCGGATGGCCGGAGCCGCGCCTTTATCAACGACCAGCCGGCCGGCATAGGCCTGTTGCGGGCGGTCGGCGATGCGCTGGTCGAGATCGTCGGCCAGTTCGATGATCGCGGTCTGCTTGATCCCGCCAGTCATCGTGATCTGTTGGACGCATTCGGCGGTCACGACCCCGCGCGCAATGCCGTGCAGGCGGCCTGGACCGCATGGCGCGCGGCGGTCGATGCCCTGGCCACCGCCGAAGCCAGCATGGCCAAGGCGCGCAGCGAAGAAGAGTTCCTGCGCCACGCGCTGGGCGAACTCAACCACCTTGCCCCCAAGGACGGCGAGGAAATGGCGCTGGCGGAAACGCGCAGCCTGCTTCAGCATGGCGCCAAGATTTCCGAAGCCCTGGAATCGGCGAGCCACGAATTGGCGGGCGGTCGCCCGGTCGAGGCCGCGTTGCGCGCCGCGCTCCGGCCGCTCGAGCGCCAGGCCGAGCGGATTGGCGATCGCCTGAAGCCCGCCATCGAGGCCTTGGAACGCGCGATGGCCGAGGTGGCCGAAGCGCGGCTGCTGATCGAGGGCCTGAGCGCCGATCTGGGCGCCGATCCGAAGCGGCTGGAAAACGTCGAAGAGCGCCTGTTCGCCCTGCGCGCGGCGGCCCGCAAATACGCGGTGCCCGTCGACGGGCTGGCAAGACTGCGCGATGACTTCGCGGCCCAGCTTGCGCTCATTGCCCGGGGCGACGAAGCCATCGCCACGGCAGCCCGGGCCGCCACCGAAACCCGCGCCGCCTTCGAACAGGCGGCGGCCGCGCTGACCGCGCTTCGCCAGAAGGCGGCCAAAAAGCTCGACCGGTCGATCGCTGCCGAGCTTGCCCCGCTCAAGCTCGACAAGGCCCGCTTTCGCACCACGCTTGACGCGCTGCCCGAACCGCAATGGGGCGCCCCGGGTGTCGATCGGGTCGCGTTCGAGGTTGCGACCAACCCCGGCGCGCCATTCGGCCCGCTTGCCAGGATCGCGTCGGGCGGCGAGCTTGCCCGCTTTACCCTGGCCCTCAAGGTGGTGCTGCGGCGCGCCAGCCCGGTGCCGACCCTGGTGTTCGACGAGCTTGATACCGGGATCGGCGGCGCGACGGCCGCAGCGGTGGCCGACCGCCTGGTGCGCCTGGCATCCGACGTGCAGCTTCTGGTCGTGACCCATTCGCCCCAGGTTGCGGCGCGCGGCCATCAGCACTACCGGGTCAGCAAGGCCGACGATGGCGCCAAGGGCCGCCGCGCCGCCACGGTGACGCGGGTCGATCGCCTGGATGCCGATCATCGCCGCGAGGAAATCGCCCGCATGCTGGCGGGCGCCACGGTCACCAACGAGGCGCGTGCCGCCGCCGCCAGCCTGATCGCTGGCGCCGATTCATGATGGGCCGGAAAGGCGGCGCGATACCGGCGGTCAAACCGGCCGCCGATCTGTCGGCCGATGAAGCGGCGGCGGAACTTGATCGCCTGGGCGCCGAGATCCGCCATCACGACACGCTTTATTACGAAAAAAGCGCGCCCGAGATTTCGGACGCCGACTATGACGCGCTTCGCCGCCGCCTGGACGACATCGAGGCCCGTTTCCCCAGGCTGGTCCGCCCCGACAGCCCAAGCCAGAAGGTGGGCGCAACACCCGCCGCCGGCTTCGCCAAGGTGCGCCACAGCCAGCCGATGCTGTCGCTCGACAACGCCTTTGCGGAACCCGACATCGCCGAGTTCTTCGCCCGGATGCGCCGGTTCCTGGGGCTGGACGGGGCCGCGCCCATCGACATCGTGGCCGAACCCAAGATCGACGGGCTTTCCATCTCGCTCCGCTACGAGAAGGGCGTCTTCGCCATCGGTGCGACACGGGGTGACGGCATCACCGGCGAGGATGTGACCGCCAATCTGCGCACGGTGGGCGACGTGCCGCACCGCCTGTCGGGGCGCGACGTGCCGGAAATCCTTGACGTGCGGGGCGAAGTCTATATGCGCCACGACGAATTCGAGGCGGTGAACAAGGCGCGCACGGCAGCGGGCGAATCGCTGTTCGCCAACCCGCGCAACGCCGCATCGGGCGGGCTTCGCCAGCTTGACCCGAAGAAGACCGCCGAACGCAAGCTGCGCTTCTTCGCCTATGCCTGGGGCGAAACCAGCGAGCCCCTCGGCAAGACCCACTGGCAGGTGCTGTCCCGCTTCAAGGGGTGGGGCCTGCCGGTCAACCCGCTGGCCCGGCTGTGCCGCACGCCGGAAGCGGCGCTGGCCTTCTATCGCGAGATCGAGGAAACGCGCGCCGGGCTTGGCTACGACATCGATGGTGTGGTCTACAAGGTGGACCGGCTGGACTTGCGCGAGCGGCTGGGGTTCGTGTCACGCGCCCCGCGCTGGGCCATCGCCCACAAGTTCCCCGCCGAGCAGGCGCAAACGGTGGTGGACGACATCCGCATCCAGGTCGGGCGGACCGGGGTTCTGACCCCGGTTGCGGAACTGGCGCCGGTCACGGTGGGCGGCGTGGTCGTGGCACGGGCCACCCTCCACAATCAGGACTACATCGCCGACAAGGACATCCGCATCGGCGATACCGTCATCGTGCAGCGGGCCGGCGACGTGATTCCGCAGGTCCTGGCGGTAGTGGCCGACAAGCGCCCGCGCGGCACCCATGCCTACAGGTTTCCCGATACCTGCCCGGTCTGCGGCAGCCACGCCATCCGCGAGGAAGGCGCGGCGGCAAAGCGCTGTACCGGCGGCCTGGTGTGCAAGGCCCAGGCGGTGGAACGCTTGCGCCATTTCGTCTCGCGCGATGCCTTCGACATCGAGGGCCTGGGGCGAAAGCACATCGAGGCATTCTTCCAGTCCGGCCTGATCGCAACCCCGGCCGACATCTTCCGCCTGCACACGCAGCGCGCCGCCATCGCCGCCCGCGAGGGCTGGGGCGAGCAATCGACCGCCAAGCTGATGGCCGCCATCGATGCCAGGCGCGCCATCGCGCTTGACCGTTTCATCTATGCGCTCGGCATTCCCCAGATCGGCGAGGCGACCGCGAAACTCCTCGCCCGCCACTATCGCGGCTTTGATCGCTTCCGGCAGGCCATGCTGGCTGCCCGCGACACGGGCTCGGACGCCTATGCCGAACTCTTGAACCTGGAAGGCATCGGCGACAGCGTCGCCGCCGACCTAATCGCGTTTTTCGACGAGCCGCGCAACATGGCAGTGATCGACGCCCTGGCCCGCGAGGTAAGCGTGACGGCCGCCGAACCGCCGCGTGCCGCCGAAGGTTCGGCGCTGGCCGGCAAGACCATCGTCTTTACCGGCAGCCTAGCCACCATGACCCGGAGCGAAGCGAAGGCCCGCGCCGAGGCGATGGGCGCGACAGTGGCAAGCTCGGTGTCCAGAAACACCGATATCGTGGTGATCGGCGCGGATGCGGGATCGAAGGTCGACAAGGCCGCCAAGCTTGGCATCGCCATGATCGACGAAGCCGAGTGGCGGCGCATCAGCCATGCATGAGGACAACGGAAGGCAGACCGAATGACCGGATCAAGACGTTTCCACGCCGTGCTGTGGGATTTCGGCGGCGTTTTCACGACCAGCCCCTTCGAGGCGTTCAACCGGCTGGAAGCGGCGCGCGGCTGGCCGGCCGACATCGTGCGCCGGATCAACAGCGCCAACCCCGATACCAATGCCTGGGCGCGCTATGAGCGGAACGAGGTAGATATCGACACCTTCGGCGCCCTGTTCGCGGCGGAAGCGCGGGCGCTTGGCGTCGAGATCGACCCGCTTGCGGTGCTGGGCTGCCTGGGCGGCGACATCCGTCCGCGCATGGTGCAGGCGCTGAAATCCATCAACCGCGATTACAAGACGGCCTGCATCACCAACAACGTGAAGCGCCCGGGCTTTCGCCCGCCCGCCTATATCGCGGCGGTCGCCGAGATCATGGCGCTGTTCAACCATGTGATCGAATCGAGCAAGGCCGGCATGCGCAAGCCCGACCCGCGCATCTATCAGATCGCCTGTGACGCGCTTGGCGTTTCGCCGGCGCAGGCGATCTATCTCGACGATCTTGGCATCAACCTGAAGCCCGCCCACGCGCTGGGCATGCACACGATCAAGGTGACAAGCGAGGCCCAGGCGCTCAAGGATCTGACCGAAGCCCTGGGGCATGGGGTGTAGGGGGACAGACGGCTGAAGAGGAAGAGGTTTACGGAGGAGCAGATCATCGCAACAGGCTTCGCCACACCGCGCCTGAATGGCTTGGGGCCCGAGCCTGTTGCTCAACCCGCGCCGAAAGGCGTAACAATGGCCACGGCCCTGACCGCCGCTGGATAAAGGCCCCCTGGCAGGTCATCGCCAGGGCGGGATTAAATGCGTGCGTTCGTCATGTTTATGAACAGTGATTCTTTTGCTGGATCATCATGATTCCCGATCTTACATCGCTCGCATTGTTCTTGCGCGTTGTCGAGACCCGGAGTCTTTCTCGCGCAGCGGAACAATCCAACATTGCTTTGTCCGCTGCCAGTCGGCGAATCTCGCAGCTTGAAGAGCGCTTCGGGACACAATTGCTGCTACGCAGTCCGAATGGCACCGAGCCGACGGTGGCCGGCAAAAGGCTCGCAGAGCACGTCCAGGGGTTGTTGGCCAACGTTTCACAGCTTTCTGTCGAGATGGCTGAATTTGAATCAAGGGCAAAGGGGCGAGTGCGGCTCTATGCGAACCCTTCGATCATGGCTCAGTCCCTGCCGTCCCAGTTGGCAGAGTTCCAAGCTCTGTTTCCGGAAATCCAGGTCGAGGTGAGAGAGCATACGAGCACTGACATTGCGCGTGCCCTTCGCGAAGCCACAGCCGACATTGGCATCATTACATCCGGGGTGGCTCGTACCGATGGTTTTCATATCACTTCATATGGTCCTGACCGGATAGGTGTGATCGTTCGCAAGGATCACCCGCTCAAAGGTATCAAGGTCAAATTCCAGCAGGTTCTTGATTACGACCTTGTCTGCATGGCAGGAAGCGCGCCGCTTGTCCGTCACCTGACCGATGGAGGGAGTAATCGCAACAAGCTTATTCAGGTCCGCGGTTTCGAATCGGCCTGCCGCTTGATCGAGGCCGGCCTATGTGTCGGCATCATGTCCGAGGGCGCGGTGAGCATCTTTCAAAAAACGATGAATCTGCGGCTGCTCGCCTTGGACGAGCCCTGGGCCTTGCGGCAGATGTTGCTCTGCGCCTTGCACGACAAGGTTCCTGCTGCGAGCAGATACCTGATCGCGCACTTGAAGGGCCGTCATTGCTATCCCGCGCCGTAGAGGCGAACATGTAGGTCAATGTCGCTGACCGCGACTTGCCAAAATTCGAAACGGCCTTTGCCAAATCTCTAATTGTCTGCCCCACGTCTCGGTGGAATCTTCCGTCAAGGATGCAAGCAAGGCTCCAGAGTCAATCGTTTGCGAAAACGTTGATGGAGACTCTGAAGACGATAGCGGGGCGGACGCCAGGCGTGCCTGCAAACGTCGTTGGTGCGGCCGAATAGTCGGGCGCCAAATGCAGATACACCAAAGATATCCTGCCGCTCCTAAAGGGCAGGGACCGAGGATTATCCAAACGACTGAAGGGGTTTGCCCGTGTATCTTGTTCTAAATTTCCTCGACGCGGCTGCAATCGAGATTTCTCGAGTCGGAGGAAAAGGAGCCAGCCTGGCGCGGATGGTTCAGGCAGACTTTCCCATCCCGCCCGGGTTCCTGGTGACGACAGATGCCTATGCCCAGTTCCTCGAACACAAGGATCTGAAAAACAAGATTCAAACGCATCTGTCCGTCATTGATTTTGCCAATGGCGAGATCGTAAAGGCCAAGACCGCCGAGATTCGAGCGCTCATTGAGAGCCATCCGATCCCAGAACCGGTCGCTCGAGCCGTTCTTGACGCGTATCATGCGCTCGGCAGTCATCGACTGGTCGCGGTTCGCTCATCCGGTGTCGCAGAGGATTTGGCGAGTGCTTCGTTCGCAGGGCAGTATGACAGCTATCTGAACATTTTAGGCGACGAGGACCTTCTCGACGCTCTCCGGCGGTGCTGGGGTTCTCTGTGGACCGATCGTGTCACCGTCTATAGGCACCAGCAGGGCTTCGATCAGGTTCAAGGCGATCTTGGCGTCGTTGTTCAATTGATGATCGACGCCGTGGCGGCGGGTGCCATTTTCACAGCCAACCCATTGACGGGCGCAGTCGACGAGTATGTGGTTAACGCCTCATGGGGACTTGGCGAAGCGGTCATGTCGGGGATCACCACCCCCGATCAATACATCCTGAATAGACAGACGCTCGAGGTGAATAGCCGCACGCTCGGCAGCAAGGAATGCCGGGTCGTCCGAAATCGCGAAACCGGCCGCAATACGGTCGTCGAGGCAACGCCTGTTTCAGACCGGTCTCGCTTTGTGCTCAACGACGATGCACTGATTCGACTCGGATCGCTGGCAAAGCGGGTGAGCGAGTTTTATGGCGAGTGGCCCCAGGACATTGAGTGGGCATTCGCCGATGACAAGTATTTCCTGCTGCAGGCGCGGGACATCACCGGTGTCGACTTCAGCTGGGATGAGGACCTTGAGGACTGGATCGACCTGCCAAAATTCGGTAGCGGCGATGTCCTGACACGAAAATTCGCAGACGCGATGTGGTGCGGCCGCATCACGCCGCTGTATTTTTCTCTCCACGCCGAGAGCAGGACGAAGCGGACCTCGCGATGGTGGAAGATCTGGGGCGGGCCTTATGCCGAAGAGGGCAGCAAGTTACGCAACTTTAAGTATCACAAGGGAGTCGGCTACCTTAGCTGCCGGTTCGAGTTTCTGAATCAGGCGTACATGGTGCCGCCCGCCGCTCGCGAGCGGCATATTGCGGAGTATATCCCGTCGAGCTGGTGGAACGATCTCAAGCAGAGTCCAGGATCGTGGGCCGATTTCCTGAGCTTGATTGAGCGCGTCGAACTCATGGAGCCGAAATTCGGTTTGCACCGGGTCTTCGAAACCTATGATACGGTGATGAACGATCCGGCGACCCTGAAAAGGGCGCTGGGACGGACGCCAGAAGAGCTACGCCTCCTTAGCGACGCGGAGCTGTTGTGCTATATCGACGAACTTCGAGAAGGTCAGCACGATTGGCTCGATGGGCTGATCCCGGCCTTTTATGCCTATCGGCTTTTCATGGCGGCGACGCTCAAGTGGATGTTGAAGGAATGGTGTGGCGAGCAGGATCCGATGGCTTTCTTGGACCTCGTCACCGGCCTGCCGGGAGACCCGACCTTTACCATCAAGCAGAGTCACTATCTCTCGGAGCTGGCGTCTATCATTCGCGGCTCTGATGCGCTGACAGAATTGTTCCGTTCTTCCACGGCACAGGACTTCTTCGACAAGGTCGCTCTCCATCCAGATGGGATCCGATTCCAGGAGCGCTACAAGGAATTCCTGCGGGAGTTCGGGCATCGCGGTCAGGCCGATCGAGACATCTGGTATGACCGGCGCATCGAGAACCCGAAAATCGACTACCAGAGCTTGTCGCTGCTGCTCGGAACCGACAATCAATTTAGCGACGCACCAAGAGAAAAACTTATCGCAACACGTGATGCCGCGACTGAAAAAGTGTTGGCGAAGATCGAGCGGCAGCCGTTTGGGCGGGCGAAGGCGGGCGCCTTCAGCTACGTTCAGGAGTACCTGCTTAAGTTCTTCATTCTCCGGGATAACGAACGGCACATCACTGACGCGTACATCTTTGGCCTTAAGCGGGTATTTGCGGATTTGGGCCGTCGGCTGCACGAGCGCGGACTTCTGGATGCCAAAGACGACTTCTACTACCTGTCGCAGAACGAGCTTACTCGACTTCTGCAAGGCCAGATCAGCAGCCCGCGGCTGGTTCGGGCCAAGGTGGCGGCGCGACGACGCAATTGCGAGAGAATAGACGAAGGGTGGCGCCCGCCGACGTTCATCTATGGCAATGGCACCGTCTACCAGGACGCCCAGGATGCCGGTGCCGCAGCGTCATCGCGGGAACTGCTGACAGGCGTCGGAACCAGCCGCGGCAGCGTGACCGGGAACGCTCGGGTAATCCGCCGCCTGGAGGACGCCGGCCGCCTGAGACCGGGCGACATCATGATCACGAACAGCACGGACCCAGGCTGGGCCACAACCTTCGTCGGCCTATCCGGGCTTGTGCTGGAAACGGGCGGAATGCTTGCGCATGGCGCATGCCTTGCTCGCGAGTACGGAATCCCGGCAGTCCAGGTTTCTGATGCGATGAGCCTGATTCAAGATGGAGCGACAATCAATCTGAGCGGCGATCTGGGTCAAATTCGGATTCTCGACGGCGCGAGCTGACAGGCCGCCTATCAGGAAGGCCCGATTGCCTGGCGGCCGCCCATGCGAGATGAATACGCAAGTCTGCGGGTAACAAGACAGGTCAAGCAGGGCCGTGGTCATCCGCACATGCAATAGCGGTATCGCCGGTGCCTGCAGGAAGATCGAGGAGTTCCCGATATGGTTCGTGCAACTGGTCCAGCTGGTCTTATACAAGCCCATGGCGACGATCTCATGCACCTTGGTGCGATTCCGCGGCGAAACGCACTGCGCTTTCCCGATCGCCGCGCTTACGTGTGCGGCGACAAGGAAATATCGTGGCGTGATTTCGAGCTATTCACCGACAGGCTTGCATACACACTGAAGGCACGGGGTGTCGGATATCGCGATCATGTCGCGATTCTGGGCGATAATTCCATCGAGTTTCTTGCGGTCGAATTCAGCCTTTTCAAGATTGGGGCGGTGGCCGTCCTCACGAATCTGGGGCTGCCTGCGCCGATGCTATCGCGACAGCTCAGGCATGCCGATGTGAAGGCCGTATTCACGTCCAACGCCGAGCTGCGAGAACGCGTCGAGTCAATTCGCGACGATAGTGGCGTTGACATCCACTTTACATGGGATCCGACGGTCGATGAAACCTTCGCGGGACGGACGGTCGACGACCTCGTTCGGGAGGGTAAGGCTGAACTCACGGATCGATTCCCGCTTCAGCGGATAGAGATGGAAGATACGGCACTCCTTGTTTTTTCGTCCGGAACGACTGGCGAGCCTAAGGGCGCAATCAATGGGTACCGTGATGTTGAGGCGAAGCTCTTCTGCAATGCTCTTGCCCAAGAATTCCGGCAGTGGGAGATCGGTTTCGTTGGCACCCAGCTATGCATGGGCGGAACGCAGCTGTTGAGCGTCTTGCCCTACGCTTTGCTCGGAATGACCTGCGTCATTGCACCGACTTTCGATCCACGTGACGTGATCAAGGCCATTGAAGCCCATCGGGCGAACACAATGTTTGCCGTTCCGACCATGATCCAGGATTTGATTTCACATCCGTCATTCAAGGATGCGGATCTCAGTTGCCTGGATCGCATCATCTCTGCGGGCGCGCCTCTCCCTGAACATCTGTACCGCGCTGTGATGGCCCTCGGGATTCGCCAATTCGAACTTGGCGGCGCGTCCGAGACCGGTGGCGGGGTCATCATCACAGATGTTGAACGGGCGACGAAGCCGGGAAGCGTAGGACGGCCCTATGCCGGGTACGTGATCCGGATACTGAAGCAAGATGGCGAAGAGGCCGAGCCCGGTGAAATTGGCGAGATTGTGATCGGCGGCGACGCTATATCGAAGGGATATTATGGACAGCCCGAACTCACGGCCACATCGTACCGAGACGGGTGGTTCTTCACGGGCGACCTGGGCAAACGGGATAAGGATGGATACTTCTATTACGCCGGCCGTGCGAAAGACATGATCCTTACCGGTGGCTCGAACGTCTATCCTCGCGATGTCGAGGAAGTTCTGATTGGGGCGCCCGGCGTCAGGCAAGTTGCTGTCCTCGGACTCCCCCATCCCCACTGGGGGGAAGCGGTAACGGCCTTTGTGGTGTGCGACAACCCTATCAAGGAAAGCGAGAACCGCATTCAGGAGTTCTGCCGAGAGAACCTTATGCGCATTCAGGTGCCGAAAGCGGTGGTCTTTCTGCGTGATCTGCCAAAGACCATTCACGGCAAGGTGGCGAAACAGGCGTTGTCGGAAGAGTACGCGGGTCTTTACTCTGACAAGCCGGCTGAGACGTCGTGAGATTGATAATGGCTGACAACAAGACGCACGTCGACTGGGCGGGACTGCGGGGCTATCCGGCATCCCGGCGATTGGCAAAGAGGCTGATTGTCATTCGGCATGGGGAATCGAATTGGAATGTCGCCGGCCAGTTTCAAGGCCAATCGGGTTCGGGACTGTCACAACGAGGTCATCAGCAGGCCGCGGTCATAGCGGCAGCACTGGCGCCTGTTTATCCCGATGCGGTGCTGGTCAGTTCCGATTTGCTGCGCGCCCGCGAAACCGTGGAGCCGCTTGAATCGGCCCTCGGACGCGTAGCGACGCTCGACCCGCGTTTGCGGGAACGCTCGCTCGGGCGATGGGAGGGAATGCGGAAAGATGAAGTCGTAGCGGATAACGAGCAGCGTTGGCGTCGCCTGATCGGCGGCGAGGATGTCGTCGAGGAGGTTGGCGGAGAGTCCGAAATCGCCTTTGCTGATCGATCGTCGGCCGTCCTTCGTGACTTGCTAGAGAAGACGCGGTCGGGAGGAGTGACCATCGCGATCTCGCACGGAGGCGTGATCTGGCAGGGATTTCATACGGTCGCCGGTCTCAAACCGGGCACCCTTGGTGCCGTCGATAACGCCTCGTGCCATCATTTGGTGTCCTACGAGGGAGACGGCAGCACCATAGCGATCGCCCGCTGGAATGAGGTTCCTGGTCCGTCCGTCGTCAGACCATTCAAGATGGCTTGAGGGTGCTGTCGATCCAAAGTGTAGGGCGAGAGCAAGCCAGCCTCGGACTTTAACTTCGGAACACAAACAAACCCGGGACCGCGTCACGCCAATTTAAGCCCCGACGATCGTACGAGACGCGGCAGCAAACGCCCGTTGGAATAAATAAGCAATCGTGATGCCGGAACCGCGACTGTTATTTCCGCGCCGTCGCGCATCCAGTCGGATGCGCGAGAGACGGCAGACCGCACTGTCTCGCCGTGAACGCCAATCGAGACTTCGACGGTATTGCCGAGAAAAATCGTATCTTTGATCCACCCTGACCCGAGCACGATATGATCCGCGCCGAATTCTGCATTGCGGCCCGCTTGCATGGAAAGATCGAGGGCGCGAAATCCCAGGGTCACCGGGCCTGGAATTCCCGCGCACAGGTTTCGCAGTGAGGGCCACACCGAATCCGATGACAGCTCGACCAGATTTTCCACCCCGAAGAAGCGCGCCGCATTCGGCGTCGCCGGCGCTTCATAGACGTCCTTGGGCGTTCCAATCTGCTCGACCCGTCCGTCTCTCATCAAGGCAATGCGGTCGCCAACATGCAAGGCTTCCGCCTGATCGTGAGTGACAAACAGACCGGTAAATTTGAACGATCGGTGGATCTCCCTCAGCTGCTGACGAAGCTCGATGCGCAAGAGGGCGTCAAGATTCGAGAGCGGCTCGTCAAGCAGCATCACTTTCGGCTCGGCGATAAGCGCCCTGCCCAGCGCGACGCGCTGCTGCTGGCCACCGGACAGCTCTGATGGATATCGGCTGGCCAGCTCTGCACACCGCACTTTCGACAATATCTTCTCGACCCGGGCTCGATAGTTCTTGACCTTTTTTCTGGTCTTGAGCGGAAAGGAAACGTTTTCCATCACCGTCATGTGCGGCCAAAGCGCAAATGATTGAAAAACGAATCCGACGTTTCGGTCGCGCGGTTGCACCAAGATGTTCTTTTCGCTGTCGAAGACAATGCGCCCGTCCAGCGCAATCTGTCCCGCGTTCGGTTTTTCCAACCCGGCAATGCATCGAAGAAGCGTGCTTTTGCCGCAGCCCGACGGACCAAGCAAGGCAACGATCTCGCCATCGGCAACATCGAGTGACAGGCCGTCGAGGACCGTTTTTGTTCCGTGGCGCTTGATCAGATTTTTGAGCGAGATATGTGACATCGCCAATCAACCCCTGGCTGCCGACCTGCGGCGCGAGTCAAAGCTTCCAATGGCAAAGGCCGCGAATACACCGAGGCTCGTAACCGCGACCATGATCAACGCGACGACCGCGACCCGAGGCAGGCTGCCGTCGATCCAGTGCTTATACAGCACCGAACCCATCAACTGGTTTCGGGGGCCTGCGACCATCACGGTCGCGGCAAATTCGTGAAACAGCAGGATGATCACCAGAGATATCGCACTCGCAATACCGCGACGGGCCAGTGGCAGGGTTATCCGGCCAAAGATCCGCAAGGGCCCCGCGCCGGCTATCTGCGCCGCTTCGGCGAATTCCGGCCCGATTGCCACCAGCGTCGATGCCAGCGCTCTCATGGCGAAAGGAACCATGATGGTCACGTAGGCAATGACGATCACCCACTCCGAGTCGAATAAACCAAAGGGGCGGATCGTGTATGCGAAAAGAATTCCCAGCCCGAGCAACGCGGCCGGTATGCCAAGCGGCAGGAGTCCCATGAATTCTATGATCACTTGAATAATTCGGGGCGCCTGCAGACGCCGCAGGCTGGCCTGAGCGGCAACGAATCCGATTGGCAGCGTGATGACACCGGCAATCGTCGACAGTCTGATCGAGCGCAGGATGGATTCGCGGACAGCCTGGTCCTCGAACACCGCCGTCACGTGTTGCATCGACATGTTTTCCAATGCTAATTGCCCGGACCAGAAAGGCGACAGGGCCACGTAAACCAGGGCGAGCAATGGCGCAAGAATGATGCCAAGGCCGAAGACCCCGACAAGAAGATAGGCCCATGGATTGATTTTGGGCCTGACGTAACTCGCTGTATTTGCCGACAACGTCACAAATCGGCGAACGTTGCCGAGACCCTTGTGCTGCGCGAGCAGAATGAGCGCGCCGGAGATGAGCAGGGGGAGACCGAGCAGAGCCGCCAAGCCATAGTTCACCGGATAGTGCTCGCGCAGCAGATAGATTTCCGTCGTCAGCACGTTGATATGCCGCGCTCGTCCAAGCAGCAGCGGAACCGTGAATTGTCCCAGCCCGAGCAGCAGGACAACGCCGGCCGAATAGATCAGAGCTGGCCGCACCATCGGCAAGGTGATGCTTCTGAAAGCCCGCCATTCGCCAGCGCCAGAGGTGAGTGCCGCCGCCTCGAATTCGGGCGAAATTCCCGCAATGGCAGAAAGCACAAACATATACACGAACGGCGTCAGGATGAGGCCGGTCATGATCACAATCATCGGAAAGCTGTACGGATCGAGGGGCCCCGAATCGAGCGACGACCACCACGGCAGCAGGCGCAGCAGTTGATTGAAGTATCCGACGCGGGCCGACAGCAGGAATGTCCAGCCGACCACGAAGGCGACGGGAGGAATGATCATCGGTGCCATTGGCAGCGGCCCAAGCAGCAGCCGGGCCCTTGGCGGCAATCGGTTTATGGACCAGGCCAACAACGTACCCAGGCAGAGAGCAAAAATCACGGAGCCAACGCCCAACAACACTGTGTTGATGAGCGTTGCGCCTATTCCGACGATCTGTTCGGCCTCCTGAAACGTAGAACCGATATTCGAGAGGGCCTCCTGCTCCAGAGGCACAAGAGGCAACAACATCAGTACAGCGAGAGCGACAGCGAATAGTGCCCAGCCGATGGCTGTCACTCTCCCTAACGACGACCGGAGCCGGTTAATGATGGTCGTTGATCGTTCCTCCACCCGACCTTTTTGAACGACATCCACTGACATCACCGCGCCCTGAGCAACCGCGTGAATTCGCCTCGCAGTTGATTGTATTTCGCGGCGTCGTACTTGCTGGCATCCCAGGCGTTGATGCTCTTGATGTCGATCGCGGTGGACGCCTGCGCACCAACGGGACTTGCAGCCGTCCCAACCCCCGCAATCAGCGCATTCTGCCCCTCGTCTGTCATAAGCCAATTCATGAAAACCTGGGCTGCATTCGGGCGCTTTGACCATGAGGTAATGCCCAGTGCCCCAACCAGGCCAAAGCCTGGCTTGGGAATGGTGAAGGCCGCGGTCGCGCCCTGTTTGATCAGAGGCTCGATCGCGCCTGGCGTCATGCATAGCGCGGCGTCAATCTCGCCTGCTGCAAGCGCCTGGGCAGCGGCGCTGGTGCTCCGGAAGACCACCGGCTTCTGGTCCTGCATGATGGTCTTGAGAAACTGGTCCGAAAACGTCGTACGGATCCAGTCGTTATAGGCGATGATCGGAGCGCCTTCGGTGTCACAGACCAGCGTACTTTCCTTGGAGCGCCGGCGCCTCGAAACCATTCCAGTCCGTGAACGGCTTGACCTTTGACGTGTTGAAGCCGAACACCATCGGCAAAACCGCGGCGATAATGTAATCGCCCTTGAAGTATGTCGTCGTCGACCACCGCTTGACCTCAGGACCGACCGGCGCCGTAAGCTTGCCTTGTGCCTTCTTCGCGAGAAACCAATCCTCTCCGGAAATGAGCGCAACATCAGTCGCATCGGCATTGACCGCCGCCTCCTGATCCAGTCTCGGCGTTGCATCGATTGTCTGCAGCCGCTGAGCCTCGATCTTGATTTTCGGGTATGCCTTGGCGAAGGCGCTTGGGATCGTCAGTTCGCTACCGGGAAATGTCGTGAGGAACACGACCCTGCCCTCTTTTTCCGCGTTACTCGTAATCGCAGAAAAAGAGGGCGGTGCGCTTTGCGCGATCGCGCAAGATATGCTCTGCAAAAGTACCGCAACGAAAAAAATGGGGCCCAAAAAACGAGAGGCTGAAGTTATCATTGCAATTGTCCTCCTGAAGAGCGCTTTTATCACTTTAGCGCATGGGCGAATTCGCTTCCGCTATGTGGCGCCGCGGCGGCCGCTCGGGGCGCTCAACGGCAAGCAAGGACGCCGCCGCTCGCTCCACAGTCAGCCATCTGCGAAAATTTCACCAAGAAGTACAACAGACAATTAGAGATTTGGCAAAGGCTCTTTCGAATTTCGGCAAGCTGCGGTCAGCGATATTGACCGACTGACGTAGCCCGTAGGGCGGGCCTGCATGGTCCGGGGGACCTGATGGCCAAGTGGCGTATGGCCAAGTGGCGTATCGGGGCAAAACCTATACGGTAAAAGCAGGCCGTGACAGTGACGGAAGCACCCTTTATTTCTGCCGTGCGGGCGAGGGATGACAAGACGACGGAAAGCCGGCGTCAGCTTCGAAACTCAGGAGATCTACTGTGATTGACAAATCCGGGGCCACCAATGCTGGAAGGATCGAGTTCTCGGTTGCCGACGACGGTGTCGCGACGATTGTCTTCAATCGCCCACACAAGTTGAATGCCCTTGATGCGGCGATGGCCGATGAAATCTTGCCACGGGTCTGTCAGGAGGCCCAGAGGAGGGATGACGTTCGGGCGGTGATCTTGACCGGAAGCGGCCGCGCTTTTTGCACTGGCGCGGATGCGGCAAGCCGACTGGAGGCTGTCGCGCGAGGCGATATCGCGCGCAATATCCTTGAGCAGCCGCTTGCGGCATTCACTCTGGCCATAGCCCGTCTGTCAAAGCCGGTCATCGCAGCGGTCAATGGCGTCGCTGCTGGCGGTGGCCTTGCAATCGCGCTTCTGGCGGATTTCCGGATTGCATCTGATCGGGCGCGGTTCACGACCGTCTATGTGCGGCGCGGCCTGATGCCCGACGGCGGCATGACCAGCACGCTGCCGCGGCTGGTCGGACTGGCAAAAGCGCTCGATCTGCTCATGACCGGCGATGAGATCGACGGCCCGGAGGCGGCACGAATTGGTCTCGTCAATCGCGTCGTTCCACACGATACGCTGATGGATGAGGCGCGTGCTTTGGCGCGACGCATGGCCTCGGGTCCGCCGCTCGCTCTTTCGTTCACAAAACGCGCCGTGTGGCAGAGCAACAATCACAGCCTCGAAGATCAGATGCATTTCGAAAGCTGGGGACAGGGGATCTGTTTAAAGACAGACGATTTTCGGGAAGGCGTCCGGGCATTCCTGGAAAAGCGCCAGCCGCAGTTCAAGGGACGATAAAGGCGCGCGGCGGCCGCTTCACCCGGCTTTACGGTCTCTCCTTCCGCGACCACGAGACGGCATCGGCCACGTCGCGCTCGGCGCCGCGTTCGGCCAGCTTGGTGCGCACCGCATCAGCGCGGATTTTTGGATCGTCAAGGCTGTGCCCAAACGCGGCGGCAAAGGCGCCCTGCCAGGGGACATAGAGGACAAGCAGGCCAAGATAGGCCGAGACCGTGTCGCGCTCGATCAGGTCGAGGGTGATCGACAAGAGCGCGCCCAGCGCCGTGCCGGCCGCAACCATCAGAACGCAGGGCCGCAACCGGCGGCTGAACGGCAGGATCGCAAGCGTCAGGGCCGTGAGAGAGGCCGCGCCCAGCGCGCCGGCCGCCAGACCAATGGCGAGCCCGTGCCTGCCCTCGTATAGCGTGTAGGCGAGGTTGGTTGCCGCGAAGTTCGCCAGCATCGCAGCGACCACATACCCCGCAGCCTGGGCGGCGCTTGCCAAGCCGCGCCGCAACAGCGCCACGCCGATGACGATCCCGAACACCAGGCCCGGATAGAGCGAAAGATCATCAAGGCTGAGATCGAACCCGAAGACGGCCAGGCCCTTGTGCAGATCGAGGCCGGCATGGTCGAGGGCTACCTTGAGGCCGACGATCACGGCACCCGAGATCGCGCCAAGCGCGCCGAAAACAAGGGCTGGCTGCATCCGGCGCCGCGCAATCCGTTGGCTGGCGTCAGCGCCCGACATGGCCTGCCCCTCAATCGCCGATCGGCGCGGTGGCCGCATCGAGCCACGCCGCCGTTTCGGCATCGACCAGGGGGCCGATCTCGGCCCGTACCCGGGCATGATAGGCATCGAGCCAGGCGCGCTCGGCCGCGCTTAGCAATGTGGGCTCGATCAGCGCGCGCTCGATGGGCGCAAGCGTCAGCGTCTCGAATTCCAGCATCGCGCGGCCCCCTTCCCCGGCCGCGCCCTCGCGCACCACGACCAGGTTCTCGATCCGGATCCCATAGGCCCCCGCCTTGTAGTAGCCGGGCTCGTTCGAGACGATCATGCCGGGTTCAAGCGGCACCGCGCTGCCGCGCTTTGCCACCCGCTGCGGCCCTTCATGGACGGAAAGAAAACTGCCCACGCCATGGCCGGTGCCGTGATCGTAATCGAGCCCCGCTTCCCACAGCGCGACGCGGGCCAGCGCATCCAGATGTTCGCCCGACGTGCCGGCGGGGAAGCGCGCACGCGCCAGCGCAATATGGCCCCTCAGCACCCGGGTGAAGCGATCGCGCATCTCGGGCGTCGGGGCCGCGCCGCCGCCAATGAACACGGTGCGCGTTACATCGGTGGTGCCGTCCAGATACTGGGCGCCGGAATCGACCAGATAGATCTCGCCCGGTGCCAAGCGGCGGTTGCTGGTGTCGGTTACCCGGTAATGGACGATGGCCCCATTCGGCCCGGCCCCCGAACTGGTGGTGAAGCTGAAATCGCAGAAGCGTTCGCCAGCGCGGCGGAAATCGGCCAGCCGCGCGGCGGCCATGATCTCGTCCACCGTTCCGGCGGGCGCCGTGCGGGCAAGCCAGGCCAGGAACCGCACAAGCGCCGCGCCGTCACGGCGATGCGCGGCGCGCATCCCGGCCAGCTCGACCCCGTTCTTGCGCGCCTTCGGCAACTGGCAGGGATCGTTGCCGGCCACGATTTTCGCCTTCGCATCGGCCAGCCGGCGCCAGATCCAGTCATTGGTTCCAGCCTTGTCAAGCAGCACGGGGCGGCCGCCCTGCCCCAGCGCATCAAGCGCGGACCCAAACGCATCCGGCGGATGGATCGAGATTTCCGGTCCCAGGTGGGATTCAAGCCCAGGGGCAAGCTTGCGCCGATCGACGAACCACGCCACCGGCGCCTGATCCCTGGTCACGATATCCCTGGTCACGATGGCAAAGGAAAGCGGCAGCGGCGTGTGCGGCACGTCGGCGCCCCGCACATTGAGAAGCCACGCGATCGAATCGGGCGCCGACAACACGGTTGCCGCCGCACCCTTTTCCGCCATCGCGCGGCCGATCTCGGCGATCTTGTCCGCGGCGGTGCGGCCGGTGAAATCGAACGGATGGGCGGAAACGATGCCCAGTGGCGCGGGCGGGCGCGCCGTCCACACCACATCGACCGGGTTGCGGTCCACGGCCACCAGCTCGGCACCCGTCTTGGCGCAGGCGGTGCGAAAGGCTTCCACCGCCGCCGGACTGTGGAGCCAGGGATCGAACCCCAGGCGCTCGCCTTTTTCCACTGCCGTCGCGATCCAGCCGGCTGGCGGGTTCTCGATCAGGTGCTGGAATTCATAGAGCGCGCCATCCACCTGGGCGCGCGCCTGCAAGGTGTAGCGGCCATCGACGAACAGCGCCGCCCTGCGCCCCAGCACCACCGCCATGCCGGCCGAGCCGGTAAAGCCGGTGAGCCACGCCAGGCGCTGGGCAGCGGGCGGGATGTATTCGCCGTTATGTTCATCGGCAAGCGGCACCAGGAAGCCATCCAGCCCCTGGGTGCGAAGCTCGGCGCGCAGCGCATCAAGCCGTCCCGCCCGCGGTGACGCATCGGCAAGGCCGCAATCCCGCGCCCGCTCGGCATCCAGCCAATCGCGAAGCGAACGCCTGACGTCACCGGGAAGCGGCGGCAGATCGATCCAGCCCGCCAGCCGCGCCAGCAGCGGCAACCAGGCCCAGGCATCCTCGCCACCCGGCGCCGCCGCCACGCCGGCCACCAGCCGTGCCAACCCATCCGGATCGACGGCAAGCCCCGCCGCCGCAAGCGACGCGGCCACCGCCGCCGGTGAAATCGCCGGGCTGGAACGGTTCAGATCGTCGGGCGCCATGCCCCTAATCTAATGCCAAAATCCGCCAAAACCTAATGCCAGCCCGCTAATGCCAACCAGGGCGCTGGGCAAGCATTGCGGTGCCACCGCGGGTCAGCACCAGGATCGACCAGCCGCCGAAGCGGATCCGGCCCGCCAGCCTGATCCCGTGCTGGCGATAGGCGGACAGCACCAGCGATTCCTGATCGCGCAAGAGCCCGGCCAGGACCAGGAACCCGCCCGGTGCCAGGCGGGCCGCAAGGCGGGCCGCAAGGCGTTTCAGCGGTCGCGCCAGGATGTTGGCAATAATCAGATCGTGGCGCGGGCCGGCCAGGATCGCGCGCGGCTTCTGCCCATTGCCCACCACGGCACGGATGCGCCCGCCCAGCCGGTTGACGCGCGCATTGTCGCGGGTGACCTTGACCGCCACTGGATCAAGATCGCAGGCGAGCACCCGCGCCGGCCACAGGCGCGCCGCGCCGAACGACAGGATCCCCGATCCGCAACCCAGATCATAGGGGCGGTGGAAACGGCGCCGCTTGGCAAGGCGATCCATCGCCAGCAGGCATCCGCGCGTCGTTTCATGGGCGCCCGTCCCAAAGGCAAGCCCCGCTTCGATGCAAAGATCAAGCGCGCGGCCCGGACGCGGCCCCCTATAATCGGATTCATGGACAAAAAAGCGCCCGGCCCGCACCGGATCCAGGCGCTTCGCCGCGTAGAGCCAATCCTGCGGCGCGACCTGCGTCACCCGCGGCGTCGGCGCTTCACCAATGCCTGTGGCCTGGGCGGCAAGCGCAAGGGCAACGCCCAGGTCGCTCCGTTCGGGCTCGGCCGGGCAATAGGCCATCACGGACCAGCGCGGCGCGTCGGCGTTGGCCGCCGAGACCACGCTGCCCAGCCGGCCAAGCGCGCGTTCGAACACCGCGACCGCGTGTTCGGGAACCTCGACCTCGATCTGCCAGAAGCCGTGCAAGCCGACCATGGCTTACCGCCGTTCGGTGTCCACTGGCCGGCGCCGGATCGCCGCCTGTCCCGCCACGCGCGTCAGCACTGCGTTCTGCAGGCAGGCGCAAGGCAAGATGAAATCGAAAGACCAATCGGCGCTGCACATGGTGTTATGCCCGGCTCATGCCTTTTCGACAAAGCTGTCGATCACCTTTTTCACGCCGGCCTTCTCGAACGAGATCTCGAGCTTGTTGCCGTCGACGGCCATCACCCGGCCATAGCCGAACTTCTGGTGGAAGACGCGGTCGTTGCGGGCGAAGCGTGCCGCTGGCGCAGGTTCGGGTTTAAGGGTGATCTCGCGCGGCTTCGCCCGTTCGGCTGGACTTGCCGCCCGCACCATCTGCCAGGACGCCTGGCTTGGACCCCGCGCCCGGCCGGAAAAGGCTTGCCCGCCCTGGCCCTGATAAAGGCCCGGCGCCGATTCGATCTCGACATGCTCGCCCGGCAGTTCCTCGATGAAGCGGGACGGCAGGCAGTTCCGCCACTGGTTGTAGATGCGGCGATTGGCGGCATAAAGCACATGGGCCCGCTTGCGCGCGCGGGTCAGTCCCACATAAGCGAGCCGGCGTTCTTCCTCGAGCCCCGCATTGCCGTTTTCCTCGAGTGCCCGCACATGGGGGAACAGTTCATCTTCCCAGCCGGGCAGGAACACCGTGTCGAATTCCAGCCCCTTGGCGGCGTGCAACGTCATCACCGTCACCGCATCGCCGCCATCGCGCTCGACGGCTTCGGTCACCAGCGCCACATGCTCAAGGAACCCGGGCAAGGTCTCGAACTCGGCGACCGCAGCGACGAATTCCTTCAGGTTGTCGAGCCGTCCCTGCGCCTCGATCGAACGGTCGGCCTGCCACATGGCGGTGTAACCGGATCTGTCCAGCACCATTTCGACCAGCGCCACGTGTGGCATGGACCCAAGCGCGCCGCGCCAGCGGTCAAAACTGCCGATCAACCGCGATAATTCGCTCCGGACCTTGGGGCGCAGCTCGTCCGTTTCGCACAGGCGTCGGGCGGCGGCGACCAGCGATATGGATTGGGCCCGGCCCAGCGCGTGCAGGGTCTGCATTGTCGCGGCGCCAAGGCCCCGTTTCGGCACATTGACGATGCGCTCGAAGGCAAGGTCGTCGTCGGGCTGCACGATCACGCGCAGATAGGCCAGCGCATCGCGGATTTCCTGGCGTTCATAGAACCGGAGCCCCCCCACGACGCGATAGGGAATCCCCACCGTCATCAGCCGGTCTTCGAATTCGCGCGTCTGAAAGCCGGTGCGAACCAGGATGGCATAGCCGCCATAGGCGTGGCCGCGCCGGTGTCCGACCTCGATTTCCTCGCAGACGGCGCGCGCCTCTTCCTCGCCGTCCCAGACGGCCCGCAGGCGGACCTTGTCGCCGAATTCGCCATCGGTCCAGAGCGTCTTGCCAAGCCGGCCGCGATTGTGGGCGATCAGCCCCGACGCGGCGGCCAGGATATGGCCGGTCGAGCGGTAATTCTGTTCAAGGCGCACGACCTGGGCGGCCGGGAAATCCTTTTCGAAACGCAAGATGTTGCCGACCTCGGCGCCGCGCCAGCCATAGATCGACTGATCGTCGTCGCCCACGCAGCAGATATTGTGATGCCCCTGGGCCAGCAACCTTAGCCACAAATACTGGGCGACATTGGTGTCCTGGTATTCATCGACCAGGATATAGCGGAACTGCCGCTGGTATTCGGACGCCACATCCGGATGTTCGGTGAGCAGGCGCAAACACAGCATGAGAAGGTCGCCGAAATCGACCGCGTTCAACGTGCGCAGGCGTTCCTGATAGGTCCTGTAGAGATCGAGCGCCCGTCCATCGGCGAAATCGGTGCCGGGCTCGTGCCGGACCGCATCGGGGGTCAGGCCGCGATCCTTCCAGCGCTGGATGATGGCAAGCAGGCCGCGCGCCGGCCAGCGGGTGGCATCGATGTTGGCGGCCTCGATCACCTGCTTGAGAAGGCGGAGCTGATCGTCGGTATCAAGGATGGTGAACTGGGTGCCAAGGCCCACCAGTTCGGCATGGCGGCGCAGCATCCGGGCACAAAGGGCGTGAAACGTGCCAAGCCACAACCCTTCCGCCGGCCGGCCAAGCAGCCGGGCGATGCGCTCGCGCATCTCGGCCGCCGCCTTGTTTGTAAAGGTGACGGCCAGGACTTCCCATGGCCAGGCCCGGCCACTGGCCAGGATATGGGCGAATCGGGTGGTAAGCACCCGGGTCTTGCCGGTGCCGGCGCCAGCCAGCACAAGCAATGGCCCCTCGACCGTCTCGACCGCGAGGCGCTGGGCCTGGTTCAAGGTGGCGAGATAGGGCGTCGGCACGACCTCGCGGGCCTGGGATGGCTGTAGGGCTTCATTCATCGGATTGACAGTCATATATCATGCTGGAAAGCTGTTGGCATCGCGGTTCGAATTGATGAACCCGGTCGGCCCAGAGCTTGGAGAATCAAGCCATGGCCTCAGGTCTTCGCGTTCCGCCCTTTATCGCCTTTTTCCTGGCCGGATGCATGGTGCTTCTTGGGCCGCGGCCGGCCTGGGCCCAGGCCCTGGCCCAGGCCACGGCGCTGGACGACATTCTCGGCAGTATCGTCAGGATCGAGGCCCGCGTGCCCTCGTCCGCCCGCTCGGCCCGGACCCTTGGCACCGAACGCAGCGGCAGCGGCGCCGTGATCGACAGCGAAGGGTTGATCGTCACCATCGGCTATATCGTGACCGATGCGACCGATGTGACGGTCACCACCGCATCGGGCGCCCAGGTGCCGGCCGAATTGGTCGCCTATGACTATGAAACCGGCCTGGGGCTGGTCCGCACGCTGAAAACCCTGAACGTAAAACCGATCCGGCTGGGCGATTCGGACGGGGCGCGGGAGCGTACACCGACCGTGATTACGGGCTTTGGCGGCAAAGAAGCCGTGCGCGGCGCCTATGTCGTGTCCCGCCGAACCTTTACCGGCTATTGGGAATACATGATGGAAGATGCCGTCTACACGGCACCCTTCTACGAAGGGTTCGGTGGCGCCGCCCTGCTTGATGGCGAGGGCAGGCTGATCGGCGTCGGGTACGTCGCGGTCAGCGATGCCGCCGGCCCCGGAACCGGCCTTGCGGGCAACATGTTCGTGCCGATCAATCGCCTGAAGGCGATCCTGCCCGACATGATCGAACATGGCCGCGGCAAGGGGGCCGGCCGCCCCTGGCTTGGCGTGCAGACCCAGGAGGTGGGCGGACGGCTGTTCGTCATGCGGGTCAATCCGGAAAGCCCCGCCTCCGAGGCTGGCATCAAACACGGCGATATCCTGCTGACGTTGAACGGCCGGCCACTCGATTCCCAGGCCGATTTCTATCGCCGCCTGTGGAGCTCGGGCGAGCCGGGGACGATGGTTGAATTCACCATCCTGCAGGGTGTCGGCATCAATACCCTGAAGGTGCGAACCGTCGATCGCAATGTCCTGTTCCCGATCGGACGCGCCAATTAGCGCCGCATAAGCCCTAGTTGAAATTGCACTGGCCGATCGAGCCCGAGGCGCAAATGCGGACCCCGTCGGTCCAGCGTGCGCCAGACAGATCGGCTCCGAACAGATCGGTCCGGGTGAGGCGCGCACCGGTCAGGTCGGCATCACGCAGATCGGCCCGGTAGAAGCGGGCGCCACGCAGATCGGCCCGGCGCAGCGACACGCCTTTCATATGGGCGGTGGTAAAGTCCGCCGCCTCGAAGCGGGCATCGTCCATCTTGGCGCCTTCCATCATGGCCGAAACAAAGCGCGCCCGCAGGCCATCGGCACGGATCAGGACGGCGCTGCGCAGGTCGGCAAGCGCGAACGAAGCATCGTGAAGGGTCGCCCCAGACAGGTTGAGGCCCCGCAGGTTGGCGGTATCGAAAATGCAGCGCCCCCAGAACACGTCCGGTCCGGGCGGATCGTCACAGGCGGCCAGCGCGCCGCCACTTGCGAGAAGCGTCACGACAAGACCGAGCATTGATGAGAACCGACGCATCCTCATCCTTCTCATTTACTCAATGTCGGCCGGCATGGGAACCGTTGGATCAATCCGGATCGAGACGGCCAAGGGCGCGACCCGCCTGTGGCGGCCGTGGACATCTCTCGTGCACGGCCCAGACCGCGGCCAGGCGGGCCTTGATCTCGTCTGGCCACGGCGCCGACCGGCGTTCGATCTGGTGCACGTTGATGGTGACCATCTCCATGGTGGCAACCGGTTCCGGATCGTCGCCGGCCCGCAAGAGATGCATGAACCACAGGCGCTTTTCATCGAAACCCAGAAGCTGGGTATTGATGCGGACAGGATCGCCCTGGGCCAGGCGGGCGTCGAGACGGCCCGTGAAATGGCTGGCAAGCCCGAACGTGCCGAAGGGGTATTTCTCGCGATAGGATCGGCCGGTCCCGATGTGGTCGTGGAAGGTGGCCACCGTGAACGGGATCACGAAGAACGCATGGATCAGGCTGATGCGGCCGGTTTCGGGCCGCCACAGGGCGGGCATGCGGCCCTCATAGATGCGCGGCAGGCCGTTGTCTAACGGCAGTCGGACCGCCGCCCCGGTCTGGCCCGGGCCAGGCGCGCTCATGTCGCGGGCGGCACCAGCGGGGCGATCGGCCCCGGCACATACCAGATCGGCGCCAGCTTGGCATGCGCCGCATAGACCTCGGTCAGCCGGGCGATCGCCTCGGGCGGGAACGGCGCCACCTTGCGCGCGACCGAATCGACATTGATGGCGACGAAGGCCATCGACACCAGCGGCCGGTCGCTGTCAAGGCGCCGCAGGACCTGGAGATGGATCAGCCGCTTCGCATCGAAGCCCATCAGCTGGCTGTTGATGCGGTAAGCCTCGCCATTCCTGAGGTCGAAATCGAGGGCGATGGCCGTATGGGTATCGAGGGCGAACATGCCGAACTTGCGGACGCTGCGATGGGTCTCGCCCAGATCGACGAACTCGAACCAGCGGCCGGCGCCATTGGTGATCCCAACGACGGTAGCCAGCGGCTTCACCATGCCGTCCGGCCCGCACCAGTCGGCCGGAACGCGACCCTCGAAACAGCGCGGCCGGCCATCATCCAGAACGAATCCGCGTTCGGTTGCCATCGGTGTCCTGCCTTGTCCGTCAGGTCCCTGATCAGCCGGCCGAGGCGCGCTTCGCGGTCAGCGACACGCTGCGGCCGGACTGGGGGGGACGGGGAAGCTGCTTGTGATCGTCCCAGAGCGTCTTCGCCCGCAGAATGATATCGGGTCCCATGGGTCCGACGCGGCGTTGCGCGGCATCGATGTGCAGCGACAGGAACTCGCAGGTCGAGGCGATGTAGCCCTTTTCGGCATGATACATCGTGTGGAAGTGGTGCAGCCGCTTCTCGTCATAGCCCAGAAGCTGGGTCGTCACCCGCAGCGGATCACCGCGCATCACCTCGCGGTCATAGGTGATGTGGCCTTCGGCCGTGAAGGTGGTGGATTTCGTGCGGTCACGATAGGCGCGATCCAGACCGATATAGTCAAGAAACACATCGGTCGCCTGATCGAACACCAGCACGTAAAAGGCCACGTTCATGTGGCCGTTGTAGTCGATCCACTCGTCACGGACGTGGTCGCGGTAAAGCTCGAGGGGGGTTTTCGTCGTCATGGCGCCGCGAGAATAGCGAATCCTGGGGCGAGTGCAACCCGGCCGCAAGACCGGCCCTTTTTCCTACCGCGAATAGGCAAGATTGGACGCAAGCAGGGTTTCGGCCTGTTCCCGCGAGATCCCCTTGCGGCGGGCATAGTCCTCGATCTGATCGCGGCCGATGCGGCCAATGCCGAAATACTGCGATTGCGGGTGCCAGAGGTAATACCCCGAGACCGAGGACGCCGGCCACATGGCGAAGCTGTTGGTAAGCGTGATGCCGGCCTGTCGCTCGGCATCCAGCAGCTTGAACAGGCCCGGCTTCTCGCTGTGATCGGGACAGGCGGGGTAGCCCGGCGCCGGCCGGATGCCCTGGTACCGCTCATGGATCAGGGCATCGTTGTCGAGGGCCTCGTCGGCCGCATAGCCCCAGAATTCCTTCCGCACCCGCTCGTGCATGCGTTCGGCAAAGGCCTCGGCCAGCCGGTCGGCCAGCGCCTTCAGGAGAATCTCGCTGTAGTCGTCATGGGCGCTGTGGAAGCGTGCAAGCGACGGCTCGATACCGTGGCCCGCCGTGACGGCAAAGGCCCCGACATAATCGGCCAGGCCACTTTCCCGCGGCGCGACGAAATCGGCCAGACACAGGTTTGGCCGGTCATCCCGCTTCTTCATCTGCTGGCGCAGGCAATGGATGGTCAACACCGGCGAGCGCCGCTGGTCATCGGCATAGACCTCGATATCGTCGCCCACCGCATTGGCCGGAAAGAAGCCGATTACCGCCTTGGCGACCAGCCACCGCTCGGCCACGATCTTTTTCAGCATCGCCTGAGCGTCGGCAAACAGATTGCGCGCCGCCGCGCCGATCTTGGCGTCCTTGAGAATGGCCGGATAGGTGCCGGCCAGTTCCCAGCTGCGGAAGAACGGCGTCCAGTCGATGCGCTCGACCAGTTCAGCGAGGTCGTAGTTTTCAAAGCTCCGCGTGCCGGTGAAGGCCGGCCTGGGCGGCCTGATGCCCGTCCAGTCGATGCGCAGGCGATTGGCGCGCGCCTCGGCCATCGAGACCTGGCTCACCTCGGCCCGGCCGGCATGCTTCTCGCGGAGATCGGCATACTCGCGGGCGATTCCGGCAACGAACCCATCGCGCTGGGTCTCGCTCAGCAGGCTTGACGCCACGCCGACGGCCCGCGACGCGTCAAGCACGTGAACGACCGGCCCGCTATAGGCCGGTGCGATCTTGACCGCGGTGTGGGCCTTCGACGTGGTCGCGCCGCCGATCAGAAGCGGCATGGCAAAGCCCAGGCGCTCCATCTCCTTGGCGACCGTCACCATTTCCTCGAGCGACGGCGTGATCAGCCCGGACAGGCCGATCACATCGACCTTTTCCTTGCGGGCCGTCTCGAGAATGGTGGTGTAGGGCACCATGACGCCCAGATCGATGACCTCGTAATTGTTGCACTGGAGAACGACGCCGACGATGTTCTTGCCGATGTCGTGCACGTCGCCCTTGACGGTGGCCAGCAGCACACGCCCCTTGGCATGGGACAGGCCTTGGCGCTCTTTTTCCGCCTCCATGTAGGGAAGCAGATGGGCGACCGCCTGCTTCATGACCCGGGCGCTTTTCACCACCTGCGGCAGGAACATCTGGCCCGACCCGAACAGGTCGCCGACGATGTTCATGCCCCGCATCAGCGGACCCTCGATCACGTCGATCGGATGAGCGGCGCCCTGGCGCGCCTCTTCGGTATCGGCCACCACGAAATCGGCGATGCCATGCACCAGGGCATGGGCCAGCCGGTCTTCGACCGAGCGCTCGCGCCAGGCGAGATCGGTCACCTTTTCCTTGGTGCGGCCGCGCACGGCCTCGGCAATCTCGAGCAGCCGCTCGGCGGCATCCGGCCGGCGGTTGAGCACCACGTCCTCGATCCGCTCGCGCAGGTCGGCCGGCAAGTCGGCATAGACGGCAAGCTGCCCGGCATTGACGATCGCCATGTCAAGCCCCGCCGCGATCGCGTGATACAGGAACACCGAGTGCATGGCCTCGCGCACCGCGTCGTTGCCGCGGAACGAGAACGACATGTTGCTGAGCCCGCCACTGGTCAGGACGTGCGGCAGCGTGCGCTTGACAGTGCGCACCGCCTCGATGAAATCGACCGAAAAGGCATTGTGCTCGGGAATGCCGGTGGCGACCGGAAAGATGTTGCAGTCGAAGATGATGTCCTCGGGCGGGAACGCCACCTTGTCCGTCAGCAGCCGATAGGCCCGCGTGCAGATTTCGACCATGCGATCGCGATTGTCGGCCTGGCCCGTCTCGTCGAAGGCCATCACGATCACGGCGGCGCCAAACCGGCGCGCCTCGCGGGCCTGGGACAGAAAGGCCGCCTCGCCTTCCTTGAGACTGATGGAATTGACGACCGGCTTTCCCTGCACGCAGCGCAGGCCGGCCAGCACGACCGACCATTTCGACGAATCGATCATCACCGGCACCCGGGCGATATCGGGCTCGGATGCGACAAGGTTGAGGAATCGCGCCATGGCCTTTTCGGCATCGAGCATGGCGTCATCCATGTTGACGTCGATCACCTGGGCGCCATTGGCGACCTGCTGGCGGGCAACCTCAAGGGCCTCGGCATAGGCCTCGTCACGAATAAGCTTCGCGAACCGGGCCGAGCCCGAGACATTGGTCCGCTCGCCGACGTTGACGAACCCCACCTCGGGCCCGACCACCAGGGGTTCATAGCCCGACAGGCGGCACCGTTTCTCGATCACCGGGATGGCCCGGGGGGCCACACCATCCACGGCCTTGGCGATGGCGCGGATGTGATCCGGGGTGGTGCCGCAACAGCCGCCGACAATATTGACCAGACCGCTGCGGGCGAATTCGCCAAGCGCCGCACCCATGCTTTCAGGCGTGTCATCGTATTCGCCAAACGCGTTCGGCAGGCCGGCGTTCGGATGAACGCTGACCGGCACATCGGCGACCCGGGAAAGGTCCTGCACATAGCGCCTAAGCGCCGGCGCCCCCAGCGCGCAATTGAAGCCGATGCTGAGCGGCTGCACATGCGCAACCGAGTACCAGAACGCCTCGGCCGTCTGGCCTGACAGCGTGCGTCCCGACGCATCGGTGATGGTGCCCGAGATCATGACCGGCAGCCGCTGCCCGGTCGCATCGAAATGGCGAAGAATGGCGTAGATCGCGGCCTTGGCATTCAAGGTATCGAAAACCGTCTCGATCAGCAGGATGTCAGCGCCCCCTTCGATCAGACCCCGGGTGGCGACCGTATAGGCATCGACCAGCTGATCGAACGAGATGTTGCGGAAGCCGGGATCGTTGACGTCGGGCGAGATCGACGCGGTGCGATTGGTGGGGCCAAGAACGCCGGCGACGAAGCGCGGCTTGTCCGGGGTCATGCGCGTCGCCGCGTCGGCCGCGGCACGGGCGAGCCTGGCGCCCGCGACGTTGAGTTCGAAGGCCAGGTCCTGCAAGCCATAGTCGGCCTGCGATATCCAGGTGGCGTTGAACGTGTTGGTCTCGACGATGTCTCGCGCCGGCGGCCAGATAGGCGTCGTGGATGGCGCGAAGGACGTCGGGCCGCGTCAGACTTAAAAGGTCATTGTTGCCCTTGAGGTCGCTTGGCCAGGCGCCGAACCGGTCGCCGCGATAGTCCGGTTCGGACAGCTTGTAGCCCTGGATCATCGTGCCCATGGCGCCGTCGATGACAAGAATACGGCGGGCCAACGCCGCCGAGAGTTTCGGGGCGGTTGCTTGCAAATGACTGGTCATCGGACCTCGACGCGTTTTGGACGCACACCCAGCAGCAGACAGACTGCATAAGTAAGATCGGCCCGGTTCAAAGTGTAGAAGTGGAATTCATCGACCCCGGCGGCCTGCAGGCGGCGGCATTGATCGGCGGCGATCGCCGCACCGATCAGGCGGCGGGTATCGAGATCGTCGTCCAGCCCGTCGAAGGCGGCGCCAAGCGAGGCCGGAACCGATGCGCCGCAACGCCCGGCAAACCCCAGGAGCTGGCGGAAATTGGTCACCGGCAGGATGCCGGGAACGATCGGCACCCGAATTCCCGCCGCCTGGGTCCGGTCGAGCAAGCGGAAATAGGCGTCGACATCGAAGAAGAACTGGGTGATGGCGCGGGTGGCGCCCGCGTCGACCTTGCGCTTCAGATTGTCAAGGTCGGCGGCCGGGCTTGCAGCTTCGGGATGGGTCTCGGGATAGGCCGCAACACTGATCTCGAAATCCGCCACCCGACGGAGCCCGGCCACCAGATCGGACGCGAACGGATAGCCGCCCGGATAGGGTTCGTAATGCGCCGTACCCTCGGGCGGGTCGCCGCGCAGCGCGACGACATGGCGGATGCCCGATTCCCAGTAGCGCCGCGCGACGTCATCGACCTCGGCGCGGGTCGCGCCGACACATGTCAAATGGGCCGCGGCCGTCAGGCTGGTTTCGCCCTGGATGCGGCAGACGGTTTCATGGGTGCGCTCACGCGTCGTGCCACCGGCCCCATAGGTCACGGACACGAAGCGTGGCGCCAGGCAGGCAAGCCGGCGAATGGCGGCCCAGAGCGATTCTTCCATCTGCGCCGTTTTGGGTGGGAAAAACTCGAACGACACCTTGCAGGCATCGGCGACCGGGGTGGCGAAGGGTGGCAGACCCGCGCCATCGAACAGGCTCGCAGCGGCCGTCATCGGTTCGCCTTTCGCCGGGATGCCGCTGGCGAACGCCGCGCGCCGCGCGCCGATCCTTCCGCGCGCGCGAAGTGCCAGATGAGCACGGTCAGCGGCCCTCCCCACAGGCGACGAACAGCGACCGGCCTTAGACCTTGGTGGCGGCCGGCGTCAAGAATATCTGTCTCGGCGAATCCCAGATGGCGGTGGGCATCACGCGCCGCGAGATCGCCCTGCTCGTGGCGGGCGAAATCGACGATCAGCAGGTGGCCGCCCGGACGCAGGACGCGCGCCGCCTGGGCAATCGCCGCCATCGGCTGCTCGGCATAATGCAGGACCTGGTGCATGGTGACGAGATCGAAGCTCGGGCTTGACCACGGCAGCCGATACATGTCGGCCTGACGGACCGTGCAGTGACGCAATTCCGCCGCCAGCAGATTGGCCCGCGCGAGCGCCAGCATCTCGCGCGAGACGTCGATCCCCACCGCCCGCTTGGCGCGGGCGGCAAAAAGCTGGAGCATGCGCCCGGTGCCGGTGCCGATGTCGAGCATCTCGTCGACCCCCGGCGCCGGAATGGCGGCAAGCAGGGCCGCCTCGACGATCTTTTCATCGACGTGAAGCGAGCGGATTTCGTCCCAGCGCGGGGCGTTGCGGCGGAAGAAGGCCTGGGCGGCCCGGCTGCGAGCCCGCTCGACCGATGTGGCGCGCCGCGAATCGTCGCGGATGACCGGATCGGTGGCCGGCACCAGCATGGCCAGCCGTTCGGCCAGCTCGCCTGCCGGGCCGGCCAGCGCCAGCCGATAGAACGCGGCGTTGCCTTCTGGAATGCGCTCGAACAGGCCGGCATCGGCCAGCTTTTTCAGATGGCGCGAGACCCTGGGCTGGCTCTGCCCCAGGATCTCGGCGATCTCGCCCACCGTCAGTTCGCCGCGCGCCCCAAGCGCAAGAAGGCGAAGCCGGGTCGGCTCGGCCACCCCTTTCAGCACCGCCAGGGTTTCGGCAAGGCCGGGCCGGGTGGCCCAGATCCGCCCCCCGGACGCGGGTTTCCGGAGGCTGGTGCGCGGTCTTGAACGGGACGATTTCTTCATAACGATATGTTTATATATATAAATAAAATCCTGACAAGCCGTGACAGCCGGGCCAGGCGGGCAAGCCCTGGGACACAGCCCGGGCCGACCGGGCTTCGCGCCCGAGAGGGAGGCGATTGCCGCACCGGACCATGCGCCGCCCCGCCGCCTGACCCCCAGGCCGGCGGGCTGACCTTGCCACCCAATCTGTAACTTTCCTGTGAAGGCAGACACCGGCCAAGCCCCTGTTCTTTTTTGAAAAGCTGTGTTACGGAGGTGCCGGATTCCGCTGGCACTTAAGGGGGTTTTTACGCGGTGGACGCTAAGGTGGCGTCGGACTGCAAAGAGGCGAACCGGCCGACGGGGACATGGTTGAGGCTGGCCGCAGCCCGCGCAGGACACCTGCCGCTTCCAGGGCCAGCGCCTTGGGACAAGATCGACGCCACTGATACAAATCCATAAACTCAGGACCAAATAGGTACGCAATGCACCGCAATAACGCCTGGACCGGATCGATCGTGCTTGCCGCGCTGCTGGCCGGCGGAACCCTGCTGGGCGGCTGCGCCGCGACCCCGACCGACCCCGAGTCGCGCGCACAGGCGCAGGCCGAAAACGATCCCATCGAGCCGTTCAACCGGTACATGATGGACCTGAATCTGGCTGCTGACGCCTTGTTCCTGAAGCCCGCCGCCCAAAGTTACAAGGATGTGGTGCCAGAAAACGTGCGAACCGGCGTCCATAACGCGCTGGCCAACCTGCGCGCACCGCTCACCTTCATCCACGATCTGCTGCAGGGCTCGGTGGATCGGGCCGACGTGACCTTGGCCCGGTTCCTGGTCAACACCATCGTCGGCCTGGGCGGCATTTTCGACCCCGCCACCGGCCTTGGCCTGAAGCACCACGCCGAAGATTCCGGCCAGACCCTGGCGGTCTGGGGCGCCGACGAGGGCTTTTATCTGGTCCTGCCCATCTTCGGCCCGTCGAACCTGCGGGATGCGGTCGGCCTGGCCGCCGATATCGTCATCGACCCCGTCAGCTACTATGGCCGCGCCGAGAACGTCACGCTGCTGTCCATGGGCCGCCCGATTGGCGAGGGCATCGATGCCCGGTCGCGCAACATCGAGGTGATCGATCAGCTTCAGAAGGATTCGCTCGATTTCTACGCAGCCATCCGGAGCGCCTACCGGCAGCGGCGCGTGAACGAGATCCGCAACGGCGAGCCGACCGGCAATGTGCCGGCCCCCAGCATCTCGGGCGGGGCGTCGGCCACGGTCGAGTCCCGCCGCTAGCGCATATTCTGGACAACGAAGACGGCGGAAAAAGCCATGTGGCGGGCTGCCCGGTCCATCGCAGCGGTGTGGCTTATGCTCGTAGCGGTCACGGGGACGGGCCTTTGGGCGCGTTCGGCCACCGCAACGGAAACCGACGCCGCACGCTTCGTCGGCGAACTGGCCAACCGGGCGCTTGAGCAACTGACCGAAAGCGGGATTTCCGATTCCGAGCGCGAAGACCGGATGCAGAAGATCCTGAATGACGGGTTCGATCTGCAGGCCATCGCCCGGTTCGTGCTGGGCGTTTATTGGCCCCGCGCCACCCCCACCCAGCAGGAAGATTTCACCCGCCTCTACGAAAGGCTGGTCGTTCGCAACTACGCCGCCCTCTTCCGCCAGTATTCCGGCGAAACCCTGACCGTCGGCGAAGTGCGCAAGATCGACGACACGAATGCCTATATCGTGCTGAGCCAGATCGATCAGCCGGGCGGCAAGCCGCCAATTCCCGTCGAATGGCGCGTTCGCCAAAGCGAGCCGACCGATCCCAGGATCGTCGATGTCAAGGTCGAGGGGGTCAGCATGCCGGTGACCCATCGCAACGAATACGCCGCCGTGATCCGCCGCCAGGGCGGGCGCATCGACGACCTGCTTGCCGCCCTGCGCACCCGCCTGGGCGAGCCCGACACCAGCCAAGCCAAGCAACCCCGCTGACGCTCCGACCGGGGCGGGGGGGACTGCCATCTCGGAAGCCGCCGTCTCAGCCGCGACGAAGCGGCTTGTAGCGGATCCGATGCGGCTGATCGGCTGCGGCGCCAAGCCGCCGGTGCCGGTCGGCTTCGTAATCGGTGTAGTTCCCTTCGAACCAGACAACCTGGCTGTCGCCCTCGAAAGCCAGGATATGGCTGGCAATCCGGTCGAGAAACCAGCGATCGTGGCTCACCACCACCGCACAGCCGGCAAAATCGAGCAGGGCTTCCTCCAGCTCGCGCAGCGTATCGACATCGAGATCGTTGGTCGGTTCGTCGAGCAGAAGAACGTTGGCCCCCGATTTCAGGATCTTGGCAAGGTGGACGCGATTGCGTTCGCCACCAGATAGCTGGCCGACCTTCTTCTGCTGATCGGCGCCACGGAAATTGAACGCCGCCACATAGCCACGGCTTGCGACCGTGCGGCCACCCAAATCGATCTCGTCCTTGCCGTCCGAGATTTCCTGCCAGACCGACTTGTCAGGACTGAGCGTATCGCGGGACTGATCGACGAAGCCAAGCTTGACGGTGGGGCCGATCCGCAAGGCGCCGGTGTCGGGTTTTTCCTGCCCAGTGATCATGCGCATCAGCGTCGTCTTGCCGGCGCCGTTCGGGCCGATCACGCCAACGATGCCACCGGGCGGCAGCTTGAAGCTCAGATTCTCGATCAGCAGGCGATCGCCATAGGCCTTGCCAATCCCGTCCGCCTCGATAACGAGATCACCGAGCCGGGGACCGGCCGGAATGACAATCTGGCCGGCCTGCGGCGCTTGGCTCTGGCCCTGGGCAAGCAATGCTTCGTAGGACGCGACGCGGGCCTTGGCCTTGGCCTGGCGCCCCTTCGGCGACTGGCGAACCCATTCAAGCTCGTGGGCGAGCTGCTTCTGGCGGGCCGCTTCCTGCTTTTCCTCCTGCGCCAGGCGCTTTTCCTTTTGCTCGAGCCAGGATGAATAGTTGCCCTTCCACGGAATACCGCGACCGCGATCCAGTTCGAGAATCCAGCCCGCCACGTTGTCAAGGAAGTAGCGGTCATGGGTGATCGCCACCACGGTGCCGGTATATTCACCCAGGAACTGCTCGAGCCACGCTACCGATTCGGCATCGAGATGATTGGTCGGCTCGTCCAGCAGCAGCATGTCCGGATGCTGGAGCAGAAGCCGGCACAGCGCCACCCGGCGCCGCTCGCCGCCCGAAAGCTTCACCACATTGGCATCCGCCGGCGGGCAGCGCAGGGCATCCATGGCGATATCGATCGTCCGCTGCAGGTTCCAGCCGTCGATGGCGTCGATCTTTTCCTGCAATTCAGCCTGCTCGGCGATCAAGGCGTCCATGTCGTCCGAGCTCAGCTCTTCGCCGAAACGGGCGCTGACCGCATCGAACCGGTCAAGAAGGGCCTTGGCGGCGGCAACGCCGTCGGTGATGTTCTCGCCGACCGTCTTGTTGGGGTCGAGGGCGGGTTCCTGCTGCAGGTAGCCGACCCGCACGCCGTCGGCGACCCGGGCCTCGCCGGAAAAATCGTGGTCAATGCCCGCCATGATGCGAAGAAGCGTCGATTTGCCGGCACCGTTCAACCCCAGCACGCCGATCTTGGCGCCCGGCAGGAAGGACAGGGAAATGTCTTTCAGCGTTTCACGTCCGCCTGGATAGATCTTGGTCAGGCGATGCATGGTGTAGATGTACTGGTAGCTTGCCACGCGGCTCTCCTTCATTCGTCCCGGCCTTCGTCCCGGCTGACGCGCCAGGCCCACGACCCGGTTTTCCGACCCCGGGCCTTCGTCCGAATCCGTTCCTGTTGTATCACGCCCAGTTGTATCACGCGCCGCGACCTGCGGCGCAAGATCGCGGCGCGGCGCGACGAACTGGATTGACGCCGCCCCCCGCTGCTTTAGGACTGATCCCCATGCCCGCCGTTGCCAGAACCGAACCGCTGCCGTGACGACGCCGCCCCTGCCGTCCGCCGCGCCAGAACCGGCACCAGAACCGGCCCCTCGATCGGCCGGGTTTCCGGCCGCCATCATCCTGGTCGCACCGTTCCTTTGGGCCACCAACACGATTCTCGGCAAGGCCGTCGTCGATCTGGTTCCCCCGCTCGGCTTCGCCTTCTGGCGCTGGCTGGCCGCGTTTCTCATCATCACGCCCATTGCCTGGCCGCGCCTCAAGCGCGACTGGCCCGTCATCCGCCGCAACCTGCCGATCCTCGCCTTGTTCGGCATCACCGGTACGGCTGGCTTCAATGCGCTTCTTTATGCCGGCCTGCAATGGACCGAGGCCATCAATGCCCTGCTGATCAATGCCACATCGCCCGCCGCCATCTTTGTCGCCACATTCCTGTTGTTCGGCGAGCGGCCGCGCTGGCAAGAGATCCTGGGCGGCATCTTGTCCCTGGGCGGCATCGTTCTGATCGCCGTGCGCGGCGATCTTGGCGCGCTTGCGACACTGACGCTCAATCCCGGCGATCTTGCCATCGTTGCCGCGATGATCATCTACGCGATTTATTCCGCCCTGCTGCGCCGGCGGCCCGCCATCCATCCCGTGAGCTTCCTGTCCGCCACGTTCTTTTTCGGCGCCATCGCTTTGCTGCCCTTCTGGATCGGCGAGGTCGCCCTGGGGCGGTCGATGCCCGTCAATGGCACTGCGATTGGTGCGGTATTCTATACCGCCGCGTTTCCGTCGATCGTCGCCTATTTCTGCTTCAACCGCAGCGTCGAGCGGGTGGGCGCGAACCGGGCTGGACTTTCACTCCAGCTTATCCCACTCTTCGGGGCGGGCCTTGCCATCGTCTTTCTCGGCGAGACGATCAGTGCCTATCACGCGGTCGGCACCGGGCTGATCCTGGGCGGGCTGCTGCTGGCCCATGCCGTGAAACGAAAGCCCGCTTCCTGACCGGCGTCACGTGACCCTGCGTTCACACGAATTGGGGGGCCAGACGAATTGAGGGCCTGCCCCGTAACGAGGCAGGCCCCCTCTTCTTGGGTCTTCTTCTTGGGACGTGTCAGTTACGACACGACGACGAGCTTGCCAGCCGAGGCGCGGCCATCGCGGCCCTTCTCAAGCTCGAATTCGACGGTCTGACCTTCCTTGAGGCCCGAAAGACCCGCACGCTCGACGGCAGAAACATGGACAAAGACGTCCTTGCCACCGTCCTGCGGTGCGATGAACCCATAACCCTTTGTGGCGTTGAACCACTTAACAGTACCCGTTGCCATAGTGTGGCATCCTTTCACGATAGTCATAGAAACATCACCCTGAGTTCGCGGCTCAGAGCAATCAGTTCGAACGACGTCCGGGGGGTTGGCCTTTGGCTCGGGGCCCTAAGCGGTGGCCCCAAGGAGATCGAAGACTGATGCCAGCAATATGGGCCCATGACCAGCGCTTCGCAAGGGGCTTGCAGGAAGCCCCAAAAATGCCTGATTCACCCCGCCTCGGCCATGGCTTTGCGAAAGAGCTCGAAAGCCGCATCGGCAAAGCGCCACATGTTGGCTTCGCGATCCGCACTGCCGGTTTCAAGCGTGATGACCCGTTCGACCGGTCCCGTCACCGCGATACAGCTGTAGCCGGGCGGATGGCCATAGCGCGTGCCGGTCGGGCCGGCCGCTCCGGTTTCACCGACCGCCCAGGTGGTATCGAGCTTCTGGCGCATCGTCTGCGCCAGCAGCAAGGCATAGGCCTCGGTCGAGCCGCGCGCCTTGATGGCATCATCGGTCAGCCCAAGCAGCGCGCGGCGGACATGACGGGTGTAGATGACGCCGCCGCCCACATAGTACGCGGACGCACCCGGCACTGCGAGCAGCGCCGCCGAAATCAGCCCGCCCGCCGACGATTCGGCAACCGAAACCGTCCATTTCTTCTCCTTGAGCACCGCCGCAACACCAGCCGCCCGCGCCGCCAGATCCATCGTGTCATCCTCCTGCTCTTGTCCAAGACCCCTGGTGTCCAGACCATTGGCCAACAGCGCCAGGTATCGCAGTGCGCCGCCAATGCAGAGCGGCGAACGCGGCGCCGATGATCTTGGTCGTCGCGCGGCACTCGTGTATCGTCGCAGCCATGCGGCCGCACGCCGCGCCAGACCACGACAATTCACCACTGCAATTCACCACCGCAATTCACCATCGCACTTCGGGGAGGCCATCTTGACCCCATCCGCACGGCCCAAGATCGGATATGTGCTGCCCACGCGCGAGAACATCATGGCCGGCAAGCCGGCCGCCTTGCCCCTGATCGCGCTTGCCGAACGGGCCGAATCGCTGGGCTATGATTCGATCTGGATCGGAGATTCGCTCCTGGCCCGCCCGCGCCACGACCCGATCACCCTGCTGGCCGGTGTCGCCGCCCGCACCCGGCGCATGGCGCTTGGCACTGCGGTCCTGCTGCCGGCCCTGCGCAATCCTGTCGTCCTGGCCCACCAGGTCGCGACCCTGGACCAGATCGCCGAAGGACGGATCATCCTGGGGGTCGGCATCGCGGCCGATGTTCCCAACATCCGGGCCGAGTTCGAGGCGGCCGGCGTGCCATTCGAGAAGCGGGTCGGGCGGATGCTTGAAGGCCTGCAGCTTTGCCGGGCACTTTGGACCGGCAAGCCGGTGGACTGGGACGGGCGCTGGAAAGTCCGCGGCGGTGTCATTGGCCCGGTCCCCTATCGACCGGGCGGACCGCCGATCTGGATCGGCGGCGGGGCGCCCGCCAACATCGAGCGCGTCGGCAAGGACTATGACGGCTGGTTCCCGACCGCGACGCAGCCCGAGAAGTTTGCCGATTTCTGGCGCCAGATCGGCCAGGTGGCCCGCCAAGCCGGGCGCGATCCCGCCGCCCTGACTGGCGCCGTCTATCTGACGGTCGCCATCGATGACGACATCGCCCGCGCCAACCAGGCGACCGATCAGTTCCTGGAACAATACTACGGCGTCAAGGCTGCCATCATGCGCAAGCTGACGCTTTGCTATGCGGGGCCAAGAAGCGGCGTAAGCGAATGGCTGGGCCGCTATGTCGCCGCCGGTGCCAGCCACCTGGTGCTGCGCTTCGTCGGCCATCACGAGCGTCACCTTGAGGTCTTGTCGGGTATCGGGGGCGAGCTGGCGCCGTAAAGATCCAGCCCCGATCCCCGTGCCCTTGGCCCGAGCAGGCTGCTAACCTTGGCACCGCCCCGCCGCCGGCGGATCCAGGAACCAAGGGAGTGGCCACATGATCAAGACCGACACCATCCGCTGCGAAATCAGCGATCACATCGCTGTCGTCACCATGGACCGGCCGCCCGTCAACGCGATCGACCGGCAGATGCAGTTCGACATGATGACGGTGATGGACGAGCTGTCGGAAACGCCGGAAGCGCGGGTCGCAATTCTGACCGGCGCCGGCAAGATGTTCTGTGCCGGTTCCGACCTCAAGGCCCGTCGCATCGCGGCCGAAACCGAAGGCGTGGGTTTCCACTGGGCTGTCCAGCGGCGCAACCGCGTCATGTTCGACAGCATCACCGAGTGTGCCATTCCCGTCATCGGCGCGCTTAACGGGCCCGCGCTGGGCGCCGGGCTTGTTCTTGCGGCAGCCTGCGATATCCTGATCGCGGCGGATTCTGCCTATGTCGCCCTGCCCGAGATCGGCGTCGGCCTGATCGGCGGCGGCCGCCACGCCCAGCGGCTGTTTTCCCATTCAAAGGTCAGGCGCATGGTGCTGGGCGGCCTTCGGGTTCCTGCGGCCGAGCTTTATCGCCTGGGCGTGATCGAGGACAGCGTGCCCGCCGACACGCTGATGGAGCGGGCCCGCGCCATCGCCAGCGAGATTTCCGAAAAAAGCCCCATCGCCGTCCGGCTCGGCAAGCATGCGCTCAACACCGGCGAATTCATGACCATCCGGGATGGCATCCGGTTCGAGACAACCCAAAGCCGGGTTCTGGGCGACAGCGAAGATGCCAAGGAAGCGCAACGCGCCTTTGCCGAGAAGCGCAAGCCGGTGTTCAAGGGGCGCTGATCCCGCCCATGGCGTGATTTGGGGCGCGATTCGGGACCAGGAACGCCCGGGCCCGAAAGCGCCTTGACACGTTCCGCGTTGTGGCAAAGTGTAACCTTGAAGGGGCACGGCATTTCGCTGACGCCTGCCCCGAAGCAGAACAGGCTGAGCATTGCGCCACATCAGAACCAGGCGGTTTCACCGACAGGCCGGTTGCCGGGTATCCGGCTTGCGGGGTTGGTTTGTGCTGGTCCTGGTCTTTGCGTTTGTGGCATCTGGCACGGTGCATGGCATGGTCTGCGATGGCGTCGCATCGGCCGCAGCAAATCCGGCCAACATGTCCGCGGCCAGCCACGCGGCTGACGACAGCTCACCGTGCGGGGAATTTAATGCCCCGTCGCATCACGCAACCTGCGGCGCGGCAGCCAGCTGTGTGCCCGGCCTGCCTGTCGCGTCCTTTGCCGCGACAGGTCCCTTGTGTTCCGGATTGTGCGATCCAGGACCCGGAACCGTCTTGTCGGGATGCACCCTTTCTCCGCAACCGCACCCGCCCAGACCCGTCGCCAGCATCTGAACCGGCGCGCCCCGCAAGGGGCACGGAGCATCCCTGATCGGCTACCACGGCAACCGATCGGGGCCCATCGGATTCCCGAAAACAGTCCTCTCGTTTCCTGGAAGGGACAATCCATGCCTGGCCCGACGTCACGAAACCGACATTTCACCACCCGTCGCGCATTCATCGCTGCCATGGGGCTTGGCGGCACCAGCCTGTACGGCCTGTGGGCGGCCTACGGCGCTGCACCGGGCCCGTTCAGCCTGTTCGGTCTGGCAAGCCCGCATCGAGACAACGCCGGCCATGCGGCGCCCGGCGATCAGCATGGCGGCCCTGGCGCCGCCCCAGACGGACATACGACCAGCCATACGGCCGGCCATGCCGCTCGCGGATCCGCCGTCGACGAGTTTCGGCAGCGAGTTGCGGCGTTCAGCGACCGCTTTCGCATGCCAGACGGCAGCATCTACCCGCACCGACCGGCAGCGGCCAGCAGCATGCCGGGAATGCCCCCTGGGCCGCATGCCATGCCTGCATCGTCTCATGATTCCCATGCCATGCCATCACATGACGCTAGCCAGCATGGCGCTGGCCAGCACGATCAGGCCGAAGAACCCGTCGAGGTCTACATCCTGGCCGAGAAATGGTTCTACACGCCGGCTCATCTGCGCCTCAATGTCGGAACTCGTTATTCGTTTCGCATGATGGCGGCCGATATCTCGCATGGTGCCTCGATTCAATTCGGTCGCGGCAGCCGCATCATTCGGCTGCGCCCCGATGTCATCGCCAACCTGGACGTCACCTTCAGGCGGCCAGGCAATTATCTTGTCTACTGCACGGTTTATTGCGGCATGGGCCACGACCTGATGCAAGCGCGCATCGAGGCCGTGTGAGCAAAGGAGATCAAACGATGGCCAACACCGTCCGAGACGGCCTTGCCGCCCTGCCGGCATCCGATCGCCGCCTTCTCGTTCTGATGACCGGGTCCGCCTTGACGGCGCTGGTCCTTGGCATTCTGGGCGGCCTTTTCACCGCGCTGGCGCGCGGGGGCTTGCTCGACCTTGTGCCCGAGGCGGCGTATCGCCTTCTCACCGTGCATGGAGTCAGCATCTTTTTCTACTGGCTCTATATCGCCCAGACAGCCCTGCTGCTTGGCTTTGCCGCCATCGAGGGCGGCCATGACGCGATCGGTCGCGGCATGGCGTGGCGGACAGCGGCCTGGGCGGGCTTCGTTGCGATGATCGCCGGCTTCACCTTCAGCATGGCCGGTGCCAGCCTTGGCACGCCGTTGCTTTATGACGGAATGCCGGACCTGGCAGCCGAAGATCCGGTGCCGCTGCTGATCTTCGATACCGGATACCTGCTGCTCGGTCTGGGCCTGATGGCCAGCGCCGCCGCAGCCATTGCGACCCTCTTGCGACAGCGGCGGCAAACCCCGCATCGGCAACTGAGCCCGGTCGGATTTGCCCTGTTCGTGTGGGCTGGATTTCTGATCGTCAGCGGGTTTGCCGCCCTGCATGCCTTTGTTCCGGGAACGCTGTGGGCCCTGGATCTGGCGCCGTTCCCGGTCTCGCATCGCACGAACTGGCACATCCTGTTCCACAACATGCACTATCTGCCGCTCATGGCAACGGTCCTGATGTGGTACGTGCTGGTCGGCGTGCTGACCGGGGTCGGATCGATATTCGGCCAGCGATTCTCGAAGGTCGTGTTCGCGATGTACCTGGTGTTTGTGCCACCGACGTCGCTCTATCACATGTTCCTCGAGCCCGATTTGCCGGCCGTCGTTCGCACCGTCGGCTCGCTTTTATCGCTGTTCGTCAGCGTGCCAACCCTGACGGCATTCCTGATCATCGTCGCCTCGCTCGAGGTGCACGCCCGGGCCCGAGGGGCCCGGGGCCTGTTCGGTTGGCTTGGAATGCTGCCATGGCGGCAGCCGCCGATGGCGGCCATCGGGGTCGCGACGATCAACATGGGGCTGGGGCTGGTCTTTGCCTTCGTGCTGATCCAGGAACGGCTTGCGCCGCTTCTCTCGGACACGTTCTTCGTGCCCGGCTATTTCCATTTCTTCACGGTGGGCACGGTCAGCCTGACGCTGCTTGCGGCGCTGGCGGTCATGGTGCCACCGCTGACCGGGCGCCCCCTGGCATGGCCGGGCTTCGCGCGTCTGATGCCCTGGGTGACAAGCCTTGGCCTGCTCGTGTTCGGAAGCGCCGGTGTGGCAGCCGGCTATCATGGCGTGCCGCGGCGCGTGATCGATGTCAGCTATTCCGACGCGGCGCCAGCCATCTGGAAGGCGCTGATGGCAGCGGTCGCGGCGGGCGGCACGGTGATGGCCCTGGCGCTGCTTGGATTCGTCGCAAGCGTCGCCGCGACCCTTCGGCCGCCGGGGCGCGCGGCAACCCCGGAGGCCCCGTTCCCCGCCTGGGGCATGGGCAGCGTCCGCGCCGGAACCGCCGCGTGGCTGGGCCCGATCTCGGTTCTGGCCATCGTCGCCGGAATGTACGTTTTCACGGCCATCGGTTTCGAGCTGATGCAGGGCCTGCCCATCGCCGCCGCCGGTGGCAGCCAGCATTGAGCGCCATGACCAACCCCAAGATCGACAGGAGATCGACATGAAGAGCGATGAATTCTGGCTTGTCCTTGCGGTGGCTGCCGTATGGGCGGCCCTGGCCGGCGTCTACGCGGTGGCGCCCTGGGGCGACATGATCGGATACGGCCGCGTCTGGGGGTTCGGATCGCTGCTGTTCCTGGCCCTGGCCGGTCTGTTGCTCGGCCAAGGACGACGCGATCCATAAGCAGACCCAAAGACAAAAAGGCGGTCCCGCCAGGTAAAGGGGACCCACCCGGCCGCGATCACGGTGATTTCCGCGGCCGGAAGACCAGGGTCTTTACGACTTCTGTCGCCAGGATGTATCCGGCGACGATGGCAAGGGCGACACCCATCAGCGATGCCGAAAGCGGCACAAAGCCGAATAGGCCGCTTGCCCGGCCCAGGAACGGCACGGCAAGCGTTGCCGCCCCCACCACGACCGTGGACCACAGCAGCAGCCGTCCTGGGGTGCTTCGAAAGGCCGGTCGATGGGTCCGCAGCACGAGGACGACTGCGAGTTCAGTCAACAAAGAGATGATGAACCAGGCAGTCTGAAACGTATCTTCCGGCGCATCGAATACCAGCAGCAGCACACCGAACGTCAACAGGTCGAAGGCCGAACTGACCAGCCCGAAGACGATCATGAAACGCTGGATGTCGCGAATGCTCCATCGCTGGGGGCCAGACGTCCGATCCGGGTCGACATTGTCGGTCGAAATGGCGATCGAGGGCACATCCGACAGGAAGTTGTTCAAAAGGATCTGTTTGGCAACCAGCGGCAGAAAAGGCAGCAGGGGTGTCGCCAATGCCATGCTCACCATGTTGCCGAAATTCGCGCTGGTCGTGATCGAGATGTACTTCAGCGTGTTGGCAAAGGTCCGCCGACCGTCCTCGACCCCCTGGCGAAGCACGCCAAGGTCGCGGTTAAGCAAGATGATGTCGGCACTCTCGCGGGCGACATCCACTGCCCCTTCGACGGAAATGCCGATATCGGCCGCATGAAGGGCCGGCGCGTCATTGATGCCATCGCCAAGATAACCAACGGTGTGTCCCGTCCGCTGCAGGGCCCGGACAATCCGCTCTTTCTGTTGCGGATCGATCTCGACGAACAGGTCGGTGCGGGGCGCCAGGTTCCACAACGCCTCGTCCTTGAGCGTCGCCAGGTCCCCGCCTGTCAACAATGACGCTGGATCAAGACCGATGGCATGCGCCAGATGCGCCGTCACATAGCGGTTGTCGCCACTGATCACCTTGATGCGGATGCCACGCCGCGCTAGGTCCTTGATCGTCCGTTCGGCATCGGCCTTGGGAGGGTCGTGGAAAACAAGGAAGCCGCGGAAGACCATGTCCCGCTCGTCTTCGTGGCCATAGCGCGGCTGCATGGCGACCCGCCGCGTCGCAACCGCCAGGACCCGGAAGCCCTGCTGCCCCTTGGCCCGGAACGCCTGCTCGAGCGAGGTGCGCCGGCCATCGTCCAGGGGCGTCTCGACACCGTCAGAGTCTAGCGATGAGCAGATCTCCAGCACATTGGCAAAGGCGCCCTTGGTGATGATCAGGTGCTGAGATGGCTCGTCCTTGTCCGAGACGACGATGGTAAGCCGGCGCCGCGTGAAGTCGTAGGGAATCTCGTCGATCTTGGTCAATCCGCCGGTTTCAAGCCCAGCGCCCTCGCCGGCCTTGATGATGGCGGCATCGAGCGGGTTTTCGATCCCGGTCTCGAAGGCGGCGTTGAGGAAGGCAAGCCTCCGGACCTCGTCCGAGGGGCGGCTTGCCGGATCAAGCGCCGCGTCGAGGACAATGGTGCCCTCGGTCAGCGTCCCCGTCTTGTCGGTGCACAGGACGTTCATGCTGCCCAGGTTCTCGATTGCATCGAGCCTTCGCACGATCACCCCGCGCCTGCTCATGGCGCGGGCGCCGGCGGAAAGGGTCACGCTGATGATGGCCGGCAGCAATTCGGGCGATAAGCCGACGGCAAGCGCCACGGCAAACAAAAGCGATTCGATCGCCGGCCGTTCAAGCAGCAGGTTCATGGTCAGAACGAAAAGAACAATGACGATCATCACCCGGACCAGCAGGTAGCCGAACTGGCGCACGCCCCGGGTGAAATCGGTTTCGGGCGGCCGGGCCCCCAGACGGGCCGCGATCGCGCCGAACTCGGTCCGCTGGCCGGTCTCGACCGCCAGAACCTTTGCCGTGCCACTGCGCACCGATGCGCCCTGGAACACGGCATTCGTCCGGCCGGTGATCGGGGCATCCGACGCGACGATGCCGGGGTGCTTTTCGACCGGGAATGATTCGCCCGTCATGCTGGCCTCGCTGACCAGAAAATCCTGCGCGGCCAGGACCAACCCGTCGGCCGGGATCAGATTGCCGGCCGAAAGCAGGATCAGATCGCCGGGCACGATCGTGCCGACGGGGATTGTCAGTTCGGCCCCGTCCCTGACCACACGGGCCGTCAGGGCCAGGCGGCGCTTCAGCCGCCGGACCGCCGTCGATGCCCGGTATTCCTGGGAAAAACTGAGCAGCGAACTGCCAAGGACGATGGCCAGAATGATGGCGGCATCCACCCATTCCCGCAGCACAAGCGAAATGGCCGCGGCCGCCACCAGGATCAGAACGAGGGGGCTTTCGAACTGGCGCAGCAGAAGGCGCAGGGCGCCAAGATCGGACGGGTCATCCACACTGTTCGGCCCGATTTTGGCAAGGCGCGCCTTGGCAAGCTTGGCCGAAAGCCCGCCGGGCCCCGAACCCAGGCGGGCCGCCACAGCGGCGCCGTCCTCGGCCCAGTACGGAATCGGGTTATCCGGTGCAATCGCTGCCATGACGGATCTCCGGTCGCGGCGCAGCCGCTAGCGTAACGGAATCCGTGCCCGGCTCACAGCCGCCGGCGGGCCCACCGCCCGGGCCGGCCGGCAATTCCCGGATCGGCAGGGACCGCTTGCCCGCCGAGGACATCGCGCAGCAATCGTCGGCAAGCAAAAAACTGGCGGAGGGGGTGGGATTCGAACCCACGGTACCCGCAAGGGGTACAACGGTTTTCGAGACCGCCCCGATCGACCACTCTGGCACCCCTCCGCAGTCACGGGCGGAGGCGTCATACCCTGAATTGAGCGCGAGGGGAACCACTTCGCGACATGGCGGCGCACGGTTCGGCCCCGATTCCGCGTCAAGAGCCCGCGCCAAGATCCCGCGCCAAGGGCCGCGTCCCGAATCATTAACCATGACGCCCCTGGAACTATGACGCCCCTGGCCCCCGCCCCACTACTCCGGTAAGGGAAAACCTATATAATATGTCTAGGCTCGTGGGCGGCGGCCTGGTTCCGCCACAAGCAGGATGGCGCCCAGCCCCAGACCAGGGTGAAACGATGACGGTAAGAACTGCAAAATTCGCGATCGGGCAGGTGGTGAGGCACCGATTTTACTCGTTTCGTGGCGTCATTTTCGATGTCGACCCGGTCTTCAACAACACCGAGGAGTGGTACCAGTCCATTCCACCCGAGAAACGGCCGTCAAAAGACCAGCCCTACTATCACCTGCTGGCCGAAAACGACAAGACGACCTATGAGGCCTATGTCTCGGAGCAGAACCTGCTGCCCGATTCAAGCGGCGAGCCCTGCCGCCACCCGTTGATCCGGCGGATGTTCCGCACCGGCCAGCAGGGCCGCTACGCGCCGACGGACTATTTCACCCGCAACTGAGCGGCGCGGCACGGGATGCCGCGTGGCGTGCCAACGCGCATCGCCACTAATCCTTTGTCAACCATGTGGGGCTATGAAACAGGCGTGCAGACCGCGCCGAGCGTCGCAAGGCGTCATGATGCGACGAACCAGCCACACGCGAAAATTGCGCATGTGGATCGTATTTCGGCCCGGTTTTGGCGTTCGCGGGAAAAGTTCTTTTTGACGCCAATGCAGTAGTTGCCCGGCGTCGCGCAACTTTTCGCCACGAAAGACATTGACACGCGGGGCGTGGTGGATATAGTTCCGCGTTTTAATACACCGGCTGATTGTTCTTGTTGCGCTTCGTTGCGTCTGGATCCTCACCGCATCGATCGGCAATGAACGCCAAAGGGAACCGAGAAGACATGTACGCAGTCATCCGCACGGGCGGAAAACAGTACCGGGTCGCACCGAACGACATCCTTTCGATCGAGAAGCTGGAAGCGGCACCGGGCGAAGGCGTGGCCTTTGACGACGTTCTCATGATCGGCGGCGCGACGCCCGTGTTCGGCGCGCCCACCATTCCGGGCGCGCGCGTGACCGCGACCGTGGTCGAGCAGGCTTGCGCCGACAAGATCATCGTTTTCCGAAAGAAGCGGCGGCAGAATTTCCGCCGCAAGCGCGGACACCGCCAGGAGCTGACGGTGATCCGTGTGACTGAGATCCTCACCGACGGCCAAAAGCCGGCGGCTTGAGGCGTAGCGGCATCCGTGGGGGAGCCGGCAATCTCTGGGATTGATCGTCAGATGGCGTCATCGCAGAGGCGGTCGGAAGAAAGGGGTACCGCACGAAAACGCGGACCAGAAAACCTAGCCAGGCAGGCTGCCAGGAAGGTTCGTCCAATTTAGGATAAGGTCCGAGGAGTAAAAGACATGGCTCAGAAAAAAGCACGTAAGACTGCGCGCAAGAGCGCGAAGAAAGCGGCCAAAAAGACGGCCAAAAAGGGCGCCCGCAAAACGACCCGCCGTAAGAAGGCTGCAAAGAAGTAGTTCTTCACGGTGAGACCGAGGAGTAGGTTCGATGGCACACAAGAAGGCAGGCGGCAGTTCCCGGAACGGGCGTGACTCGGCGGGGCAGCGGCTTGGCGTCAAGATTTTTGGCGGCCAGGCTGTGATTCCCGGCAATGTTCTCGTCCGCCAGCGGGGAACCAAGTTCCACCCCGGCCACAACGTCGGGATGGGACGGGATCACACGCTGTTCGCTCTTGCCGAAGGCCGGGTGAAGTTTCATACCGGCTACGCCAATCGGACCCTCGTTTCGGTGGAGCCGCTTGGGTAAGATTATCCCTCAGTACGCATACCATGGGGGGAATGGGGAACCGTTCCCCCCTTCTCATTTCGGGCCCCCGATGATCGGGTCCCCAGATGTCGGACCCTGGAACGCCGGGTCCCAGAATTTCGGATTCCAGAATTTCGGGCGATGAAATTCCTAGACGAAGCAAAGGTGCACGTTCGCAGCGGCAAGGGTGGCAATGGCTGTCTAAGCTTCCGCCGCGAAAAGTTCATTGAATTCGGCGGCCCGGACGGCGGCAATGGCGGCACCGGCGGCGACGTCGTGCTTCACTGTGTCGCCGGTCTCAACACCTTGATCGACTACCGCTACCAGCAGCACTTCCGGGCCGAAAACGGCCGCCCGGGCGCCGGCCGCAACCGGTCGGGGGCCCGCGGAAAGGACATCGTGCTGCGCGTCCCGGTTGGCACCCAGGTCTTTGCCGACGACAAGGAAACCCTGCTTGCCGACCTGACCAAGGCGGGCCAGCGCGTGGTTCTGCTGACCGGCGGCCGCGGCGGGTTTGGAAATGACCACTACAAGTCATCGACCAATCGGGCCCCGCGCCGCGCCGATCCCGGCGAGCCGGCCACCGAGATATCGATCTGGCTGCGCCTGAAGCTGATCGCCGATGCCGGCATTATCGGATTGCCCAACGCGGGCAAGTCGACCCTTCTGGCCGCCGTGTCGCGGGCGCGGCCGAAAATCGCCGATTATCCGTTCACGACGCTGGCCCCGAACCTTGGCGTCGTCGGTATCGACAGCCATGAATTCGTGCTGGCCGACATTCCGGGCCTGATCGAGGGCGCCCATGCCGGGGCCGGACTTGGCACCCGATTTCTGGGCCATGTCGAGCGGTGCGCCGTCCTGATCCATCTGGTCGATGCAACAGGCGACGACGTGGCGGCCGCCTATGAAACCGTGCGCCACGAGCTGGCCGAATATGGCGGCGGCCTTGCCGAAAAACTCGAGGTCGTCGTGTTGAACAAGCGCGATGCCCTGACCGAAAGTGTGCTGGCCGCAAAGCGCCGGGCGCTTGCCCGCGTATCCGGGGCCAAGGTTCACGCCATCTCGGCCCATTCCGGCGAAGGGGTGACGCCGGTCCTCCGCGCCCTGTGGCGCGAGATCGAGGCGCATCGCACGGCAGAAGCCGATGCCCTTGCCCGAGCGACGACAAATCTGGCCGCCACAGACCGGGAAGGGCGCGTCGAATGAGCAGCGCCCAGCCTTCGCTTGCCTCGGCCCGCCGGCTGATCGTCAAGATCGGCTCGGCCCTGCTGGTCGATGCCGAGACCGGCCGCCTTCGGCGCGACTGGCTGGCCGGGCTGGGCGACGATCTTGCTGCCCTGCGTGACCGAGGGGTCGAAACCGTCGTGGTGTCATCGGGAGCCATCGCCCTGGGGCGCGAGCGCCTGGGCCGCACCCGCAAGCCGGTGCGCATGGAAGAAAAGCAGGCGACCGCGGCCGTCGGTCAGATCGGTCTGGCCCATGCCTGGGAGGAGACCCTGGCGCCCCATGGCATTACCGTTGCCCAGATCCTGCTGACCCTGGCCGATACCGAGGAACGCCGCCGGCATCTGAATGCCCGCAGCACGCTCAATGCCCTGCTCCGCTTCGGGGTCGTTCCGGTCATCAACGAGAACGATACGGTGGCGACCGACGAAATCCGCTTCGGCGACAATGACCGCCTGGCAGCGCGGGTCGCCCAGATGATCAGCGCCGATACGCTGATCCTGCTTTCGGATGTCGATGGGCTTTACACCCGCGATCCGCGCATCGACCCCACGGCGACGCGCATTCCGGTCCTGCGCGAAATCACCCCCGAAATTGCCGCGATGGCAACGCCGCCTCTGCCCGGTTACAGCGCGGGCGGCATGGTGACGAAGCTCGCCGCCGGCCGTATTGCCCTGTCCGCCGGTTGCCGCATGGTGATCGCCAACGGCCGCAAGCCACGTCCGTTGCAGGCCCTGGCGGATGGCGGCCCCTGTACCTGGTTCCTACCCGCCGCAACGCCGCGCACCGCCCGTAAGAAGTGGATCGCCGCCGCCATTGATCCGGCCGGAAGCATCACGGTCGATGATGGCGCGGTCGCGGCCCTCAAGGCCGGAAAAAGCCTTCTGCCGGCCGGTGTGACCGCCGTCGAAGGCACCTTCGAACGCGGCGATGCGGTTGCCGTGCGTGGCCCAGCGGGCGAACTGCTGGGCAAGGGGCTTGCTGCCTATTCGGCCGATGACGCGCGCCGCATTGTCGGCTGCAAGACGGCTGACATCGAGCGGCTTTTGGGTTTCCGCGGCCGAGACGAGATGATCCACCGTGACGACCTGGTGCTTGACCTCTAGGCGCTGTCGCGTGAAGGTTGATGACATGACCGCTGTTCAGGCCAGCCCAGACATCCGCACGGCGATGCATCGCCTGGGCGAACGCGCCTGCGCTGCGGCCCGGCGACTGGCCCGTGCGACGACCGAGCAGAAAAACACGGCCCTGCGGGCCGCGGCTGATCGAATGCGTCAAGACGCGCCCTTGATCCTGGCCGCCAATGCGCGGGACCTGGCGGCCGGCCAGGCCCAGGGCCTGACCACCGCCCAGCTCGATCGCCTGAAGCTGGATGACGCGCGGATCGCGGCGATGGCGCACGGCCTCAAGGACGTTGCCGCCCTGCCCGACCCGGTCGGCGAAACCATCGCCCGCTGGACGCGCCCCAACGGTCTTGACATCAGCCGCGTCCGCGTGCCGCTTGGCGTGATCGGGATCATCTACGAATCACGCCCGAACGTGACCGCCGATGCGGCTGCCCTGTGCCTGAAATCGGGCAATGCCGCCATCTTGCGGCCCGGCTCCGAATGTCATGCCTCGTCAAACGCGATCATGGGATCGCTGGCGTCGGCCATTGCATCGGCCGGGCTGCCCGCCGACGCGGCCCAGATCGTTCCGACCACGGATCGTGCTGCCGTCGGCGAGATGCTGACCATGACGCAGCATATCGACGTGATCGTGCCACGCGGCGGCAAATCGCTGATCGAGCGGGTCATCGCCGAAAGCCGGATCCCGGTCATCAAGCACCTGGACGGCAATTGCCACGTCTATGTCCATGCCGGCGCCGATCTGGCCATGGCCCGGAAGATCGTCTTCAATGCCAAGCTGCGCCGCCCCGGCATCTGCGGCGCCGCCGAGACCCTGCTGATCGACGCGGCGGTGGCAGACAGCCACCTGGCCACCATCCTGGACGACCTGATCAAGGGCGGCTGCGAAATTCGCGGCGACGAGCGGACCCGCAGGATTGAGCCCCGCGCCATTGCCGCCACCCCGGCCGACTGGGATACCGAATACCTCGATGCCATCATGGCCGTGCGCGTCGTGGCCGGTATCGATGACGCGATCGCCCATATCGAGCGGCATGGATCGCACCACACCGATTCGATCGTCACCGGCGACACGACCGCCGCTGAACGGCTTCCCTGGCCGAGATCGACAGCGCCATCGTTCTGCACAATGCGTCGACGGTTGCGACGGGGCCGAATTCGGAATGGGAGCCGAGATCGGCATCTCGACAGGCAAGCTGCACGCGCGCGGTCCGGTCGGCGTCGAGCAGCTTACAAGCTACAAGTATGTGGTTCATGGCAACGGGCAGGTGCGCCCCTGACGCAGGCGGTCCCCGTGCGCGGCGGGCGCGTGGCAAGCCGTGGCCTGCGGATCGGGCTGCTGGGCGGCTCGTTCAACCCGGCGCACCGGGGCCATCGGTTGATCAGCCTGTTTGCGTTGCAGCGCCTGGCCCTGGATCAGGTGTGGTGGCTTGTCTCGCCGCAGAACCCGCTGAAGCCGCGAACCGACATGGCCTCGCTCTCGGCGCGGATCGCAAAGGCCAGCCAGGTCGCCGGCCATCCGCGCATCCGCGTCACCGCGCTGGAGGCCGCCCTGGGCACCCGCTACACCGTCGATACGCTGCGGGCGCTGAAATCCAGGGCACCAGGCACCGTCTTCGTGTGGTTGATGGGCGCCGACAACCTGGAGCAGATTTCGGCGTGGCGCGCCTGGCCGACGATCTTTCACCTCGTGCCGATCGCGGTGTTCGACCGTCCGCGCTGCGCCTATCGGGCCCTTGCCGGCAAGGCGGCGCAGCGCTTTGCCTCGTCCCGGGTCGCCGCCAGTGCGGCCCCGACGCTGGCCGGGCGCACGCCACCGGCCTGGATCTTTTTCCGCCAGCGGCTTGCCGACATTTCGGCGACCGAGATTCGCCGCCGCAGCTTATCCACAACCACTGCCAGCCAAGGTGATCGCCATCGTCGCAAAGCGTAAACCGCTCCCCGGCCCGAGGGTCTTGCTGAAGGCCGTTCTTGCCTCTTTGGATGACGACAAGGCCGAAGACGTCGTCACGATCGGCCTCAGGGGCAAAAGCTCGCTGGCCGACCACATGGTCGTGGCAACCGGCCGGTCGCAACGCCATGTCGCAACCCTGGCCGAGCATCTTGGCGCGCGGCTGAAGGCGCTGGGGCTTTCACAGGTGCCGATCGAGGGATTGCGGGTTGGCGAATGGGTGGTGGTCGATGCCGGCGACATCATCGTCCACCTGTTCCAGGCGGATGCCCGTGCTCATTACGGGATCGAGAAGATGTGGTCGGTTGGCAGGCCCGAGGCCGAGACCGGGGCCGAGCCCAAACCCACGCGACGCGCCAAGCCCGGCCCCGAGCCGGTGGCGCGCCCAAAGACCCCCGCCAAGCGCGCGGCACCAGGCCGGTGACGGACCGGCACGGACTGTCATGCATGTGATCATCGCGGCGGTCGGGCGGCTGCGCGCCGGGCCGCTGGCCGATCTGGCCGCCGACTACCGCAAGCGGATCACGGCCACAGTCGACATCCGCGAGGTCGAGGAACGGCGCAAGCTGCCGCCTGCTGAGCTGATGGACCGGGAAGGCGTGCTGCTGCTTGGCCAATTGCGGGAAACCGCCACGGTCGTCGCCCTTGACCCGGCCGGCCAGGACCTGGATAGCGAACAGTTCGCCAGCCGGATCGAGACCTGGGCAAGCCACACGGGGCGGGTCGCCTTTGTCATCGGTGGCGCCAATGGGCTCGATAAGAAAGTGTTAACCCATGCCCAGCATCGTATGTCCCTGGGCGCGATGACCTGGCCGCACATGCTTGCCCGCGTCATGCTGCTGGAACAGATCTATCGGGCCCAACAGATTCGTGCCGGCCACCCCTATCACCGACGATGAGGCCGCAGACCTTTCAGATCGTTGGGTCAGATCATTGGCGACCCGCCCTTTTCCCGTCCAGGCCCGATCGCCTATATAGAGAGCCATGAACAAGCCGAACCGCCCGCGCCCCGTCGTCCTTTGCGTGCTCGATGGCTGGGGTCATCGTGACGAACGCGACCACAACGCCATTGCCCAGGCCAACCCGCCGGTATGGTCGAAGCTGATGGCAACCTGCCCGCACGCCTTGCTCGATGCCTCGGAGGGTGAGGTTGGGCTTCCTGATGGCCAGATGGGCAATTCCGAGGTTGGGCATCTCA
>JAXMDU010000010.1:0-113904 GCA_046348645.1 Alphaproteobacteria bacterium
GGAACGCCTGGCGAAGCTGGCGGGCGGCGTGGCCGTCATCCACGTCGGCGGCGCCACCGAGATCGAGGTGAAGGAGCGCAAGGACCGCGTCGACGACGCGCTCAATGCCACCCGCGCCGCGGTCGAGGAAGGCGTGGTTCCGGGCGGTGGAACGGCGCTTCTCTATGCGGCGCGTGCGCTCGAAGGGCTGAAGACCGAGAACGACGAACAGCGTGTCGGCATCGACATCGTTCGCCGCGCTCTCCAGGCCCCGATTCGCCAGATCGTCCAGAACGCCGGCCACGAAGGCTCGATCATCGTCGGCAAGCTGCTGGAAGGCAAAAGCCCGACCCAGGGCTTCGATGCCCAGACCGGGCAGTATGTCGACATGATCAAGGCCGGCATCATCGATCCGGCCAAGGTCGTGCGGGCGGCGCTGCAGGACGCGGCTTCGGTCGCTGGGCTGCTTATCACCACCGAAGCGATGGTGGCGGAGCGGCCGGAAGAGAAGAAGCCGATGCCAGGTGGCGGTGGCGGCGGCATGCCGGACATGGGAGGCATGGGCTTCTAGGCCCGCGCTTCACCCGGCAAGACGGACGAGGGGCCGCGCCGCAAGCGCGGCCCCTTTGCCATCCGGGAATCGGTTATCATTGGTGGCGGAGGGCTTGCAGGCATGATCGCGGATAATGATCGCGTCGTTGCGCTGATTGCGGAAACGGCGGCGGTTGATGTCATGCCACGGTTTCGTGCCCTGGCGGCCCATGATGTCAGCGAAAAGGGGCCGGGCGATCTGGTCACGACCGCCGACCTGGCGGCCGAAGCGCGCCTGACCAAGGGGCTGACAGGCCTGCTGTCCGGATCCGTGACCGTCGGCGAAGAGGCGGTCGCCGCAAATCCCGACCGTCTTCGCCATCTCGAACGTGAGGCACCGGTCTGGATCATCGATCCCATCGACGGCACGGCCAATTTTGTCGCGGGCGATCCGCGCTTCGCGGTCATGGTCAGCCTGGTGATCCAGGGCCGTTGCGAGGCGGGCTGGATTCATGACCCGGTGCGCGGCATCACGGTTGCCGCACATCGGGGTGATGGCGCCGCCCTCAACGGTGACCGGGTGCGTCTTGTGCCTTTGGCGCCGATCGAATCCGAGTTGAAACGCCTGATCGGCGCCGTCTACTACAGACCCCGCGATGCCGGCATGAAGGAACACTTCAAGCAGATCCTGGTGCGTTTCGCCGCCTTGCGGACCAGCCGCTCGGCGGGGCAGGAATATCTTGCCCTGGCCATGCGCGACATCCACTTCGCCATGTTCTCGCGCCTCAATCCATGGGACCACGCAGCCGGCGCCCTGATCCACCGCGAGGCTGGCGGGTTCAATGCCAGGCTCGACGGGTCGCCCTACGAACCGGACTGGGCGAAAGACACCGTCTGGACGCCGCGCCGCGGCCTGCTCCTGGCCCCCGACCCCGTGATCTGGAACACCCTGATGCGGGCCTTCTTCAACGAAGACGTGAGACCCCTGCAAAAAACATAGGGGAGCAGGGCTCGCCGATCAGTTTGGCTTCCGCCGCAGCATCGGTCCGGGCGCCATGCCAAGCGGCGTGACCTCGAGGACATTGACCTGCACGCGCTCGGGCCGCGCCAGGGTCCAAAGAACAGCCTCGGCGATGTCGCCCGCTTCCAGGCAGGGCCAGTTGGCATAGTGGGCACGCATCTTTTCGACGTCACCGCCAACACGGGCAAGGCCGATATTCGTCAGAACGGCACCCGGTGCGATCTCGGTTACCCGCACCCGCGTTCCGACCAGATCGGCGCGCAAGTTGGCGCAGAACATCTTCACAAAGGCCTTGGTCGCGCCATAGACGTTGGATGTGGGCGTGGCATAGACGCCTGCGGTCGAGCCCAGGTTCACCACGTGGCCGCGGTTGCGCGCGACCATGCCGGGCAGGATGGCATGGGTCACGGCCAGCAGGCCCTTGACGTTCACATCGACCGGCGTTTCCCAATGCTCGTAGGGCATCTTGTAAGCGGGATGATGACTGAAGGTCAGCCCGGCGCTGTTGATCAGGATGGTGGGCCTGTCGAACGGCGCGGGCAGGGCCGAAAGCCGCGCGCGCGTCGCCGCGCCATCGCGAAGATCAAGAACGATGGGCAAAAAGCGCGCGCCGAACCGATCGGCGATCGGCTTCATCCGCCCGCCATCGATGTCGACCCCAACCACGGCGGCACCGGCTTCGAGCAGGCCAACGGCACAGGCTTCGCCGATGCCCGAGCCCGCACCCGTCACCACCGCAACATCATCCTTGAAGCTGTAGGTCATCGTTTTCTCCGCCGGTCAGGTGTCTGGAATCGATCACGTCTCTTGTCGGCCAAGCCCTGTCACGCAAGCCTGTCACGCCGGTTTCTGTCTCAGCATCGGTCCCGATGCGACGCCAAGGGGCACGATCTCCATCAGGTTGATCTGAACACGCGCGGGCCGTGCCAAGGCCCAAAGAACAGCCTCGGCGATGTCGTCCGCTTCCAGGCAGGGCCAGTCAGCATAGTAGGCGGGCAGATTTTTCGCGTCGCCGCCGACACGGGCAAGCGCAATATTGGTGAAAACCGGTCCCGGCTCGATGACGCTTACCCGGACGCGCGTCCCGACCAGATCGGCGCGCAAGTTGGCCGAGAACATCCGCACGAAGGCCTTGGTTCCACCATAGACGTTCGCAGTCGGATAGGCATGGCCACCGGCAACCGAGCCAAGATTGACGATATGGCCGCGGTTGCGCATCACCATGCCGGGCAGGATGGCATGGGTCACGGCCAGCAGGCCCTTGACGTTCACGTCGACGGTTCGCTCCCAGTGCTCGAATGGCATCTCCTGCGCCGGGAACTGAGCGAACGAAATCCCGGCGTTGTTGATCAGAACCGTCGGCTCGGCAAAGGCCGCAGACAGATTTGCCAGACGGTCATGGACCGTGGCCCGGTCACAGACATCGACCACAAGCGGCAGGAAGCGGTTGCCGAACCGATTGGCGATCGGCTTCATCCGCTCGCCATCGATATCGATTCCGACGACCCGCGCACCGGCTTCGAGCAGGCCAACGGCACAGGCTTCGCCGATGCCCGAACCCGCACCCGTCACCACCGCAACATCATCCTTGAAGCTATAGGCCATTCCGCGCTCCACGCGTTACGAACCGATCTTCGGTTTTTCCTGCTGTTTGACACGAGACCATTCCGCCTCGAGTTCCGCAAGGCTGGCGTCCTTTAGCGCCTTGCCGGACCGGGCAAGGGCTGTTTCCATGGCCCGGAAACGGGCCTCGAACTTGCGGCTGGCCTCGCGCAGCGTACCCTCGGGCTCGGCCGCCAGGCAGCGGGCCAGGTTGACGCACGAAAACAGGATATCGCCCAGTTCCTCGTGCACCCGCGCGGTCGTGGCACCGGATGCGATCGCGTCGCGCAGCTCGGCCAGCTCTTCGTCGATCTTGGCCAGCACCCCGTCGATGGCCGGCCAGTCAAAGCCCACCTGGGCGGCCCGGTCCTGGATCTTGGCGGCGCGGGTCAGCGCGGGCAGGGCGGTCCCAACCCCGTCAAGGACCGAGGCCGGCCTTCCAGCCTTGGCGGCCTTGTCGGCCCGCTCGCGGGCCTTGGCGGTCTCCCAGTCGGCGCGAAGCGATTCGGCCGAGGTGGGCGGCACACCCTTGAAGACGTGTGGATGCCGGCGCTCCATCTTGTCGGCGATGGCGGCGGCAACATCCTCGAACGTGAACAGTCCGGCTTCCTCGGCCAGGCGGGCGTGGAACACGACCTGGAACAAAAGATCGCCAAGCTCTTCGCGCAGCGCACCGTGATCGCCGGTCTCGATCGCCTCGGCAACCTCATAGGCTTCCTCGATCGTGTATGGGGCGATGGTGTCAAAGGTCTGGGCCCGGTCCCAGGGGCAGCCCTGGGTGGGGTGGCGAAGCTGCGCCATGATGGCGAGCAGCCGGTCGATGGGTCGCGGCCCGCTCATTCCATTTGTCGCATAATATATATTATGGAAAATTATCGGGGGTCATGGGCTTGCAGGCCCTGGCATGCGAGCTTTGGCAAACAGCCGAAAGAAGTTGGCCGTGGTCAGGGCCGCCACGCGCTCGGCGCCAACGCCCCTGATATCGGCAAGCCTTGCCGCGGTGAATGCGACGAAGGCTGGCTCGTTGGTCTTGCCGCGCTTTGGAACCGGCGCCAGGAATGGCGCGTCGGTTTCAACCAGCAATCGATCCGCAGGCACCGTCCGTGCGACATCGGCGATCGCGGTCGCGCTTTTGAACGTCACGATGCCCGAAAACGAAATGCAGAACCCGATGTCGAGCGCGGTCCGCGCCAGTTCCGGCGACGACGTGAAGCAATGGATCAGGCCGTTGAATGGTCCTCGGCGATATTCGTCAGCCAGGATCTCGGCCGTATCGGTGTCCGCATCGCGGGTATGCACGACAACCGGCAATCCGGATATGCGCGCCGCCGCAATATGGGCCCGAAAGCTTGCGATCTGGGCATCCCTGGGGCTGTGTTCATAATAGTAATCAAGCCCGGTCTCGCCGATCCCGACCACCTTGGGATGCCGGGTGGCGTCAAGAATGCGATCCGGCGTGCTTTGCCCTTCGTCGCCGGCCTCGTGCGGGTGGACGCCGACGGTGCAGAATACGTTTGGATGGGCTTCGGCGATGGCAACCACGCCGGCGAACCGATCAAGCCTGGTCCCGATGCTGAGAAAAGCACCGACACCAGCACCTGCGGCACGGGCCAGAACACCCGCCAGATCGCCCGCAAGCTCGGGATAATCGAGATGGCAGTGGCTATCGACCAGCATCCGTTTGAACGCGCCTTATATCTTTTGTTTCAATCATTTATCGGGTGTTTCTTCGGCCACGAATCGAGGAAACAGGGCGCTTGGCGCCGGCAAGGCCGTCCCCGCCACCAGCGCCCGATCGAGCCCCGCGAAATCGCGCCCATCGGGCGGCACCGCCAATTGATCCAGAAGTTTCGCCATCGATCCCGGCATGAACGGCTGGATCAGGATTCCAAGCCGCCGCAAAACCTCGATCAGATTGTAAAGAACAGCCTGCATCCTTATGGGGTCCGCCTTTTTCAGTCCCCATGGGGCCTGTTCATCGATATAGCGGTTGGCGGCCGAGATGACCTGCCACAGGGCGTTGAGAGCGCGGTGGAACCCCTGCTCCATCATGGCGGCCCGCACCGTCTCGAGAAGCCCGGATGCGGCCTTGGCCAAAGCCGCGTCGGCTGGTGTCGCCGGCCCCGGCGCCGGGACCGCGCCGCCGCAATTGCGCGCCACCTGTGCCAGAACACGCTGGGCAAGATTGCCAAGATCATTGGCAAGATCGCCGTTCAGCCGCCCGATCATCGCGCGGTGGGAAAAATCCCCATCGTTGCCGAACGGCACCTCGCGCATCAGAAAATAGCGGACCGGGTCGAGCCCGTAACGCTCGACAAGGTTCAGCGGATCGATGACATTGCCAAGCGATTTCGAAATCTTCTGGCCTTCATTCGTCCACCAGCCATGGGCAAAGACGCGCTTGGGCGGCGCGATGCCGGCCGCCATCAGGAAGGCCGGCCAATAGATCGCGTGGAACCGCAGGATGTCCTTTCCCACCATGTGCAGGTCAGCCGGCCAGAATTTTGTGAAATCAGACGTTTTTTCATCCGGATAGCCGACGGCCGTGATGTAGTTCGTGAGCGCATCCAGCCAAACATACATGATATGGCCCGGGGCATCGGGCACAGCGATGCCCCACTTGAAGCTGGTCCGGGACACCGAAAGATCCTGCAGGCCCGACCGGACAAATGCCTTGACCTCGTTGAAGCGGCTCTCGGGCAGAACGAAATCAGGGTTTTTTTCATAGAACGCGAGCAGCCGTTCCTGCCAGGCCGACAGGCGGAAGAAATAGCTCGGCTCCTCGACCCACTCGACCTCGGCGCCGCTTGGCGCGCGCTTGCGGCCATCGGGACCGGCGGTCAGCTCGTCCTCGGCATAGAACGCCTCGTCACGGACCGCATACCAGCCCGAATAGCTGCCGAGATAGATCTCGCCCCCCGCCGCCAGCTTCCGCCACAGCGCCTGCACCGACTTGACATGCCGGGGTTCGGTGGTCCGGATGAAATCGTCGTTGGAATAGTTCATGACCGCAAGCAGATCGCGGAAATTCCGGGACACCTTGTCGACGAAGGCCTGCGGGTCCATGCCAGCGGCGGCGGCGGATTTTTCAACCTTCTGGCCGTGCTCGTCGGTCCCGGTCAGAAACCTGACCTGACGCCCGTCAAGGCGCATGAACCGGGCCAGCACGTCGCAGGCAAGCGTCGTATAGGCGTGGCCGATATGCGGCACGTCGTTGACATAATAGATGGGGGTTGTCAGGTAATAGGTGTTCGGATCCTGTCCGGGCATCTCTTGCTCCGACCGCTCTTGGGGTCTGTGGCCCTACCACGCGCCTTCGGCTGGCCCGGCGGCCATGTGGCCGGGATCGAGTAGCAACAGAGCGCCGAGAACGACCTGCCGGCGGTCAAGATCCAAGCCATCCGCCCGGGCCGCCAAGCGGTCGACCTTTTCCCATACCTCTGCCCAATGTTCAAGGCTGCGGCGTTGCAAGGCCTGGCGCATGGCGTCGCTTTCGCCCGCGACGATTTCGCGACCGCCCTCGCCTGCCGCGCCGTACCTGACCAGGCGCGCAAGCCACAGGCGGGCCAGATCGAAGAACAAGGTGAAGGTGTCGGCCTCGGATCGTCGCGCCAGGCGTTCAGCCATCGCATGGGCGGCCGGAATATCAAATTCAGGAGCACGAAAGCCCGCCCGGTCCCCGCCTTCACCGCCAACGATGCGCATCAGGTCGGCATAGATGGCGGCCCCGCCCGCCGCCGCAATTTCCACCGCGCGGCCGGGGCTGCCAGCGGCCAGACGGACAATCCCCGGCAGGTCGGCCGGATCGATATCCGGCCGGATACGCGACAGCACCCGCAGGACCTGATCGTCGGCAAGCGGGCTTAGATCCAGTCGCCGGCACCGGGACCGCAGGGTCGGCAGAAGCCGGCCCGGAGCATGGCTGACCAGGATAAGGACAGCCTTGGCCGGCGGTTCCTCGAGGGATTTGAGCAGGGCGTTCGCCGCGTTCCGGTTCATGTCGTCGGCGCTATCCACGATCACGACCCGGTAGCCGCCTTCGGCGGCGGTCAGGCCGAGAAAGCCGCTTACCCGCCGGACGTCATCGACGACGATCTCGCTCCGAAGCCGGTTCCGCTTCTCGTCGAAGGCGCGTTCGACGATCAGCAGGTCGCGATGGGCGCCGGCCGCGACATGGCGGAAGACATCACACCCCGGCGCAATGGCAAGCGACCGGATAGCAAGCGACTGGGGCCTTGCCCCAAACAGGTCCGCATCGCCCGATTGTCCGCCACCAGACAAAAGATAGCGCGCAAACCGAAAGGCAAGCGTTGCCTTGCCAATGCCGCGCGGGCCGGCAAACAGCCACGCATGGGCCGGGCGGCCGCTTTCGACAGCCGACAAAAGCCTTGCCTCGGCCAGCTCGTGTCCAAACAGCTCGGCATTGGCGCGCGGCGCGACGATGTCGCCTTCGGCGTTCCCGGTCATGCTTGCCCGTGTCCGAACTTGCGATCGACCGACGCCATGATCGCGGCATGGACCCGGGCGATCGGCCCCGATGCGTCGATCACGGCGCAGCGCGCCGGTTCGGCACGCGCAAGGCCAAGATAGGCCTGCCGCAATCGTTCGTGAAAAGCGACATCCCGATCCTCATAGCGATCCCCTGTCCCGTTCCGCTTGCGGGCGCGGTCAAGCCCGGATGCGACAGGCAGGTCCAAGATGATCGTATGGTCCGGAACGAACGCGCCAACCGCAAGGCGATAGAGATGGTGGATCGCCTGTTCGTCCAGGCCAAGACCGTGCCCCTGGTAGGCGAGCGTCGAATCGGCGAATCGGTCGCACAGGACCCAGGTGCCGCGATCGAGCGCCGGCCAGATCACCTGCACCAGGTGTTCGCGCCGGGCCGCGAAATGCAGCAAGGCCTCGGTCATCGGATCAAGCTTGGGGTGTTCGCGCCCCAGCAGGATATCGCGAATCCGCTCGCCTGCCGGTGTGCCGCCCGGTTCGCGGGTGACGATCAGATCAAGCCCGCGCCGGCCCAGGGCTTCGGCCAGCAGCTTGATCTGGGTCGATTTCCCGCTGCCCTCGCCCCCCTCGAAGGTGATGAACCGTCCGGCGGTCACCTGGGCCAGGCCCGGATCGGCGCCCGGCCGGCAAAGGCCGCCGTCACGCGTTCGATCCCCAGACCAGGTGGCGAAGGGCCGCGCCAACCCGCCCGAACAGGCCCAGGCGGTCCACCGATCCGCCAGCCACGAGCGGGACTTCGAGCGCCGTTACGCCGGGCGCCGAGATGACCAGCTTGCCGATCGGGTCGCCCTTGGCGACCGGTGCCGGAACCGGCCCTTCAAACTGCGCCACGACCTTCATCTGCGGGCGGGCCCGGCGCGGCATGGTCATCACCACATCGCGTTCCATGACCAGCGGCACGCTCGCTTCGGCCCCCAGCCAGACCGGCGCCTTGTCAATGTTGTCGCCTTTCTTGAACAGGGCATAGTTCTCGAACTCGCGGAAGCCATAGTCCATCAGGCGGCCGGTTTCCTGGCCGCGCTCGTTCATGCTGCGCAGCCCGTTCACGACCAGGATCAGCCGCCGGTCGCCCCGCACCACCGACGCCGTCAGGCCATAGCCCGCCTCTTCGGTGTGGCCTGTCTTAAGGCCGTCGGCGCCGATGTTCTGATAGAGCAGCGGATTGCGATTGCCCTGGCGGATGCCGTTATAGGTGAAGTTCAATTCCTTGTAGAAATGGTAGTATTCGGGAAAATCCGTGATCAGCCGCTTGGCCAGGATCGCCAGATCGCGGGCCGTCATATAGTGGTCGGGATCCGGCCACCCGGTCGCATTGCGGAAGTTGCTGTCCTTGAGGCCCAGTTCGCGGGCCCGGCGGTTCATCTGCTCGGCGAAGGCCTCTTCGGTTCCCGCCAGGTTCTCGGCGACAACAACGCATGCGTCATTGCCGGACTGGATGATGATGCCACGGATCAGATCCTCGACCTTGACGCGGGTTCCGACCATCACGAACATCTTCGATCCGCCCATGCGCCAGGCCCGTTCGCTGACCGTGAATTCGTCGGTCATGCGAACGTCGCCGCGCTTCAGCTTTTCAAACAGCATGTACGCCGTCATGATCTTGCTCATCGAGGACGGCGGCATGCGTTGATCGGCATTCTTTTCAAGAAGAACAGCACCGGTGTTGAAATCCACCAGGATCGCCTGCCGCGCGATGGTATCTTGCGCCCCAGCCGGCACGGCAGACAGGAACAGCATGACCGCCAGCACGGCCAGCCCCATGAAATTGCGCAGGAGCATGTCAGATCTCGCCACTTTGAAACTCCGCCTTCCCATTGCCCCAGGTCCGGCGCGATGGCCCCGAAATTAATCAGTTAACGCCGGCTGGACAAGGGCACTCGCTGGGGGCACTCGCGGGCCCAATCGGGATTGGCCCGCCTGCGGACCGTCATAGGACCGATAGAGTCATTTTTTTATGAATCCCGACGGGCGGTTTCTTATAAACAGACGGGCGAATCCGCCCGAGCCGGGCATTCCGGTCCACGGCAAAGACGGTTAGGATCGCAAACCTTTCGCCTATATCGCCTTTCGCCCACTTCGCCCCTGTTGCCTTTCGCCCCTGTCGGATCCCCCATGCTTGCAATCGGCTGGCGCCGCCTTGTTCTTCTCATCCTGGTTCTGGCTGCGGCCGCGGCTGGCGGGCTCTATGTCATGGGGTGGCGGCCGCCGCTGACGGTTGAAGTGGCAAGCGTCACCCGGGGCAAGGCGGTTCACGCCATCTATGCAACCGGCCGGGTCGAGCCGGTCACCTGGGCCAAGGTATCGCCGCTGGTGAAAGGGCGCCTGGTCGAGACCTGCTTTTGCGAGGGCGCATCGGTCAAGGCCGGAGACCAGCTTGCCCGCCTCGACGACCGCGAGGCGACCGCCATCCTGAACGAGCGGATCGCCCGCGAACAGTTCCTGCGCGACGAAGTCGGCCGCCAGGCAACGCTCCTCGAGCGGCGCGTCACCAGCATCCAGGCCTACGAACGGACGGTCAGCGAACATGCCCAGGCCAAGGCTTCGGTGGCTGCCGCCCGGCAGGTCATCGAGAACATGGTCCTGAGATCCCCGATCGACGGCATTGTCCTGCGCCGCGACGGCGAGATCGGCGAGTTCATCGACGCGGGCCAGGGCCTGTTCTGGGTGGGCCGGTTGCGGCCGCTGCAGGTCGAGGCCGAAGTTGACGAGGAAGACATTCCCCTGGTCCGGTCCGGCCTCCGGACGTTGATCAAATCAGATGCGTTCCCGGATCGCGTCCTTGAGGGAATCGTCCGTGACATCACCCCAAAGGGCGATCCCGTCAACAAGAGCTACCGCATTCATCTCAGCCTGCCGGACGATACGCCGCTTTTGATCGGCATGACGGTCGAGATCAATATCATCGTTCGGGAACAACAGGACGCCGTGCTGATGCCGGCCGCCGCCCTGCGCGATGGCGCGGCCTGGGTGATCGAAGACGACCACGCAACCCGCCGGACCGTCAGGACCGGAATTGCGGGTGCCAACCGCATCGAGATCCGCGCCGGCCTGGAACCGGGCGAACAGGTGATCCTCAATCCCCCGGCAGGACTGCGGGACGGCCGCCGGGTCCGGATTGCGAAGCCGTCTGTGCCATGACGCGGCCGCTTCATGCCGATAGCAGCGCCGGGCAGCCCTGATGCCGGTCATCGTCGACATTGCCCTGACACACCTTCTTGGCCGCAAGCGCCAGTCGCTGGTGTCGATTGGCGGTGTCGCCCTGGGTGTCGGGTTCTTCATCGCCATCGCCGCCTTGATGCAGGGGTTCCAGCGCGATTTCGTTCGCCGCATCGTCGATACCTCGCCGCATATCGTCATACGCGACGATTTCCGCAAGCCATCTCCCCAGCCGGTCGATTCCGAATTCCGCGACGCTGCGGTTCTTCTGCAGGGCCAGAAGCCGCGCGACGAGCGCCGTGGGATCCGCAACGCGCGCGCCAAGCTCACTGATCTGGTCGAACGCCCGGACATGGCGATCGCGCCGGTTCTGTCGGGCCAGATCTTTCTCCGCTACGGCGCCAAGGATGTCTCGGCCAGCCTGATCGGCATCGAACCGGATCGCGAGCGCAAGGTGACCAAGCTCGAATCCGACATGATCGCCGGATCGCTCGACGATCTGGAACGCACGGCGAACGGCATCATCCTGGGCGCCGGGGTGGCAAGAAAGCTTGGCGCCAGCATGGGCGATACCCTGACCGCGACGTCGCCCGCTGGCGTCATCCTTTCGGTCAAGATTGTCGGCCTGTTCCGGACCGGCATTGTCGCCGTTGACGACAGCGAGACCTATGTCCTGCTCAAGAAGGCGCAGATCCTTCAGGATCGCCCGAATGTCATCAATGCCATTCGGATCCGGCTGGCCGATTACCGGGTTGCCGACCTGGTCGCCCAGACCCTCGAGGTCCGTTACGGGTATCGCTCTGTATCCTGGCAGGAAGCCAACGAGGGCGTGCTTGGCATCTTCGTGATTCAGAATGGCATCATGTATTCGACGACCGGCGCGATCCTGGTCGTCGCATGCTTTGGCATCTTCAATATCATTTCGACCGTCGTGTTCGAAAAGGCCCGCGATATCGCGATCCTCAAATCACTGGGATTCACCCGGGCCGATATCCGCAACATCTTCATGCTGGAGGGGCTGGCGGTGGGGCTGCTGGGCAGCCTGCTTGGCTGGGCGGTGGGTCTTGGCCTGACCGAGATTCTGGCATCGATCCAGTTCGACGTGCGCGGCATGGTCGAGATCCAGGGCTTTGTCCTGTACCGCGCCGCCGAGCCCTATGTCGCGGCGGCGGTGGCAGCCATCGCATCATCGACGGTAGCGGCCTGGCTTCCGGCAAGGCGGGCGGCCCGTCTCAACCCTGTCGATATCGTCCGCAGCGCCGTATGAGCCATCAGCCCGACCCCATCCTGGTCTGCGAGGCGGTCACCCGCACCCTGCCGGGCCCTTCGCCCGTGACGCTGGTCCGCGACATCGACCTTGCCATCGGTCGGGGCGAATTCGTCGCCATCACCGGCCCATCCGGATCGGGCAAGTCATCGCTTCTCTACCTGCTTGGCCTGCTTGACCGGCCGACATCCGGGCGAATCCTTCTTTCCGGCGAAGACACCACCGATCTTGATGATGATGCCCTGGCCGCACGCCGCCTGGCCAAACTGGGCTTCGTGTTCCAGTTCCATTTTCTGCTGCCCGAATTCACGGCCCTTGCCAACGTGGTCGTGCCGATGCGGCGGCTTGGCGGAATGTCCGAACGCGACATGCAGGCCCGCGGCCGCACGCTGCTCGAAAGCCTCAACCTTGGCGCCGCGGCGCGCAAGCGGCCGGGGCAGCTTTCCGGCGGCGAGCGCCAGCGCGTGGCCATCGCCCGCGCGCTTGCCAATTCGCCGGCCGTCATCCTGGCCGACGAGCCGACCGGCAATCTCGATACCAGGAATGCCGCGACCGTGTTCGACATCTTCCATGGCCTTGCGCACGATCACGGCACGACGATCATCGTCGTGACCCATGATCTGGACCTGGCCCGACGCGCCGACCGTCGCGTCGTCCTTGTGGATGGCAGCCTTGTCGTGAAGGAATACTAGCCCGCCGGCGGAACACCGAAGGCGGCCGCATAGCGGCGCGCATAGGCGGGCCACGCTTCGGGATTGAGAAGCCGTGGCGGGCGGTGGCCATCCAGGACCTGGAGCATCTGCTCGGCCCCGAATGTCGCAATCTTGTGGCGCGATTCGACGGTGACGCCGGCGGTATGCGGGCTGGCGATGACATTGTCGAATGCCAGCAGCGGATGGTCGATAGGCGGTGGTTCGACATCCCAGACATCGAGCCCCGCCCCGGCCAGGCGTCCGGCGCGCAGTACGTCGGCCAGCGCCGCTTCGTCATGGATCCCGCCCCTGGCCGTATTGATGAAAAAGGCCGACGGTTTCATCAGCGCGAAGGCGCGGGGACCGATCATGCCGGCCGTTTCACGCGTCAACGGGCAATTGACCGACACGGCATCGGCCAGCCGCAGCACGTCGTCGAGATCGGCCTTCTCGGCGCCGCGCGCGCTGCACTGCTCGGGTGTCAGATACGGGTCATAGGCAAGCACCCGCATCGCCAGCAGGCCGCCGCAAAGCTCGGCCACCCGCGACCCGACATTGCCAAGACCGATGATCCCGATCGTCTTGCCCAGCATGTCATTGCCGATGAAGGCGGCGCGATTGGTGATGGTCTGCCGCCGCATCGCCCGATCCACCATGATCAGGCGCTTGGCCAGCGTCAGCATCATGGCAACCACATGCTCGGCCACCGCTTCGCGGTTGCCCCCCGCCTGGTGAACGACGATCACGCCAGCCCTGGTGCAGGCATCGACGTCGACCGTGTCATAACCGGCGCCGTGGGTCGATACGGCCAGCAGGTCCGGTGCCCGCTTCAGGAACGGCGCATCGGCGACATAGTCAGCCGGCAGCTCGTCGCGCGCCGAGGTTATCTGATAGGCATGGGCCGCCCGGATCACCGCCCAGTTTACATCCCAGTTCACATCGGCCGGCGACGCGTAGCCAAGCTTCGTGAGCGACACCCCCGGGTGTCGCTCGACAATCGCCGCATAAACCGGGTCCATCAGCCGCTCGAAATAGAACACGCGTTTCTTGTTGTTGTCTGCCATCCCTGGATTCTCCGGTTCCCAATCGGCCGATCGGGGCCGTGTCCTCTATACCATGGTGGCTAGGCCCGGCCCACCACAGAGCGGGCGGGCTTGTGAACCCGTCGCCCTTGACGCAAGATCGGCGCGCGCAATCCAGCCAGGACCGGATTTCACCATTGGCCAAGCAAAGCCCTGCCCTTCCGCCCGCTCTTATCCTTCGCAACCTGGCCGACGCGGAGCGCCTGATCGGCGCCGAACGGCTTGACGATGCCTTGGCGGTTCTCGACCGGATCGCGGCCGCCGCTGCCAACAGCCCCGAACTCCATCGCCTGCGTGGCGAGGCCCTGGGACGCAAGCGCGACATGACAGCGGCGCTCAGGTCGTTCGAGCGCGCCGTGCGGCTGGCGCCCGGCGCCGCGCGATACCGGGCCGTTCTGGCCCAGCACCTTCGCCACATGGGCGATCATCCCCAGGCCATCCGACATCTCGGCTCCGCCGCCGGTCTCGAACCGCCCGATCCCGAACTCAAGCTGATGCTGGCAGACTGGCTTGTCCAGGCCGGCGAGGCGGAGAAAGCCAAGGCCGAGGCCGAGGCGGTATTCGGGCTGGCAACCCGCAACCCGGATCTGATCCTGCGGGCCTGTGAAATCCTTGATCGTGCCGGCGCCTTGACCGAGGCGATTGCAGGTGTGGAAATGGCCGCCCGGTTGCGCCCGGACGATCCGCTGATCCGCCAGACCTTGCGCCGCCTTTATAGCCGGGCGGTCCCGGCGTGGCATTTCCCGATGATGAACGACACGGCGCGCAATGCCGCGTATCAAGCCGCCATCCAGCGTGCCGTCGGCCCCGACACTCATGTGCTCGATATCGGCTGCGGGGCCGGGCTCTTGTCGTTGCTGGCCGCCGGGGCTGGCGCGCGGCGGGTCACCGCCATCGAGGCCAATGCAACGATCGCCGCTGCGGCGGCAGACGTCATGGAACGCAATGGCGTCGCCGACCGGGTCAAGGTCATTCCCAAAGTCTCGACCGCCTGCCGGGTGGGCGCTGATGTCGACCAGCCGGCCGATCTGCTGGTCCATGAAATCCTGAGCGACGCGGTGCTTGGCGAATATGTGATCGCGACATTGCGTCATGCCCGGCAGCATCTGCTCAAGCCCGGGGCGCAGCTTATCCCGCACACCATATCGGCGATGGGTGCCCTGATCGGCGGCGAAACGCTGATGCCCTGGCTCTATGTCGATACGGTAAGCGGCTTCGACATGAGCCCGTTCAACCGCTTTGTCTCGGATGTCATTTCGATTCGCCTCGATGACCGGACCTATGTCATCCAGAGCGAGGCGGTCGAAATCTTCCGCTTCGACCTGCGCGTCGACACGCTGGTGCCCCAGCAGCGGACCGTCGTGTTCACGGCAACGGTGCCCGGGCCATGCTGCGGCGTCGTCCTCTGGAACCGGCTTCATCTCGATGCCGAAACCAGCTTTGACAATCGCCCCCATCCCGGCGCGATCAAACCATCGGCCTGGGCCCATGTCCTCTACCCCCTGCCCGCCCCGGTCAGGCTTGGAATCGGGGACAAGATCGCCATTTCGGCGACTCATGACACGGTCGCGCTCCACCTTGCCGCGACCGGGACCAAGGCCTGATCACCGGTCCAGCCGCCCCCTGATGACCGTTAATATCGCATAAAATTTTATTACGCGACGGCGGTCGTTTAAAAAATCATTTTATTTCAAACGCTTATTTTGGTTCTAAAATTTCTCTTAAATCGTGTCGTGAATAAGGCATGCGCTATTTGCATTGCTGCATTGCGATATATCTGTTTGCGCCTGCACAAGGCCAGGCCTATCTAGGTGCCAGACAGGAAGCCCCACCGGGAGAACCCGCTGGGGGAACGAGGACCAAGACCATGAGCAAGCTGCTGAAAGCCATCCATGCCAATGCCAAGGGCGCCCGCCCCGATGCCGATGATATTCTTGCCCACGCGCGCGAGAACGTCTGGGAAAAGGACCGCGCCGCCATCGCCCAGGCCGTGAAGCGGATCATTGCGACGCACCGGCATGACGACAAGGCTGGTCACGGCAAAATGGCGGCGCCCGCCGGTCAAGCCGGCTGAGGCCGCGCGCCGGACGCGACCAACCGAAACAAGTCCGCATGACGAAGGAAAAGGGCCGAGCGGATCGCTCGGCCCTTTGGCCTGTTTATGGTAGCGGAGGAGGGACTCGAACCCCCGACACGCGGATTATGATTCCGCTGCTCTAACCACCTGAGCTACTCCGCCCTAAAGGAGTGGGCCTAAAGGAAGGACCGCATATACGGAGCCCCCCTTGGCCTGTCAAGCAAGGGCCGCCGCCAAGGCCGGGCAAGTCCCGGTCGATGCCGCCTCGCGCATGATCCAGCCCCCGCCCAGGACCCGATCGCCGTCATAAAGGACGCAGGCCTGGCCAGGCGCGACCGCCCGTTCGGGCTCGGCAAAGACAAGCTCGGCCGAACCGTCGGCCAGCGGCGTCACCGCGCCACGGGCGCCAGGATGGGTCGACCGGACCTTGGCCATTACCGCAACCGTCCCCTTGGGCGGTTCGCCGATCCAGTTCAGATCCCGCAACCGGATCACGCGGGTCGCAAGCGCCGATGCCGGTCCAACCACCACCTGGTTCGTCTCCGGCTCGATCCGCACCACATAAAAAGGCTCGGCCGACGCGATCCCAAGACCACGCCGCTGGCCGACGGTGAATTGCGCCACCCCGTGATGGCGGCCAAGCTCGTGCCCCTTGAGATCGACGATCGCGCCCGGACGATGCGCCTCGGGCCGCAGCCGTTCGACCACCTGGGCATAGCGCCCCTCGGGCACGAAGCAGATGTCCTGGCTGTCCGGCTTTTCGGCAATGGCAAGACCCAGCCTTGCCGCGTGATGCCGTGTTTCCGCCTTTTCCATCCCGCCCAGGGGAAAGCGCAGATAGGCAAGCTGATCCCCCGTCATGGCGAACAGGAAATAGCTCTGGTCGCGCCCCTTGTCTTGGCCGCGATGCAATTCGACCGATCCGCCCCGTTCAACCCGCCGCGCGTAGTGCCCCGTGGCAAGGGCCGCCGCCCCCAGGCGGCGCGCCGTCGCCAGCAGATCTTCGAACTTCACCCGCTGATTGCAGCGAATACAGGGAATCGGCGTCTCGCCGCGCAAATAGGAATCGGCAAAGTCGTCGATCACGGCGGCACGGAAGCGCTGCTCGTAATCCAGCACGTAATGCGCGATGCCAAGCGTATCGGCCACCCGCCGCGCATCGTGAATGTCCTGGCCGGCGCAGCACGAACCCGGGCGGCCGACCGCCCGCCCATGGTCGTAAAGCTGCAGGGTCACGCCAATCACGGTGTAGCCGGCCTCGACCAGCAGGGCGGCCGTCACCGCGCTGTCGACGCCCCCCGACATTGCAACCACAACCGGGGCGCTCCGATCCTTCAGGCCGATGTCGATCCCGGGACGCAACGCCGTCAATCCTTCAGCAGATTGCGGGTCTCGGTCGGCAGGCGCACGGTCAGCCCGTCAAGCTCGTCCGTGACGGTGATCTGGCAGCCAAGCCGCGAGGTCGGCGTCAGCCCGAAGGCAAGATCAAGCATGTCTTCTTCGTCCTCGGACGGCGCCGGCAACCGGTCGTAATCGTCGGGATCGACAACCACATGGCACGTCGAGCACGACAATGATCCCTCGCACGCCCCTTCGATCGCAATGTCGTTGTCGTGAGCGACTTCAAGAAGCGTCAAGCCGACCGGCGCCTCTACCTCGTGGCGCGTTCCGTCCGGGTCGATGAAAACAATCCGCGGCATCAATCGCAGTCCCTGTTCCAGCTGTCGTTCCAGCCGTCATGGCGTGTTGGAGCACGTGTTTCTAGCAGCCTTGTCACGCCGTGCCTACCGCTCGCCCGCTCGGCCAGAAACCTGGGCCGCGTCCTTGGCCTGGGCACGGGCCGCCTCGATCAGCCGCTTCGCCGCCCGGTCGATCTCGGCGGCGGTTGTGAAACGCCCCAGGCCGATCCGAACCGACGAAGCCGCCTCGGCATCCGACAGGCCCAGCGCCCGCAACACATAGGACGGCTCGATCTCGGCTGCCATGCAGGCCGACCCGCTGGATATTGCAATGTCGGGCAAGGCTGCCATCAGTTTGTTTGCATCGATTCCAGGCAGCCGCAGATTAAGATTTCCGGGCAGGCGCCGGTCCGGATTTCCGTTGATCGCAAGATCGGGACGCGCCGCCGAAAGCGCCTGCCACAGGCGGTCCCGCAAGCTCCGCAGGCGCGCCGCCTCTGCGGCCATTTCGGCGCCGGCAATGGCGCAGGCCGATCCCAGGCCGACGCAAAGAGCCGGCGCCAGGGTGCCGGATCGGAATCCCCGTTCCTGCCCGCCACCATCGAACAGGGGTTCGAGGCGGACGCGCGGACGGCGCCGCACGTAAAGCGCGCCGATCCCCTTCGGCCCATAAAGCTTGTGGCCAGAGATGCTGAGCAGGTCGATCCCCTGGGCGGCCACATCGATGGAAACCTTGCCAACCGCCTGGGCCGCATCGGTATGCAGCCACGCCCCACGCGCCCGGCAAATGGCCGATATCTTGTCAAGCGGCTGCAAAACCCCGATTTCGTTCTGCGCGGCCATGACCGAGACCAAAGCCGTCCGCGCGTCAACAGCCCGGTCAAGGGAATCGAGATCGACCAGCCCGTCCCGCGCCACATCAAGAATGGTGACCGAGAATCCATCCCTTTCCAAGGCGCGGGCGCTTTCCAGCACGCATTTGTGCTCGGTCGCCAGAGTCACGATGCGCGACCGTTCGCCGCGACGAAAACGCGCCGCTCCCTTGATGGCAAGGTTGTTCGATTCGGTTGCCCCGGACGTGAAAACAATCTCGCGCGGCTCGGCGCCGATCAACGCCGCGACGTCGGCGCGTGCAGCCTCGACCGCTGTCGCAGCGCTGCGGCCAAAGGCATGTTGCACAGAACCGGGGTTGCCAAAATGCTCGCGCAGATAGGGCAGCATGGCATCCAGCACCCGCGGGTCAAGCGGCGTGGTCGCGTGATTGTCGAGATAGATGGGCGTGTCAGGCATGGATACGGTTCTCCATCACCTTGCGATCGCCGGCGCCCGCCCGGTCAGGGCCATCCGCATCGTAAGCCAGGCCTTGGCAAACTGTTCGACATCCCGGGCGGTCGTGGCGGGTCCCAGGCTGACCCGGATCGCCGAGCGCGCCGCAGCCGCATCATGGCCCATGGCGCCAAGCACATGGGAAGGCGTCACCTTGCCCGACGAACATGCCGACCCGGCGCTGACACAAAAGCCGACTAGGTCGAGAGCGATCACCTGCTCTTCGCTGGCAGCGCCCGGCAGGCCGATGCAGCTTGTGTTCGAAAGTCTTGCGGCCGCAGCGCCATAGACAATCGCTTCCGGTGCGCCGGCGCCAATCCTGGCTTCAAGGTCGTCGCGCAAGGCTTCGATCCGGTCGGATTGCCAGGCAGCGGCGGCAAGTTCGGCCGCCCGTCCAAAGCCGACGATCCCCGGCAGATTCTCGGTTCCCGCTCGCAGGCCGCGCTCCTGCCCGCCGCCCCGAAAAAGCGGAACCGTGGCAATATCGCCCGGCGCAATCAGCGCGCCGATACCTTTCGGGCCTCCCATCTTGTGGGCCGACACTGTCATCAGATCGACACCTAGATCGCCCCAAGACACCGGCACACGCCCGGCCGCTTGCGCGGCATCGCAATGGACCAAGACGCCATGCTTGTGCGCAAGGCGCGCGGCCTCGGCGACCGGCTGGATCACGCCGGTTTCGTTGTTGGCCAGCATGAGAGACAGATAGGCCGGGCGACGGATCCCGGCCAGCCAGGCCTTGAGCGCACCAAGATCGAGTGTCCCGTCGGGTATAACCGGCAACCGGACGGCATCACCGGCATTCAGCAGCACGGATTCATGTTCGATCGCAGAAACCGCGACCGACCGGTCCCCCGCCTGGGCCAACGCCAACGCATTGGCCTCGGTCCCGCCGCTGGTGAAGACCACATCCCGGGGTCGCGCGCCGACCAATGCGGCGACGGCCTCTCGTCCTCTCTCCACCGCGCGGCGCACCTCGCGGCCCGCCCGGTGAACGGACGACGGGTTGCCGGTCAGTTGCAGCGCTGCATCGATCGCTTCGCGCACCCCCGGCAGAAGCGGCGCGCTCGCATTGCAGTCAAGATAGGCGATCGATGCCGTCACTGGCCTATTTGCTGCACCAGTCGGGTCGGGTCGGGAATTGCCGGGGGATTGGGGCGCGGGGCCGGCATGCGGCGGGTCACCACATCGGCAAGCGAGATGGCGCCGAGAAAGGTCTCGATCTCCCGCCCCAGGGCGACCCACAGATCGCATGTCACCGCGGCTGACCCCTCGGGAAGGCTGCCCAGTTGCCGCTCGGCCGCGCAGGGGCTGGTGTCAAGCGCCTCGTCAACGGCGCGCATGATCGCCGCAACACTGGTTTCGTTGGCGCCCCTGGCAAGCGTATACCCGCCGCCCGGCCCCCGGGCGCTGCGAACCAGCCCGGCCCGCCGCAGCTTTGCAAAAAGCTGTTCCAGGTAGGACAGCGAAATTCTCTGGCTCTTTGCGATCTCCGACAGGGCGACAGGTATATTGGACTGGCGGGACGCAAGGTCCGCCAAGGCCATGACCGCATACCGTCCCTTCGTGCTTAGCCTCATTGACTTCCTCCGATTTGTATTTGGATCACCCGGCATCGCCGGGGCCCACGAGACGTTTAGCCCCCGATCACGCAATAACGCCCATTTTTGGGATCTTGTGTCTGTGCACTCAGTTGGCGCTAGTCCGCGCCGGCGATCCTTCTGGATTCTTGTGCTGCAACGACGATCGAACTTCGACCGCTCTGTCGGCGCTCTAATTCGGCGGCGCGCGCTTCGGCAGCATCGAGCCTTGTCTTCAGGCCGCGAATTTCCATCGCCATGGACTCGAGCGCCGCCGCAACCGGGTCCGGCATCTCGCCGCCCGGCGTTCCATAGGAACAAAATTCGTCCTGCTCGCGCCCGCGCTTGGGGCGGACCGCAACCGCGGGTATGCCGGTCACGGTGACGCCCGGCCCGACATCCTTGGTCACAACCGCATTGGCGCCGACACGGGCACCTGCACCAAGGGTGATCGGTCCAAGGACCATGGCGCCCGCGCCAATGATCACGCCATCCATCAATGTCGGGTGACGCTTGCCCTTCTCAAGGGACGTGCCGCCCAACGTCACGCCCTGGTAGAGGGTGACATCGTTGCCGATCTCGCTGGTTTCGCCGATGACGACGCCAGAACCGTGATCGATGAAGAAGCGCCGACCAATGGTCGCGCCCGGATGAATCTCGATCCCGGTCAAGGTGCGCGCAACGTTCGACAGGAATCGCCCAACGAGATGCCAGCCGCGCCGCCAGGCGCCGTGGGCCAGCCGGTGGAACACCAGGGCGTGGAAACCCGGATAGCACAGCACAACTTCCAGGCGCGAACGGGCCGCCGGGTCGCGCTGGATCACCGCATCAATTTCCTCACGTAATCCCTTGAACATCTGGCCGCAACCTAACTATATACAGAATATTCTAAACGCTTGATTTTACACGCCCTCATGGGCCTTAACAAGCGGGTGGCAGCAAGACTTCCGACGTTCAGCCGCGAGGCGGTAGCCGAGGCCTGATCTTAGTAAACCTGCCCATCGGCATCAAGATTGGCGTAGAGTGGGTCGATCACAAGCTGGTTATCGTTGTGGCCAGCGGACAAAGTTTCGGGACGAGGAGATTTAATGCCTGAAATCATTTTCAATGGTCCGGAAGGCCGGCTGGAAGGTCGATACCATCAGAACACGGGCAATCCGGAAGCCCCGACCGCATTGATTCTCCACCCACATCCGCGTTACGGCGGAACCATGAACAACAAGGTCGTCTACACCCTGTTCCACACCTTCGTCCGGCACGGATTTTCGGTCCTCAGGTTCAATTTTCGCGGGGTCGGCCGGTCCCAGGGCCGCTTCGACAATGGCCAGGGCGAGCTTGCCGACGCCGCGGCCGCGCTGGACTGGATGCAGGCAGCCCTGCCGGATTCGAATACCACCTGGGTGGCCGGCTATTCGTTTGGCGCCTGGATCGGCATGCAGCTCCTGATGCGCCGGCCCGAGATTCGCGGCTTCATCTCGGTCTCGCCACCCGCGAACATTGCCGATTTCACCTTCCTTGCCCCCTGCCCGGCCTCGGGGCTGATCATCCAAGGTGATGCCGACGAAACCGTGCCGGAACCCGACGTGGCCAAGCTGGTCCAGAAGCTTGGCCTGCAGCGGGCGATCGAGGTTCGCTACAAGGTCATCAAGGGCGCCACCCATTTTTTCGAGAACGATCTCGATACCATCGGCAAGCTGGTTCACGATTATTTGACCGAGAAAATGGCCCCGGCCGCGGTCGCAGCCACGGTTGCCCGCTAGATGTGAGCTTTCAAGGCTCTAGGCGGGGCGCACCCCGCCAAATGCCAGCCGGAAACTGCCGCCAGCGGGCCCGGCGGCGCCCGGCCGGCTGACCCGCCCGCCACGCATCGGGCTGGAAACGCCGGTGGTTCCAGGAAAGGTCAGCGGCAGCCGCTTGATCGACCGCACCGCCAGGAACGCAAACGCCTCGGCTTCCAGGGCATCGCCATCCCAACCGACGACCTCGACCGGCGCCACGTCGCCGGGAACGCGCGCCGCCAGGGCCGCCATCAGGCCCCGATTGTGCCGCCCGCCCCCGGTGACGAGCCATCGCCGAGGGGGTTCCGGCAGATGCGGCAGGGCTGCCCCGACCACCGCCGCGGTAAAGCCCGCCAGGGTTGCCGCACCATCGGCCAGGGACAGGTCCGAGACTTCGCTCAGCAGGACGCGGAATCGGTCGCGGTCGAGCGATTTCGGCGGTCGCAATGCAAAATACGGATGGTTCAGCCACATCCGGATCCGCTTCTCGTCGGCCTGCCCCGCCAGGGCCAAGGCGCCACCAGCATCCATGGGAAGGCCGGCGCGGCGCCAGACCCAGTCGTCGATCAGGGCGTTGCCCGGACCGGTATCGAATGCCAGAAGATTGCCCTCGCCTTCACCGATCCGCGGACCGATCCAGGTCATGTTGGCGACACCGCCGATATTCAGGACCGCAAGCGGCCGCGCTTCCCCCACCGCAAGCGCCGCATGATAGATCGGCACCAGGGGCGCGCCTTGCCCGCCGGCCGCAACGTCGGCGATGCGAAAATCATCGACCACTGTCATTTCAGTCAGCCGCGCAAGCAACGCGCCATCACCGATCTGCCAGGTTTCCCCATGATCGGGTCGATGCAGGACGGTGTGGCCGTGGAAGCCGATGACGTCAATATCCTGGGGGCCCAGTCCCTGGATCGACAGGAACTGCCGGATGGCCCGGGCGTGCGCTTCGGTAATCTGGCGCGAGACGCTTTCCACCGCGCCCGTGAAGCCCAGGACGGCGCGAAGCTTTTCACGCTCGGCCTCGGCATAGGGAATGGTCAGGAACGCACCCGGACAGCGTTCGACCGTGATGCCGTCGGTGCGTATAAGCGCGACATCGATGCCATCCATCGACGTGCCGCTCATCAGGCCAAGGGCGGTCAGCACCGTGCGATCCGTCACGAATTCCTCTGCCGTAACCCCGTGGCCTGGCGGACATTGAGAGACCTTTGTAATTGTGCTACTTGACGGCGCCCGCAGCAAGGGGCCGCCGCAAGCGCGGGGCAGGCCCCGGCCACCCCTGATCGAGCCGCCATGACCCAGTTTCGTTCGGAATTTATGCGCGCTGCCCACGCCCGTGGTTTTGTGCATCAATGCACCGCCACCGAAGAGCTGGACGCCTTGGCGGCGCAAGGCCCGATCACGGCCTATATCGGCTTCGACTGCACCGCCGACAGCCTGCATATCGGCAGCCTGGTACCGATCATGCTGCTTCGCCTGCTCCAGCGCACCGGCCACAAGCCCATCGTTCTGCTGGGGGGCGGCACGACCAAGGTCGGCGACCCGTCCGGCAAGGACGAATCGCGCCAGCTTCTCGACGATGCCCAGATTGCCCGCAACATGGCGGGCATCCGCCGCGTGTTCGAACGCTTCCTGACATTCGGCGACGGCCCGACCGATGCCATGATGGTCAACAACGGGGACTGGCTGGACAAGCTGCACTACATCCCGTTCCTGCGCGACATCGGCCGCCACTTCTCGATCAACCGCATGCTTGCGTTCGACAGCGTGAAGCTGCGCCTCGAGCGCGAACAGCCGCTCACCTTCCTTGAATTCAATTACATGATTCTCCAGGCCTACGACTTCATCGAGCTGGCGCGCCGCCACGGCTGCGTCCTGCAGATGGGGGGCTCGGATCAATGGGGCAATATCGTGTCAGGGGTCGAGCTTGGACGACGGATCGACGGCCGCGCACTATTCGGCCTGACTTCGCCGCTGATCACGACCGCAAGCGGGGCCAAGATGGGCAAGACCGCGCAAGGCGCGATCTGGCTGAATGCTGAACGCCTGTCGCCCTATGACTACTGGCAGCACTGGCGGAACACCCACGATGCCGATGTCGGACGGTTCCTGCGCCTTTTTACGGACCTGCCATTGGATGACGTTGCCCGCCTTGAACGGCTTGACGGCGCCGAGCTTAACCAGGCGAAGAAGGTTCTGGCCTCGGCGGCGACAAGCCTGGCGCACGGCGAGGCGGCGGCCCACGCGGCCGAGACCACCGCCGCAAAGGTGTTCGAAGCCGGCGGGACCGGCGATTCTCTACCAACGATGGCGGTGCCCCGCGCATCGCTTGCGGGCGGCATTGCGGTAGTGAACCTGCTCTGCGATTCGGGCCTTGCCGCAAGCAAGGGCGAGGCCCGCCGCCTGATTCGCAACGGCGGGGCCCGCATTAACGGCCAGCCGATCGAAGACGAGACCTTTGCGGTCTCAATCGCCGATCTTGACGATCAGGGAACGATCAAGCTTTCCGCCGGCAAGAAGCGCCACGCGATCATCAGGCTCGATTCCTAGGGCTGTGACTCGACCTGCGGGACGGTCGGTTCCGGCCCCTCGATCATCCCGAACAGATTGCGCAGGAACCCCGGCGCCAATGCGGACAGCGGATTGACGCTGACCGCCGGGTTGTCGATCGGCCCGTCCAGCTTGTAGGTCACCGCGAATACGCCTTCGCCCTCGCCGCCGGTCAGGATCGAGCCAATGATCGGGATGCTGCCGAGAATGCGGTTCACCGTGTAAATCGGAACGATGGTGCCGGACAAGCTGACCGTCCTCGACTTGAAGTCGACATGCCCGAGCGCGTTGATGCCAAGCGCCGCGCCATAGGCACGGCTGCGCTCGACCGTCAGGCGCTTGGCCTCGTATTTGAATGGCGCGGTCAGGCGGGAAAAGCCGATCCCTTCCCCGGTCAGCAGATCAAGGGGTCCACGCAGCGATGCGCTGGCCAGAAGACGCGCCATGACCGGCGCTTCGACAACACGGTAGTCGTTGATTTCGACCCGCCCCGCGAATGCGGCGTCGGCGCGGCGTGAACTGAACTGGCCGGACGTCTGCATCTGGCCGCCGATCATGTTTTCGAAAATCCCGGCGGCACGCAGCAGCGCCCCCGCATTGGTCGATTGCATGGCAAAGGCACGCCCCGTCCCTTCGGGCTTCAGGGACAGCGTGAACCCGCCATTCTCGGAAAGCTGGCCGACGATCTCGGCCTCCTGCCAGTCTTCATCGTCGCGCCGCGCATGACCCGACAGTTTCTCGATCGTCTGGGCATCGGCCAGCCAGACACTGTCGAGGCTGCCGCTGATCGCGATCGGTGGATCCTTGGCGCCACCCTCCGCCGTCTCGGTTTCGAGATAGGGGGCAAGATCGAGGCTGCCTCCCTGGAGCGTGATCTCGGTCACGCCGGCGGGGCGGGGCTTGATTGCCATCCGCAGGTCGTTCCGCCCGACTTTCAGCCGGTCGATCCGCAGTTCGTCCAGGCCCTTGCCATCAGCCAGGAACGGCCCGGCAGCCGACATGCTGAGCCCCGCGGCCTCGACCTGAAGCGACGACAGCGACCGCAGCACACCCTTGTCGAGCGCGACCGTGAAACGCGCCAGTCCCGGCGTGCCAGCTGGCTTGGCCCAACCCAGGACCGCAAAACCAAGCTCGCTTGGCGCAAGGTCGAGCCTGCCGGAAAGCTCGGCTGTGCCATTGCGCCGGACATCATAGGCAAGATCCGCGCCCACCGGCCCGCGCAGAAATGGCGCCAACCCGATCCCGATGTCGCGTTGTGCTTCGGCCGTGACCGGACCGCGATATTCGTAATGGGAGCGGACCGCCGCATTTTCGCTGAAGGCTTCGGTCCAACGGACCGCGCCGCGCAGCGGACCGATTGTCGCGTCCCCCTTGATTTCAAGACCGTTTCCATCAAGCGCAAGCGACAGGTTTGGCGCCTTGAGATCGAAATTGCCAAGGGCACGGCGGACGCCGACATCGACAATGTTGGCGGCCGCGCTGAAGCGAAGGTCGGAAAGCTTCAAGGCGGCAATAAGCGGGAACCGGAACGCGACACGGCTGGCCGCGACGCCCGCCACTGCGCCGGGCGAAATGCCGACCGCCGACGCAAATCGCAGGGGCGGCGTGTCCAGGACCTCCAGGACCCGCGCCACCTGCCCCTTGACGACGGCATCGACAGACAGCGGCTCGATCGGCTTGCCCAGGTCGCCAATGTGAACAACACCTTCCTCGACCCGAAGACCGTTCAGGTCGCCCTGCTCGACGGTGAAATTCATCGCGGTCTGATCGAACGTCCCGCGCCCGCGAATGCCCCGGACCGGTGGCAGTTTCGCGAAATAGGTGACCTGAAGCCCCGTGTAGGAGAACTCGCCGCGCAGCGATTCGAGATGGATATCCTCGCTCCCATCCAGCCTGGCGCTGCCTGATGCCTCGACCAGCCCGTCGTTGATCCGCCCTTCGCGGATGTTGGCTTCGATCCACTCCCGCGTGTCGTCCTTCACGCCCTGCGGCCAGAAACGCGGCAGGTCGGCCGCGCTGATGCCCGCAACGCGAGACTGGAGCGAGAACCCCAGGCGTCCATCGCTCTGCTCTGCCCAGCCGGCCAGCGACAGATTGGCGCCGCCAACCAGGCCGAATTCCAGCGCGTCGACACGCACGGACCGCTGCCTGACACCAAGCGTGCCGTCAGCCGCAAACCTGCGCACCGGCACATCCGAATGAAGGATGGTGCCGCCCAGGCGCAAGGTTCCCTCGTCGCCGGTCAGCCTGAAGGACACCTGGTCGAATCCGAACGTCTGACCGGCCGCCGCCGCGATATCGAGCTTGCCCGTCAGCCGCCCCGACAGCGGGACATCGACCGGTTCAAGCCCGGCCAGGGCCGGAATCTGGGCGGCATAGGTGCGGGGCCGCAATCCACTGAACACCAGGTCGGCCGCCAGATCCTGGTCCCGTTCGGCATAGGTCAGCCTGAGATCGAAGTGGGGCCGATCCGTGCCGATATCGATACCGAAGCGCAGGCGGGCATCCATGCCCTGCGGCGTCCGCAGCATGCCGATATCGGCATCGTCGATATGCCAGGAAAAGCCAAGCGACCGGTCCTCGATGTCCAGCGCCGCCCCGGTCATCCCGAAACTGGTGAGATAGGCCAAGGGCCCCGATCCATGCTGGCCCATGATATTGCCGAGAATTCCTTGCAGGATGTCGAACGATGGCGGGCCGCCCTGGCCAAGCCCCATTTCGATCCCGCCGGTTTCGGTCCGGACCACCCGAACCGTCGGCCGGCTGATCTCGATTTCCGTCGGCGCCAGCGTGCCGCGGGCCAGGGCGCGCAGCGAAAACTTCACCGCCAGGTCGGAAACCTGCGCCAGGGCCGTCCCATCGCGAGCGATGACCCGAACCCCACCCAGCCGCACATCGAGATTGCGCTCCCATCCCGCCCAGATGAGCTGGGTCGATTCAACCTTGACCGCGAATGATTCATCGCCCGGGCTGAGCGCCGCCTCGACGTAAGGCGTGAGAAACGCAAGCGAAAGGGGGGCCGACGAAAGCCGCCACGCGACAATGCCGGTGACGATGACCGAAACCGTCAGCACAAAGGCCAGCCCTTCGACCGCAAGGGTCGCAAGGCGTGCAAAAAGGTTTCGGCGGCGGGCCGACCCTTGACCTGCCTCGACGGTTTCCGCACTGTGCGGCAAATTTTGATCAGGCGAAGACATGCCGGCGACGCCCTTTCTAAACCATTTGGCGATTCTTCCCAATGCGGCTGACAGGGTCCGGGCGGCCGACGGCCGCGCGTCCTTTATCGACGCGGCCCGGAATCACAGCACCGCGGCCGGCGATTTCGCCATTACCCTGGCCGGCGACGCGGCCGGGCAGCGGCTGCTTGACAGTATATTTGGAAATAGCCCGTTCCTCACCCATCTCATGATCCGGGAGGCCGCGTTCGCCTGCCAGGCCTTGGCCGGGTCGCCAGAGCCCCTATTTGCGCAAGTCATCGAGGGGCTTTCCAGCCAGGTCGCGCCAGGGGCCGAAACCCCGACCGTGATGGCGGCCCTGCGGCAGGCGAAACGCCAGGTGGCGCTGCTGACCGCGTTGGCTGACATCTCGGGGCTCTGGGACCTTGTCGCGGTGACCCGAGCCCTGTCAGACTTTGCCGATGCGGCCCTCGATGCGGCCCTGACCCACCTGCTGCGCCAGGCCGCGGCGCGGGGCGACATCGCGCCGGCCGATCCCGAGGCCCCGGCCGCACGGTCCGGATTCATCATCATCGGCATGGGCAAGCTTGGTGCCCGCGAGCTCAACTATTCGAGCGATATCGACCTGATGGTGCTCTATGACCCGGACCGGCTCGGCTACCGGGGACCACGAAGCCCGCAGGAATTCTGTGTCCGCCTGACCCATCAGCTTGTCACCCTGATGGAGGAACGGACCGCCGACGGCTATGTGTTCCGCACCGATCTGCGCCTGCGCCCGGACCCACGCTCGACCCCGCCTGCCCTGTCGGTTCTGGCGGCAGAGACCTATTACGAAAGCGTCGGCCAGAATTGGGAACGGGCCGCGATGATCAAGGCCAGACCGGTGGCCGGCGACCGCGAAGCGGGCGCAGAATTCATCGCCATCCTCAGGCCCTTTGTCTGGCGCAAGCATCTCGATTTCGCCGCCATCCAGGACATTCATTCGATCAAGCGGCAGATCGACGCCCAGCGGGTCGGCAAGGATATCGCCATTGCCGGCCGCAACATCAAGCTTGGCGGGGGCGGAATTCGCGAGATCGAGTTCTTTGCACAGACCCAGCAGCTGATCTGGGGCGGCCGCGATCCGAAGCTCAGGATTCCCGCCACCTGCGATGCCATTCGCGCCCTGTGCGAAGCGGGTCATGTCGATCCGGCCGCCCGCGACGACATGATCGTCGCCTACGACTATCTGCGCCGCATCGAGCATCGTCTCCAGATGATCGATGACGAACAGACCCAAACGCTGCCGACCGACCCTGCCAAGCTTGCAACGATGGCGATTTTCTCAGGCTATGCCGATACGCCGGGTTTCGCGGCGGCGCTGGTCGAACGGCTGGCCACCGTCAGCCGGCATTATGCGGCCCTGTTCGGCGAATCGCCGTCCCTGGGATCGGCCGGCAATCTGGTGTTCACCGGCACCGAGGACGATCCCGAGACTCTTCGCACCCTCACCCGGCTTGGCTACAAGGACGCACCCGGAATTGCCGCCCTCGTTCGCGGCTGGCATCACAGCCGGATCCGGGCGACCCGCAGCGAACGGGCACGCGAACTTCTGACCGCGATGATGCCGGCCCTGCTGGCTGCCTTGGCCCAGACCGCCGATCCGGATTCCGCCTTCAAGCGATTCAGCGATTTTCTCGGCCGGCTGCCGGCCGGCGTGCAGATCTTTTCGCTTTTCAACGCCAATCCACATCTGCTCGAGCTGGTCGCCGAGATCATGGGTACAACCCCTCGGCTCGCCGAAAGCATGGAGCGCCGCCCCCAGGTTCTCGATTCCGTTCTCGACCCGTCGTTCTATACCGCCCTGGCCGATGCCGCCGCGTTGGAGAACCAGCTCCGGTCCGACCTTCGCCAGGCGCGGGATTTTCAGGACACGCTCGACATCGCCAGGCGCTTTGTCAGCGATCAGTCCTTTCGGGTCGGCGTCCAGGTCATCCGTCGAATCACCGATATCGACGCGGCTGGGCGAGCGCTCTCGGATCTTGCCGATGCCACGATCCGCACGCTCCGCGACGCGGTCGAGAGTGAATTCACCCAGGCACATGGAACATTCGAAGGCGGCGGGCTTGCCATCCTCGGGCTTGGCAAGCTGGGCAGCCGCGAACTCACCATCGGGTCGGATCTCGACCTGGTCATGATCTACGACGTTCCGGCCGGCACCGAGTCCTCGACCGGACCGAAGCCCCTGCCACCAAGCCTTTATTTCACCCGGCTCGGCCAGCGCCTGATCAGTGCACTGACCGTGCCGACCGGCGAAGGCAATCTCTATCAGGTCGACATGCGCCTGCGGCCTTCGGGGAATGCCGGTCCGGTCGCACCCAGCCTTGCCGGATTCATTCAATACGAGAACGACAGCGCCTGGACCTGGGAACACATGGCACTGACCCGGGCCCGGGTGATCGACGCGCCACCCGATCTCAGAATACGGATCGAGGCCGCCATTCGCGCAGTGCTGACCAAAGCCCGTGATCCGAAAACCCTGGCCCGCGACGTGGCCGACATGCGCGCCCGGATCGCCCGCGAGCATCGGCCGGCATCGATGTGGGACATCAAGTATATCGAGGGTGGCCTGATAGACACGGAATTCTGTGCCCAATACCTGATGCTGCGCCACGCCCATGACCATCCCGACATCCTGCATCCCGACACCGCCCTGGCCATCGAGGCGATCGGCGCACACGGCCTGTTGCCTGAACGAACGACCAGGGCCCTGGCCGCCGCCAACCGGCAATGGCGCACGATCCAGGGCATCCTGCGCCTGACCGTGGATGGCCACTTCAAGGCGGACGAAGCGCCGGCCAATCTGTGGACCACGCTGGCGCGCGCCAGCGGCACGGCCGACCGAACCACCCTTGAAGGCCAGATCCTTGCCACCGCGGATGCCGTGGCCAATATCTTTGCCGACTTGATGAGCGCGGCGGGTGCCGCCTGGCCCCCCGATGCCCCGACCAAGGAGGCAAGCCCATGACGATCGATGTTGGCGACCGCGCCCCGGCCATTGCCGCGCCTACCGACGGCGGCGGAACGTTCAAACTGTCCGACCACAAGGGCAAGGCCGTCGTCCTTTACTTTTATCCCAAGGACGACACGTCGGGCTGCACAACCGAGGCCTGCGGCTTTCGCGATGCGCTGCCCGATTTCCGCAAGGCCGGCGCCGTTGTCGTCGGGGTTTCGCGCGACAGCGTCGCAAGCCACGACAAGTTCAAGAAGAAGCACGATCTGCCGTTCACCCTGGTCTCGGATAACGAAGGCAGGATCTGCGCGGCCTATGGGACCTGGGTCGAAAAGAGCATGTACGGACGCAAGTACATGGGGATCGAGCGTTCGACGTTCCTGATCGACGGCAAGGGCATCGTGCGCCACGTCTGGCGCAAGGTGAAGGTGACCGGCCATGTGGCCGAGGTCCTGAAGGCCATCAAGGCCCTTTAGGCCCAAGATGGCTGCCCCCATCGTCACGCCCTGCATTCGGGTCTGCCGGATCGATCCAAAGACCCGGATCTGCGCCGGCTGCAACCGCAGCCTGGCCGAGATCGCGGCCTGGTCGGCGCTTACGCCATCGGAACGGGACGCCATCATGGCGGACCTGCCGTCCCGACCGTCTGCCTGCAAAACCTGATGTGAAGGAGCCGCCATGTCGATGCACGACAATCGTGACGCATTGGCGACCCGCTGGCTCGATGCGTGGAATTCGCGCGACCTGGAACGCATCCTGGCGCTCTATGCCGAGGATTGCGAGATGGCCTCGCCCAACATCGCCACCCTTGGGCTTGACCCGTCAGGGCGCCTGCGGGGCAAGACCGCGCTGCGCCACTATTGGGGCGGCGCGCTGGCGCGGCTGCCCCAGCTGCACTTCACCGTGCATGACGTCTATGTCGGCCCGGACAGCGTCATTATCCACTACACGAACGACCGGCGGCACCAGGTCTGCGAGTATCTCCGCTGTGACGCATCGGGCCTGATCGTCCAGGCAACCGCCAACCATCGACAATCGGCACCCGATCGGGCGCCCGGACCCAGCACAGGAGCTTAACTCGCTGCGGCCTGCGCCGCACCTTGGCCGCGGATCTTCGCCGCCAGCGCCGCCGACATGAACTCGTCCAGCGCACCATCCAGCACGGCCTGAACATTACTCGTCTCGACGCCGGTGCGAAGATCCTTGACCATCTGATAGGGCTGCATGACATAGGACCGGATCTGGTGCCCCCAGCCGATGTCCGACTTCTCGCCCCGCATGGCTTCGGCCTCTTCTTCCCGCTTCTTGATCTCGGCTTCATAGAGCCGCGCCTTCAGCATGCTCATGGCCGCGGCGCGGTTGCGATGCTGGGACCGGTCCGTCTGGCATTGCACGACAATGCCGGACGGAAGATGGGTGATGCGGATGGCACTGTCGGTCTTGTTGACATGCTGCCCACCGGCGCCAGAGGCCCGATAGGTATCGACCCGCAGATCCTTGTCCAGGATCTCGATCTCGATCGAATCATCGACCACCGGATAAACCGTAACCGAGGCGAAGCTGGTGTGCCGCCGCGCCTGGGAATCGAAGGGTGAAATGCGGACCAGGCGATGAACGCCATCCTCGGTCTTGAGCCAGCCATAGGCGTCGGCACCGGTCACCCGCACGGTGGCCGACTTGAGACCCGCTCCCTCGCCGGGGCTTTCCTCGAGCCATTCCACCTTGTAGCCACGCTGTTCGGCCCAGCGCACATACATTCGGAGAAGGATCTCGGTCCAGTCCTGGGATTCGGTTCCGCCAGCCCCGGCATGGACCTCAAGATAGCAGTCATTGCCGTCGGCCTCGCCAGACAGAAGGCTCCGCATCCGAAGCTTGGCCGCTTCGCCGCGCAGCCGGTGCAGGATTGCCTCGGCCTCGCCGATCATCGCTTCGTCGGATTCGGACGAGGCGATCTCGAGAAGCTCCAGGGTTTCGGCAAGCTCGGTTTCGACCCGCGTGCAGGTGCTGATCGACTCGTCCAGGCGGGTCCGCTCGCGCATGATCTTCTGCGCCGCGGCGGCATCGTTCCAAAGGGCAGGGTCCTCGGCGCGGGCGTTCAGTTCCGCCAATCTGCGAACGGCGTTGTCCCAGTCAAAGAAACCTCCTCAGCAGGGCGAGAGATTCATTGATCTCATCGACCACCGCTTGATTCTCGGCACGCATGACGTCTCTCTTGGTTCGATTCTCTGGGCTCGATCAAATTCAAATAAAGTCGCGTCGGGCCGGAACCATGCGGTGCCGGGCCAGCCGAATCAATCCCAAACTTCAATAAAGGCCGCCGGTCCCGCCGGTCGGCGCGCGCCGCGGTTCGATCGGCGCAGGGCCGGTGCTGCTGCGGACCGTTGCGCCCGGAACAAGCGGCTCGGTGCCCGGCATGAAGCCTTCGAGAATGGCATCCTTGTCGCCAGGCCGCGCCGGCAACCCCGTTTCCGGGTTGATCCGGACCAGGCGGACCCCGGGTGGAATGCGAAATGGGATGGGTGGCTGGTTCGCAAGCGCCTTGCCCATGATTTCCTGGAAGATCGGCACGGCGGCACTGGCACCTGTTTCCTGGCGGCCGAGCGGCTTTGGATTGTCGAAGCCGACAAAGACACCCACCACAAGATCGGGCGAGAAGCCGACGAACCAGGCATCCTGCGATTCGTTGGTGGTCCCGGTTTTTCCGGCCAGCGGCCGGCGCAGCTCGCGCAGGCGCCGCGCCGTGCCGCGCTGGACAACGCCTTCCAGGATGGAGACCATCTGATAGGCGTTCACGGGATCAAGAACGGTCTCGCGTTCGTCGGGCAGCTCGGGCGGCAGTTGGCCCACCCATTCGGCGGCGTCACAATCGGTGCAGGCACGGTCATCGTGGCGATAGACCACCTTGCCATTCTTGTCATGGATGCGGTCGATCAGGCTTGGCACGATGCGTTTGCCGCCATTGACAAGCATCGCGTAAGCCGTGGTGAGCTTGATGACCGTCGTCTCGCCGGCACCCAGCGACATCGAGAGGTAACGCGGCAACCGTTCGACGATGCCCAGCCGCTCGGCAAGGTTCGCGATCCGCTCCATCCCGATCTCTTGGGCCAGGCGGACGGTCATCACGTTGCGGGATTGTTCGACACCGACCCGCAGAGGGACCGGCCCATAGAACTCGCGCGAATAGTTCTGCGGCCGCCACAGCGGCAGGCCTGGCCCCTGCTCGATCGCCAGCGGTGAATCCTCGATGATGGTGTTGGGCGGCACCCCGCTTTCGAGCGCCGACAGATAGACGAACGGCTTGAAGGCCGAACCCGGCTGGCGCAGGGCCTGGGTCGCACGATTGAATTCACTGCGGTCATAGGTATAGCCGCCCACCATGGCGAGAACGCGACCGGTATGGGGATCCATGGCCACTACCGCACCGTCGATATCGGGGATCTGGCGAATATCAAAGGCGGCCTTGTCGCCCGCCACCGTCGTGTTCCGCTCGACAATGACCACGTCACCGGGGTTGAGCATTTCGCCCGCGTGGCGATAGGGCGGACCGAAACGCTGCTCCTCGCGCCATGGGCGCCAGGCGCGAATGCCAGCGACCGGAACATGCCCGGCGCTGCCATCGGCCAGCAGAACATCCGCCCCCGCGTCGCCGACCGCGGTGACGACGGCCAATTGGCGACCGGCATGGGCGGCCGGCAATCGCGGCAGCGTCGCAAGTTTGGCGGCCGTACGATCGGCCGGCGCCAGATTGGCGATCGGGCCACGCCAGCCATGGCGCAGGTCATAGGCATCAAGCCCGCGCCGCAATGCGGTCTCGGCGATTTTCTGCAGGCTGGGATCGAGGGTCGTCAAGACATAGAGGCCGCCGCGATAGAGCGAGTCCTCGCCATAGCGGGCCAGCATCTGCCGCCGCACCTCTTCGGCAAAGTGGTCGGCGCGCACCCCCTCTTCCTCGTTGCGGCGCCGCGTCTGGAGGGGCTTGTTGCGGGCGATCTCGGCCTCTTCGGCCGTGATATGGCCGTCTTCCTGCATGCGGCCAATGACCCAGTCGCGCCGTGCCTTGGCGGCGGCCGGAAAGCGAACCGGGTTGTAGTTGTTCGGAGCCTTGGGCAGGGCGGCCAGGAAGGCCGCTTCCTCGATGGTCAAGGCATCCAGCGGCTTGCCGAAATAATTAAGGGCGGCGACCGCAACGCCATAGGCGCTCGACCCGAGATAGATCTCGTTCAAATAAAGTTCCAGGATCCGGTCCTTGGTGTAGGTGCGCTCGATCCGGAAGGCGAGGATCAATTCCTTGATCTTGCGTTCGACCGAGACCTCGTTGGTCAGCAGGAAGTTCTTCGCCACCTGCTGGGTGATCGTCGATGCGCCGACCGGGCGCCGATCGCTTCCCACCTGGGACACATTGGTCACCATCGCCCGGAAAATGCCCATCAGGTCGACGCCGGGATGCGTATAGAAGGTCTTGTCCTCGGCGGCGAGGAAGGCATTGATGACGCCTTTCGGGATATCCGCCATCGGGACGAAGACCCGGCGCTCGGTCGCGTACTCGATCAGGAAGCGGCCGTCACCGGCATAAACACGGGTCGTCACCGGCGGGTCATAATCGGCCAGGTGGCTGTAATCCGGCAGGTCCTTCGAATAATGATAGAAGGCATAGCCGGCCGCGCCCGCACCAATAAGGCCAAGCATCATGAGAACGCTTGCAATGTAGCCAATCCAGCGCATGGTCAATGACGTGTCGGATCGCCCCGTAGATTGTCCCTGAGATTATCCCCACAGGCCTGCCGGCACGGCCCTGGTGGTCGCCGACCGTCAATCACCGACCCTCGATCACTGACCGTCGATCACCCCGGGGGCATATGGTCTCGTGGCAGTGCCGCGCAAGCCCATTTCATTGTGGCCGCCAGACCTAGCCATGGCAAGCCACGGAGCCCAAGCCACGGGGCCAAAGCGCCCCGCCCGACCAATCTCGCCTCATCGGCTTAAGGTTCGGTTGCCTCGCTCCTGGGCAAGCCAGCGGTCGATGGCACGGACGACGGCATCGGCGATCCGCTGCCGATAGCCGGGCTGCAGCAGCAGGCGCTCCTCCTCCGGGTGCGAGATATAGCCAAGCTCCAGCAGCACGGACGGCACGTCCGGGGCCTTCAGGACCGCGAACCCGGCGAAGCGGTGGGTCTTTCGCAGCACCTGTGCCGGCTCGGCGATTTCTTCGACAAGGTAGCGGGCAAAGGTCGCGGACAGATTCATGGTCTCGCGCTGAGCAAGATCGATCAGGATGCTGGCCACCACCGGGTTCTCGTTGGTGAGATCCATCCCGGCAATCACATCCGCCTTGTTTTCCTTGGCGGCCAGGGCCTCGGCCTCCTTGTCCGATGCCTGGTCCGACAAGGTATAGACCGATGCGCCGCGGACCGATGAATCCGGCAGCGAGTCGGCATGTACCGACAGGAAAAGATCGGCTTTGGCGCGCCGCGCGTATTCCAGCCGGTCACGCAGGCGAAGCGACCGATCATCGCTTCGTGTCACGAAAACACTGTATCTGCCAGTATGTTCCAGCGCGCGTTTCAACTCCCGGCTGAACGACAGGGTCAGGGTTTTCTCGAGCATCCCCTGATGCCCGGTGGTGCCCGGATCGACGCCGCCATGGCCGGGATCGATGACGATGACGAACTTGCCGCTTGCCGGGCCGGGCGGCCGCGGGGGCGGTATCGGGGCCCGGGCCGGGGTCGTCAATACGGGGGTCGCCAAGGCCTGTGTGGCCGGTGCCGGCGACACAGGCGGCTCGGCCCGAGATTCGACCCGAGCCGGCGGTGCCGGTTGCAGTGGCACGGCGCCGGCGCTCTTGAAGTCCGTCGCCGCGACCGGTTCCAGATCGATCACCAGCCGATGTCCCGCCCCGCCCCTGGGTTCAAGCGCCTGGATCTCCTTCACTCGGGCGGGCCCCCGCAACGTGACGATCAGGCGACCGCCCCCGCTGGGAGCCGGGTTGAATTGATAGCCATCAAGAAGCCCCTTGGCCTGGAAGCGAAGGCTTTGCCTGGCCTGCCACGCGATTGGCGGCAGTTCGACGCTCAGACGATAAGGATCGGGCAGGACGGTGGCCTGAAACCGGACCGGCTGCGAGAGGTCAAGCACGACCCGCCACATGGTGCCATGATCGCCGAAGCGGACGCTCTGGACGGCGGGCGGCTCGGCGGTTCCAAGCTGGGCCTTTGCAGCGCCAGAAACCAGGCTGAAACACCAGCCTACCGCAAATAGGGTGAACAGGAGCCGTCGCATCACCATATCTTGGGCCAAAATGGGGTATTTGTACAACCGAGCTGCAAAATTGACCCCCACCATGTTTGGTTAACGAAAATCTGTTACACGGATCTTGACGGAGAATAAAATGAGAACCGTTGTCTTGGCATGACCAAGGGGCTATTTTCACCATGAGCTTTCCCGCTCGCCACGGTCGTTCGACCTGTGTCGTGACGCCGGGGGGTGGGCTCCGGGCGGGCGCCTTTGCATGGCGCGGGCCCGTTGCGTTTTGACCGCAAAGAGTTGCCACAATGTCGGCCCTGTCTCTTCTTCTCGATCGTCAGATGACCGCGGTGCGCGCCCATGGCGTGACGCCCGCGCCGCTGGCGCATTCCGCTTCGCGCGGCATGGGAAGAGCCCGGGCCCCAGCGCACAGCGCGGCCGCCTGCCCCTTCAGGGCTGTGGGCGCCGATCAACGGAGATTGCATTTCAATGACAGATCGCATGCTTATCGACGCATCGCACCCGGAGGAGACCCGGGTCGTGGTGCTGCACGGCAACCGGGTCGAAGACTTCGACTTCGAGACCGCCTCCCGGAAACAGCTTCGCGGTAACATTTATCTCGCCCGGGTCGTCCGAATAGAGCCTTCGCTCCAGGCAGCCTTTGTCGAATATGGCGGTGGCCGGCACGGCTTTCTGCCTTTCACGGAAATCCACCCTGACTATTACCAGCTTCCCGTCGCCGACCGGGAACGGCTGATCGCCGAGGAGGCGGCCGCCGCCCGGATGGAAGAGGCCGAGCCCGAGCCGCTGCCCGCCGAAACGGCACCCGGCACCGACGCGATCGCTGAGCCCCCTGCCAGTGGCGAGACCGAAACCGCCCTCGGGCCGGACGAGCCATCTCGGAGCGAGCCCTATGCCGAGGATTCGCCGGTTCAGACCTGGGCCGAGGCCGCAGACGCCGCCCCCGCCGCAGCGACCGAGGAAGCCGGCAGTAGCGAATCTTCGCCCCCGCCGCAGGATTCGGGCGCCCCGACCGATGTCGAAATGTCCGGCGATCTTGAGACCGTGGGCGGCGACGTGACCGAGGAACCGGAACGGACGGCGCATCGCTCGTACCGCCGGTACAAGATTCAGGAAGTCGTCAAGCGGCGGCAGATCCTGCTTGTCCAGGTCGTGAAGGAAGAGCGCGGCACCAAGGGCGCTGCCCTTACCACCTATCTCTCCCTTGCCGGCCGCTATTGCGTGCTGATGCCCAATGCCCACCGGGGCGGCGGCATTTCCCGCAAGATCAGCAACGCCGCCGACCGCAAGCGCCTTAAAAGCATCATCGCCGATCTTGAAACGCCGGAAGGCATGGCGGTCATCATTCGCACCGCCGGCATGAACCGCAGCCGGGCCGAGTTGAAGCGCGATCACGAATATCTGCTCCGCCTGTGGGAAAGCATCCGCGAGACGACCCTGAATTCCAATGCCCCGGCGCTGGTCTATGAAGAGGCCAACCTGATCAAGCGGTCGATCCGCGACCTTTATGCGCGCGAGATCGAGGAAATCCTGGTCGAAGGCGAAGACGGCTATCGCATCGCCAAGGATTTCATGCGGATGCTGATGCCCAGCCACGCCAAGCGGGTACAGCCGTATCGCGACGAGACCGTACCCCTGTTCCAGCGCTTTCAGGTCGAAGGCCAGCTGGATGCGATCCATAACGAAACCGTCACGCTGCGGTCGGGCGGCTACATCGTCATCAATCCGACCGAAGCGCTGGTCGCAATCGACGTGAACTCGGGCCGCTCGACCCGTGAACGCAACATCGAGGAAACCGCCTATCGAACCAATCTCGAGGCCGCCGACGAAGTCGCGCGCCAGCTGCGCCTGCGCGACCTTGCTGGCCTGGTCGTGGTCGATTTCATCGACATGGAAGATCAGCGCAACGTCCGCAATGTCGAGCGCCGCCTGAAAGACGCGATGAAGACCGATCGGGCCCGCATCCAGATCGGCCGAATCAGCCCCTTTGGCCTGCTCGAGATGTCCCGCCAACGCCTGCGCCTCAGCCTGCTTGAGATCAGCACCGAGCGTTGCCCGACCTGCGGCGGGCGCGGCCATGTCCGTTCAACCGATTCCAGTGCCTTCCATGTGCTGCGGGCCATCGAAGAAGACGGCATGCGCCGGCGCAGCGCCGAGATCGTCGTTCACCTGCCCACTCGCGTGCTCCTCAACCTCCTGAACGAGAAGCGCCAGAAGCTGAACGCGATCGAAGAGCGTTATGCGTTCCGGGTGCGGATCGAGGCCGATGATTCGCTGCTGCCGCCCGCCTACCGGATCGAGCGCATTCGCGCCCGCACGCCCGAGGAAATTGCGGCCCTGCCGCCAGTCGCCGAGACCGCCCTGCCCGCCCCTTCCGAGCCCGAGCCCGAAGACGAAACCGATGTGACCGAGGCCGAGTCCCAGGTGCGCGAATCCCAGTCGCGCGAATCTCCGGCGCGGGCCGAACCCCGCGAGCGGAGCCAGCCGCGCGAGCGGGACGAACGGGGCGAACGCCGCGAGCGGGGTGGACGCCGCCGCCGCGGCCGTGGCGGCGAGCGCCGCGAACAGGGTGAAGGTCGCGATCGCCAGCGGTCGCGCGAGATCCCCGTTGAAGCGGCCGCCGAAACGGCCATATCCCAAGCCGCCGAGGGCGAACCGGCTTCTGCCGAGGAACCATCGGCCGTTCCAACGCCAGCCGGCGACGGGACGGGCGAGGCCCATGGCACGGAAGAATCCCGCCGCCGCCGCCGTCGCGGCCGCCGGGGTGGCCGTCGTCGCCGTCGCGAACGCCCACAGCAGGAAGACGCGCAAGCGTCAGCCTCGGGCGAGGCCACGGCCGGGCACGATACGGACGAACATGATACGGGCGAACACGATACGGGCGAACCGGAACTTGAGCCATCGCTGCTGCCCGAGGCCGAACCGAAGATCGACTACATGCCATCCGAGCCGGTCGAGCCACGCGGGGTTGATGCCCCCTGGCCATCGGACGGGGAAGCGACAGCCCCGGCTGCCGCCGAGCAGTCTGGCACCGCAGAGCCTGGCCATGGCGAGCGGACCGCCCACTGGCCCGAGGACAAATCAGCCGAACCGGCAGCCGTGCCGCCATCGTCCCAGGCCGAGGATGAACCCAAGGGCGAGCGCAAACGCGGCTGGTGGCAGCGGGTCCTGAGCTAGAGCAGTGTGCTTGACTTCAGGCCGCGCCAGGCCCTGAGCCTGGCGATGGCGTCATCCATGTCGGCACTGGCGCCGGCAAAGGAAAACCGTACATAGCCATGCCCGCGCCGGGGATCGAAATCGATTCCCGGCGTAATGGCGATGCCCGTCTCGGCCAGAAGCCGCTTGCAGAACTGGTCGCTGTCGTTGGTAAGCGGCGACACATCCGCGTACAGGTAGAATGCCCCCTCGGCGGGTGCCAGGCGATCGATGCCGGCCTCGGGCAGGCCCGCGATCAGGATGTCGCGATTGCGCCTGTAGCGTGCCACGTGCCGATCGAGTTCATCCGTGCAATCGAATGCCGCGACAGCCGCAATCTGCGACAGGCTGGGCGCCGAGATGTAGAGATTCTGGGCCAGGCATTCGACCGCGCGCACCATGTCGGATGGCACCACCATCCAGCCCAGGCGCCAGCCGGTCATCGAATAGTATTTCGAGAAGCTGTTGACGACGATCGCTTCCGGATCGAAGGACAACGCCGTCGCCGCCGGTTCGCCAAAGGTGATGCCGTGATAGATCTCGTCTGAAATGAACCGGATGCCAGACTCACGGCATGCCTCGGCCAGCGCCTTGAGTTCGGATCGCCGCAGCATGGTGCCAGTCGGGTTCGATGGGCTTGCAACGATCAGGCCATCGGCCCGCCCGGCCAGGGCGCGCACATGATCGGGTGTCGGCTGGAAGCGTGTATCCGCATTCACCACCAGCGGCAGCGGCTCGATGCCAAGCGCCGACAGAATGTTGCGATAGGCCGGATAACCCGGCTCGACCACCGCCACCCGGTCACCGGCATCGAACGCGGCCAGGAATGCCAGCAGAAACGCACCCGATGATCCGGTCGTCACGGCCACCCGCTCCGGCGCGACAGCGACGCCGTGGCGCTCGGCGTAATGGCGGACGATCCGCTCGCGCAGCGCCGGAATACCCAGCGCGTCGGTATAGCCAAGGCGATCGTCGGCAAGGGCGCGCTGCGCGGCCTCGATCACGGCCTTGGGCGCGCCGCTTGCCGGCTGTCCGACCTCGAGATGGACAACGATTTCGCCACGCACCGTTCGCTCGTTGGCGGCGCGCATGACATCCATGACGATGAACGGGGGCACCTGCCCCCGGCGGGCGAGTTTCAGGGCCATGGGGATCGTCTCATGCGATGCTCAGCGGTCGGCGCCGGCGGCGCCCATAGCCGCGCGGGTCCGCGCCGGCGCGGCAGGTCGCGGGGGCGACCGGAAGGCCATTCTTGCAATAGGCAACATTGACCCGCGAACGATCGGGATCCCCGGCACGGCTGGCGCCAAGCGCATCGCTGACCGAGCCTTGGCCATAAAGAATGCGGGCGGCAACCAGGGCCGCGGCGGCGGCGCCGCCCGGGCCCGATCCCACCGCGCCCAGGAAGAATTCGTTCACATTCTCGTTCACGACCATCATCACCGAATCGGCCGAGGCGCGCGCGGCATCGCTGGGCGGCACGCCAAGGAAGAAACCAAGCCCCGGCAATGCCCGCCCCGTGCCGAACGGACGGCCAAGCGTAAGCCCACAGGCCACCGCCCCGCCTTGCCGGTCATAGACAACAAAGCCGGTTGATCCATCGCTGATGGCCCGCGCCGAAAGGATGCCGCCGCCCCCGCTTGGGCTGCGCGCATCGTCCAGGCGCCGCGCCTGCGCCAGACCGCCTGTCCCTTCGACAAAGCCGATGCGGGCATTGCCGAGCGCGACCTTGTGTGGCACCTGCCAGCGCGGCTCGACCGAGCGCAGGTCCTCGGCGCCAATGCCTCTTTCGGTGGCGCGCTCGATGCTGGCGGCAAGGTGGCCGGTATAGAAATCGCCCGGCCCCCGAATCCGGATCAACGCCAGAACACCCGCCAGATCGAGCTGATACATCGTATCGCCCTCGCGCAGAAGCTGGCGGCCGTCGCGCAGAAAGGCCCGTGCCGACATCGGATCGGCAATGATGCGCTCGTCCACCGCCGCCTGAAGTTCCTGGGCAAAGGCGCGGGAAACATTTTCGCCGAAGCGAGCCAGGTTTTCGGCCGGGCTCAGGATCTGCTCCCAGCGCAAACGCCCGTAACGGGCGTGAAGCGCAAACATCGCACGCGGGCCGCTTGGCATGACGGCATCGCCGGACCGGACCGGAACGGGCCGAAAATCCAGCATTTCGAAGCGCTTTTGGGCGCGGTCATGGACAAGGCAGGCGCCGCTGGCACCCAGACCGGCCGAGCTTGGCAGCGTTACCGCCAAGGCGAAATACGCTGCCACCGCGGCATCGGCCGCGCTGCCGCCCGAAGACAGGATATCGCGGGCGATCAGGGCCGCACGGGGCTCGTCGGTGACGACACCGCCAAGGAAACCTCGGACCGCACCAAGGCTTCCGACCGGGGCGTCGCCGGATCCGCAGCCAGCCAAAATCAAGCCCAGAACAAGCCATGATTGACGCAGTCCCTGCCGGCACCTACTTACAAGCCAGCTCTGGAAGGCCTTGCCTTTGGGATCGTTCGTCGTGCGAGTCATTGTCCTGGTCGCTGTCCTGTGCTTGGCCGTTGCCAGCCCGGCAACTGCTCAACGTACCCGCATCTCATTGATTCGGGATGCAGAAATTGAAAATACCATTCGCCTCTACGCAATGCCACTGTTCGCCGCGGCCGATCTTGACCCCAATGCGGTGCGGGTTCATCTGATCAAGGATACAAGCCTGAACGCCTTTGTCGCCGGCGGCCCGCATATCTTTTTCTCGACCGGCCTTTTGACCCGATCGGAAAGTCCCGGCCAGATCATCGGCGTTATCGCCCACGAAGTGGGCCATATCGCGGGCGGCCACCTGGTCAGGCTGCGGGAACAGCTCGAAAATGCCAGCACCGTCGCCATCCTGTCCGCCGTCCTTGGCGCGGCGGCCGCCGTCGTCACCCGCGAGGGTGGCGCAGGGGCGGCCATCGTGCTGGGCGGCGTCGATGCCGCGAACCGAAACCTGCTGCAATACACCCGGACCCAGGAATCGTCCGCCGACCAGTTTGCCGTGACCGCCCTTGACCGCACCGGCCAGTCGGCCCAGGGGCTCCTTGATCTGCTTGAAATCATGTCGGATCAGGAAGCCCTGAATGCGGCGCGGCAGGACCCTTATCTGCGCAGCCACCCCCTGACCCGCGACCGCATCAATTTCATTCAGCAGCATGTCCAGCACTCTCCCTTCAGCAGCACCAAGGTCACGGCCGACCTGATCGAACGGCACAACCGGATGCGCGCCAAGCTTGACGGATTTCTCGATTCGCCGGCCCGAACCCTGCAACGCTACAAGGAAACCGACCGCAGCTTCGCGGCCCGCTATGCGCGCGCCATCGCGTTTTACCGGATCCCAGACCTGGGTCGCGCGCTGCCCGCCATCGATGCGCTGATCGCCGACGAGCCGCAGAACCCCTTCCTCTATGAATTGAAAGGCCAGATGCTGTTCGAGAACGGCCGCGCCAGCGAGGCCGTCGCCCCCTTGCGGGAAGCGAACCGCCTTGCGCCGGATGCCGCAACCATCACGGTCGCTTTGGCCCAGGCCGTGACCGAGCTTGACAAGACCGACGCGTTTCCCGAGATGGTGACGCTGCTCACCCGCGCCGTGCGCGATGAACCCGACAACGCGTTCGGCTGGCGGCTGCTGGGCATCACCTATGGTCGAATGGGGAATATCGGCATGGCCTCGCTGGCGCTGGCTGAAGCGGCCCATCTGTTGGGTGACAGGGCGGCGGCGATCGCCCAGGCGACACGGGCGGTCGAGCTTCTGCCGGCGGGCTCTCCGGGCAGCCTGCGGGCCGAGGACATCCGTCATCTTGCCGAGCGCGAGCGGGCCCGCGAGCGGGCGCGTGACCGGTCACGATAAGCGTGCGGGTGCGTGCCGATCGTCCATCAGGAGACCGCCGATTGCCGGCTCGCGCCCTTGCCCTGACGGTCATCCTTGCGGTCATGCTGGGCGCCTGTTCGGCCCCCACGTCGCCGGTCGCGGTCGAAGGGCGGATCACCGTCATCGGCCCGGACGGTTCCGACCGGGCCGCGGCCCGGCCAACAATCCTCGGGGCCGCCACGACGACAATCGGCGACGATGATGGCGTCCTTGCCCTGCATGTCGCATCGGGCGCGGGCGGCAGCGCGATCGGCCGGCGGCTCGACTCGCCGCTTCTGGCCCTTCCCTATCTCAACTGGGGATGGAGGCGCGGCCCTGACAATCCAGCCGATGCTGTTCCGATCCGCGTCCGCGTCGGTTTCAACGGAGCGGATGTTTTTGAGCGGGTCGCGCCGACGCCACCATGGCTTGCGTCGCTGGCCCGGGCCCTGCCGCCCGCCGATCGCTACGTCGATCTGGTCTGGCATTCCGGTTCGATCACGCCGGGCTTGTGGATCGAGACCGGCGGGGTTCCGGGCCTTGTGATGCGGAACGCATCGACGGCGCGCGAAAGCTGGCAGATCGAGGCCGTCGACCTTGCCACCATCCACGCCCGCCTCTGGCCGAATGCCCGTCGTGGCGAAACGACGGTCGCGTGGGTCTTTGTCATGGTTGCACCAGGCACGCGAAGCAGCCTTGCCGAGCTTGTCATCAGCCGTTAACCAGGATCGAATGCGTTCATCTCTTCATGACCCCAAAGCTGTAGAATTGCCGGAAAGCTATAGGATTACCAATCTGGCCTGTTCGCATCGTTTCTCGAAACCGCGTTCTGACCAAGCTTCGGAGACCACACCATGTCGGCGGTGCTGCGCGCGTCCCTGTTCCTGACCCTGATCGGCGCCATTGCGCTGCCCTTTGGCCTGCTTGCCGGCATGGGCGGCGCGCACGACCGCGCGGCCAACCTTTCCGATATCGAGCGCGTCCGCCGGGTTCTGACGGATCAGCCCGAACTGGTACTCCAGGCGATCCAGATCCTGCAGACGCGCGAGGCAAACGCGCCGTCGCCGGCCCAGGCACAGAGCCCGGGCGACAAGTCTGCTCGCCTGGTCCAATCCCACGCCGCGGCCTTGTTCGACGATCCGATGGCGCCCGTGATCGGCAATCCGGCCGGTGACGTCACGATCGTCGAGTTCTTCGATTACCGGTGCCCCTATTGCAAGCAGGCCCATGCGACGGTCAACGCCCTTCTTGCGGAAGATCCCGGCATCCGGCTGGTCCACAAGCACCTGCCCATTCTTGGCCCCGATTCCGTCGTGGCCGCCCGTGCCGCGCTTGCCGCCCGGCGCCAGGCCCCCTATGCCCGCTACCATGACGCGCTGATGCAAAGCCGTGGCGCCTTCACCGAGGACAGCGTCGTGAAAGCCGCCGTGTCATTGGGAATGGACGGCGACCGCCTGATGGCCGACATGAAGGACGACAGGCTGCTGGTCGCGCTGCGCGGCAATGTGACCCTGGCCCAGGCGCTCGACATCCGGGGCACACCCAGCTACGTCGTGGGTAACGCCATCTATTTCGGGGCGCCGGATGCCGCCACGCTGCGCCAGCTTGTCGCGGAAGCGCGGAAAAAGACCTGACGGGCGGGGCATTCGGCCCCTGAAATCGATGGGCCGGATCCCCCGCCAGGCGCTTCAGGATTTCAGGAATCTGAGACTGATCAGCGTCGCCACGCCAAGAATGACGATCACCCCGAGTTTCAGGATCAGCCCGGCATAGGTGCCGTGTTTCTTTTCCGCCTGCGCTTTTTCGCGGGCCTTCTGCAGCCGGATCCTTTCGGCCGGCGCGACCATCTTGCGCGCCTTCATTTCCTTGTCGTTTGCGATTTTCTTGGTTGTCGCTTCTCTGTTCTCGGTATCAACCTTGGTCGACCGGAAGATCGTCCGGGTGTTGACCGAGTTCGACGTGACGTTGAAGGTCTCCTCGATCACCCGGATGGCGCCGTAGCGGTTTTTTTCTTCCATTCGCTTCGCTTCGCTCAGCGCCAGATCGCGATCGTCGAAAATCGAGTCGATCTTCCAGGCGCCGTCCCGAAACGTGTGAATTTCGAATGAGACCATCATTGATGAAAGCCCCGACTTCCCAGCCTCAAATCACGCCGCTGGCATAACGCGGCAATTGGCGCCGCCAAGAAGATGATCGATCGTCTCGCCGTCCTCGGACAGCGGGCAAATGATGCTGCGATACTGGATCATCCGTCCCTGGGCATCGACGAATTCGCCCCCCATGGTGATCGGGACCTTTTTCCGCAGCACCTGCCCGTAGAATCCCGCGCCGATCCCTAGGAGATTGTCCTTTGGCGCCGCAGAAACGGGCTGCCCGCCAAATCTGGCCCCCGCCCATTCCTCGAAGCTTGGTCCGATGTAGGCGAAGGCCGGTTCGCCCGGTACCCGACAATCGAGGACAAAACATTGTGTCCACATGTCCGCGATGGCGCCGCCATCGATGTCGGTGAAACGGGGAAAGGGACGGCCGGCCGCCTGGTCCCGCCAGTAATTGAGCAGGCGGAGCGACAATCGTCTTTCGCGGCCTTCGGGCAGCGCGTCCATGCGCAATCCCCTTTTGTTCAAGATTTGAGGTAATCTTCGCCGAACAGGATTAAAGCCGGGTAAACCCTCGGCATTGCAGATGGTTAGGCCCGTGCTATAAACCCGGCACATGACCGCCAAGATTCTGGTCCTGAACGGACCCAATCTCAATCTGCTGGGCCTGCGCGAGCCGGATATCTACGGCCGCGAGACCCTTGCCGACATCGAGACCGCCTGCCGGGCCGCCGCTGAGCGGCTGGACGTTGAGATCGAGTTCCACCAGTCGAACCAGGAAGGCGAGATCATCGGCCTGATCCAATCGGCCCGCGGCCGCGCCGCAGGGCTGGTTCTCAATGCCGGCGGTCTGACCCATACCTCGATCGCCATTCTCGATGCCCTGAAGGCGGTCGGGCTGCCGGTCATTGAGGTCCATCTTTCCAATATCTTCCGGCGCGAGGCGTTCAGGTCACATTCCTATGTATCCCTGGCGGCGGATGGGGTCATTTGCGGGCTGGGCGGCTTCGGATATGTTCTTGCGATCGAGGCACTGGCCCGCCGGATCAGCGCACAAAGGAGCGGCGTTTGAAACGCGACAACATCGACCAAGACCTGGTGCGCGACCTTGCCAAGCTGCTGGCCGAAACCGGCCTGACCGAGCTTGAGATCGAATCGGACGGATTCCGGATCCGTGTCTCGCGCACGGTTGCCGCCGTCGCCCAGGTGGCCCAAGCGGTCCAGGTGGGCAACCCCACGCCGCCGGCATCGCCGGGCGCGGCGGACACCAGCCCATCCGGTTCCCTGGACGACCACCCCGGCGCGGTCCGTGCCCCGATGGTCGGCACGGCCTATATCCTGCCCGAGCCCGGCGCGGCGCCGTTCGTCAAGGTCGGGGACACGATCCGGGAAGGCCAGATCCTGTTGCTGATCGAGGCCATGAAGACCTTCAACGAGATCCGGGCGCCCAAGGCTGGCCGCGTGGCTCGCGTACTGATCGAGAACGGAACCCCGGTCGAGTACGGCGAGGCCCTGATGATCATCGAATGACCGCCGCGCCCGCACGAGACGAACCGCTCTTCCGCAAGATCCTGGTCGCCAACCGCGGCGAGATCGCGCTCCGGATCCTTCGCGCCTGTCAGGAAATGGGCATCGGAACGGTCGCCATTCACTCGACGGCCGACGCCGACGCCATGCATGTTCGGCTGGCCGACGAAAGCGTGTGCATCGGCCCGCCGGCGGCCCGGGACAGCTATCTCAACATGCATGCCGTCATTTCGGCGGCGATGATCACGGATGCCGATGCGATCCATCCAGGCTATGGATTCCTGGCCGAGAACGCCCGCTTTGCCGATATCGTCACCGAGCATGGCCTGACCTTCATCGGCCCGACCGCCGAGCATATCCGCCAGATGGGCGACAAGATCGAGGCCAAGCGGGCCATGGCCGCCCTCGGCGTTCCCGTGGTGCCCGGTTCCGATGGCCCGGTGGGCAAGGATTCGGATGCCGCCGCGATCGCCGCCGAGATCGGCTTCCCGGTTCTTGTCAAGGCGGCCGCCGGCGGCGGCGGACGCGGCATGAAGGTCGCGCATTCGCCCGAGGCGCTGCAAGGCGCCCTGACCCTGGCGCGGCGCGAGTCGCTTGCGGCCTTCAACAGCGATGCGGTCTATCTTGAAAAGTATCTTGCCCGGCCGCGCCACATCGAGGTGCAGGTGCTGGGCGACGGGCGCGGCGGCGGCGTTCACCTGGGCGAGCGCGACTGTTCGCTGCAGCGCCGGCACCAGAAGGTGCTCGAGGAATCCCCCTCGCCCGCCCTTGATGCCAAGGCCCGCGCCGCCATTGGCGAAATCGCCGCCGAATCGATCCGCCGTCTTGCCTATCGCGGCGCCGGAACGCTGGAATTTCTTTACGAGGACGGCCGGTTCTATTTCATTGAAATGAACACCCGCCTGCAGGTCGAGCACCCCGTCACCGAGATGGTGACCGGCATCGATCTGGTGCGGGAACAGATCCGCGTCGCCGCCGGGCTGCCGCTTGGATACGGGCAGTCCGACATCGAATTCCGTGGCCATGCGATCGAATGCCGCATCACGGCCGAGAATCCGCTTACCTTCGTGCCGTCGCCCGGTCAGGTGCGCGACTACCATCCCCCGGGCGGACCCGGGGTGCGAAACGATTCGGCCATGTTTACCGGCTGCTCGGTCCCACCCTATTACGACAGCCTGGCGGCGAAGCTGATCGTGCATGGCGCAAACCGATCGGAATGCCTGCGCCGGTTGCGGCGGGCGTTGAATGAATATGTCGTCACCGGGATCGAGACCACGATCCCGCTTCATCGCCGCCTGGTCGAAAACCCCGATTTCATAAACGGCAATTACGACATTCATTGGCTGGAACGCTTCGTCGCACCGGGGTCGTAGGCTGCGGCCATGATTCCGCCCTGACCATGATTCTGCCGTCAGGCTGCCAGATCCCATGCGCCTCACGCCGGCCACATTGCTGAAAGCCTACGCCATCGGCATTTTTCCGATGGCCGAAAGCCGCACCTCGCCCGTCCTGCATTGGATGGATCCGCCGATGCGGGGGATCTTGCCGCTCGACGCCTTTCATGTGCCACACCGCCTGCGCCGCACCGTCCGGCGGAAACCGTTTTCCGTGCGCAGCGACAGCGCCTTTGAATCAGTGGTCCGGACCTGTGCGGCGCCGCGCCCTGGGCAGCCGGATAGCTGGATCAATGACGAAATCGTCGCCCTGTTCCTGGCGCTTCATCGCGCCGGCAGCGCGCACAGCATCGAATGCTGGCGCGATGGCCGCCTGGTGGGCGGGCTATACGGGCTTGCCATGGGTGGCGCATTCTTTGGCGAAAGCATGTTCAGCATCGCGCCCGACGCAAGCAAGGTTGCGCTGGTGCACCTTGTCGCCAGACTGCTGCGCGGCGGCTTTACGCTGCTCGATACCCAGTTCGTGACCGGGCATCTGAGCCAGTTCGGCGCCTGCGAGATTCCGCGGGCTTCCTATCGCGCCAAGCTGGCCCAGGCCATCGCGCGCGACGCGAATTTTCACTGCTTCGGCGACGACCCCGATCCCGACACCGTCTTGCAGTCGATCACCCAGACGTCGTAGATCGGGTGTTCCAGCGCGTGGAGCCCGGGGCTCGACGCGAACATCCAGCCCTTGAACAGGTGTTTGACCGGCCGACCCGAACGGACGTCATCGATCTCCAGGAACGCCGCGCTTTCCGGGGTTTCCTCGGGCGGGTTTTTCTTGCACGACCGCACGACAATCCGAAGGGTGCCGAACGAAACGGGCTGGCCGATCACCGCGTCGACGGTGTTCGCCCGCGCCGTCACCTTGTCAAGAACGCGAAGCGTCGCCGCCACGCTCTGGGCATAAGCCGTGGTGTCGATGCACGCGATCAAGGCTGCCGCACCCAGCAGCAGGGAACGATGCCAAGCCACGACGGATCAGCCCTTTCCCCGCCGGAGCGTCGATTCCAGCCGCGTCAGCATCTGGCCGACCACGGAACGAAAATTCTCGGCATCGCAGCCAAGGGCCACGGCATCGTCCAAGGCATCCTGGCAAATGTTCTGCAATTCCTCGAAGTTCTCGTCCAGGACCTTGAGCTTTTCACGGCAAGCGATCGGCTGCCCGTCCCGCCCCCGCCAGCGCGACCGGGCGTTGCCGCCCTTTCCCGTCACGTCGTCGCCGTTCATCCCGCCCCGCTCCCGCCCGGCTGACACTGGCACTGGCACTGGCACGGGGCGGCCCGGCCATCGGCCGGCCGCAGGGCCGAAAATCGCAAGCGCACATAGTCGGCGATCCAGCACCCCTCGGCGTTCTTGAGACGCGGCGCAAGCGTCTCTGCAATCTCGGCCTTCATGGCCTCGCGCTCGGCCGGCGGCACGGCCTTGATGAACGCCTCGGCAAAATTTTCAAGCCAGTCGCCAAGCGCTCCGGGCAGCGGCGTCGGCCTTGGGATCAGGGCCATTGAAACAACCGCGAAGCCATGCCGTTTCAGGCGCGCGGTCTGTTCCTCGACGGTCGGAAAAACCCAGGGAACCAGCGGCGCCGGGTCGATGCCACGGCGGCTAAGGGCCGCTTTGACCGCGGTCGCGATGGTCTGCACATTACCCACGCCCCCCATCTCGACGACAAACCGGCCGCCTGGCCGCAGGATCGCGAAGACACCCTTCATCACGGCGTCCTGGTCCAGCATCCAATGCATCGCGGCGTTGGAAAAGACGGCGTCGAAGGTCTCGGACAGCGCCAGCGCCTCGCCATTCATCAGGCGCGCATCCAGCCCGCGCGCCTTTGCCGCGGCAATGAAATCAGGCGCACTGTCGACGCCGATGACACGGGCGCCAAGCGCTGCCAGCTTTTCGGTCAGGGCGCCGTCGCCGCAGCCAAGATCGAGAATGCATTCACCCGGCCCGGGCGCCAGAAGTTCGACGACGGGCATGCCGAGATCGGAAACGAACCGCGCCGTCCGCGCATAGCGCTCGGCGCTCCAGCTTTGGGTCAGGCCTTGCTCGATGGTCATGGTCGCGCTCATCCGGTTGCCGCGGCCATGCCGGCGGCTTCGCGGCGCTGTCTCAGTTCATGCCTCTTCAGTTCATGCCCGTGGCCGGCTTCGCCCCATCCTTGGCCCCGTCCTTGCCGCCACCCTGGCTGAAGATCAGCTGGCCGATCAGATCCTCGAGATTGACGGGCGACTGGGTATAGCTGATCTCGCCACCCGGCTTGATCAAGTCGGTCTCGCCGCCTGGCACCAGCGCCATGAACTTGCCGCCCAGCAAGCCTTCGCTGGAAATCTGGGCCACCGTGTCGCGCGGCAGCTTGACGGTATTGCTGATGCTCATCCGGGCAACGGCAAGGGCTGTTGGGCTCGAGCGTAAGGCTCGACGCACTGTCCCGACCCGATTCCGCTGATCCGCACATCGGTGCCGACCTGCAAGCCGTCGATCCGGTCGAACTTGGCGTGCACTTCATAGCCCTTGACCGGGCGCAGGCTGGCACTCGTATAGGCGAAGACCAGAACGAGCGCCGCAACGACCAGGACGACAGCACCGATGATGACTTCGACCGGATTGCGATTCATGGCGCGCTGAGCCTCCGTAAGGGTTGGGCCACGCCGGTCAGGCCGGCCGCCAGGGCTCGTAATCGCCGCGCGCCTCGGCCCGCCGGCGACCCTTCAAGATGTGACCGCTCGGGCGATAGGCCTCGGGCGTGCCTGTCTGGTTGGGCTGGTGGCGGCGCTGCCACGGCCAGCGCCGGATCTCGGGGCCGACCAGCGGCGCATCCGTCAGGTAATGCAGCCAGCCGTGCCGTTCAGGCGGGATCGCCGAGGCCTCGGGCGATCCAGCATAAAGCACCCAGCGCCTTGCCGGCCTGCCCTTGGGCGCGCGCCGTTCCCGGAAATAGCGATTGCCGAACTCGTCCGTGCCGACCTGTTCGCCGCGCAGCCAAGTCCAGATTTGCGTTCCGATGCTGTTGCCTGGCACGGTTTCCTCTCCGTTCGCCTTCCCGCGCCGCATATAGCACATCCCGAGCGGTGTTCGTCCATATCATCCCGGCCGGGATCGCGATTCACGGCCCAGATCCGGAACAGGAATCTATATCCTGTGGCATCCGGGGGCCGGTATTAACAATATCTTGACAGCCCAGAATCCGAATCCTAGAAGTTGTAGCCCTGCTGACGCGACCCTCTAATTGTGGTGGACGCCGGCAAGACAAGGGGACGCCCCGCACGAAGCACGAACGGGGCGCTGGGGACTGGGGGAGTCATGAAGATCGGTCGTCACTATACCGAAGCGGGAAAATCGCCCTATGACGGCATTGCGTTCCGTGTCGCAACCAGCGAGATCCGCAATCCGAATGGCTCGACCGTTTTCCATCTCGATGGGATTCAGGTGCCCGAGTCCTGGTCGCAGGTCGCCTGTGACGTAATCGCACAGAAATATTTCCGCAAGCGCGGGGTTCCGTCGGCCATGGAAGCCGTCGAGGAACCCGAGGTCCCGACCTGGCTCTGGCGCACGGTCCCGGCGCACGGCGCAGACACCAGCGGCGGCGAAACCGACGCCCGGCAGGTTTTCGACCGGATGGCCGGAACCTGGACCTATTGGGGCTGGAAGGGCGGCTATTTCGACAGCGAGCAGGATGCGCGCGCCTACTTTGACGAAATGCGCTACATGCTTTGCGCCCAGATCGGCGCCCCCAACTCGCCGCAATGGTTCAATACCGGCCTGCACTGGGCCTATGGGATCGACGGGCCGGCCCAGGGCCATTTCTATGTCGACTATCTGACCGGCCGCCTGACCCAGTCCGAATCGGCCTACGAGCATCCGCAGCCGCATGCGTGCTTCATCCAGGGCATCCGTGACGATCTGGTCAACGAAGGCGGCATCATGGATCTTTGGGTGCGCGAGGCGCGCCTGTTCAAGTACGGATCCGGGACCGGCACCAACTTTTCGGCCCTGCGCGGCGAGGACGAGCCGCTGTCCGGCGGTGGCAAGTCGTCGGGACTGATGAGCTTCCTCAAGATCGGCGACCGCGCGGCGGGCGCCATCAAGTCGGGCGGCACGACGCGGCGGGCGGCCAAGATGGTGACCGTCGACATCGACCACCCGGACATCGAGCAATACATCGACTGGAAGGTCGTCGAAGAGCAGAAAGTCGCCTCGCTGGTGACGGGATCGCAGATCTGCAACCGGCACCTGAACGCCATCCTCGGCGCCTGTCATGACGGGACCAAGGACGGGCTGAGCGGCGAAGCCGCCTTCGAACCGGCGCGCAATGCCAAGCTGCGCCAGGCCATGCGCGAGGCCCGCGCCGTCTGCATCCCGGAAAACTATATCCAGCGCGTCATCCAGTTCGCGCGCCAGGGCTATCAGCGGATCGAATTCCCGATCTACGACACCGATTGGACGTCGGAAGCCTATCTCACCGTTTCGGGCCAGAATTCCAACAATTCAGTGCGGCTGACCAACGCCTTTCTCGATGCCGTGGTGAACGACGGCGAATGGGGCCTGCGCCGGCGCACCGATGGCAAGATCGCCAAGACCCTGCGCGCCCGGGACCTGTGGGAACAGATCGGCCACGCGGCCTGGGCCTCGGCCGATCCGGGCCTGCAGTACGACACCACAATCAACGAATGGCACACCTGCCCGAACAGCGGCCGCATCAACGCGTCGAATCCGTGCTCTGAATACATGTTCCTTGACGACACGGCGTGCAATCTGGCGTCGCTCAACCTGCTGACGTTCCTGGACAGGAACGGCCGGTTCGACATCGCCGCCTATGAACACGCGGTGCGCCTGTGGACCGTCACCCTCGAGATTTCAGTGATGATGGCGCAGTTCCCGTCCAAGGAAATCGCCAAGCTTTCTTACGAGTTCCGCACGCTCGGCCTGGGCTATGCCAATGTCGGCGGCCTGCTGATGGCCTCGGGCCTTGCCTATGATAGCGAACAGGGCCGCAACCTGGTTGCGGCGCTGACCGCCTTGATGACCGGCGTCTGCTACGCCACGTCGGCCGAAATGGCCGAAGAGCTGGGCACCTTCCCCGGCTATCTGGTCAACCGGGATCCGATGCTCCGGGTCATCCGAAATCATCGCCGCGCCGCCTATGGCGAGACCACCGGATATGACGGCCTGAACATCCTGCCCGTGCCGCTGGACGCGGCCCACTGCCCCGACCCCGCCCTGGTTGCGGCCGCCCGGGCATCCTGGGACCGCGCGCTTGCCCTGGGCGAAGCCCATGGCTACCGCAATGCCCAGGTCTCGGTCATCGCCCCGACCGGCACGATCGGCCTGGTGATGGATTGCGACACCACCGGCATCGAGCCCGACTTCGCGCTCGTCAAGTTCAAGACCCTTGCCGGCGGCGGCTATTTCAAGATCATCAATCGCGGTGTTCCGGGCGCGCTGAAGCGGCTGGGCTATTCGTCCCGCCAGATCGAGGAGATCGAGCGCTATGCCGTGGGCTATGGCACGCTGAATGGCGCCCCCGGCATCAACCCGGAAACGTTGAAGGCGCGCGGCTTCACGGCCGAGGCCCTGGCCGCGATCGAACAGACCCTGCCGAGCGTGATCGACATCCGCTATGCGTTCAACCGCTGGACGCTGGGCGAGGAATTCTGCACCAAGACGCTTGGCTTCACCAAGGCCCAGCTCGACGATCTTGGCTTCGATATGCTGACGGCGCTTGGCTTCACGGCGGCCGAGATCGAGGCGGCCAACCTGTATTGCAGTGGCGCCATGACCGTCGAGGGGGCCCCCCACCTGAAGGCCGATCATCTTCCGGTCTTCGATTGCGCCAACCCCTGCGGGCGCAAAGGCACCCGCTATCTGTCGGTCAGCAGCCATATCCGGATGATGGCGGCCGCGCAGCCCTTCATCTCGGGGGCCATTTCCAAGACCATCAACATGCCGAACGGGGCGACGGTCGAACAGTGCAAGGACGCCTACATGCTGTCCTGGCGGCTGGGGCTCAAGGCCAATGCGCTCTATCGTGACGGCTCGAAGCTTTCGCAGCCTCTCAATGCCGCCGTCCTCGAGGACGACGCCGAAAGCGTGGCCGCTCTGCCGGCGACCGCCAAGGCCGAGAAGGTTGCCGAGCGGATCATCGAAAAGATCGTCGAGCGCGCGATCGCGACCCGCCGCCGTCTGCCCCATCGCCGCAAGGGCTATACCCAGAAGGCGATCATCGGCGGGCACAAGGTTTACCTGCGCACGGGCGAGTACGAAGACGGCAAACTGGGCGAGATCTTCATCGACATGCACAAGGAAGGCGCCGCCTTCCGCAGCCTGATGAACAACTTCGCCATTGCCATTTCCATCGGTCTGCAGTACGGCGTGCCCTTGGATGAGTTCGTCGAGGCCTTTACCTTCACCCGGTTCGATCCGAGCGGCATGGTCGAAGGCAACGACACAATCAAGATGGCGACCTCGGTGCTGGATTACATCTTCCGCGAACTGGCGATCTCGTATCTGAGCCGCAACGATCTGGCCCATGCCGAACCGCATGACCTGGCGCCGGATTCGATCGGACGCGGGGACGCGCAGGGCGACCTGCCGACAAGCGGCAATCCGGACCAGGCCGACGATCTGCATCCGGCCGTACGGTTCGCAAGCCGTGGCTATGTGCGGAACAACCTTTACGTGCTGCGCGCGGCCGCCGGGGCGGTGGGCGTTGCGACGGCACCGGCGGCGACCGGCGCCACCATGACGATCGGTTCAGGTGGCCTTGCCGCGGCCGTGAATACGACGACCACCGCGGTTTCGATGTCGACCAGCGCCGTCATCGAAGCCGTTGACGGAAAGCTCGCGTCGATCCGGGAAGCGCGGCTTAAGGGATTTGAAGGGGATGCCTGCGGAGAATGCGGCAACTTCACGCTGGTGCGGAATGGCACCTGCCTGAAATGCGCAACTTGCGGGTCAACCAGCGGCTGTAGCTGATCTCCTTCTCACACTCTCCCTCCCGGGAACCTGGGGTGCGGGCGTATCAAGCCGCACCCCTCTTTTTTTGTGCCGCCCGACATTCGTCGCTGCGTTTCCCCTTCCCAAGCCCGGACCGGCACGCGACAATCATCACCTTGACATCATCCCGTCGGAGCCAGCGATGACCGGTCGAACGGACGCCCGCCTGAACGAGCTTGGGATTGTGCTGCCCTTGGCGCCGGCGCCGGTAGCGAACTACGTGCCCTTTGTGATCTCGGGTGGCCTGCTTTTCATATCGGGCCAGGTGCCGCTGGACGGCGGCACGGTGCGCCATGTCGGATCCCTGGGTGGCAACCTTTCGATCGAGGAAGGGCAAGAAGCCGCCCGCCTCTGCGCCGTCAATATCCTGGCCCAGGCGAAATCGGCGCTGAACGGCGATCTCGACCGCATCGTGCGCTGCGTCAAGCTTGGCGGTTTCGTCAGCAGCACGCCCGCGTTCAGGGACCACCCCAAGATCATCAACGCCGCATCCGACCTGATGGTCGCGGTCCTGGGCGATGCCGGCCGCCATGCCCGCTTCGCGGTCGGGGCACCGTCCCTTCCCCTTGGCTCGGCGGTCGAGATCGAAGCCATCTTCGAGATTCGCTAGGCGCGCCGGCCTGCCAAACCGGAAGCCCGGCCATGCGCGCCCGCCTGCTCGCTTCGATCCATGATGTCGAGCCAGCCGCGTGGGATGCCTGTGCCGGAAGCGACAATCCGTTCGTTGCCCACGCCTTCCTGGCCGCCCTCGAGGACAGCGGCTGTGTCGACGCCGGATCGGGCTGGCAGACGCGCCACCTCGTGATCGAGGATGGCGCGCGCGGGCTGGTTGCGGCGGCGCCGCTCTATCTCAAGAGCCACAGTTTCGGCGAATACGTCTTCGACTGGGCCTGGGCCGATGCCTATGACCGGGCCGGTGGCCAGTACTATCCGAAGCTTCAGCTGGCGGTCCCGTTCACCCCCGTGCCGGGCCCGCGCCTTCTGGTCCGCCAGGCGGGTCAGGGGCAATCAGGCCAGGGGCCATCGGCCCTTGGTCCTGCCCTTGCCGCCACCCTGATCGAGATCGCCAGGGAACTCGATGTCTCGTCGCTGCACGCAACCTTTCTCGAACCGGCCGATGCAGCCATTCTTGCCCAGGCAGGCTTCCTGCTCCGTACCGGGCTCCAGTTCCACTGGACGAATCGTGGCTATCGAAGCTTCGAGGATTTCCTGGCTGCCCTCGCCTCACGGAAGCGCAAGGCGATCCGCAAGGAGCGCCGCGACGTGGCCGACGCCGGCATTATCGTGCGCCCCTTGAGCGGTGCCAGCATCACCGAGGGGCATTGGGATGCCTTCTTCAGGTTCTACCTGGCGACGGCCAGCGAGAAATGGGGCCAACCCTATCTCAACCGACAGTTCTTCCGCCTGCTTGGCGAACGGCTGGGCGATCGCGTGGTCCTGATGCTGGCCGAAAAAAACGGCGAACCCCTCGCTGGTGCCCTCAATCTTCGCGGGCGCGATACCCTCTATGGGCGCAACTGGGGCGCGGCCGCCGACTATCCGTTCCTCCACTTCGAGTCCTGCTACTACCAGGCCATCGACTATGCCATCGCGCATGGTCTGGCGCGAGTCGAGGCCGGAGCACAAGGACCGCACAAGGTTCAGCGCGGCTATCTGCCCGTCGAAACTGTCAGCGCGCACTGGATTGCGGACCCCGGGTTCCGGGCCGCGGTGGCCGACTTCGTCCAGCGCGAGGCCCGCCAAAACGCCCGCCAGATCGCATCGTTCACAGAACACTCGCCCTATCGCAACCGGGCTGCACCGTGACCGGAACCATGGCCCGGGTACGCGAAACCCGCCGAGCCGCGCTGAAAAGTTCTAGCGCGAGCGGGCGTCCGGGCCTGCCAGGGTATAGACGGGCAGCGGCTCCTTGATGCCCCGCAGCCGGTGCGATCCAAGCAGCACGCAGGGGCGGCCGCACACGGTCGCAAATTCCCGCGACAACAGCAATGTCACGTCAAGCTCGTGGCCCAGGGCTTCGATCCGCGCCGCTCGATTGACGGCCGGCCCGACGACCGTGAAATCAAGCCGCTGCCTGGCGCCGATATTCCCGAACACCACGTCCCCCAGATGAAGGGCCAGGCTGTAGCGCAAGGGCCAGCGCCCCGCGGCGCGCCGTTCGTCATTCAGGGTCGACACGGCCGCCATGGCCGCCTCGGCGGCGCGCAAGGCGCGGGATGCCGCCTCGCTTTCATCGTCCTTGTCGCCATCGATCGGAAAGATCGCAAACAGCCCGTCGCCGATGAACTTGAGGACATCGCCGCCATGCTGGTGCACCGCATCGGCGATCCGTTCGAAAAAGCCGTTCAGGGTGGCAATGACCTCGGCCGGCGCTTCCCGTTCCGCGAATTCGGTAAAGCCAGCCAGGTCGCTTGCCCACAGGACGCAGCGGATCGATTCGCCGTCGCCCCGCCTGATCCGCCCTTCGAAAAGCTGCGCCGATGCATTGCGGCCAAGATAGGTGAAAAGCAGGTCCTCGACGATGCGCTGCTGCGCCCGCACTTGAACAAAAGAGGCAAGGACGGCCGCCAAATTATTGAACTGTCTGATGTCAGCCGGGGAAAACCCCTTTGGGGCATCGGTCGCCCAGGTAATCGCATTCACCCACGGTGTGCCAATTGCAGGCAAGGCAAGGCCGTAGAAATCGGTGACGCCTTCGGCGGCCAGATCGCGCAAAAGGGGCATGTCGGTCTCGCCACGCGCGATTCGCCGCCTGAGCGGTTGCCGGGTTTCGAACAGATGCTGGAATGGGCTGCCCTGATAGGTCGCGGTCGCCTCGATCCCATGCGGACGCTCGATCCGCTCGACGCCCGGCTGGGACCGCCGCCACAGCAATGTGACCCCGCGCACCTCGGGGTGAAGGGTGCGGATGACCAGAACGCTGCGACAGATCCCGGCGCCCGTCGCGCCAAGCCGGTCGCAAAGCCCGCCATGAAGCGCGGCAAGGTCGGGGCAGAGCGAGCCTTCGGTCACCAGCCAGGACATGATCGGCGTAGACCGCCAGGATTTCGCGCCTTGGCCGATTGCCACCGCGTCCCTGCCCCCCTGTCAGACACCCCGATCGGCGCTAGCCGGCGAAGACCTTTGCCTTGCCCTTGGGTACGGGCGGTGGAACGGGATAGTCGAACACGATCCGGTCGCCCTCGAGCCGGCCACGGACGACGCCGCCCTTCACCAGGCGTCCGAACAGCAGCTCGTCGGCAAGCGGCTTCTTGACATGCTCCTGGATCACCCGGGCCAGCGGCCGGGCCCCGTATTGTTCGTCATAGCCCTTCACCGCCAGCCACTGGCGGGCCTCGTCGGTCAGCTCGATGGTGACCCCCCGATCGGAAAGCTGCGCCTCGAGCTGGATGATGAACTTGTCCACCACCCGCCCGACCGTCTCGGGACCCAGCCTGGCGAACGAGATCACCGCATCGAGACGATTGCGGAATTCGGGCGTAAAGACGCGCTTGATCGCCTCGTCGTCCTCGCCGGTGCGTTCCGCCCGGCCGAAGCCGATGGCCGCCTTGGCCATTTCGGCCGCCCCCGCGTTTGTCGTCATGATCAGGATGACGTTGCGGAAATCGATGTTCTTGCCGTTGTGGTCGGTCAGCTTGCCGTGATCCATCACCTGCAGCAGCAGGTTGTAGACATCGGGATGCGCCTTTTCGATCTCGTCGAGCAGCAGGACGCAATGCGGGTGCTGGTCGACCGCATCGGTCAGCAGGCCGCCCTGGTCAAAGCCGACATAGCCCGGCGGCGCCCCGATGAGGCGCGACACCGTATGACGCTCCATGTATTCAGACATGTCGAACCGGACCAGCTCGATGGCCAGCGCCTTGGCAAGCTGCCGCGCCACCTCGGTCTTGCCGACGCCGGTCGGACCGGAAAAGAGATAGGACCCGATCGGCTTTTCCGGCTCGCGCAGTCCCGAGCGGGCGAGCTTGATGGCGCTCGCCAGCGCGACGATCGCCTCGTCCTGGCCATAGACCAGCGCCCTCAGGGTCTCGTCCAGCGACTGCAGGACGGATTTGTCGTCGCGCGAGACATTCTTTGGTGGAATGCGCGCGATCTTCGAGATCGTCGTCTCGATATCCTTGACCGAGATCACCTTGCGTCGGCGCCCCTCGGGCAGCAGCATCTGCGCCGCACCGGCCTCGTCGATGACGTCGATCGCCTTGTCCGGCAGCTTTCGATCCCCGATGTAGCGGGTCGAAAGCTCGACCGCCGACCGAATGGCATCGTTCGTATAGCGCACATTATGGTGTTTTTCATAATAGGGCTTGAGCCCTTCAAGGATCTTGATCGAATCCTCGACCGACGGCTCGTTGACGTCGACCTTCTGGAACCGCCGCACCAGCGCCCGGTCCTTTTCGAAGTAGCTCCGGTATTCCTTGTAGGTCGTCGAACCGATGCAACGCAGATTGCCGCTGGCAAGGGCGGGCTTCAGAAGGTTCGAGGCATCCATGGCGCCGCCGCTGGTGGCGCCGGCGCCAATCACCGTGTGAATCTCGTCGATGAAGAGGATCGCGCCCTTTTCGGCCTCAAGCTCGCCCAGCACGTTCTTCAATCGCTCTTCGAAATCGCCGCGATAGCGCGTCCCGGCCAGCAATGCCCCCATGTCCAGGGCATAGATGGTCGAATCCAGCAGAACCTCGGGAACGTCACCCCTGACGATGCGCAGGGCCAGACCCTCGGCAATCGCCGTCTTGCCCACCCCCGGGTCGCCGACATAAAGCGGATTGTTCTTGGTCCTTCGGCACAGGATCTGAATGGTCCGCTCGACCTCGGCCTCGCGGCCGATCAGGGGATCGATCCGGCCAGAGGCTGCCTTGCGGTTCAGATTGACACAATAGGCGTCAAGCGCCTCATGCCCCTTCTTGACGACCTTTTCCGGCTGCGCATCATCATCGGCGCCGCCGACCGTCCGTTCCTCGGACCGCCCCTGAACCTTGGCAATCCCGTGCGAGATATAGTTCACCGCATCGTAGCGGGTCATGTCCTGCTCTTGCAGGAAATAGATGGCATGGGATTCGCGCTCGGCAAACATCGCCACCAGCACGTTGGCGCCGGTCACCTCTTCGCGCCCCGAGGACTGAACATGGATCGCCGCCCGCTGAATGACCCGCTGGAAGCTGGCCGTGGGCTTGGTCTCTTCCTCCTGGGGCGAGATCAGGTCGTCAAGTTCCGTGGCAACATAGCCGGCCAGATCGGTGCGCAGCTTTTCCATGTCCACGCCACAGGCGCGAAGCACGGCGATCGCATCCTGATCCTCGGTCAGCGCCAGCAGCAGATGCTCGAGGGTCGCGTATTCGTGCCGCCGCTCGGCGGCCAGTTCCAGCGCCCGGTGCAAGCTTCGCTCAAGATTCCGCGACAACATGCCTTCACGCCTTTTCCAGACTGCATTGCAAGGGGTGCTCGTGCCGGCGAGCATAGTCCATCACCTGGCCGACCTTGGTCTCGGCAACCTCGTAGGTGTAGACACCGCACACGCCGACGCCCCGCTGGTGCACGTGCAGCATGATGCTGGTTGCTTCGGCCCGGCTTTTGTTAAAGAACCGCTCCAACGTGTGCACCACGAACTCCATCGGTGTGTAGTCGTCGTTCAGCAGGAGCACCTTGTACATCGCGGGCTTGCGGGTCTTTGGCCGGGCCTTGACCACGACCCCGGTGTTGGGCGTCGTCCCGTTGGGCTCCGATCCTTTCCGTTCAGCCATCTTGTCTATCCGAATTCACCTCTCGGGGGCACTCCCCCGGCGACACCTGAATTATATTGGATGCAAAGCTTGAGGCAAAAGGGTTAACCATCAACAAAGGCCAGCACGGCGCATTTTGCAGTCCGGCGCCGCTCAATCGAACAGCCCGCGCCGCAGCCGATTGTCGCCGACGCGGAGCACGAATTCGCCCCTGACCTGTTCCTGGGTATCGCGAAGGCCATAGGGCGGATAGCTGGTGACCGAGTTGGGGTCTTCACCCGGCCGGACCGCTTTTTTGAATGGCACGCCCGTCTGGTCCTGACGCAGCAGGACATCCGGGAAGGTTAGGGCCGCAAACCGGGCCGACGGGAAAATGAAGGCGTTGAAGTGGTAGCGCCCGTCGACGCAGGCATGGGTCACCCAGTAATATTCCTGGGACCGCAGCAACGCCCCCGATGGGGCCGGCCCGAACGCCCCGCTCTGCTCGAGCGCCGCCCTCAGCCCCTCCATCCCGGCGCGGTCCAGGGTTGCCGTCCCCTGCCGGTCCCGCCACGGCGCAAAAAGATCATTCGACCTGATCTCGGTCAGGTTGGACGGTACCGAGGCATGGGCCGTCAGGATGCCACCGCCCTGAAGATCGCCGACGATGTCATAGCGCCGTACCTGTTCCTCGTAGATGCCGTTATAGACGATCCGGTACCGTGTTGCCGCGCCGGGCCCGCACATGGCGCGGATGTCGTCCGCAGCCAGATAGCTGAAATAGGTCAGCGAGGTGGCGACCGGGTTGCCCGTTTCGCCGCGATAGCTACAGCCACCAAGGGCAGCAGTCAGAAGCAGAATTGCGGCAATTGTGGGGCGTTGGGCAGGCATCGAGCATGGCTCCTCGGTGAACGTCGGCCGAAACATCGGCCGCCCAATCGGCTGACCGATCGGCTGACTGGCCGTCGCACGGCCTTGCGCGACATATAGGATTGACTCGGCACTTTGCATACCCATGATGGGCTGCCCGCGGGCGGGCGGGACAGCGATCGCACCGCCGCCCCACCACTCAACCGATTGGAAGACCCCTGTGACAGCCGACCTCTCCCTTGAACGCTGGCTCAACCTTGCCGAGTCGGCGGCCTTGCTTGCCGGCGACCATCTGCGGCGGCGGCAAGGCTCCTGGTCGCAGATGGTGGCCGGTGAAGAGCATGACGTGAAGGTGGCTGCCGACCGGCTTTCGGAAACCCTGATCCTGCAGGCCCTGCAGGGGGCAAGCCCGTTCCCGGCCCTGAGCGAGGAAGCCGGCCACGTTCCGGGCCAGGAAACTGCCGGTCCGCTCTGGGTTGTGGATCCGCTCGATGGCAGCCTGAATTACAATCGCGGCATTCCGCCGGCCGGGGTTTCGATCGCGCTTTGCCAAGGCGAAGAGCCCTTGCTCGGCGTGATCTTCGACTTCACCAGGAACGAGCTTTTTTCCGGCATCCCGGGCCGTGGCGCCACCCTGAATCGCAGGCCGATCAAGGTTTCGGATACGGCAAATTACGCCGATGCCGTGCTGGGGACCGGGTTTCCGTCCTATGCCGACTATTCCGATGCCGCCCTCCTGTCCTTCGTCCGCCAGGTTCAGCGCTACAAAAAGGTCCGATCGCTTGGCAGCGCCGCGCTGATGCTGGCCTATGTGGCGAATGGCCGCCTTGATGCCTATCACGAGACCGGCATCAAGCTTTGGGATGTCGCCGGGGGCATCGCGATCGTGCAGGCGGCCGGCGGCACCGTCACGGTATCGCCGGGCGCCGACCCGACCCGCAATCTGGAAGTGATCGCCAGCAATGGCCGCCTCGTGTTCACCGCATAGCCCAAGACCAGCCCGGCTGGCCGCAGGCGGCGGAACACCCGGCCGAACATGGGGTGAAACACGGGGTGAAACACGGGGCGGGATGCGGGCATGAAGGTCTGCGAGCTTTGCGCGGTGGATTTCACCCTCCACCACTTCATTCTGCCGCTGGCCGAGGCCATTCGCGATGCCGGCCACGACGTGACCTGCGTCAGCGCCGACGGACCGGGTGTTGCCGTGGCGCGCTCCCGCAATCTCAGGGTCGAGACGGTCTCGATCTCGCGGCGGATGTTCGATCTTGCCGCCCATGTCGCCACCTATCGCGCCTACCATGCCCTGTTCGCCCGCCATGCGTTCGACCTTGTCCACACCCACACGCCGGTTGCGGCATTTCTTGCCCGGCTGGCAGCGTGGCGGACCGGCGTGCCCCGGATCGCCTATACCGCGCATGGCTTCTATTTTCATGACCGGATGCCATGGTGGAAACGACGTGCCTTCGTGACCCTTGAATGGCTGGCCGGACGGGTGACCGACGTCCTGCTGACCCAGTCGGCCGAGGATGCCGAGACCGCGCGCCGGCACCATCTGGCCCGCCCTGGCGCCACCATCGAGGCCATCGGCAACGGGGTCGATCCCGGCCGCTTTGCCCCCCTGGCCAAAGGGTCCGCGACCCGCACCCGCCTGCGGACCGAGCTTGATACCCCGCAGAGTGCGGTGGTGATCGTGATGGTCGGGCGGCTGGTGGCCGAGAAAGGCTATCCCGAGCTGTTCGAAGCCATGCGTTCGATCGATGCCGTCCTGTGGGCGGTGGGAGAAAGACTGCCCAGCGACCACGCCGCCCGCATTGATCGGGCCATTGCCGCCGCCACCGACGATCCCCGGCTGGCAGGCCGGGTACGCTTTCTGGGCTACCGCGCCGACATGCCGGACATCCTTCAGGCCGCCGACCTGTTCACCCTGCCATCGCACCGCGAAGGTATGCCGCGCTCGATCATCGAGGCAATGATGGCGGGCCTTGCCGTTGTGGCAACCGACATTCGTGGTTCCCGCGAAGAGGTGGTGAACGGCGAAACCGGCATCCTGGTTCCGGTTGGCGACCCGGCCGCTCTGGCCGGTGCCCTGGCCACGCTGGCCGCCGATCCCACGCTGCGCGCCCGCATGGGCGCCGCCGGGCGGGCCCGGGCCGAGACCCTCTACGACGAGGCGAAGGTGATCGACCGGCAGCTTGCCCTGCTCGGCCTGGCCTGACAGGGCGCCACGTCAGAATCGCTTTGCCACCTCTTCCAGCATCACTTCGGTCGCGCCGCCGCCGATCGAATCGATCCGGGCATCGCGGGACATGCGCTCGATCGTGCTGTCGCGCAGATAGCCGAAACCGCCATGGAACTGCAGGCAGTCATAGGTGACACGGTTGGATAGCTCGCCGCACAGGGCCTTGACCATCGAGACCTCGCCGACGCAATCCTCGCCCCGGGCATCAAGCCAGGCGACGTGATAGACAAGCTGGCGCGCGGCCTCGACCTCGGCCCGCCGCATGGCCAGGCGCTGGCGGATGCCCTGTTTGTCAAAAAGCGGTGCCCCAAAGGCCTTGCGCGTGCGGACGTAGTCGATGGTCAGTTCAATGGCGCGATCTGAGGCCGCCACCGCCAGCGCGCCAAGGACAAGACGCTCGTTCTGAAAATTGCGCATGATGGCGTAGAATCCCTCGTTCTCGTTGCCGAGCCGATTGGCCACCGGCACACGGCAATCCTCGAACGACAGCTCGGCCGTATCGGAACAGAGCCAGCCCAGCTTCTTCAGGGCGCGGCTGACCCGGAAACCCGGCGTGCCCCTTTCGACCACGAACATGGTGATGCCGCGCGATCCCTTGGCCGCGGGGTCGGTCCTGGCGGCGACACAATAAAGATCCGCATGGACACCATTGGTGATGAACATCTTGGCGCCGTTCAGCACGTAATGATCGCCGTCGCGGCGGGCGGTCGTACGAATGCCGGCAACGTCGGACCCGGCATCGGGCTCGGTGACGCAGATCGCGGTGATCGTCTCGCCCCGGATGATCGACGGCATCCAGCGGCGAAGCTGCTCGTCGGTGCCGAACCGGGCAATATGCGGCGAAGCCATGTCGGTGTGGACCAGCACGGTGGCAGCGAACCCGCCAAAACCGGAACGGCCCAGCTCTTCGGCCAGGATGATCGAGCCCATCGTATCCTGACCGCTGCCGCCAAAGCTTTCCGGGTAACGGATGCCGAGAAACCCCAGATTTCCCATCGCGCGCAGGACCGCGCGCGGGACCATCCCGGCTTCTTCCCAGCGCTCGGCGACCGGCACAACCTCGGCTGTCACGAAGCGGCGAAGCTGCTCGCGAAGCAGGCGCCGTTCCTCGGTGTCATAGATCGTGTTCATGCCGTCCTCGTCACGTCTTGCCAGCCCCCGATGGCGTCATGCCTTCGAACAAAACCAGCATGAACTGGCGGATCAGGTCATCTGGGGTCAGCGATCCCCGCTCGGGCTTGAACCACTGATCGACCAGATTGATGGCGCCGATGATCAGGAGCCGGAGAAGGGACAGATTGATATCGCCCCGGATCTCCTTGGCCGCCTGCGCTTCGGCGAACAGCCCCCGCCAATAGGCGTGATAGGCATCGTGAAGGCGCTGGTTGCGGCGTCTGACGGCGGGGGGCGCCTGGTTGAAGATCCGCAGATTGGCTGCGGCGTAAGGATTTTCGAACAATGTTCGCAGGTGGACGCGCAACGCCGCGTCGATCTTGGCGCGATAGGATGACGGTGGCTGTGCCGCCTCGGCCGCCGCGCGAACCTGCTCGATCATGCCCCGCATGCCCCGATCCAGGACCTCGCCGCCGATCTCTTCCTTCGATCCGAAATAGTAATAGATGCTTCCCGCCTTGAGATTGCAGGCCTTCGCCAGGTCGCGAAGCGTGGTTGCCTTGTAGCCGCGCCGATAGAAGATGCGCGCCGCAGCCAGCAAGATCGCCTCGCGGGTCGAATCGCCCTCGCCGGCCATGCCGGCCGCCTTGGGCTTCGCCGTGTTCACCCGCGTGCCCTTTCTGGCCGGGCGACGCGGCGGTACGGCGGCCGGGCGCGTTCTCTTGCGGCTGGCAGTCACGATGCCCCCTTGCCACCCGGCCTAGCCGGTCGGCCCGTTTTTCTCGTCGACGACAATTCCCTTCGCGCGCCAGGCGTCGATCTGCGCGTCGCTGAAGCCAGCCGCCTTGAGAACGCTCGCATTGTCTTCGCCCAGGCGCGGCGGGACCTTGCGGATCGATCCGGGGGTGCGCCCCATCTTGATGGGGATGCCCGTGCATTTGTAATCGCCCTTTTCGACAACCATCCTGCGATGCAGGACCTGCGGGTGCTGCAGAACTTCGGGCACCTCCAGAATCATGGCGGCGGGCACGCCTTCCGCCATCAGGTCGCGTGTCAGCGTCATTCCATCCTTGCCATCAAGCGCCGCCTCAAGCGCGGCCCGCAAGGCGTCGCGATTTTCGACACGGGTGGCATTGTCGGCAAAGCGTGGATCGCTTGCCATTTCGGGCTTGCCCAGCACTTCGCACATCTTCTGGAATTGGCTGTTCTTGGTGGCGCCGATGAAGATCCGCTTGTCGCCAAGACGGAAGCTGTCATAGGGCGTCACGTTGGAATGGGCATTGCCCAGCCGGCGCGGCTGCTTCCCATCCAGGAACCAGTTCATCGCCATGGGATGCACCAGGCTGACCGCCGCATCCAGCAGTGCGATCTCGACCGATTGCCCGACGCCCGACCGGCTGCGCTCGACCAGCGCCAAAAGAACAGCCTGCACCGAGTAGAGTCCCGTCACCAGATCGGCGACCGGAATGCCGACCCGCAGCGGATCGCCGTCGCGTTCGCCATTGACGGCCATGATACCGCCCATCGCCTGGGCCAGCGCGTCATAGCAGACAAGCCCCCCGAACGGCCCGTCGCCCCCGAAGCCGGTCACGCGGCAATGGATCAGGCGCGGGAAGCGCGTCTTCAGCACCTCGTCATAGCCCATGCCCCAGCGCTCGAGGGTGCCGAACTTGAAGTTCTCGACCAGAACGTCGGCATCCTCCAGCAGGCGAAAGACGATTTCACGCCCCTCGGGCTTCGAAAGGTCGAGGGCGATTCCCTGCTTGTTGCGATTGATGCCAAGAAAGTACGAGCTCTGGCCGTCCTTGAACGGCGGGCCCCAGCCCCTTGTCTCGTCCCCGATCGGCGGTTCGACCTTGATCACCTGTGCGCCATGATCGCCCAGGATCTGGGTGCAGAATGGTCCCGCCAGCACGCGCGAGAGATCGACGATCTTGATCCCCTGCAGCGCCGTCGCCTGTCGTTGGTTGGGGCCGGATGTTGTCATGAGTGTCTCTCTTGTTCGGTTTGATCGGACCGGTTTGCCCCGTGGCCGGCCCCAAGCCCCGGGGCGCCCGGCATAAGCCATTGCAGCGGACCGTGCCCCGAAATGAAGGGAGACGCGTAACCCATGAGTGGGAGCGGGTTCCCGGCCTCAGGCCTTCTGCCCTCAGGCCTTCTGCATGGTGTCGAACACGACCCGCCCGGCGATCAGAGCATCGATCTCGGCATCGCTGAAGCCGGCGGCCTTGAGAACAGGACGATTGTGCTCGGCGAACCGGGCCGGACGCTGGTGAAGCCGGCCGGGCGTGCGGCTGAATTTAATCGGCGTCCCCACCATGCGATAGCCGATCGACGGATCCTCGAAGACCATGTCGCGCGCCTTGAGATGCGGATTCGTCAAGGCCTCGCCCAGATCATAGATCGGCGCCGCCGGAATGCCGGCCTTTAACAGGGCCATGGCGATTTCGGACTTGGGCTTGTCGGCGCAGAGCCTGCTGATCTCGGCATCGATCGCGTCCTGGTTGGTGAATCGCCCCCGCAATTCCTTGAAGCGCGGATCGTCGGCCATCTCGGGCTTGCCCAGCATCTGGCAGAGCTTGCGCCACTGGCCATTGTTGGTGCAGCACAGGATCATGAAGCCGTCCTTGCACTTGTAAACATTGTAAGGCGCACTGGACGGGTGGCGATTGCCGATCTTCTTGGGCAGGTTTCCAGACATGAACCAGTCGGATGCGAAGGGATGGGTCAGCTGCAGCGAGGCATCCAGCAGCGTCACCTCGATTTCCTGGCCTCGGCCGGAACGGTTGCGCTCGTGCAACGCCATCAGGATCGCACTCGTGATGAAAAGGCCGGTGGTCAGATCGGTCAGCGAAACGGCGATGCGCTGCGGCGGCGTGCCGGGTTCGCCCTGCCAGCTCATATAGCCGCTCAGCGCCTGCCCGACCGGATCGACCCCTGGCAGGCCACCCAGCGGCCCGACCTTGCCGAACGCGGTCACATGGGCGACGACCAGGCGCGGGAATTCCTTTTCGAGGCTGTCATAGGCAAGACCGAACTTTTCCATCCCGCCGGGCTTGAAATTGTCGATCAGCACGTCGGCATCGGCCAGCAGCCGCTTCAGCACCCTGACACCATCCGGCTTCGCCAGATCCAGCGAGACCGAGCGCTTGTTCCGGTTGAGACTGAAGTAATGGGATGAAAACCCGTGCTCGTTGTATGATGGTCCCATAGACCGGCCGATTTCGCCGAAGGGCGGTTCGACCTTGATCACGTCCGCACCATGATCGCCGAGAATCTGGGTGCAGAACGGGCCGGCGGCGATTGTCGACAGATCGATGATCTTGAAGCCCTTGAGCGCGCTCGACGTTGGAGCTGCCATGCTGATTTCCCTTGAATGATAACGAAGTGCTTGACTTGAGTGCTTGGCTTGGCCGTCCCCGGCACCCCCCGGGCAGCCCCGGGCAGTCCAAGCTAGCCCCCGTCGCCGCAGCCGGCAAGGTTTTCGCCCGGCCCGATGGGGCCCGGAACATGGGCTTTCCCCATCAAGCGCCATGCTTCATTATTCCCCGCGTCGGGGCATTCCGCCCCTTCTAGCGTCAAGACTGGAGACCACCGATGGACGATCTGCTTTCTGATGACATCCGCGCCGTGCGCGAAAGCATTATCCGCTTCGCCCAGACCGAGGTGGTTCCGGCCATGCCCGAATACGAGCGCCGCAAGGAATTCCCGCGCCCGCTGGTGGCGAAGATGGGGGCCGGCGGCTTTTTCGGTTGCGCTTTTCCGACCAGCCTGGGCGGGACGGAACTCGGGTTCCTGGCGGCGGCCGTTATCAACGAGGAACTGGCCCGCCTCGCGCCCGGGTTTTCCATGATCTATAACCTGCAAGGCATGACCTGCCCCTATTCGATCCATGCCGGGGGCATCAAGAGACAGATCGAAACCTATATCCCGCCCATTATCGGCGGTCGCGCGATCGGGCTTTGGTCCCTGACCGAAAGCCGTGGCGGCTCGGACGCCGCCGGCAACATGCGGACGGTGGCCAAGCGGGATGGCGACGTCTATCGGCTGACCGGCGAGAAGATGTTCGCAACCCTGGCGAACGAAACCGATACCGGTGTTCTTTACGCCAAGACAGACCCCAGTGCCGGCATCAAGGGCATCACCGCGTTCCTGGTCGAACCGAAGAAATATCCAGGCTGGAACGCGAAGCCGATCGATTTTGTCGGCCTGTCAAAGAGTCTTCGCAGTTGCACCGTGCAGCTTGATAATTTCGTCGTTCCGGCCGAGAACCGGATCGGCGCCGAAGGCGAAGGCTTCCGCATCGCCATGCACGCCGTCCAGGCGGGACGCGTGGTGGTGGGGGCCCGGGGCATCGGCATTGCACGCGCCTGCATCGAACAGGCGATCGAATACGCCAAGACCCGCATGGTGCGCGGCAAGGCGCTTGCCACGTATCAGATGGTGCAGGCCGATCTGGCCGACGTCATCACCCAGGTTGAAGCCGCCCGCTCGCTCATCTACCAGGCGGCCATATCGATGGACCGCGACCTGCCGTCAAACAAGATCGCGTCGCTTGCCAAGTACGCGGCCGGCCTTGCCCTGAAGCAAGCGGCGGCCAAATGCTCCGAAGTGTTCGGCGGCTATGCCATCGCCGAGGAATACCCGATCTCGAAGCTCACCGCCTATGCGCACCTTTTCCACATCGGCGAGGGCGCCCCGGCCGTGCAGCGCATCCTGATCGCCGAGGATGCCTTTGGCATCAAGAATGCCGACCGTCACGTCACCAGCTATCGCCTGACGCCACGGAAGGCCGCCGAGTAGGCCGCGAAAGGAAAGAAACGGGGCGGCGGCAACGCTGCCCCGTTTCGTCATTCCACCACGCGCCAGTACCGCCGCGTCAGCGCAAACGCCAGCAGCCCCTCGGCGCACATCAGCACGGTCGCCCACCGCGCGCCGATCAGGTCGGCCAGCAGCCCCAGATGCAGGAAGCCGATCACGCCGATCCCGATGCAAACGCTGAGGACGCCCAGGATCCGGCCGCGCATGTCGGGCGGCGCTGACAGGAACGCCAGGGTCGACTGCATGATCGAAAAGCCCGCGCCGCAAAATCCCAGGGTCAGCAGAGCCGCACCGCCCAGGGCCGCGGACGGAACCAGCGCAAAGACAATCGCCATGATCATGAACATGGCCGCGCCGCCGACATAGAACACCCGATAAAGGCCAGGCCGCACCAAGAAGGCAATGACAATGGCGCCTGTGAACGCACCCACGCCATCCATGCTGGCAAGATAGCCAGTGCCCTCGGCGCCCAGGTTCCAGTTGTCGTGGCCCAGAACCGGAATCATGCTGATGAATGGCCAGGCCCAGATGTTGTAGATGACGGTCACGATCAGGGTGCCAAAAAGGCGTGGGTCGTGGCGGGCCAAATGAAGGCCGTCGCGGAGACGCTCGATGACATCAAGCAGCGGGCTTGATACCGACGGGCCGGGCGCGCTGTCCACAGGTCCACGCTGGCGAACCCGAATGACGGCAACCAGCGCGATCAGATGCAGGATCGCGCTGACGCCATAGATGCCATCCATCCCGACCCGCGACAGAACAATGCCAGCCAGCAGCGGTCCCAGCATCCGGCTTGCATTGTGGCTGGCAACGTCGATCGACATGGCAGCACTGAGACGATCCGGGCCGACGGCATTGCCCAGCATCAGGCGGCGAACCGGGATGTCGAATGTCCCGACGATGCCGTTGATGATGCCGGCGACGATCAGGTGCCACACCTCAAGCGCATCGGCATGGGCCAGCACGCCAAGGACGATCGAGGTGATCAAAAGCGTTGCAACGACCAGCAGCAGCACAAGGCGCCGGTCCATGCGATCGGCCAGATCGCCGATAAAGGCCCCCAGGGTCATCATGCCAAGCGGCCGCAGCATGGAAATGAGGGCGACCAGGAACGCCGAGCCGGTGTGCTGGTAGACGAACACCCCGACGGCCAGGATTTCGAGCCAGCGCACCACAAAGACAGCAAAGCCCGCCAGCGACAGGCGCCGGAAATCGGCCATCGCGAACGGCCCCAGGGCGCGGGCAAGCCTGCCCGGCTTTTCCCCGCCGGCCGATGCACGATTGTTCATCTGGATGCGTTCCCCGAAGCTTTGGCAGCAACGCTGAAGCTAGACCGTCGCCGCCCGGTCGCAAAGCCCGGTGTCGCATCATCCCCCTTGCCAGAGAGCCGCCCGGCGCCAATCATGGTTCGATGATCCGCGAGCCTGTCGCCACCCTGTCCCCGCATCGGCGGCCAAACCTCAAGCTTCCAGGCGGCGCCCGGCTGGGGTTCTGGCTGGTTGCCAATGTCGAAGTCTACGACTTCATCCCGCCTGCCAATCCGGCCAAGAACGCATCCCCGCGTCTGCCATCGCCGGATGTCTTCACCTATGGGATGCGGGACTATGGCAGTCGGGTCGGATTCTGGCGGCTGGCCGCGATGTGTGATGCGCTTGGGCTGCGCTGCACCACATCGCTCAGCGTCGATGTGATCGACGCCCGTCCCCAGATGTTCGAAGCATGCCTTGGCCGCGGCTGGGATTTCGTCGGCCACGGAACCGTCAACAGCCGCTGGTTGTGGGGCCTGGACCACGCCGCCGAGCGGGCCTTCATTGCCGGGGCGGCAGAAAAGTTCCGGGCCGCAACAGGCCATCGCTTGAAGGGCTGGTTCTCGCCCGGCCTTTCGGCCACGCCCGCGACATTCGACCTGCTGGGCGCATTGGGCTTCGGCCATTGCCTGGACCTTTTCCTGGACGATGTGCCGTTTCCCATCGAGACCCGGAGCGGAGCGCTGGTCGGCATCCCCTACACCATGGATCTCTCGGATACCGTCGTCTACCGGCAAGGCTTCGAGGCCGAAGATTTCGCCCGCATGATCGACGATTCGTTCAGCACCCTGTACCGCGAGGGTGAGCACGAGGCGCGCTTCATGTGTGTTGGTCTGCATCCCTATAACCTGGCGCCCCATCGGATCGGACCGATCGCCGCCGCCCTGGAACGGATCGTCCGGCAGCCCGGTGTGTGGATCACGACAGCCGGCGAGATTGCCGATTGGTATCGGCGCGAGACCCGAGGCCCGGGGTAGCCAGCATGACCAGCTGCGCCGGCCGGACCGTTCTCGACCCCGCGCTTTTCCCCTATTCGCCGCTGCCGGCCCGTGCGCCGCTGGCCTGGCCGGGCGGCAAACCGGTCGCCGTCTGGATCGCGATCATCCTCGACGACTGGGAGATCGAGCCGCCGGCGGACGGGCCACGGGTGCCGGGCGCCCATGGCCCATGGGATAATATTCCGCCCGATTATCGCACCTGGTCCTATCGCGCCTATGGGCCACGGGTCGGCATCCACCGGCTGGTCGATGTTCTGGCACGGCACCGGCTGCGCGCCACCCTGGCCGCCGATTCCGCAAGCTGCGCGCGCTACCCCGAAATCATTGCGGATTGTCAGGCCCGCGGCTTCGAAATTGCCGCCCATGGCAGCCACGCGACCCGCGTCATCAGCGCCCGCATGAGCGAACAGGACGAGGCGGAAACGATCGCCAGGGCAGCCGATGCCGTCAGCCGCATCACCGGCAACAGGCCCGCCGGCTGGATCGGCCCTGAATTCGGGGAATCCGAGCACACCCCGCGGCTGCTGGCCGAAGCCGGTTTCACATGGGTTGCGGACTGGCCGAACGATGAACAGCCCTATCCGCTGGGCACCACGCCGCCGCTCATGGTTCTTCCCTACAGCCATGCGCTCGATGACCAGGAACTGATCTGGCTGCGGCATGTCGCGCCATGGGATTATCCGCGCCTGATCGGCCAGGCCCTGGATCGCCTTGCCCTGGATGGCGCGGCAAGCGGCCGGGTTCTTGGGCTTGGCATCCGGCCATGGCTGTTCGGACGGCCGCACCGTGTGGGATACTTTGCCGAGGCCGTCGCGCGGATCGCCGCGCATCCGGCCGTCTGGTGCGCCACAGGCGGCGAAATCATCACGGCTGGCAAATCCGGCCGCTGACCGGGATCGCGCCCCAGCCGCACCCCGGTCCGCACGCTGCAAGGAGACATCCGGTCCATGCAATTCAATCTTCTCGGCCGCACCGGCCTGATCGTTTCGCGCCTCTGCCTGGGCACCAATACGTTTGGCGGCGACAAGTCCGGCCGCTATGCGACGCTGGGCGCACTGGACCAGAAAACCGCCAGTGCCATCGTCGGGCGGGCCATCGAATCCGGCATCAATTTCATCGATACGGCCAATGTCTACGCGAATGGCGGATCGGAATTGCGGGTCGGCCAGGCGCTCCGGGACCTTGGCATTCCACGCCACAGTCTGGTGGTTGCCACCAAGGTCGGCCTGCGCATGGGGCCCGGCCACAATGCGGTCGGGCTCAGTCGCGCCCACATCATGGCCGAGGCAGACGCCAGCCTGAAACGGCTCGCCACCGATTATATCGACGTCTACATGCTCCATCGCTTCGACCCGCTCACCCCGCTGGATGAAAGCCTGCGCGCGCTTGACGATCTGGTGCAAGGCGGCAAGGTCCGCTGCGTCGCCTGCTCGAACTTCGCGGCCTGGCAGGTGATGAAAGGCCTGGGCATCTCGGAACGCGACAGGCTGGCGCGGTTCGAGGCGGTCGAGGCCCACTATTCCATCGCCAGCCGCGACATCGAACGCGAGCTGGTGCCGATGATGCAGGACCAGCGGGTTGGCCTGATGGTCTGGGGACCGCTGGTGGGCGGCCTGCTCTCGGGCAAGATCGGTCGCGATGGCAAGGGGCCGGGCGGCACCCGCCTTGCCGGCGGTGTGACAACACCGGTCGACCTGCCGCGCGCCTTCGACATCATCGATGCCATGCGGCCGATTGCCGCCGCGCATGGGGTCTCGCTTGCCCGGGTCGCGCTGGCCTGGCTTTTGCATCAGCCCTGGGTCAGCAGCGTCCTGTTCGGCGCCACCTCGGTGGAACAGGTCGAAGACAACATCGCCGCCGCCGACGTACGGCTGACCGCCGCAGATCTTGCCGCCCTCGAGAGGGCAAGCGCGCTTCGGACCGAATACCCGGCCTGGATGCAGAAACGGCTGAATGCCGATCGGCCGGCGCCGGCCTGACCAGTGCGCCAAAACGCAAGCGGCGGCGCGTTGCCGCGCCGCCGCTCTGTCAACCAGACAGGTCTGGAGTCAGGCCTTGCGCCGCGCCCAAGCCAGTCCAACCAGACCAATGCCGAGAAGCGCAAGCGTCGCCGGCGCCGGGATGGGCGGTACACCGCCAATGAAGGCCAGGGTGTGAAGGCCATCAACCCCGCCGAAAACATCCTGGACAGATCCGGCGTCGAGGTCGATCGAGACCAGAAGGACCGGGTCGGCCCTTTCATTGAGGCCATAATAAAGACCCGTGTCTGGATCGACATCGCCATGATGGGCGGTCTGCCCCAGACTGTATGCGAAAGTTGCGGCTCCGGTTACCAGGTCCAGCACATAGGTATCGCCGCCGACGTTGATAAAGTGAAGGGTATCCGCAAGATCAAACGCCAAGCCATGAACGGCCGTCCCGAGCCCCGACTCGCCGACCCGCGTGGCAAGGCCAGTTCCGAGATCGATCTCGTAGAGATCGTCCTCGCCCGGTTCGCCCCAGCTGAATGCTCGGCCCGTGCTGCTGATGGCAAGCTCGGTCAGCGCCGTTGATCCGATGCCGCCATAACCCACCGGACCAACCCGGGTGCCGGCACCGGTGGTCAGATCGATCTCGACCAGGCCAATCCCGGTGGCATCTCGATTGGAGGTTACACCGTAGAGCTTGCCGCTGACCGGATCGTAATCCATGCCATTGATTGCGAACCCGACACTGCCGATGGTGCTGGTCACCAACCCGGTCACCGGGTCGAGTTCAACCAATGTGCTTGCCGTGCCCCCGCGGCCCAGTGTGCCGAGAAGCCGCGCCGCGTCCGCGTCGGCGGCAGAGGCCAGCAGCCCACCCGCTGCCAGCGCCGGCATGATGATCTTCGTCACGAAATTCATGGTCTGTCCCCGGGGTACGGTTCAATGCTCCCGAATCACTGAGCAATTTTCATGCCAATCAATTATTTGTTTTGTTTTTCATATGCTTGCTGATTTAGACGGCCCCTGCCGAGAGGCATTGTTAACCATACCGACACTCTGCCAGCCCCCTTGCCGGTTGTCGTTCCTGCACCGCCCCCAAAAAATCTCATATTTCTCAGCACGGTCCCGGAATTCGGCATCCCCGCAACAGCCATCTGCCGAACCGACGCCTGTAAAATTTTTCGACAGGACAGGACGCTCGTCGGCCATGCCATCCTTGCTCCGGTCTTCTTGGCAAGCCCGGCGCCGCAGGCTAAGTATTTGGTGAGCCGATGAACAAGCCAGTTTTGCCGAAACCCGTGGCCGCCCCGCCCCGGCGCGCGAACCATAAGTCCGGCCACCCGCCGCCGAGCGTGACCTTCCGTGACGCCGTCGTCACCGATATCCCGAGACTGCTCGAGATCGAGCATGGCAGCTTCACATCCGACCATGTGACCCGGCGCAGCTTTCATCACCTGTTGACCAAGGGGCGCGCCTTTACGCTGGTCGCGCTGGTCGACGAGGTGGTGGCCGGCTATGCCCTGGTCCTGCTGCACGGATTGACCGCCCTTGCCCGCCTTTATTCTTTCGCGGTCGCGCCGGAATTCCGGGGACTGGGGATCGGGCCCAAGCTGCTGGCGGCGGCCGAAGCCGAGGCCCGAAAGCGCGGTCGCGCCGTGATGCGCCTTGAGGTCAAGACCGACAACCACGTCGCCATCCGCCAGTACAACACGGCCGGCTATGCCGAGTTCGAGCGGGTCCACGACTATTACGAAGATGGCGGCCCCGCCATCCGCATGGAAAAGCCGCTTGCTGGCGGCCTGCGGTCGGGCAAAAGCCGGGTGCCGTTCTATGCCCAGACGCTCGATTTCACCTGCGGACCGGCCAGCCTGATGATGGCCATGCGCGCCCTCGATTCCCGCGTGCCGCTCGAGCGGCCGCTTGAATTGCGGCTATGGCGGGAAAGCACCCTTGTCTACATGGCGTCCGGCCATGGCGGGTGCGACCCGGTGGGCATGGCGCTTGCCGCCCAGCGGCGCGGCTTCAAGGTCGAGGTCTTTGTCACCGCCCGGGGCCCGCTGTTCCTTGATTCGGTCCGCAGTGACGACAAGCGCCAGGTCATGCGCCTGGTCCAGGCGGATTTCCGGACCGCCGCCCGCGAGGCGAATATCCCGATCGTGCAAAAGGCGTTGTCCAGCTCTGATCTCGCTCGCTATGTTGATCGCGGCGCAGTTCCCATCGTTCTCATCAGCTCGTGGCGCATCTATGGCGACAAGGTGCCGCATTGGGTGGTCGTTACGGATTATGACGACCGCTTCATCTTCATCCACGATCCCTTCAAGGACCCACGCGAAGTGCGCCGCGCCGCCGAGGGATGCAATGTCCCGGTCGCGCGCGAAGAATTCGACCGCATGGCCCGCTATGGACGCACACGGCTGCGCGCCGCTGTGATCATTTCAGGCAAGAGCTGATCAATGGCCCAACACATCATCGTTGTCGAGCGCAAGGCAGACCTGGAATGGGCAAAGGGCGCCGGCATCGCCGTGACGCCGCGCGAATACGTCAGCAACCCCGGCCGCTATGGCGGGCGCCAGGCACGCATCATCAATCTCAGCGGCCAGATCGGCTATATGCGCTTTGGCTATTACTGCTCGCTGCTGGCCGAAGCCCGACGGCAGAAGGTCATTCCGAACGTCGAGACCATTCTCAAGCTGTCACGCAAGTCCCTGTACGAGGTTGAGCTGCCCGAGCTCAACGCCGGCCTTCGCAAGGAGATGGACAAGCTGGCCCAGCCGCCACGGTCGGGCTTCACCATCACGATCTGCTTCGGCCAGACCCTCGACACCCGCTTTCGCGCTTTTGCCCGCCAGGTCTTCGACCGGTTCCGCTCGCCCATCCTCATGGCCCAGATCGTGCTGAGCGATCGGTGGCGGGTCGAAACTCTGGATACCGCGACACCATCCGAGCTGAGCGCCGACGAGGTCGAGTTCTTCCTGGCGGCGCTGGAACGCTATACCCGCGCCGACTGGCGCGCCCCGCGCGCCAAGGCCCAGCCGCGCTTTTATATCGGCGTGCTCCACGATCCTGCCGAATCGATGCCGCCTTCCAACCCCGAGGCCCTGAAGAAATTCGTCGCGGTCGGCAACTCGCTTGGCATCGGCGTCGAGCCGATCCAGCGCCGCGACTATATGCGGGTCGGCGAATACGACGCTTTGTTCATCCGCGAAACGACGTCGATCAGCAACCATACGTTCCGCTTTGCCCAGAAGGCCGAGCACGAAGGTCTGGTCGTCATCGATGACCCGATCTCGATCCTGCGCTGCACGAACAAGGTCTATCTGACCGAACTTCTGCACGCCAATCGCCTGCCCACCCCGCAGACCCTGATCATCGACAGCGAAAGCCTGCTCCAGGCCGAAGAAAAACTCGGCTATCCCGTCGTTCTCAAGATCCCGGACGGGTCCTTTTCGCGCGGCGTATCGAAAGCGAACAGCCGGGCCGAGCTTCTCGATCAGGCGCGCAAGCTGTTTCGCCGTTCGTCGCTCATTCTTGCCCAGCAGTACATGTACACCGAATTCGACTGGCGGGTCGGCATTCTGGGACGGCAGCCGCTTTTCGTGTCGCAGTATTTCATGTCACGCAAGCATTGGCAGGTCGTCGATCACCGGCCGGGCGGCAAGGTCCGCGAAGGTGGATGGCGCACGATCGCTGTCGATGAAGCGCCGAAAGAGGTGGTCGAAACCGCCCTCAAGGCGGCCAACCTGATCGGCGACGGACTTTATGGCGTCGATCTCAAGCAGACCGAGAATGGCGTCTTCATCATCGAGATCAACGACAACCCCAATCTCGATCGCGGCGTCGAGGACGTTGTCTTGAAGGACGAGCTTTACCGCATCGTGCTCGGCGACCTTGTGCGACGGATCGAGGCCCGCTGACCGCCCCCCGCGCCGCCGGCCCCGTTCAGCCGCACTATTCGGTGGCTGAAATGCCGAACGCCTTCAGACCTGTCGTTTCCTCGCGCAGTTCAAAAGCTACGCGCTGCCCCTGAACCAGTGTCGTCAAGCCTGACCGCTGCACCTCGGTGATGTGAATAAAGGCATCTCGCGCGGTGCCGTCCGGCGTAATGAACCCGTATCCCTTGGTCGGGTTGAACCATTTGACGATCCCTATCGGCATGCCGTTCCCCCCTGTTTTTTCTGTCACAAGGGCTGGTACACAGCCCCCGACTGCTGTCCGGCACAGCGTGAATATTACGCTTGCGCGTTCCAGGACAACAAGCCAATACAAAAAGAGAGCAGCCCCGTCAGGGCAGCGGACAGGAAAAGCGATCTGAACCTAGTTCAGCGGTGGGATATTGAAGACCTGTCCTGGAAAGATTAGGTCGGGATCACGGATCTGGGCACGATTGGTGTCATAGATCAGCGTGTACCGTACGCCCTCGCCATAAACCCGCCGGGCAATTCGCCACAGGCTGTTGCCGGGCTGTACTACGACGGCACCAGCCGGAAGGTCGCCCACCGGCTCGGTACGGGCAAACGGGGTTTCGACCCGTGCCACGACGCGGCCGCCACGGTCGAGCAGTTCGACCCGCAGCTTGTATTCGCCGGGCGGCACGGGGCGGGCCGGCGTCGCGGTCCATTGGCCGCTGTCATCCGCCTTGGCGGTCGCGATCTCGCGGTTGTCGAGCAGGATGCGGACATCGGCGCCAGCCGGCGCGGTTCCCCCCAGGGTCAGGGCCGGACCGCGGCCGTAATCGATCACATCAAGGCTGAGCTGCCCCTCCCTGATGCCGCTGCCCGCTCCCGAATCGCCTGGGATCGGGCGCTGCAACACACGGCTGGGACCGGCCCCTTCGCGCGGGACTTGAATGGCCAATGCGCCGGCTTCCTGGTCGGCCGGGCGCCGTTCCGGCACGGCCAGCACGATGACCGAATCGGAGCGCAGTTCGGGCGCACCGGGACGGACCATCGCTGCCGAGATCTCGCGATTGCCGGGTAGCAGCGGCTCGCTTGGGACCAGCACCCATTCACCGCGGCTGTCGGCGCGCACGCGCCCGATTTCGCGGTCGCCGTCGCGAATGATGATTTCCGAATTGGGCTCGGCGCGGCCGGCGATGACCGAATCGCCGCGTGGATTGACCCGGACAATGTCAAAGCTGGGCGCGATCGGCCGAGCCGTGTCCTGCGGCCTGGATGGGGTGGCGCGAGCTTCGGGTGCGGTCGTCGGAGCCGATGGCCCCCCGGATGGAGCCTGGCTCTCGCGCTGCGGGGCCCGATCATCGCCCTGGAATGCGAGAAAGATCGCCGCGACAATGACGACGACCCCGAACACGGCCATGACGATGAAGCGCTTCAATGCCTTCTTTTGGCTCCCGCGCTGCCGCCGGGGCGTTAACCGGGGCTGACAGCCCGCGACCCGGCGGAATGATTCATCCCCTATTTCTTAGCGGCTATAGGAACCGGCGGCAAGCCCTTGAGATACCGAGCAATCGCCCGGCGATCCTCGGCGCTCAGGCGGCTTGTGCTAAAGCGCACCACTTCGCCCATCGAGCCACCCACATTGCCATCCAGGGTAAGACCGGTTTCAAGCGCAAGGGCAATGTCGCTCTCGCTCCATTCGGCAAGTCCGGTCGGGTGAGGCGTAAGATTCGATCCCACCTCGCCGGGGGGACCATCGCGCGAGCCGGCCAGCCAGCGGCTGAGATCCAGCCCACCCGTCACATTACGGGGCGTATGGCATTCACCGCAATGGCCCAGCGCCTCGACCAGATAGGCGCCGCGATTCCAGACGGCATCCTTGGTCGGATCGGGCCGCCACGGACCCGTGACGAAATTGATCCAGCGCCATGGCAAAAGGGCGAACCGAACCGAGAACGGAAATCCTACCTCGTGCGGCCGGCTTGGCTTCGTCACCGGCGGCAGCGTCATGAGATAGGCCTTGAGGTCAAGCAGGTCCTGCTCGCTGGCCTTTGTGTAGGCCGTATAGGGAAAGACCGGATAATAATACTGGCCTTTCGGGCCGATCCCATCGCGCATGGCGCGAAGGAATTGCTCGTCGGTCCAGGCCCCGATCCCATGGACCGGATCGGGCGTGATGTTCGGCGCGTAGAACGTCCCGAACGGGGTTTTCAGGGCGGGCCCGCCCGCCAAGGCCGGCCCGTTCCCCTTGATATCGGTATGGCAGGCAAAACAGCCGCCCGCGTCGTATACGGTTTTGCCCCGCTCGGCCGATCCTGCCGCCAACGCCGCGCCAGAGTCCAATATTGCGGCAAAAAAAGCGATCGCGGCGAATGGGCTGATATGCCCTGCTCGCCGCGACCCATCCGCCATCTGTCGGCCAATCATGCCGGAGTTATTGCCTCAGCATCGCTGGCCGTCAATCCTCACTGCGGCTTCTCGAACCGGAATGTTCCGCCCGTAGCCGCTGGTCCACCGTGGCAGCCGCCACAGGCGGTCGTCACGACAGTGATCTGAGCCTTGATCGCATCGGCGTTGCCGGCCCCAGAAAGGCTTGCGAGCTTCTTGCTTTCCTCGACAAGCTTGCCGACCGCCGCATCGAAATCGGCCTTCTTGCTCCACACTTCGGGCTTCGTGCGCGAACCCGCAAGGGAATCGCGGTCTGTTCCGGGTGGAAACCATTTGTTTATGTCACCGGCCACCGAGGCGAGGCGGGTCGCCTGCTCGACGACGACGGCTGCATTGGTGTCTTCGCCCGAGGCGTACTTGCGAAACGCCTGAATGGACGGAAACATCGAGCGCATGAATTCAACGCGCTGCTTGACGAAATCGGGCCCCACGGTCTGGGCCGACGCATCAAGCACACCAGCCGCAACCACGGCAGCGCCAGCCGCCACTGCAAATTTGAACAGTTTCATGTGACCAGAACTCCCATCGACATCAGGGTAAGAACACACTTGTAAGACCACGCTGGGCAGCCACCACGTCAGGGGCCCACCGCAACCAGAACACCCGAATGGACCCGACTATTCCCCAGGGGAATTGCGCGCCTATCTGGGACAACCGCAACGCACCGGTCAAATCACGAAAGGGTGTCCGGGCCATGCCCCCGAAGCCGGCCATGCCCGCAAATCCCCCTGACGCATTCCGGGATCATCGTGTAAGAAGCGTGCCGTATAACCGATATCCGAGAGGCCCGGGCCTGCCCCCTGGCCAAGCTCCCTGGCAGGACCCGCTTCAACACCCGTTCAAAGACCATGCGCATTCGTTCCCTTTGCGTCTACTGCGGATCGGCCGCCCACCCGGACCACCGGGAAGCCGCCGCCGATCTTGGCCGCCAGATCGCGGCACGTGGAATCCGCCTGGTGACCGGCGGCGGCGACATCGGCCTGATGGGGGTGGTCGCCAATGCCACCCTGCAGGCAGGCGGCCATGTGACGGGCGTCATCCCCCGCTTCCTGACCGCGCGCGAGGTCCATCACAAGGCCCTGACCGAAACCGAACTCGTCGACAGCATGCACGAGCGCAAACAGCGGATGTTCGATCTGGTCGACGCCTTTGTCGTGCTGCCGGGCGGCTTCGGCACCCTGGACGAAACCATCGAGGTCATGACCTGGCGGCAGCTTGATCTTCATGACAAGCCGATCCTGCTGCTCGACCTGGGCGGCTATTGGCGCCCGTTCCTCGACCTTGTTGCCCATGTCATTGCTGCGGGATACGCTCGCCCCGCGGCAGCCACGCTGGTCGCCGCGGTTCCGACGCCCGACGCCCTGTTCGCAACTCTCGACGCCCTGCCCGAGCCCGCCACCCGGGGGTCCGGGGAGCGGCTCTAAGTCAAGGCATCTCGACCCGTACCGGAGACACGTTCATGTCCAAGATCAAGGTAAAGACCCCCGTCGTCGAGCTTGATGGCGACGAGATGACACGGATCATCTGGCAGTACATCAAAGACAAGCTCATTCTTCCCTATCTCGACATCGACCTGAAATACTATGACCTCGGCGTCGAGTATCGCGACAAGACCAACGACAAGGTGACGGTCGAATCGGCCGAGGCCATCAAAAAATATGGCGTCGGCGTCAAGTGCGCCACCATCACCCCCGATGAAGCGCGGGTGAAGGAATTCAATCTGAAACAGATGTGGAAGTCGCCGAACGGGACGATCCGCAACATCCTGGGCGGAACCGTGTTCCGCGAACCCATCATCTGCCGCAACGTGCCACGGCTGGTGCCGGGCTGGACCAAGCCGATCGTCATTGGCCGCCATGCCTTTGGCGATCAGTATCGCGCCACGGATTTCAAGGTTCCGGGGGCCGGCAAGCTGACCATGACCTTCACTCCGGCCGGCGGCGGCAAGCCGCTGACCTATGACGTGTTCGACTTCCCCGGCGGCGGCGTCGCCATGGGCATGTACAACCTGGACGAGTCGATCATCGGTTTTGCCCGCTCGTGCTTCAATTACGGCGTCGATCGCGGCTGGTCGGTGTATCTGTCGACCAAGAACACGATCCTCAAGGCCTATGACGGCCGCTTCAAGGATTTGTTCCAGGAGGTGTTCGACAAGGAGTTCAAGGCGAAGTTCGACGCCAAGAAGATCACCTACGAGCACCGCCTGATCGACGACATGGTGGCCGCCGCGCTGAAATGGGATGGCGGCTTCGTGTGGGCGTGCAAGAACTATGACGGTGACGTGCAATCGGATACGGTCGCCCAGGGCTTCGGCTCGCTCGGCCTGATGACCAGCGTCCTTCTTACCCCCGACGGCAAGACGGTTGAAGCGGAAGCGGCGCACGGCACCGTCACCCGCCATTACCGCCTGCACCAGCAGGGCAAGGAGACATCGACCAATCCGATCGCCTCGATCTATGCCTGGACCCAGGGGCTCAAGTTCCGCGGCAAATTCGACAACACCCCGGATGTGGTGAAGTTCGCGGACGCCCTGGAAAAGGTGTGCGTCGAAACGGTCGAAGCCGGCCAGATGACCAAGGACCTTGCGATCCTGATCGGCCCTGATCAGGCGTGGCTGTCCACCAATCAGTTCCTCGATACGCTTGACAAGAACCTGAGAAAGAAGATGGCGTCCTGACGCCATCCGCTTGGCAAAAGCCCCTCGGCTTCAAGCCGAGGGGCTTTCTTTTGCCCTTTTCCCGGAGACGTGACGCGGCCGATCCGGCCTATAGGTTTTGGATCGCGGCTGCGATCGCGTCCAACGCCTGGTCGGCCGCGGCGGCATCGGGCCCACCCGCCTGGGCCATGTCGGGACGGCCGCCGCCGCCCTTGCCGCCAAGGCGCTGGGCTCCTGCCTTGACCAGATCGACCGCGCTCACACGCGCGGTCAGGTCAGGGGTCACGCCAACAACAAGCGATGCCTTGCCATCCTCGACCGCAACCAGGGCGACAATGCCGGAACCCAGCTGGCGCTTGATCTCGTCCACCATGCCCTTCAGTTCACGCGCCGGCACGCCTTCGACCTTGCGCCCGGCAAAGGCGATCCCGGCAACCGTCCGGCTGGACGGCGCGGCCGAACCGCCGCCGCCCGTCGCGGCCGCCTTGCGGGCATCGCTCAATTCGCGCTCGAGCCGGCGCCGTTCCTCGACCAGGGCCTTGAGCCGTGCCGGAACGTCGGCCGGCTGGACCTTGAGCACCGCCGCCGCTTCACGCAGCAGTTCGTCCTGGCGATTGAGATAGCCTTGTGCGGCCGGCCCGGTCAGGGCCTCGATCCGGCGCACACCCGCGCCGACCGCGCTTTCGGCCGTGATCTTGAACGAGCCGATATCGCCCGTGCGGCGGACATGGGTGCCGCCGCACAGCTCGGTCGAAAAGGCGCGTTCGTCGTCGCGCCCCATCGAGACGACCCGCACTTCCTCGCCGTATTTTTCGCCGAACAGCGCAAGCGCGCCATCCTTGACGGCTTCGTCGGGCGTCATCAGGCGGGTCGAAACATCGTCGTTCGCCAAGACCCGGCGATTGACCTCGTCCTCGACCGCTTTCAGCTCGTCGGCCGACACGGGCTTTGGATGGCTGAAATCGAAACGCATCCTGTCGGGTGCGACCAGAGATCCCTTTTGGGTCACGTGGGGGCCAAGCTGCCGGCGCAGCGCCTCGTGCAGGATATGGGTCACGGAATGATTGGCGCGAAGGGCGCTGCGGCGCACGCTGTTCACGCTCATCTCGACCGAGTCGCCGACCGAGATGCTGCCGCGCACCACCTTGCCAATATGGACATGCAGGCCATCGGCCTTCTTCTGGGTATCGCTGACGGTGATCTCGCCCCCCTTGGACGAGAACATGCTGCCGGTATCGCCCATCTGGCCGCCCGATTCGCCATAGAACGGCGTCTGGTTGGCGATCACCATCACATCATCGCCGGCCCGCGCATCGCTGACCGGCTGGCCGTTCCTGACGATCCCGACGATCAGCCCTTCGGCGCGCTCGGCGGCATAGCCCAGAAATTCCGTCGCGCCCACCTTCTCGCGCAGATCGAACCAGATCTGCTCGGTGGCCGCCTCGCCCGAACCGACCCAGGCGGCGCGCGCCTCGGCCCGCTGGCGCGCCATCGCGGCATTGAAGCCTTCGACGTCAACGCCGATGCCGCGGCCACGCAGGACGTCTTGGGTCAGGTCGAGCGGAAAGCCATAGGTGTCGTAAAGGCGGAAGGCCACTTCGGCCGGCAGGACCGCGCCTTTGGCAAGGCTCGCCGTCTCGTCGCCAAGCAGCCGGAGACCGCGATCGAGCAGCTGGCGGAACCGCACCTCTTCCAGCTTCAGGGTTTCGGTCACCAGCGGCTGGGCGCGGACCAGTTCGGGATAGGCCTGGCCCATCAGGCCGACCAGGGTTGGGACCAGGCGCCACAAAAGCGGGTCCTTGAAGCCAAGATGATGCACATGGCGCATGGCCCGGCGCATGATGCGGCGAAGCACGTAGCCGCGCCCTTCGTTCGATGGCAGCACGCCGTCGGCGATCAGGAACGAGCAGAGCGCGCAGGTGGTCGGCGATCACCCGGTGGGGAAACCGCCCGCTCGCCATCGGGTTCGGTGCGCGAGGCTTCGGCCAGGCCTCGATCAGCGCGCGCAGCACATCGGTGTCGTAGTTGTCGTGCCGGCCCTGCAGGACGGCGGCCAGCCGTTCAAGACCCATGCCCGTATCGATCGAGGGTCTTGGCAGCGGCTTCCAGATCGGCGTCGGGCGTCACGCCGCTCGAACTGCATGAACACCAGGTTCCAGATCTCGACGAAGCGGTCGCCATCGGCATCGGAGCTGCCGGGCGGGCCGCCCGGAATGTGGCTGCCGTGATCGTAGAAGATTTCCGAGCAGGGGCCGCAGGGGCCGGTGTCGCCCATCGACCAGAAATTATCGGCGGTCGGAATGCGGATGATGCGCGAATCGGGAAGCCCGGCGATCTTGCGCCACAGCGCCGCCGCATCCTCGTCGGACGAATGCACGGTCACGGTCAGCCGGCCCGCCGGAATTTCATAGTCCCGGGTGATCAGGGTCCAGGCAAGCTCGATCGCCTGGTCCTTGAAATAGTCGCCGAACGAGAAGTTGCCCAGCATCTCGAAGAAGGTGTGATGGCGGGCCGTATAGCCGACATTCTCGAGATCGTTGTGCTTGCCGCCGGCGCGCAGGCATTTCTGGGCAGTGGTGGCGCGAACGTAGTCCCGCGTTTCAAGGCCGGTAAAGACGTTCTTGAACTGCACCATGCCGGCATTGGTGAACAGCAGGGTGGGATCGTTGTGCGGCACCAGCGGGCTCGAGGCCACGGCCCGATGGCCGTTGCGGGCAAAGAAATCCAGAAAGGCGGACCGGATATCGTTCGTCGAAGACATGGGATCAATCTACGTTAACCGGCGCAAAGCGGCCATCCCGGCCGTTTGGCCGGCGTCGAATTCCAGGAAGTGTCGACGCTTTTAGCCCGCTGATCCGGGGCTGTCCAGGATGACCGGCCATTACCCCGGCCAGCCCCGGAAACGACATGGGGCCGCCCCCCGACCGGCGCGGCCCGACGGCCCGAGGAAACCGAACTCCCGACGTGGGCAGGTGAATCTAGTCGCTGTCGCCGGCGGCCTCATCGTCGCCGCCGCCCTGCATCATGGCCTGGGCAACCAGGCCGGCATTGGCCCTGATCTGCTGTTCGATCCTGGCGGCGACCTCGGGATTGTCGCGCAGGAACTGCTTGCTGTTCTCGCGGCCCTGGCCGATCCGCTGGCCGTCATACGAGAACCAGGCCCCCGACTTTTCGACGATGCCCGCCTCGACCCCGATATCGACAAGCTCGCCGGTCTTCGAGATGCCCTCGCCGTACATGATGTCGAATTCGACGGTCTTGAACGGCGGCGCCAGCTTGTTCTTGACCACCTTGACCCGGGTGCGGTTGCCCACCGCCTCGTCGCGATCCTTGATGGCGCCGATGCGGCGGATGTCGAGACGCACCGAGGCATAGAACTTGAGCGCGTTGCCGCCGGTGGTGGTTTCCGGGTTGCCGAACATCACGCCGATCTTCATGCGGATCTGGTTGATGAAGACCACCATGCAGCGCGAGCGGGCGATGGACGAGGTCAGCTTGCGGAGCGCCTGGCTCATCAGGCGGGCCTGCAGGCCGACATGGGAATCGCCCATCTCGCCCTCAAGCTCGGCCCGCGGCACCAGGGCGGCCACGCTGTCGATCACCAGCACGTCAATGGCGCCCGAGCGGACCAGGGTATCGGCGATCTCAAGCGCCTGCTCGCCGGTGTCGGGCTGCGAGATCAGAAGGTCATCGATGTTGACGCCCAATTTGCGCGCATAGACCGGATCGAGGGCGTGCTCGGCATCGACAAAGGCGCAGGCGCCGGCCCGCTTCTGGGCCTCGGCGATGCAATGCAGCGCAAGCGTCGTCTTGCCCGAGCTTTCCGGCCCGTAGATCTCGACGATCCGGCCGCGCGGCAGGCCGCCAATGCCAAGCGCGATATCAAGGCCGATCGACCCGGTCGAGATGGTTTCCGTTTCGACCACCCGGTCCGGCTGGCCAAGGCGCATGATGGCGCCCTTGCCGAAATTGCGCTCGATCTGGCCGAGGGCCGCTTCCAGAGCCTTGCGTCTGTCCATATCGCCCCGTTCGACGACTTTGAGGGAGGGTTGAGCCATTGGGTGTCTCCTTATTCCACAGGCGCCATGCGCTGGCAAAGGGAAGCCCAATGTACACGTTTTGTTCTTTTTGGCAATACGGTTTTAGTGCACTGAAATATATGAATAATTTTATGCATGTTCGTTTTTTGTTTCACTCGGGGGCGGCCGAATATTTGCATTCGGTGCGCGGCGGCGCGCCATCGACGGGCGGCGCATTATCGAAATGCGCGATCCCAACGACAATCGCTGATCGATCTATCAATATCGGCGCTCCGGAGACGTCATTTTCTGACGCATGCTAAGCGCTAACGGGGCACGAGCGTGGACTGAGTGGCGATGACGAGGGACGAGTTTTCTGCGTTTATCCGCGCGAGAGGCTTGTATCATTCTATCCTTGACCCGCTCGGATTCTGATCAATGCCGTCAATTCCTCCGCCTAGCCAGTCGCCTGACCCCCGCGCCGAGCTGACCCGCCTCGGCACCGCACTATTCGGCCCGCGCTGGCAATCGTCGCTGGCGCGGGCCATCGGCGTGTCCGACCGGACCGTCAGGCACTGGGTCGCGGGCTCGCGGCCCGTGCCGCCGGACGCGATTGCGCGGGCGCGGGAGTGCCTGATCGAGGATCGGGTTGCGCGCGCGCTCGCCGCGATTGACGAGCTCGCCGCCCAGACCGGGCAGCCGGCCGAGATCAGGCTCGCCGCGCAGGCCGACCCTGACGCCCAGGCCGTGACCGAGCGGGTGGCAGATGGGCTGCGCGCCCGCGGTATCGCGGTCGTGATCGTGCCGGCCGATCCGGCCGAGACCGATCCAGCCAAGCGTGCTGACCCCGCAGCCGCCGGGGTCATGGACCGCTAGCTGTTGTGGCGGAAAAGATGCCGGTTTTCAGGCCGTCTTTCTGGCCGCAAATGGCGCGGTCCGAGCCGGCCGAGCGGCGCCTACTCGTCCTGCCCGGGCTGAAAAAACGGGGGCGGCGTGACCGGCGCGGCACTGTTGAACTGGATGGTCTTGTTCAGGCGCGGGTCGGCATTGACAGCCGCCCGGATTCTGGCCGCGGTTTTGGGCGCCACGCCGATAGCGATATAATTCGGGTCGGTGATATAGGCGCGAACGGCCTCGCTTGCAGCAATTCACGCCGAACCCGTCCGGGCGATATCCTATGTGCTGCGGTCCGGTCAGGCCGCGCGTCCGCTCCTGCCCCGTCGCCAGGGTGCTGTACATCCGGCGCAGCTCGGTATTCAGCCCGCCGGCAGGGATCCCGCCTGCGATATCGTCTATCGCGTGCCCTGTCTCATGGGCAATTACCCTGTATGCGTGATCGGCGGGCAGGGGTGTACATCGTATCTAATAAATCTCTCTGGCCCGTTTCCGATCGCTCAACTAAATACCACACCAAATCTCTCGGCATGGATCGCGCCGCCACAGCCGCAGGAACCTCGCCCGTGAGTCGCGTCGCTCCTTCGACCAGGTCTTCGGGTCGCAACGCCTCATCCACTCCGGCCGCTGTTCGTCGCCCGGCGATGAAGGCGGCTCTGTCGAGGGGGCGTCCGTCGATGTCGCGCAGCAATTGTCCTGTCTCATCCGCCTGTGCTCCCGCCGGGTAATCGGCCGCGAATGGGCGCTGGGGCTTGCGGGGTGGATTATACCCGCGCGGCGTGCCGGGGTCGCGCGTTCTTTCCCGGGAGCCGCACGCATGCGTTATCGACCCTTGGAGATGGCCCGCCGATCATGGACAATGGGCCGTCTTTCCAAGGTTCCGTCCCCACGCCCTTCCGTTCATCACCTCGGCCCAAAAAACACAAGAGGAAATCCGGCATGAACCAGTCCCGACAAACCACGGTCCGCCTGCAGCAGATGGTGCGCGCCTACCGCCAGGCCGCCACGCTGATGGCCGCCGTCGAGCTTGGCCTGTTCACCGCGGTCTCGAAGGGGGCGCGAAGCCGGGACGCCCTTGCCAAGGACCTGGGGATGACGCCGCTCAATACCGACCGCATCGTCACCTATTGCCTGGGCCTTGGCCTGCTGCAGCAGGTCGACGGAAAACTGCAGAACGCGGACGACGTCGAGCGTTTCCTGGTCCGGGGCAGGAAGGAATATGCCGGCGACTGGATGCTGTTCACCAAGCCGGAATGGAACGACTGGGGCAGGCTGTCTGAGCATCTGCAGAGCCCGGAAAGGCCAGTCACGCTGGGCGCCTTTGCCAAGTGGACAATCGCCGATGCCCGCAAGTACCACGAGGCGACCTATGCCATCGGCATGGGCGCGGGCAGCCGCTTCGTCAAGCTGGTCGATCTGTCCCGGCGCAAGCTGATGATCGATATCGGCGGCGGATCGGGCGCCTATTGCATCAATGCCGCAAAGGCCCATCCCGGCATCCGGGCGATCGTTCTCGACCTGCCGCCGGTTGTCGAAGTCGCGCGCGAATTCATCGCCGAAAACGGCGTCGCCGACCGGGTGATGGCCGAGCCCTGCGACTTCACCAAGGATCCGTTCCCGGCCGGCGCCGACGTTGCTGTGATGGCAAGCAACCAGTCGCTCTATGGCGGCGACTTCATCCGCCTGGTCGTGAAAAAAGCCTTCGATGCCCTGGTGCCGGGCGGCGAGATGCACATGATCGGCCACATGCTGAATGCCGATCGCACCGGGCCGCCCGAAGCGGCGCAATGGGCGCTCGACCAGGCGGTCACCCGCGGCACCGGCCATGGCCATACCGTGCGCGATATCCGCGGCTATTTCGAAATGGCGGGCTTCACCGATATCTGGGACGGCGATTTCCTGCCCCACATGCTGGAATGGGTCCGCGGAACAAAGCCGGCCTGACACGGCCGAGGATCGAAGCACCGCAAAGGCAGCCGGCCCGCCCGGTCAGGTCTGCCCCATCGCCTCTTTGACCTTGGTGGCAAGCTGCTGGAGGCTGAAGGGCTTTGGCAGGAAGGCGAATTCCAGGTCACGGTCAAGGTGCTTGCGAAAGGCTTCCTCGGCATAGCCCGAGATGAAGACGATCTTGAGCTGCGGCCGGATCTTGCGCACCTCGCGCACCAGCTCGGGCCCATCGATCTGCGGCATGACCACGTCTGTCACCAGCACGTCGATCCGTTCCTCGGTGTTGCGAAGAATATCGAGCGCGCCGACGCCGCTGTTCGCTTCCATCACCTTGTAGCCCTTGTTGCGAAGGGCCCGAAGGGCGAACTGCCGGACGGCATCCTCGTCCTCGACCAGCAGCACGGTTCCCGCCCCGGTCAGGTCACGGCGCGCCGGCAGGGCGGCGTCGCTTGCCGCCCTGGCGGTTCCATCGCCATGGCGCTGGAAATAGATCGTGAAGGTGGTTCCCTTTCCCACTTCGCTGTCGACGACAATATGGCCGCCGGTCTGCTTGACGATGCCATAGACGGTGGAAAGGCCAAGGCCGGTACCGGCGCCGACCTCCTTGGTCGAGAAGAACGGCTCGTAGATGCGGCCGATGTGCTCCTTGGCGATGCCGGTGCCGGTATCCACCACGTCGAGCACGACATAGTCGCCGGACGACAGGGTCTCGGCGCCGATCATCTGGGGCGCATCGATGCGCAGGTTACGGCTGCGGATCGTGATCGTGCCGCCGCTTGGGGTCGCATCCCGGGCGTTGACGACAAGATTGATCAGCACCTGCTCGATCTGCACCTGGTCCGCCATGATCTGCCACAGGTCGCGGCCATGCACGGTCTTGAGCTCGATCTTGGGGCCGATCAGGCGGCGCAGCAGGTTCGACAGATCCGCCACCACGTCGGTCATGTCGAGGACCTTTGGCTGCAGCGTCTGCTGGCGCGAGAACGCCAAAAGCTGCCGCACCAGATTGGCGGCACGGTTGGCGTTCTGCTTGATCTGCATGATGTCGGCGAAGGATTCCTCGCCCGGCCGGTGGCGCATCAGCAGCAGATCGCAGAACCCGATCATTGCGGTCAGAAGGTTGTTGAAGTCGTGCGCGATGCCACCCGCCAGCTGGCCGACCGCCTGCATCTTCTGCGACTGGGCGAATTGCGCCTCAAGGGCGCGCTGTTCGGTGGTGTCGATGAAATGGACCATCAGGCCGGATGCGTCGCGCTGCTGGTCGCCATCATCGGCCGCGCGGCGGCGGCCTTCCAGCGGGCTGATATAGAGCGACGCGGTCAGCACGCGCCCTTCGACCGGAAGCTTCACCTCGATCGAGGCTCCCGCCCGCCCTCGTCGATCGCCGCCCGCAAATGGCGATCGAGCCCGGCGCGGCTTTCGTCGGCGACCAGATCGACCAGCGCCCGGCCGATCGGCTCGGCGGCCTTCGGCCCGATCAGCGCCCGGAAGGCGCGGTTGCTTTCCTCAATGCGTCCGAATCGATCCAGAAGAACAAGGCCGATCGGCGCTGCCGCGAAAAAGCTTTTCAGACGATCCTCGGAATCGGAAAGAGCCCTGGCCCATTCCCGCTCGCGCGACAGATCGCGCACCACGCCATGGGCGACAAGCCCGGTGCCTTCGGCGGCCAGAATGACCCGCTGGGTGACCGAGGCGACGCGAACCCGGCCGTCGCTGCCGGTAAAGGTGACCTCGCCGGCCGCGTTGTCATATCCGCCAACAAAGGGGCTGAAGGCCGGCGCGCCCTCCTCGCCGCGCATGTGATCAAGCAGCCGGCCGCTGGTTGTCAGCGCACCGGCCGAAACGCCGAACCAATCCGCCAGCACATGATTGACGAACTGGAAGCGCCCCTTCTCGTCGACCGAATAGACGCCGATCGGCGCGTTCTCGACAAAGGCGACAAGCTTTTCCTGCTCCTCGCGGATCACCTGCAGCATCTCGTGCCGGGCCGTCACGTCGCCGACGCCCCATGACACGAAACCCTCGGGCCCGGCGACGCGATGGACCGACACCTCGAGCCAGCGCGTTTCGCCATCGGCCTTCCGCTGCATGACCTCGGCCCGCGCGTCACCGCGTCGCTCGGCCTCGGCCATCAGGCGGCCATAGGTTCCATCCGCGCCGCCGCCCACGCCCGAGGACAGGACCTGCTGCAGGGCCTGCAGGGCGTGGCCGGTCCCGCACAGGTCGCGGAATGCTGCATTCGCATAGACCGTCTGGCCGTCGGAACGCACCACCAGGCGCCCGAAGCTGCTGGCGTCATAGACGCGGCGCATCAGATCAAGATCGGCCCCGAACCGGCGCGCCCGCCGTGCGGCCCAGTGGGCGCCGCCCAGCAATCCTGCCGCCAGACCGCCGAAGGCCGGCGCCCAGCCAAACGCCCCCAGCCCGGCCGCCACAAGGCCAAGCCCGCCCAGCCCAAGGCTGGCGCCAAGAATCACCGGCTCGATCGCGCCAATTTTTCTGCCCGCCAGCGCCAGGATCCCCCGGCCGGCCCCGTTCGCCGCCCCTGCCGCCCCGTCGCCCGCGGCGATCGCCCTATCGGTCATGTCCCCCGTTCCCCGCATGCGCCCGGGCGCCTCGGCTGCCCTGGCGTAGTCGCATGACGTAACCTATCACCTCGGCCACCGCCTTGTAATGCTCTGGCGAGATTTCCTGATCAAGATCGATGGCGGCGTGAAGGGCCCGCGCCAACGGCGGATTCTCGACGATCGGAACGCCCGCATCCTTGGCCACCTGGCGGATGCGGAGCGCCAGATGATCGACGCCCTTCGCCACCACCCGCGGGGCGCTCATGTTGGCCATGTCGTATTTCAGCGCGACCGCAAAGTGGGTCGGGTTGGTGACCACGACATCCGCCTCGGGCACTGCCTGCATCATGCGTCGCCGCGCCCGTTCGACCCGCAGCTGCTTCAGGCGGGCCCGGATCATGGGATCGCCCTCGGTCTGCTTGTATTCCTCCTTCAGGTCGTGGCGCGACATGCGAAGCGACTGCATCAGGGTGAACCGCTGAAACGCATAGTCAAGCACCGCGATGGCGGCGACGATCGCCAGCACACCCCCCAGCAGCTTGGCACTGTGACGGTGGATCTGATCCATCATCGCGACCGGCTCCAGGGCGACAAAGGCCTCAATCTCGTCTGCCATCGGCATCAGCACCATGACGACAACGGCGCCGACGATGCCAAGCTTGGCAATGCTCTTGGCGAAATCCGCCATCGCCTTGGCCGAAAACTGGCGCTTGAATCCCGCTATCGGCGAGATCTTCTCGAAGCTTGGCTTCAGCTGCTCGACCGCCAGCAGCGGGCCGGTCTGGAAGAAGCCGCCGGCAAACGCGGCAACCATGATGAAGATGAGCGGCCCCGCGAACACAAGCCCGACAGTCATGGCGGTATCGAGGGCGAACGATCCCAGCATTCCGTCGCTGATGGCAATCTGGTCCGGCACGGCCAGGAACGGCGTCAGCGTCGCGACGGTTCGGCTTAGCACCGATGGCGCCATGAACAGCGTGATGATGGTCGCGGCCAGGATCATCACGGCATGATTGATTTCACGCGACGATGCGACCTGCCCCTTCTCGCGCGCATCGTCCAGACGGCGCTGGGTGGGGGCTTCGGTGCGTTCTGAACGATCGGTCGTCTCTTCGGACACCTCAGCTCCCGAGAATGCCGCCCGCGAACACGTCGCGCAGGGCGTCGATGAATGTAAGCGACATGGCCGAGGTCACCAGCATCAGCACCGCAAGCCCCAAGACGATCTGCAGGGGCAGGGCAACGAAGAACACCTGGATCTGCGGCATCAGCCGCGCCAGCAGGCCGATGCCGATATAGAAGAGAAGCCCGGCAACCAGGAACGGCGCCGAGATCTGCACCGCCAGGCTGAAGCTTCGCGCAAGCGCGCGCGCCAAGCCCTGGCTGACATCGGCAAGCGGCAACAGCTGGCCCGGCACGAACAAGGCATAGCTCCGCACGATTGCCTGCAAGAACAAATGATGGGTGTCGGTCACAAACACCAGGAGAAGGGCAAGCATGCCCAGGAACACGCCCGTGACCGAGCCCTGCCCGGCGACGGCAGGATCGAAGGCGAGGACGTTGCCGAAGCCGATCTGGAACGCGACGATCATGCCGGCCGTATGCATGGCGATCAGCATCATCTGGGCCAGGAACCCGAGGAACAGGCCGATCATGACCTCGCCGCCGATCAGTCCGACCAGGACGATCGGTGACCCCGGCAGGGCGGGAATGGCCGGCGCCACCAGCGCATGGAGAACCAGCGAAACGCCAAGGGCTATCATCAGGCGAATGCGGGCCGGCAGAAAGGCTTCGCCGAAGCCCGGCATCACCATCAGGGCCGAGCCAACCCGGGAAAAAACCAGCAGGTATGCAAACAGGGTATCGGGAAGAATCTCGTCCAGCATCGACCGAGACTCATCCCCCGTTGGCAATTCGCTCGGCCATCTGCTGGGTAAAGGTCGTCAGCATCCGCAGCATGAACGGCAGGAACAGCACGGTCGCCAGGAAGATCGCGATCACCTTCGGAACGAAGGACAGGGTCATTTCCTGAATCTGGGTCAGCGCCTGGACAAGCGAGATTCCAAGACCGACGATCAGGGCAACCGCCATGATCGGGGCGCCGACCAGAAGCGTGACCCAGATAGTCTCTCGCGCGACATCAAGGACTTCGGGTGTTTCCATCGTCGAATCAGATCGGCATCCGGATGATGTCTTGATAGGCCTGGATGACCCGATCGCGCACCGCGACAACCGCATTGAGGGCGACCTCGGCATTGGCAACCGCCGTCACCACATCGCCAAGATCGGCTGCGCCGGCCGCCGCCTTCAGGCTCTGCTTCTCGGCTTCGCGACCGATCTCGGCCGCCGAACTCAAGGCATCCTTGACCAGATCGGAAAATCCCGATGCGGCCCGGTCACGCGCATCGAGGCCCGGACCAGCCGGCTGCGCAGCCTTTGAATAGGCAGAAAACGCCTGCGAGAGATTGACGTTCATTCAGCACTCCGATCAGAGGGGCGATCCATCATCGGGTTTTCTAGCCACGCAGAATGTCGATCGTGCGCTGCAGCATCTGCTTTGCCGACTCGACCATGCGCAGATTCGCCTCGTAGCTTCGTTCCGCCTCGCGCATATCCATCACTTCCATGAGCGACTTGACATTCGGCATGCGGACATAGCCGTCGGCATCCGCCGCCGGATGCGATGGATCGTAGCGCTTCGGAAATTCAGCCTTGTCGGTCATGACCCGATTGACGTGGACCGTCTCGGCACCGGTGGCGCGATCAAGCGCGTTCTTGAACGTGACCAGCTTGCGGCGATACGGCTCGGCGTCCTTGCTGTCGCCGACCGAATCGGCGTTGGCGATGTTCTCGGCGATCACGCGCAGGCGCGCGCCCTGCGCTTTCATGCCGGATGACGAGATGGAGAGAGTCTTGACCAGGTCCATCGAGGGCCTCCTTACACGCCGCCGGGGCGGCCAAGCGCCGTCTTCAGCATGGCGAGATGCTTGCGATAGAGATTGGTTGCAAGGTTGTATTCGCTCTGGATCTCGGCCACCTTCATCATCTGCTCTTCGAGCACGACCGCGTTGCCGGAGATCGAGGTCTCATAGGTTGTTTTCTGCGCCTCGCCTTTCGCTCGGCCAGCCGCGTGGCGCGGCTCGGGCGCGATATGGTTGGCCTGGGTAACCCGGGGGCCGCGCATGTCCTGTGCCTTCAGCACCTTTTCAAACGGGATCGGCTTCACGTCCTTGGGCTGGTAGCCCGGCGTGTCGGCGTTGGCGACGTTCTGGGCGATCACCGTCTGGCGCTGGGCCAGGTAGCCCATGCGTTGCGTCAAGGCAGTCATCAGGCGTGACTTGGCCGGATTCATCGGGGCCGCTCCGTTCCCCAGGCCGGTTCTGCCCGGTCCGTAGGGCCCGAAGTATGGGCGAGCAGGTCTTAATCGAAAGTAAACATCGAAAACTTGTTACAAATACGTGAAGGCGGTAATGTGCCCGCCAAGCCGCTGGGTAAAGCGGTGACCCCCCGTTCAAGGTCAGGATGACTAGGGAACGCCATGCTGTATTTAACCCGCAAGGTCGGCGAGTCAGTCGTAATCAACGACAATATCGAGATTACAGTCGTTGAGGTCCGCGGAAAATCCGCAAAGATTGGCTTCGTCTTTCCTTCTGATGTCTCAGTGCTCCGCCGCGAACTCTACGAGAAGATCAAGGCCGAGAATCTTGCCGCAGCCCAGGCAGGCCCCGATCTCTTGAATGCGATTGCTGCCCCGAAAAGCTGAGCGACTGAAACACCGGCCCTTCGAATAGGGCGTTGTCGCCCGATGGACTGCGGCGCCCGATTAACCGTATTTGGAATAGTAGAAATATTATTTCACATCGCGGCCGGCTCCCGGTGATCTGGTTGTCTGCGTTTCCGCCATGGAATGACCGCCGGGGCTGCTTTTCCTGGTTCAGGCTGGCGGCTTTTCTGGCGATTCTTGCCCCGGCAGGCTGGATCGCCTTCGAGGCCATCACCCGGCAACTTGGCCCCCGGCCCCTGACGGCCGCCATCCAGGAAACGGGCCTGTGGACAATCCGGCTTCTGTTCCTGTCCCTGGCCGCGACCCCGCTTCGTGCCATCCTGGATTGGCGCCAGCCAACCCGGATCCGGCGCATGCTGGGGCTTGCTGCGCTGGCCTATGCCGTCGGGCATGTCGTTCTCAATGTCGCGGACCAGCGCTGGGACCTGGGCCGCGCCGCGACCGAAATCGTTCTGCGATTCTATCTCCTCATCGGATTGACCGCCCTGGCTGGGCTGCTGATCCTTGGCATGACGTCGAACGATGCCGCCGTCCGGCGCCTGGGGCATGTCTGGAAACAGATCCACAAGGCCAGTTACGCCATTGCCTTGCTGGCCGTGTTTCACTTCTTCCTTCAATCGAAGATCAATGCGACCGAGGCCACCATGATGGCGGGCTTCCTGTCGCTGCTGTTTCTGTACCGGCTTCTGCAGCACAGGGTGGAATCGAAAGCCCTGACGCCGGCCCAGGCCGGGGGCGCGGCCATGCTTGGCGCGCTGTCCACTGTCGCGATCGAATATGCGTGGACGACGCTTGCAACCGGGCTTTCGGGATCTCGCATTCTTATGGCGTATCTCGCTTTTCCCGCCATGATCCGGCCGGCCTATTGGGTCCTTTTTTCGGGGCTGGGGATCGCGCTGCTCGGGTTCGGATTGCGGCTTGCCCGCGCCCGCTAAAGAATGGCGCTCTACACGCTTCGTTAACCCTACTCCTGCCAAGCTAAGACATGGCGCGCCGATGGGCGGCGCAGCCAAGCCCAAGGTCTTGCAGTGGCCAATCACCCCACCCCCATTCCAGATCCCGGCCGCGCCGAGGCGCGCGCCGTCGCGATCCAGGGTTTTCCGTCCGATGGCGGCGGACCCCGCGTGGTTGCCGCCGGACGCGGCGCCCTGGCCGAAAAGATCATCGAGATCGCCTTCGCGAATGGCGTCAAGGTCCGCGAGGATGCCGATCTGGCCGAACTTTTGTCGGTCCTCGATCCCGAGAGCGACATTCCGATCGAAGCGCTGGCCGCCGTTGCCGAGATACTTGCCTATGTCTATCGGGCGGCGGCGCGTCCAATCCCGCAACCGCCCAGCCCTGCCCCCACCTCGTATCCCCGAGCCGCTTCATGACTGCAATCCAAACGCTGTGCGACGAGATGACCAGTCTTGGCGAACTGGCCGAGCAGATCCGCGAACAGCTGGTGAAAGGCGAAGTCCCTGACCTGACCGCCCTGAGCGATCGCACCGCAGCGGCGTGCAAGATGGCCCAAGGCCTTGCCCCGCCCGATCGCGAGCGCGTCTTTCCAGCCATCCTGGTCCTGATGGATATGATCAATCGTCTGTCCGAGACGCTGCAGGCGGCGCGCGATGATCTGGCCGCCAACATCCAGCGCGGCAAAACCCAGCACCGCGCGTTCACGGCCTATAACCGCCCACCCGACAAGAAGAACTGAACACCTGATCGTAGCGACACCCTAGCGACGCTTGGGCTGGACCGGCACCATGGACATCAACACTCTGCTGCGATTTGGGTTGGCCCTTGTCTTCGTGCTGGCGCTGATCGGCCTGGTTGCATGGATCGCGCGCCGGTTGCGCCTGGGCGGACCGCTGGTCACCGCCCGCCGGCCATCGCGCCTGTCCGTCGTCGAGGTACTGACCCTTGATGCGCGCCGCCGCCTGGTTCTTCTGAAGCGCGACGACCGCGAACACCTGCTGCTCCTCGGCCCGGGCGGTGACATCGTGATCGAGGGCAATGCCGCGGCGCCGCGGTTCGAAGTCCCACCGCTGCCGCCTGCACCCGTCGGGCGCGAGGTCTGATCGATGTGCCGTGCGCTTCCGATCACAGTGCTGGCGGGACTGCTGGCCGCCATCGGCGCTCTTGTTCCCGTCGAAGCGTCGGCCCAGGCGCTGAACCTCGATCTTGGCGACGGCGGATCGTCAACCAGCCGGATCATTCAGATCCTGGCCCTGCTGACCGTCCTCAGCCTGGCGCCATCGATCCTGGTGATGGTCACGGCCTTTATCAGGATTGTCGTCGTATTGTCGTTCCTGCGCAGCGCCATCGGCATGCAGCAGACACCACCAAACGCAGTGATCATCGCCTTGGCGCTGTTCTTGACCGGCTTCGTGATGACACCCACCTTCGAGGCCGCCTACCGTGACGGGATCCAGCCCCTGATCGAGGAACAGATCACGGAAAAGGAAGCCTTTACCCGGTCGACCGTACCGGTCCATCAGTTCATGATGCGTCAGGTTCGCCAGCAGGACCTTGCCCTGTTCGTTGACCTGTCAGGCGGGGGTGCGATTGCCCAACCCGAGGACACCCCCCTCACCGCCCTGATCCCCGCCTTCATGATCAGCGAGCTGCGGCGCGCATTCGAGATCGGCTTCCTGCTGTTCCTGCCATTCCTGATCATCGACATGGTGGTGGCCTCGATCCTGATGTCGATGGGCATGATGATGCTGCCGCCGATCGTCATATCATTGCCGTTCAAGCTGATCTTCTTCGTACTGGTCGACGGCTGGTATCTGGTGGTCGGCAGCTTGGTCCGCAGTTTCGCAGCGGCCTGACGATTAGTCCGACGATTAGTCCGACGATTAGCTGGGCATCGCACCTGGCGCGGGCAGGCTGAAGCGCGGCGGGCGGCGATGCCGATCGCCACCCGTCTTCACATAACCTTGATCAACCTGGCTCCGGCTCATGCACCTCAAGGACGGTCAGATGCCGGGTTTCGCCAGACCGCGTCTGCCAGTCGATGGAATGGCCGACGCCAAGGCCAATAAGCGCCGTACCGATCGGGGTCAGGACCGAAACCTTGTGCCGCGCGATATCAGCCTCATCGGGATAGACCAGCGTCACGCGCCGGGATTTCCCGGTTGTGTCGTCCCGAAAGACGACGTCGCATCCCATGCTGACGCATCGGGCTGGCTGTTCCAACCTCGGAACGACCTGTGCCCGGTCAATTTCATCGGCCAATCCGGCGGCGAGATCCGGCATTTTGCGCTTCGCCGCCAGCGCCAGGATCGACAGGCGCTCGTAGTCCTGGGCGGAAAGCGTAATGCGCGGCTTCCGGTGGCGGGTTACGGCCGCACCGACGTTCTGGTCTTGCATGGTTGTCATTGCCATCTCCTTGGGATCAATCGCGGCCATCGGTGCTGTATCATGCGGCGGATGGACCTGGGTCATTGTCATCGGTCGGGCCAGGCAAGCGGGCGCGCCCGCTTGTGCCCATACCTATTGGATCCGCTCCTATCGGGGTCCCATGCCGCGGTGTTCGCGGCACAAGGCGGTAGACGTTTGTGTCCGTGGCGTCCGCACCTTTGGCGTCGCCTGCGGTGTTGTCATCATCGCGTCGCTTCTTCGACATGGTATGACTCTCCGTTAGCAGTTCTTGGCCGCCCACAACGATTCTCATTCCAATGATCCAAGCCCCGCCAGGCAGGAGCGTTCCACAAGCTCGCAAGCCGCTGGGCGGCGCCTGTTGCACCGCATCCGGTTGAACGGGAAAAACGACCGCTTGGGCCTATGGCTTGGGAACGCGCCGTTTCAGCCGGCCCGCTGTGGCAACCCCGAGTCCGGGACGCGCGGGCGCGCCGAACCCGGGGCTAAAGGCCCGCGATCAGACTGCCTGAATGACCCAGGCCACGCTTGAATGTCGCGAAAGTGAACATGCATCCAATCTATGTGCTCGCACCGGATTGTCAACCGGTGCGGCCGCAAGCAGGCCCCTTGGCCATGCCGATCCGGTCAATGGCCTGCGCATTGGTAATGATCGGCTAGTTGGTTGCGCCGTTCGGCGACTTCAGGCGCCGGCGATAATCGGCGAAATCGGCCACCAGCTTCTGCGCCAGCTTGACCTGCGCTGCGATATTCTCGTAGCTGCGGTTCCCGGCCGGCGTCGACGTAAGCAGCCCGAACGCCGCTGCCTCGGGCCCGGTGCCCATCTGCGCCGCGAACCGATCCCGCAGGGCCGCAAGCCCGGCATTGTCCCCCAGCATGGCCAGCGCCACGCCCCGATTGAGCACGACGCGGGCCTCGTCCGGCGCCAACGGCCGGCCCGGTGCAACGCCAGCCAAAAGCTTCTCGTGAATCTGCGCCGCCTCACGCCAACGGCCATTCTTGACATGGATATCGGCCCGCAGCCGTTCGGATTCGGCCCCCTGGTCATCCAGCAACGCCTTCAGCGCCTCCTGGTCACGGCCCCTGGATGCAAGCGCCTCGGCCGCAAGCAGACGCCGATCCCGAATCATGGTGGGCGGAAGCCCGGCCTCGTCGCTGTCAGACAGCGCCTTGATCGCGCCATCGGGATTGCGATCCAGCATTTCGACCAGGGCCAGCCGGTACCCCGCTTCAGCCTTCGCCTCGCCCTTGAGCCGCTCGCGCACCAGCGTCGCCAGCAGATCCCGGGCCCGATCCAGAAGATCGACGTCGATCAACCGGTCGGCAAGATTGCGCAGAATGCGGTCGCCCCGATCCCCGCTTGGCACAAGATCCTTGTGCGCTTCGAAGATCGAGATGGCAGCCATCGGGTCGGTGCGCGCCGAATCCTCGCTCATGAACAGGCCTTCGAAGGCCTCGCGCATGATCGCCTTGATCTCCTTGTCCTGTTCATTGTCCAGGCGGGCGCTGGCGTACTGCAAGGTATCGAGCCCCCGGCGGCGATCCCCGGCGGCGATGTAGGACTGACCCAGCCGCTTCAAAAGCTGGATTTCAAAGGGTCCACCACGCCAGGCAAAGCGCAGCTTGTCGAACCGGTCGGCCGCTTCCTTCGGGCCGATCTCCTTGTCGGCCAGGGCCATCTCGATCAGATGGTAGCTGGCCTCGGCGCGGCTGCGGCGATCCAGCCCCTTCACGGCCAGATCGAAATGACGACGAGCCTCGGCCTGGTCACCTGTCCCAAGCGCAATGCGACCACGCACATAGCTGACTTCGGCCTTGCGTTCCGGCGTATCGGCCAGGCTTTCCAGCATTGCCGCATAGGATTCAGCCGCCTCGTCCAGCTTCTCGATGGCCAGGGCCTCGACCGCAAGCCGCGCCAGGCGCCGGCGAATGGGTTCGGGGTACGTCAAGACCGTGCCATGGGCCGTCGCAAAGCCGCTGGCAGCCGCATGGGTTTCGCCTCTTTCTGCGGCCAGCGCGGCCAGCCAGACAAGGCCGTCACTGTATTCGTTCAGCGCCGGGTCGGCCATGTCCTGGGCTGCTTCGTCGATTCGCCCGGCCAGAATCCTGAGCGCGCCCCGCATCGCGCGGAAGCCGATATCGCGTGCCACCTGCTCGTCGGTCTGGGCGGCAACCTCAAGCAACCCCAGCGCTTCCGGGGCCCGCGCATGGGCAAAGAAGAACCCTGCCAGTTCGATCCGCTTCTTGTTGCGCGCCTGCTCTGGCGCGTCGATCAACGCATCAAGCCTGGCCAGCCGTGCCTCGTCATAAGGCTTGTTCCAGTCACCCCAGGCTGCCAGGTCGAACAAGCGCCGGTCCGACGCCTGCACCGCTGGCATGACCGACACCGGCGTCTTTTGCCCATTGACCGCAGGCCGCGGTGTTGTCATGGGGCGAAGCGTTTCCGCTGGCGCCGCCGGGTTGGCCGTCGCCTCGCTCCGCGGCAAGACCGGGGGCTTGGATGTCGCGGCCGCCGTCACCGGCGCTTCGTCGGCCGGCGTCGGCCTGGTCTTGGCGACTGGAGTCTCGGCAACTGGAATGGCAACCCGTTGAGGCGCAGCCATCTGGATCGGACGGTCCCGCCGATCGACGATCTCGATGCCGTCATTCGTCGAACGAAGCGCAATGGCGTCATGCCGCGGCTCGACGACAATGCCCTGGGCGGTCGGCAGCAATCGGAAGAACGCCGTTTCACGCCCACCCTTCAACCCCTGCCCTTGGCCCGGCAGCGGGACAACCTGCAGGCGGTCGCCCACCTCTGGATCGGCAAGATCGACGCTGCGCGTCGGCAACAGAACAGGCACGAACCAGCGCGTGATCACGCCGTCCTTGCTGTCGGATCGGACCTGAAGCCCGCCTTCACCGGTCGCCGCACGCTGAACCAGTTCAATGATCCAGGTCGAGCCATCGCGCCGCGCGACCGGATGGAAGCCCGGCAGCGACGTTACGCGCACGGCCCGGGCATCGGGCGTATCGACCGGCTTGATCTCGGACACGACCGAGCGCGGTGCGGCAGGAATTCCCGAAAGATCGAGTGGGTCGGATGTATCGAAAACAATCCAGATATAGCCCGCCCTTTCGAACACGGCCGCCCCGATCGGATGCTGCCAGCCAAAATGAAGCGATATGCCCTGGCCTGAACGCTGCAGGAACGCCTTGCCCGGGCCGGCCAAAGGCGGCTCTGCCGGGCTTTCCACCAGGCCAGCCCTCGGCTCGATCGCGGCCAGCCGCTTGATCTCGCTCGCCTTCGGACCCGATGCCGGACCATTCAAGTCCTGGCGTGGCATCAGATCGAGAACCAGCTTGGGACCGGCCCGGAAGTGGCGCACCCTGACGCCATCCATCACGTCAAGCTCGAGCGGCGCCCGCGCGCCATCGCCCAGGCGAGCCGCGCGAAAGTAGCGGGTCTCTTCCTGCGGCAGCCCCTGAAGATCGAGACGCACCGCGCTGTCAAAGCTTACGGTCACATGATTATCGGAAGCCCGGACATCATAGCTGGTCGCGGTTGGCCAATCGATCACGATCCGGTCATAGGCATCATGTTCGCCGAACCGGACGGCAACACCTGGCTGTCCTTTTGCTGCTTCGGCCCCAGCACTGCGCGGCGTATCCCCCCGCATCGGGGCTGCCGCCGCGCGACCACCACTAATGATGAAATCGACGGCCACAATCCGATCTTCGTAAAGCGCCGTCTTGATCTGAACATCGGCAGCCAGTTCAAGAATGGCGCTGCGCCCGCCATCCGTCAGCACGGCATTCGCAAGATAGCGGTCCAGCTTTTCCCGCACCTGGGCCAGCGACCCATCGGCCGGCCGCGTGAAACGCAGGACAACCCGCCGGCCATCCTGGCTGACCTCGTGTCTGACGGGATCGGGCCATTCGATCGCCAGACGGCCAAACCCATCATGGACCGCGGCGCGAATCTGGGTTGCGGCCTGGGACAGGCCAGGATCGATCAGCCCCAGCGCGGCGGGGACAATCCAGGGGACAAGTCTTGATGCCGTGAACCGGCGCCGCTTGGCGGCATTCATGGTCTAGCCCAGTTTGGCGAAAAGGGCGTCGACGTCGTCCTGAGTCTTGGCCTTGTTGGAAAGCTGCGGTCCATTCAGAAGGTCTTGTTCCGAATTCGGATCCGCAGACGGATTGGTCACGGCGGGGTGTTCGCGCGCCGACGGCAGGGTTCCGCCCAGCGCCGTAACAATGCGCCCGATCTGATCTTCGATGTGGCGAATGATGCGAACAACCTTGGTGACGCGCTGCCCCGTCAGGTCCTGGAAGTTCGAAGCCTCATAGATTCTGGTCGCGGCACCCGACAGGGCCGTGCCCGCATCGCCATCCAGTGTCGCGGCAATCCGATCCACCTCTTCGGCAGCATCGAGGATCTCGCCGGCCGCCACTTCGGTCGACCGCACGATCTCGTCCAGTTCGTCGGTTGCGCTCTGGTAGTGGTTTTCTGCCGCATTGGGGTCGAGCGCAGCAAGTTCGGCCCGCGCATCGCGCAGATAGCGGGCCAGGGCTTCCACCTGTTCGAGCGCGCTGGCCTGCCCGTTGGCGGCAGTCGAATCCGGTTCATGCAGAGCGCCCTGCACGATCCGCTCGATTTCAGCGACCGGTACGGTTTTCCGGCCGCTTGCCGAAAGCGAAGTCAGCCATCCCAGAAGTTTCAATGCCTGCGGCATGAGCCACCACGCCTGTCTATTGCGTGAGAACGTCTATTGCGTGAGAACGCTATCGATTTTTGCCTTGAGCGTTGCCGCATTGAACGGCTTGACGATGTAGTTGGAAACGCCGGCCGCCTTGGCGGCAATGACGTTCTCGGTCTTGCTTTCCGCGGTCACCATGATGAACGGAAGCTTCTTGAGCTTGTCGTCCGAGCGCACCTGCTTCAAAAGCTCGAGCCCCGTCATCGGCTCCATGTTCCAGTCCGAAATGACAAGGCCATAGGACTTCGTCCGCAATTTCTCGAGCGCGGCATTGCCGTCTTCGGCTTCGTCGACATCGTTGAAATTGAGCTGCTTCAGCAGATTGCGGATGATCCTGAGCATCGTCTTGTAATCATCGACGATCAGGACCGGAAAATTGGTGTTTGCGCTCATCTACACGATCTCCATGGGGCTGGCGGGCGCAGGGGTGCCAATACGCGCGCGGCGCACAGGTCTGATTGATTGAAACCTACAAGCGATCCTTTGAATTTCCGTTAACCCCTTAGTCGCTGCGGCGGCCGGCAGCCGCACTTTTCGTGCCATCCTTGTCCGCCTTGTCGCCATCGCGCGGCAGCTGGCTTCGCTCGGCCAGGGCTTGCGTCATTTCGCGGGCCAGCACGGGGTTCATGGCCGCAAAGATGGGGGCGCTCTTGGCCGCCTTCATGCTTTGAAGGACCTCGATCAGAACCTTGGCATCGAGCTTCTCGAAGATCCGCGCCGCCTCGGCCGGTTTCATGGTTTCGTAGATCTTGACGAGCGAACGCAGCTTTTCGGCTTCCTGCTCGTCATACGCCTTGAGAAGACGCTGAACCCGGGTCTGGCTTTCCTTGAGCGCCGCAAGCTGCCCCTCGATCCGCCCTTCGACCGCCTTCAGGACTTTTTCCCGCTCGTCAAGCGCACGCTCGCGCGCATCAAGGGCATCCCGCCGCTCGGCCAGGCGCTGCAGCGTCTGGATCTCGGATGCCGTGAACAGATTGGGGTCCTTCAACCCCGGTGGCGCGTCCGCCCCAGCCTTGTCGCTCCCGGCCTTGTCACCTTCTGCCTTGTCGCCGGATTCGGTTTTGGCACCAGGGTTTTCGGCGCCCTTGCTCTCGGCCTTGTTCAACTCGGCCTCGGCCTTCAGGCCCGAAGCGTCGCCGGGCTTCGATTTCTTGCTATCCGCAGGCGCCTCGGCCTTTGAATCGGCGGCCTTGGACTGGCCGGTCTCGGCCCGCGTTTCAGCGACCCCAAGGGCCGGTCCACCGCTGTGGCCAATTCCCGAAACCAGGTGACCAACGCGCACGCTGACCAGCAGGGCGCCGACAAAGATAAGGGCGGGAAGAAGCCTGATCCGCATGTCCGATGCCGCCTATCGACGCCCGCCACCAGCGGCACGGATGGCATCCAGCAGCTCGCGTTCGACCGACGACCGCGGCTGACCGGCCTCGGCCCCGGTCCTGGCTTTCGGCGGCTCGCCACCGACCGCGCGAATCACGCCTTGGCGCGCCGGCATCAGCCTTGCCGTGCCGGCCGCCGCCTGCTCGAGCGCGGCCTTGATGGCCGGACTGACGGCTGGGCTTGTCTTGGAATTGCCGATCTTGGAATTGTTCGTCTTGAAATTTCTGGCGGCATTCTCAGCGGGATTCCCGGCCACGGACCCGCTATGCGCAGGCTGTTCATCAATTCCAGTGCGCTCGCCCATCGCCGGCGCCGATGCAACAACACCCGGCCGCGTCCGATTGCCCAGAAACGCAAGCTCGTCCCTCAGCGCCTTGGCCCGATCGATCTCGCGCCTGAGCGGCGACATGATCTCGGCATCGGCCTGCTTCAGCAGGGCTATCCCTGCTTCGGCCCGGGTATAGGATTCGTCGAATCGCTGCGCAAAGGCCGCCATCTCGTCCTTTGCCATCCGCAGGCGCCCAAGGTCGCGATGCAATTTCAGCGCATAGCCGATTGTCATCAGCAGAAGAACGATCATGACCAGGTCAAGAAACAGCGTCAGGTCCATCTCATTCGTCCTCGCTTTTGACGACGTCACGAATCTGCAGGGCAATGTTGCCGTGGCGCCGCCCCATGCGCGCCATGAACAGCGGAACGCCGCCGCATCGAAGCTGAATGTCATTATCGGGGCCGCTGCGAAATGGCAGCAGCGTGCCTACCTTGAGGTCGACCATTTCGCCAAGCGGCATGGTGATTTCATCGAGAACCGCTTCGATCTCGACGGATGTCTGCCAAAGCTCGCCCGCCAGGTGATTCTCCCAGATATTGTCGCGACCGAATTTCTCGCCCATGAACATCTGCAGCAGGATCTCGCGAACCGGCTCGAGCGTGGCATAAGGCAGCACGATATCCATCTTGCCGCCGCGATCTTCCATGTCGACGCGCAGTCGCGCGACAATGATGGCATTGGCAGGCCTGGCGATGGCGGCAAAGCGCGGATTGGTTTCAAGCCGATCGAACAGAAAGCTGACCGGACTGATCGGCTCGAATGCGGCATTCATGTCATCAAGGACCAGATGAATCATGCGCTCGACCAGATTGCGCTCGATCGTCGTATAGGGCCGCCCCTCGATCCGCAGCGCCGCGGTGCCGCGGCGCCCGCCAAGCAGGATATCGACGATCGAATAGATAAGCGAGCTGTCGGTGGTGATCAGGCCATAGGCATCCCAGATGTCGGCCTTGAACACAGTCAACATCGCCGGCAAGGGAACCGAGTTCAGATAATCTCCGAAGCGGACCGACGTCATCGAGTCGAGCGATACCTCGACATTGTCCGAGGTAAAATTCCGCATGCTGGTGGTAAGAAGCCTGACGAGGCGGTCGAAAATGACCTCCAGCATCGGCAGGCGTTCATACGAGACAAGCGCACTGTTGACGACAGCGCGAATGCCTGACTTGTCGGCGCCGTTGGCGGAATCCGGATCGAAACCAAGAAGGCTGTCGATCTCATCCTGGTTGAGAACACGCGCCGATTGCTGCGTATCCAGTCCCGAGGATTGCGCTTCGTCGCCATCGCCGTCGCCACCGGCCATGGCCTCCCACTCGGCGGCAAGCTTGTCGGCATCGTCGCCGGTCCCGGCCGCGGCCTCTACCTCTGCCTCCGCCTCTGCGGGCTTGGATTCGGTCTCGTCAGCCATGGATCGATTCGCCGGTAATGGCCATTCCCGTCAATCGGTTCACTGGATCAGCATTTCACGGAAAAGAATGTCGCGGACCTTGGCGGGCGCGACGGTTTCATTCACGCGCAAGAGAAGATCTTCGCGCAGCCTCATCATGCCGGCCGAGCTTGTCAGGTCGTCGCTGCGCAGCTCGCGCAGGTAGACCTGGAAACTGTCGACGACCCGTGGCATCGACTGTTGAATTCTTTCAATGTCGCCCGCGCTCTTCAGTTCGAGGCTGACGGCAACCTTGAGGAACGATGTGCGCCGCTGGCGGCCATTGATGTTGACCAGCATGTCCGGCATGTCGAAAAAGACCGGCTTGGTGACGACCGGCGCCGCAACCTGCTCGCCCTCATCGTGGCCGCCGAACACGCCAAGAAAGAATGCCGCCGCGCCGCCCCCCCCAAGAAGGACCAGGACCGGGACAGCGATCATCAGGATTTTCTTGAGCTTCGACTTTGGCGTTTCCGGCAGGCCTTCGCCTTCCGGGGTCTCGCCTTCGCCGGCCTCGTCCGGGGCATCGGGCGCCGCGGCCTTGTCCTTGTCCTCGGCCTTGTCCTTGTCCTTGCTGCCGGACTTGTCCTTGCTGTCGGATGCCTTGTCCTGCTTCGCCATCAGTCCTGCCGCCGTACGGTCGTGCCACCCGGGCCGCTCGCCGGGCACGCAGTCGCTACGCTAGCGACAAGACGCTTAACAAGTCGTTGCCGAGGCTTGGACCGGCAAGTCCTGCCGGGCAGAGCTTGCCCCCGTCGCACGGCCAGCCGGCGCCGAACGCGCCAATTTGCTGAAAATGCTGGATTGGCGAATTGGCACGATTCCTGCAAGGCAGGGCAGCGCACCCAGAGAGGATCACGCGAGAGGATCACGCCGGATGGAGAATGCGTCCTACATCGCCCTGTCGCATCAGGTTGCCCTGCACGACGAAATGGCGGTGATCGCCAACAATATCGCCAATGTCGGAACGCCGGGCTTCCGGCGCGAGGGACTTGTCTTTGCCGAATTCCTGGCAAAGCCCGGCAAGCCCGCCGCCAGGACCGAGACTCTTTCTTATGTGAACGAGCAAGGTTTGGCGCGCAATGTCACCTCGGGCCCGATCGAAGAGACCGGCAGTGCCCTTGACGTCGCGATCGCCGGTGACGCGTTCTTTGTGGTCGATACCCGCAACGGGCAGCGCTTCACCCGCTCCGGGCATTTCCGGCTGGATCCGACGGGACAGATCATTACCCAGTCCGGAGATGTGGTTCAGGGCGCCAACGGCCCCCTGATCATCCCGCCTGACGCGTCCGAGATCAGCATCGCCGATGACGGGATGGTTTCGACCGACCGGGGAACGGTTGGGCAGATGCAGCTGGTGCGCTTCGACAACGACCGCCAGCTCGAAAAGACCGGCAACGGACTCTATCGCACCAATGCCGCGCCACAGCCGGTCACCAATGTCAGCCTCATTCAAGGCAGCATCGAACGCGCCAATGTACAGCCCGTTCTCGAGATCACCCGCATGATCGAAATCATGCGGCTTTATCAAAGCAACCAGAACCTCATTCAGATGGAACATGAACGGCAAAAGCGGGTCATCGAAACGCTGCCGTCGATGAACGGTTAACCAAACGGCGACAGCCATCGCCACCATTCAGTAACGGGGTACAAGACAATGAGATCGCTCAACATTGCAGGCACCGGGATGCTCGCGCAGCAGCTCAATGTCGAGGTGATATCGAACAATATCGCCAACATGAACACGACGTCGTTCAAGCGCCAGCGGGCCGAATTCCAGGACCTTCTCTACCAGAACATGCTGCAGGTGGGCTCGGCATCGTCGGATTCCGGGACGATCGTTCCGTCGGGTATCCAGATCGGCGTGGGTGTCCATGCCGGTGCCGTTTACCGAATCGTCGCCCAGGGCGACTTCGTTACGACCTCGAAAGATCTGGACGTCGCAATCAAGGGGCGTGGCTACTTCCAGATCGAACTTCCAAACGGGCAAACGGCCTACAGCCGGGCCGGTTCATTCCAGTTGAGCCCATCTGGCGAAATCGTCACCGCCTCGGGCTACCGGGTCTTACCCGGTATTACCATTCAGAATGCGGCCGAGATCTCGATCAACGAAAGTGGCCAGGTTTCATACAAGCAGGCGGGCCAAACCACCCCCACGGTGGCCGGGCAGCTCGAACTTGCGGTCTTCGCCAACGAGGCCGGCCTCGAAGCGCTGGGCGACAACCTGTTCATGCAAAGCGATGCCTCGGGCCCCGCGGCGGTCGCCAATCCGGGTACGACCGGGTACGGCACCCTGCAGCAGGGGTTCCTGGAAGGATCCAATGTCAATCCGGTTAACGAAATCACCGCCCTGATTGCCGCCCAGCGGGCCTATGAGATGAATTCCAAGGTCATCGAAACCTCGGACCAGATGCTCTCTACGATCACTCAGCTCAGGTAAGAGGCGAAGATGACTGTACGACGGGCAAGGTTAAGCGTGGCAAGGCTAAACCAGGTCATCCTGATCGCAATCGGCATCATCGCCGCCGCCATGGCGCCAGCCAAGGCCGCGAGCGAGATCGTCGTCCGCGACGATGTCATCCGGATCGGCGACATTTTCCCCAATGCCGGAGACCAGGCCGAAACCATTGTCCTGCGCGCGCCGGCGCCGGGCGAACGGACCCATCTGGATGCCCGCTGGCTGGCCCAGGCGGCCCGCGCCTATGGGATCACATGGCATCCGGCCGACCGTGATGGCGGCCTGACCGTGGAACGGGCGAGCGAAGTGGTCGCCCCAGGCATCATCGGCAAGGCCCTTGGCACTGCGCTTGCCAAATTGGCCGGGGCCGGCAATGCCGAGCTAGGAGGGCGCCCGCCCGAGATTCACCTGGTGGCCGGAACGACCCCGAAGATTGACATTGAAGATCTTAAATTTGAATGGGATACACGCCGTTTTTCAGCCACAATCGCAGTTTCGGCCGCGGACCAGCGGGTGCGCCGGGCGCGGGTGAGCGGGTACTATTACGAATCGGTGCGACTGCCGGTCCTGCGCCGTCCCGTCACCGCCGGCGAGATCATTTCAGCCGCTGATATCGAGCTGGTGTCGATCCGCGGCCGGCGCCTGCCCGCCGATGCCGTCCACGACGCCGAACTTGCAATCGGCAAGGCCGCGCGCCGCACCCTGCGGACCGGTGAGCCGATCCGCGTCACCGACATCCAGCAGCCCATGCTGGTTGTGAAGAAGAGCCTGATCACCTTGATGGTCCAGTCCCCCTACCTGACGATCACGACCCAGGGCCGCGCCCTCGAGGATGGGGTGCTCGGCGATACCGTCCAGGCCACCAACATCAAGAGCGGCAAGACCGTGGTGGGCGTTATCACGGGCCCGGATACCGTTCTTGTCAGGTCGGATGCCCCCGTCGCCCTGAGCAGCGCCTCTAACTGACCCTTGGTCACCAGGAATTAACCCATGTCGCACGTGAAAACACCCCGTCCAAGCCGGCCCGATGCGATTGGACACCGGCCAGCCCGGCTGACGCTGCCCGTCATTCTGGCGGCAACGCTGCCGCTTGTTCTTGGCGGCTGCAATGCGCTGACCCGGCTCTCGGAAGTGGGCGATTCGCCCAAGATGACCGAAATCGAGAATCCGGCCGCCCGTTCCAATTACCGGCCGGTCAGCATGCCGATGCCCGAGCCCGAATCGGTGGTTCGTTCGCCCAATTCCCTGTGGCGAACCGGTGCCCGCGCCTTTTTCAAGGACCAGCGGGCCGCCCGGGTGGGCGATATCCTGACCATCAGCATCGAGATCAAGGACGAAGCCCAGATCAACAATTCGACCACCCGGACCCGCAGCAACTCGGACAAGGCCGGTATGGGCGGATTCTTTGGCTACGAAGGCAGCCTCAACCGGATCCTGCCCGAAGCCGTGGATCCCAGCAAGCTGGTGGACCTGAGCAGTACTCTTTCCAACCAGGGTACCGGGAAGATTGATCGCGACGAATCCATCAAGCTGAAACTGGCGGCGGTCATCACCCAGGTCCTACCGAATGGCAACATGGTCCTACAGGGGCGCCAAGAGGTCCGCGTAAACTTCGAAGTGCGCGAGCTGCAGATTGCCGGCATCGTCCGTCCCGAGGACATCAAGACGGACAACACCATCGCTTATGACAAGATCGCCGAGGCGCGCATCTCGTATGGTGGCCGTGGCCATATTTCAGACGTTCAGCAGCCCCGATACGGCTCGCAGGTGCTGGACATTTTCCTGCCATTCTAAGTTTCGCAGACGGAACGATTTTCCAGGCAAGGACCGGCCCATTTTCGGGCCGGTCTTAACGCTTCTGAAACCGTCGCGCCATTACCCTCGATGCTGGCCAGCGGAATAACGGAGACCATTCCATGCCGTGCGCATCGATCCGCCGAGTTTCGGCAACCATGGCTCTTCTCCTTGGATTGGGCGGCTGCGCCTTCATGCCGGCCTATGACAGCGAATACGGGGCCAGGGTCGAAAAGGCCGGCGGCCTTCCGAAAGGCAACCTGGTTCCGGCCCTGATCGCGGTTGGTGACAAGGCAGCCCAATCCGGTGATCGGGAAACGGCGCTCCGGATCTATGGGCGGGCGGCAACGATCACCCCCCAGCACCCCGACAGTGCCCAGGCCCTCGAGCGCGCCGCGCTGCTGGTTGACCAGATGCCGGCGGCTCAATCGTCGCTCGGGCTTGGCGCCGGCGGAAATTTTCCGGATCATAATTCATCTATTCACAGCAAAGCCTTGCCGGAACAGGCTCAGTCTCCGGTTTGGTCCAAGCCCAGATCTTCGGCCGCGACCGTTGGCAGCGCCCGCGAGGCGGGCAACAGCCAGATTGGCGGCAGCAACGAAGCCGCGGGGGCAAACAAGGCCGCGCTCGTCCAGATCCAGATCATTGATCTGAAAAGTGATGAATCTGTCAGTACAGATTTGATTGTCAAGAATAAAAACAAATCGGCCGACACCAAGCCGGTAGCCACTGCGACACAGCCACAATCACAAGACGTGGTCATTGCGGCGGCTGATCCACCCGTTTCCGAAAGCACGGGCGACACCGTTCAGCGCGCG